>NZ_LZIL01000066.1 GCF_001667075.1 Mycobacterium sp. 852014-52450_SCH5900713 | reverse complement strand
GCGTCCCGCTCCGCCGCCGTCCCCGTCCGCCCGGGCGCTCTGGGCCCCCCCGCCTACACCCCCCCCCCAGTTCGCCCGGCGCGGGGGGGGGCGTTGCGGCGCCCCCCCCCGGGCTCAGTTGTGCTGCGGTCACGCCGCCTGGCGTCAGGGCGGATGGTCGCGGACGCGCGTCCTAGCGAACTATCGCCACGGGGTGTTCGGCGGACCCTATTTACCCTGCCGTAACGCTGCGAAAATATGGCCGAAAGCCAACACGCCCGGCGCAGTAACCTGCGACGACACGCCGTAGAGATTCTTGTCCACACGATTTTCATCGCGTTACATGGCCCTTAACAGCACCGATGTCAGAGCCCCTTGAGTTCATACACAGGTTCTCCACACCCCACTCAACACAGGTGTCGAAGGATATGCACACACGATGCACAGGTTCATGAACAGCGGCCCTTTTACCTACTAGCTAGCAACGTCTAACGTCGTCCCGGCGCGAGGCGTGCGAGTGCTGTGGGGCGAAAGTGTCGGCTCCTTGACTTACGCTGACGAGAGCGGTTTTCGAATGTACGTTCGGATGCGTGGGAGGGGAGGAGGGATCCATGGCGGTCGTCGATGACTTGGCGTCGGGCATGGATTCGTCGGCGCCCAGTGAGGACTTCGGCCGTCAGCCACCGCAGGATCTCGCGGCGGAGCAGGCGGTGCTGGGCGGCATGCTGCTGAGCAAGGACGCCATCGCCGATGTGCTGGAACGGTTGCGGCCCGGCGACTTCTATCGCCCCGCGCATCAGAACGTCTACGACGCCATCTTGGACCTATACGGCCGCGGCGAGCCGGCCGACGCGGTGACGGTAGCCGCCGAACTGGACCGCCGGGGGATGCTGCGCCGCATCGGCGGGGCGCCATACCTGCACACCCTGATCTCGACCGTGCCCACGGCCGCCAACGCGGGCTACTACGCGACCATCGTGGCCGAGAAGGCGCTCCTGCGCCGGCTGGTGGAGGCCGGCACGCGCGTCGTGCAGTACGGCTACGCCGGGGCCGAGGGCGCCGACGTGGCCGAGGTCGTCGATCGCGCGCAGGCGGAGATCTACGAGGTTGCCGATCGGCGCACGACGGAGGATTTCGTCCCGCTGGAGGATCTGCTGCAGCCGACGATGGACGAGATCGACGCCATCGCTTCCAACGGCGGCGTGGCGCGTGGGGTGCCGACCGGATTCACCGAACTCGACGAGGTGACCAACGGTCTGCATGCCGGGCAGATGATCATCGTCGCGGCTCGTCCCGGGGTGGGCAAAAGCACGCTTGGACTGGATTTTTTGCGGTCCTGCTCGATCAAGCACCGGTTGGCCAGCGTTATTTTCTCGCTGGAGATGAGCAAGTCCGAGATCGTCATGCGGCTGTTGTCGGCGGAAGCGAAAATCAAACTCTCCGATATGCGTTCCGGGCGCATGAGCGACGACGACTGGACGCGGCTGGCACGGCGGATGAGCGAGATCAGCGAGGCGCCACTGTATATCGATGACTCGCCGAACCTGACGATGATGGAGATCCGGGCGAAGGCGCGCCGGCTGAAGCAGAAGGCCGACTTGCGTCTGGTCGTGGTCGATTATCTGCAGCTGATGTCGTCGGGAAAGAAGGTTGAGTCGCGGCAGCTGGAAGTCTCGGAATTCTCGCGCCAACTCAAACTGTTGGCCAAGGAGCTCGAGGTCCCCGTTGTCGCGATCAGCCAGCTCAACCGCGGCCCCGAGCAGCGCACCGACAAGAAGCCGATGCTGTCCGACCTTCGTGAGTCGGGATCGCTGGAGCAGGACGCCGACATGGTTATCCTGTTGAACCGCCCGGACGCGTTCGAGCGCGACGATCCGCGCGGAGGAGAGGCGGATTTCATTCTCGCCAAACACCGTAACGGCCCGACCAAGACCGTCACGGTCGCGCACCAGCTGCACTTGTCGCGGTTCTCCAACATGGCGCGGTGACGCGCAGTCACTCGAGTACACCATCTCGTCGAAACGACTGCGGGAGAGCAAATCTCGTTATCCCGGTACACGCTCACGGCTAAAGCCACCCGTGCACCGCGCCGGACCCCAACGTGGTGGCCTTCGTCGCTGCCCCCCGCGCCGCGGGGCGGCCATTCAGCGGAAGCGGATGTTCAACGTCGCCAAACCGAAGATCTTCCGGCCACCTGATTTAGCGCCGACGATGATCACACCGGCGCGGGCCGCCGGGTCCAACGACTTAATCCGGCCGCTGTACTCGATGTCTGCACCGCCCGCGGCCGACACGATTGCGGGCTGCGACAAGCGCACTGCATAGCGGGTAACCGCACCGGGGTCGCCCGACCATGCGGAGGCAAACGCGGCACCCAAACCCATGGTGAGCATGCCGTGGGCGATCACGTCGGGCTGCCCCGCCAGTTTGGCGACGTTCTCGTCCCAGTGCAGCGGGTTGGCGTCGCCGGCCACGCCGGCATAGTTCACCAGGTCGCCGCGCGACAGTCGGGCGTGGTGCACCGGCAGCTCATCGCCGACCTTCAGGTCATCGAAGGAGAGCGTGCCCGGGACGCGTTGCGTGCCACCTTGGGCTATCCGCACGTCGGCCTCGGGACGTTCCGTTTTGCGGTATGCGGCTTCGGAGGTATCGATTCCGGCGAGATTCACGTCGTGCATCACGACGTTCTCCGCGGCACTCAGCATCGCTGGATCGACATCGTCCGCGGTGACACCGACGACGGTGGTGTGCATGGTGTGCACCCGTTCGCCGGCCGAGTCCGTGAAGGTGTTGGTCACGGTGATCAAATCCCTGCCCGCGATTCTGCGCACCGATGACAGCTCAACGTCAGTGTGCAGTTCATCGCCGGCCACGATCGGCCGATGCTGCTCGAAGACTTCTTCGGTCTGCAGGTACATGTCGTAACCGACGACCACCGATTCGAACAGGTGCCGGTTGGCGACCATGCCGGGGATCGACGTGAACGTCAGCGGCGCAACCAGGCCCGAATATCCGAGCTTCGCGGCGGCCGCGGCATCCCAGTGCGCGGGGTGATAGTCCTGCACCGCGCGGGCATACTCGCGCACCTTCTCAGCGGCGACCCGGTAGCTGTCGTCGACTCGGTAGTAGTGGCCGACGCGCGATTCGAGCGTTGCCTTCTCTGCTGCTGCGGTCATGAATTGCTCAACTTTTCTATCGACCGGTTAGCGGCGGCCGACCAAGGCACCCTAACGCGCCGACATCCAGCCGGTAACGCCGCTGTGGAGCACCGGCCACCTGCCGGCGCGTTATCCGGCCCCGTAACGTCTGCGACCATGACCGTTTATGCCCTGAACCTTTTCGATATCGCCGACGCCGACGAGTACCGCGCATACTCACGCCGGTCACCCGCCGAGGTGGCGAAGCACGGCGGTCGCGTCGTCGCGCTCGGGAGCTTCCAGCATGCGGTTGTCGGCGACATCGAGCCTCGGCAAGTGCTGATACTTGTGGAATGGGAATCGCGAGAGGCGTTCGACAGCTATTGCAACGACCCGGAAATCGCCGATCTGCATCCGCATCGCGAGAACGGATCATCGGGATACATTTGGCACCTATTCGACCGCCTCGACGACCTCAGGCCGATCCTGAACCGGTGATTCGCGGCTTATCAGCCGAAGCCGGGAACGCATCGAGGGGTCGGCACTACAGCTGATCCTTCGCGGGTGCACAGACAGTCCACCGGCCTTCTTCTTTGCGGAAGTACATCGTCTGCGATTCGTTGTCCTGGAACATGAGGTTTGCAGACGCCGCGTTGCCGCGCACCACGACAGCCCCGATCTTGAATTTTGGTTTGGCCGCGTTGGCCACCTCGCCTCCCGGGTCTGCTGCGGAATCCAGATACGGCTCGGCTTCCTCGCGGCACATGAGGCCGGCGATTTCTTGCGGATTACCCTTGCTGACCGATTCGGAGAAAGCGTTGATCAACGCCTTGATCTTGGTGGGGTCGCTGTTGTGGTAGTGGTGGTACGCCGCGATGGTCGCAATGCCGCCGCCGACGGCGATCACGATGACCGCCAGCGCGGCATACAACCAGCCTTTTCTACGCCGACGCGGCGGCCCAGGCTGGGGTGGCCCCCACCAGCCGCCCGCGGGCGGGGCCCACGGCCCGGGGAGCGGTGGGGGCGCCCCATATACCGGTTGCGGTAGGGGTGGCGGCCCATAGGGCGGCTGCGGCGGCCAGGGTGCTCCGCCGTGCGGGTTACCGTGATAGGGCGTTGTCATATTGGGGCTCAGGCGATTTCATCGAATTGGGCGGTCATCGTCTCATCAAGCAGTGTGCCGAAATCCTCTGGATCCTCGGGCACCCCGCCGTAGACGGTGACGGCCTGCCCCGGGGGAAGGTCAGGTGAGAGGCACACGTGTGAGTCCGCGGTGGTGGCCAGGAGCAGCAGGCGCGTGGGGTCTACCGCGTCTCGCGGCCAGTTGGATTCCGGTAGTCCATCTGGGCACCCCAGGTATTCGGCGTAGGTCTGCAGGTGCCGAGGTTGAATGGGGCCGTTGGACATCCAGTCGGGACCGACGAAGCCGGCGTGCGCCTCGCGGTAGAAGCGGCGCACGGCATCGGGGATCGCTTCGGCGAACCGCAATTCGGTGGTCTTGCACAGCGCTGGGTCCCAGCCGATCCAACAGACGACGTGCCGCCGGCCGGCATCGTAATGCTCGACGGCGTAGACCAGGACCGCTTCCCCCATGACGTGGCCGAGTCGGACGTCAGCGAGTTCGGTCTTGAATGCGTGGGCGAAGGTGGGCACCAGTTCCAGGAAGTCGCTGTTCCACAGCGACATTGCGGCCGCACACCGGGCTTCCGCCGCATCGGATTGCGCGATGGGCCGCCAGCGTTCGGGCACATCCGCGGTGCGTCCGATTTCGGCGAGGATGACCGGCTCGGCGTGCGCGACACTTCCGAGAATGGTTTCGATTTCCGCAATTTCCACTGTCATCGGCTGGGCGGGAGTGTCGTGAGCAACTGGTTGATCAGGTCTTGCAACGTCGCGCGGGTGTCATTCTCCAGTTGTATCTGCTCCTGGACCCACTTGGGGTCGGCGTCACCGATCCTGGCGATGCTGTCCGAATTCTTCATGCCATTGGCATAGGCCGACAGCCACTGCAAATTTCGTGGTGAGTTGGCCACCACGTACATGTATTCGGCGGGCAGGTTGAGGAAGCCGGGCACGTACATCAGCTGAGCGATCGGAACAATATGGTCCACGACAACCGCAGGCCGCGAGGGATCGCTCGCCATGCCCGGTATCGGCGCGCCGTTGCGCGCCGGGTCGGGAGTGCCGACGCCCGGTTTGGCCTGCCCCTGCAGTATCAGATCATCGGGCCAAGGCCCCTTTTGACGCAGCTGCTTGAAGACTGGCTGCATCGGGGGAGCAACCGCTACCCCGCCGAGCGAATTCCTGGGCGGCGGCGCAGGCGGCGCATAACCCGGCGGCAGGCCAGCCTTCGCGGCGTTGATCTTGTCGATCCTGTCCTGGGAGGGTCTGGGCAGCGTTCCGTGGTCGGCCAATTTGGCTATGGCTGCGGCGCAATTGTTGAGGTTCGCTTGCGCCTGACTGCCGCGAGCATTCAGTTGGGCGGCTTCGGCATCGTAAGCGTCGGCGGCTGCCTGCTCCCTAGGCACGACGAAGTCATGGGGCTGGGCGTTGTGGCGGGCGATCTCGGCATTGACCGAATCGAGCGCCCCCTGCTGCGACTCACAACCCTGCGGAGGCCCCGGCGCGGCAGCACCGGTCGCCACGGACATCCCACCCGTAAGGCCGAAGAGGAACAGGACCGCGGCCAATATGAAGACCAGCGACCGGACAACCGCCGGCAGCCCCACCCGACTCATCGGCTCGTCACGCTTCATCTCGATGCGAGGTTACCCATTTTATGCCGCCCACCCGCGGTGACTTGCTTGCCGAAGGCCGCGAGCGCTTCGGTCGCCGGGTCAAAGGGGTCGGGGTCCGCTGCCATTTTTTCGGCGCACCTCGACAACGTCGCGCGATGGACATCGATTCGCGATCAACGCGTCGAAGCACTACTTTTCCTACCGTGATCTCGTCAGCTGCCAGTGCCCTCGCGCGGTGTGTTGCTCCCGTCCTGACCGTTGCGGCCGTCGCCTGGCTGGGCCCGCTGCATGTCGGCTCCGCCCCGGCGGTGCGCTTGGCCAGTGACGGCGACCCGTTGGCCGGAGCGCCGTTCTACGTCAATCCCAATTCGGCAGCCATGCGCGCCGCCCAGAGCGCCGACCCGCCGAGCCCCGAGTTGACCGCCATCGCCAACACACCGCAGGCGTACTGGATCGTTCCGGGCCCATCGGCTGGCACGGTCGGAAAGTACGTTGGCGATGCGAACGCTGCCGGCGCCATCCCCGTCCTGGCGATCTATGGAATCCCACACCGTGACTGCGGCAGCTTCGCTGCGGGCGGAATGGGCTCGGGCGCCGACTACCGAGGCTGGATCGACGGCATTGCATCCGGTGTGGGTGCCTCGCGGGTGGCGATTGTCGTCGAGCCCGACGCACTCGCGATGGCCGATTGCCTGTCGGCCGATCAGCGCCAGGAGCGCTACGACCTGGTCCGCTACGCCGTTGACACGCTGACTCGGGATCCGAACGCGGCCGTCTACGTCGATGCCGGTCACCTGCGCTGGCACAGCGCCGAGGACATGGCAGGCAGGCTGAAGCAAGCGGGCGTGGATCACGCGCGCGGTTTTAGCGTCAACACCGCGAACTTCTTCACCACCGAGGACGAAATCGGCTACGGGGAAGCGATTTCCGGGCTCACAAATGGATCGCACTACGTGATCGACACGTCGCGCAACGGCGCCGGCCCAGCGCCGGACTCCGAGCTCAACTGGTGCAACCCCAGCGGCCGGGCGCTGGGCACGCCGCCCACCGCGGCCACCGCGGGCGCCCACGCCGACGCCTACCTGTGGATCAAACGTCCCGGTGAATCCGACGGCTCGTGCGGCAAAGGTGACCCGGCCGCGGGCACCTTCGTGAGTCAGTACGCCGTCGATCTGGCCCGCAAAGGCGGGCAGTAGCCGCCTGCCGGGACGTCAGATCTTCAAATACCCCTTGTCGGCTGGGATTTGGGCGGCGGTGACCAAGGACGACGCGTCGCTGGCCAGCCAGACCACGATGTCGGAGATCAGGTCGGGCGCCGCCAGTGAGTCCGTCGGCAGCGCGCCCGGCGAGAAGCTGTGGATGTACTGCGGATGGTCCTGGAAGACCTGGTACATCGACAGGTCGTTACCCATCGGGGTGTCAGTGCCGTACGGGTGCACCGAGTTGACGCGGATACCGAACTCGCCGAGCTCGACGGCCAGCGAATTGGTGAGCCCGACGACGCCGAATTTGCTTGCGCAGTAATGTCCGCAGCCCGGGACGGCTTTGATCCCCGCCGCGGAACTGATGTTGATGATCGATCCGCCGTTACCAGCCGCGATCATCGGCGGCACTACGGATTTCATGGTGTTCCACAGCCCGGTGAGGTTGGTGTCGATGGTTTCCTGCCATTGTTGGGGCGAAATCTCCCATACCCGGCCCCAATTCAGCACGCCGGCGTTGGCGACGACGATGTCGAGTCGGCCGAACTGTTCGATCGCATTCGCCACGACCCGCTGCTGGCCGGCCAGGTCGCGGACGTCCACCTCGGCGACGAGCATCTTGCGGCCCTCGCCCTCCACCAGGCTGACGGTCTCGGCCAGGTCCTCGGGGAGCGCGGGGGGATAGCCGTTGTGTTCGGCGACCGGCGCGCACGCGTCGATCGCGACGATGTCGGCGCCGGCCCGGGCCAGTCGGACGCAGTGGGATCGGCCCTGGCCGCGGGCGGCCCCGGTCACGTAGGCGACTTTGCCGGCGAGCGGGGCGAAGGGATCAATCATGCCGACAACTCCTTAACGTGCGGCGCTGGCTCAGACTGGCCGCCGGAACCGGCTTGTCGTCCCGGAGAGCCTCCACCGGCATTTGCGCAGATTAGCGATATGTGTTCAAACCGGTCAACGCTTCGTCGGGCGTATGACGTCACGTGTGCAAGTTTTCGATCCCGGCGATGCGATCGGAATGACCGGCCGGGTGGCTCGGTTGGTTGTCGGTATGCCCACCGGAATCATCCTCATGGCCCGCCCGGATGCTGCCAACCTGGTTGACGACGTGATCGACCAGGCCCGAGAAGCCTACGGGCACGGCGTCACCCAGGTGTGGTTGCCTCAGCAGCAGAACTACGACGCGATCACGCTAGCGGCGCTCGTCGGGGCTGCGGTCCCCGGACTGGGGGTGGGCACGTCGGTGGTGCCGATCAACCCGCGCCACCCCCTGATCGTCGCCTCGTTGGCGCAGACGGCACAAGCCGCCGCGCACGGCAACTTCAGCCTCGGGCTTGGGTTGGGTGCCCGCCAGATCGAACGCCAGGCATTCGGCATGGACTGGTCGAACACCATCACCCGATTACGGGAGCATCTGACGATCCTCGGGTCGGTGTTCAACACCGCCGGCGTCGACTTTCACGGCAGCGAACTCAGCGCAGGTCCGACCTGGCCGGTGCAGGTCGCCGGTGGAACGCCGATCCCGGTGTATGTGGCCGCGATGGGCCCAAAGGCGTTGCGGGTCACCGGCGAACTTGCCGACGGAACACTGCCCTATCTGGCCGGGCCCCGCACGATCGGCGAATTCATCGTGCCGGAGATCACCAGGGCGGCGGCCGATGCGGGTCGTCCCGCGCCGCGCATCATCGCCGCCGTTCCGGTGCTGTTGTCCGAAGATGTCGAGGGAGGCCGGGCCATCGCCGCGCAACAGCTGAGCCTTTACGAGAGCATCCCGTCGTATCGCAACGTAATCGCCAGGGAAGGACTCGCCAGCGTCACCGAGCTCGCCGCCATCGGACCCGAGGAACGTGTCGTGCGCCAGCTGCGCCGTTATCGCGATGCGGGCGCCACCGACGTGGTGATCAGCCCGATCGACCGCTCAGCGTCTGTGGACCGCGCAGCGTTATGGAGGCTTACCGCCGCGTTGTGAACCGCCACCAGGCGGACTGGTGGCTGCCTGCCGGCGGTTGTCGCAAGGTTTCGAGCCCACGGCCTTCGAGCAGGGTCCGACGCTGGGCGGGCAGTCGGCGCCGTCGAACGAGTGCACCGGATGCCCGGGCAGGTACACCAACAGCAGTCGCATTTTGACGGCCTTCAGCCACCTCGATGACGACAGCGACATCGTCTACCAACCGAACCGCGGCGTCCTCGATTACCTGCATCGCCATGCCGCACCTCGAATCACCTGACAGAGAAGGAAATACGGTATTGGGAGGCGGCGCAGCAAAGCTGCGGTTAGTCCGTGGCGGCCAGCACGTCACGCACTGCACCGTCGACCGTGCTCAGCAGGTCCGGGTCGATGCCTGCTCGGCCGCGAACCAGAACCGATGCGTTATTGGCCGGCGGCAGTCCCTCGGCCGGGCACAGGCCGTCGGGCAGCTTGCCGATCATCGGCAGCAGCGCCACCCCGAGCCCCGACCGCACCGCCGCGTACAACCCGGAAAGATCGCCGCACTCGGCGGCGATTTCATAGGCAATACCGTGGCTTTCGAGGATGGCGAAGGCCGGCTCACGCAAGGTGCACGGCTCGGAGAAGATCACCAGTGGCAGCGGTTCTCGTGCGGGAACGGCCAACGTTCGCGCCGAAATCCATTGCAGCCGAACCAGTCCAGAGGCATTGGCGCGGTCCAAGCCCGCCCCGTCGAGCATGATCGCCAAGTCGACCAGTCCGCGTTCGATCGAGTCGGCCAGGGACACGTTGCGGTCCAGCCGGAAGCGCACCCGCCGGTCGGGGAGTCGATCGCGCAGCGCGCCGGTCAGTCCGGACAGCATCACGTCCGCGCCGTGCTCGGTGGCCCCGATCGTCAGGAGCTTTGGTTCGGTGGCGCCCAGGTCGTCGAGCGCTGTGTCGTGCGCGGCCAATATCGCGCGGGCATGCCGCAGCGCCCTCAGGCCCGTCTCGGTGAAGACGATGCCACGGCCGGAGCGCTGGATCAGCGGCTGGCCGACGACGGTCTCGACTCTGCGGAGGTGCTGGCTGACCGCGGACTGGCTCAGATGCAGCGCCGCGGCGGCGCGGTGAAACCCGCCGCAGTCGGCGACCGCGACGAGGCTCCGCAGCGGCGCGATGTCAAGCACCTGGGCCATAGGCGCACCATAGTCCGATTAGCAATCTCGATCAATTGATACGGCCCTCATACGTATTTCGATAACAGAACTCGCACACCGATAAGACAACGTGATCAATCGCGATCAGCAATAATCGTTGGACCGCGGGGGTCGGCCTGGGCCAGCATGGGTCGCATGGACCTGCCACGGATGCCGCTGACCACCGCGTCGGCGGTAACGTTCTTCTACGCGCTCGGCTATCCCATCGGCGTGCTGGCCGTGACCGCCATGGCGCCCATGCCCGCGTTGGTGCTGCGATTCGGTTTGGCCGCAACGATTCTGGCGGTATGGGCCGTACTGGCCAAGGCGCCCTGGCCGCGAGGAGCGCAGCTCGGCCACGTCGCGGTGGTCGGCCTGCTCATTCAAGCTGTGCAGTTCTGCTGCCTCTACGAGGCCGTCCAGCTCGGGTCGCCGGCCGTGCTGTGTGCGGTGGTGATCGCGATGAACCCCGTCGCCACGGCGATCCTGGCCGCCGTGTTCCTGCGCGAGCCGCTGGGTCCGCACCGGATCGCCGCGCTCGGCTTCGGTGTCGTCGCGGTGTTGGCCGCGTGCGCGCGAAGGCTGGCGGCCACCCACGGGGTCGACCCGGTCATCGTGCTGCTTGGGGTTGGGTTGCTTGGGCTTTCGGCTGGCGGCGTCTACCAGCAACGGTTCTGTGCCGGTGTCGACTTTCGCACGATGAGCGCACTGCAGAACGCGGTCGGGCTGATTCCCGCCGCGGGGCTCGCAATGCTCACGCCCTTCACCGTGCACGACGGCCGGCAGGCCGTGTTCGCGGTCGCCGGCATGGTGTTGTTGAACGCGACGCTGGCGGTGAGCCTCTACGTCCGCGCCATCAATACTCACGGCGCGGCAGCGGTGGCAATGCTGTTCGCCGTCATTCCCGCGGTCGCCGGGGTGCTGTCGTGGCTCATGCTCGGCCAGCGCCCGGACGCCGGTGTCGCGGTCGGCCTGGTCCTGGGCGGCTTCGCCTGCTGGCTCAACAGCAGGGCATCGAAGCCGCATCGCACGAAGGAGAGTGTGGAATCCATCGGGACGCGGGAGGTGTCCCCGGTTGGCCAGCGGATTCATGCGTCGTGCGGGTCGCCGTCGACGACGCAAAGGTAGCAATCGGGCTTCGGATTTGCCACGATGCCAAGCCATTCGGCCGACCGGAGGACGGCGGCGAGCCGGATTCTCGGCGATGTGGCGGTCGTGTCCGCGAATTGGTCAGCCACGCGTCCGCCCGGCCCCGCATACTGCGGCTACCGTGATCTCTATGACGCCGGCCAGCCGTTCCTCCGCAAAGCCGGTAAAGCGGCGCCCCAAAGATCGCAAGGCACAGATCGCCCGGGCGGCTTCGGATGCATTCAGCGAGCTCGGCTACCACGCGGTCAGCATGGAAAACATTGCGGCGCGGGTCGGGGTCTCGGCGGCGGCGCTGTACCGGCATTCGCACGGCAAATATGACCTGTTCCGCTCCGCGGTCCTGGCACTCGGGCAGCGGCTGGTGGACGCCACGGAGTTTGCCGATCACCTGCCCGATGATGCCGATCCCGAGGAGACGCTACGTGCACTGATCGGTTCGCTGATCGATACCGCGATTGTCAACCGCACAACGGGGGGACTTTACCGGTGGGAAGGCCGCTATCTGCAGGGCGAAGACCAGAGAGTCCTGTCCGAGCAGGTCAAGCTGGTCAACCGGCGTCTGCAGCGGCCGTTGATCAGACTCCGGCCCAAACTGCAATCACGGCAGCGTTGGGTGCTCTCGGTGGCGGCGTTGAGTGTCATCGGCAGCATCACCGACCACCGTTCCCGGCTGGGCGACGGAGAGGTCCGGGCGACGTTGGCCGACATCGCGGCCGCCGTGTTGAGGGCCGACGTGCCGGTGCCGCCGGCGAGCGAGTCGGAATCCCGACGGGCAGCCGCGATTACGAGCGCGGTGGGCAGCTACGAATTGCTGTTGCATGAATCGATCCGGTTGTTCAACGAGCGGGGGTTCCGCGAAACCGGTATGGAGGACATCGCCACGGCTGTCGGCATACCGGTGGCGAGCATCTATCAGTACTTTCCGAGTAAGGCCGCGATACTGGCAGTCGCATACCGGCGCGGCGCCGACCAAGTCTCCGGTGACCTGTCCACTATTTTGGCCGCCGGCGGTGATCCGGAGCACTCGCTCGCGCAGCTAATCGACGCCTTCGTCACGCGTTCGTTCGCCAACCCCGAACTGGCCCGCGTTTACTACACGGAGCGCAACAATCTGCCCGATACGGACGCGGTACTCCTCTACAACATCAATCGCTCCACCGTCGAATCCTGGGCGCGGCTGGCCGTAGCGGCGCGACCCGAACTAACCCTCGGCCGCGCTCGATACGCCGTACACGCTGCGCTCGCACTCGCCGTCGACATCGGTCAGCTCGTCATGCCCGGCACGAGCCAGCCCGCACGCATGACGGTGCGCCGACTGATGGAAATCACCTTGCTCGGCAAATCGGACACGGCTCCCCGCAAGGCGGGGAGGGGCGGGACGCAACGCGGCTGAGGGAGGACGCAAGCCGGCTTCAGGTCGGAATGGTGCTGCACTTGTCCTGGCGTCACTCGAGCGCGACGACACGTGCGGCGATCCCTAACGCCGTGCTGCTCAGGAAAACCACTCGGCCGAATGAATGGCTTCATGGCAACGGGCGCTACCCGATATCTCGAATCGCGATTAACATAGTCGCCATCCGTACCGGGCGCCACGGGGTCTCCGACCGTGCTCTTGCGCCGACGCGCCCGGGAGAGGTCCCCGCGCGAAAGGCACGCCGATGCTCCACAGGCTCCGCCAACTACTGGACTACCAGTTGACGATCGCTGAGCTCCTGGGCCTGGCCGTCCTGCTGGGCACGCCGTATCTGATCGTCGGGGTGATCTGGTCGTCCACCCATACGAGCCATCTACGTGATATGCACGGACTCGATTTAGTGGTGTCCTTTCTCGGCTCGATCGTGTCCTGGCCCGTGCTGCTGTTTGCCAACGTCTGCATGACGTAGGGGCCGACATGACCACACGCGCGCACCTGATCTTCTCGGTGGCCGTAGTGGCCCTGACCGCCGGACTTTTCGCGCTGCGCTTCCCGGTCTTCATCGACGCGTACGACCAGTACGGCTGGCAAGTGAAGTGCGGCAGCGGATTCACCACTGACTTGACCCAAGCTTCGGGTGCCGTCAACGGGCCAGATCATGTGGCCTCATCAACCGGTGCCCCGGGCACTAATTACGTCGCACGATGTGATGACGCGCTGATGATCCGGCGCGCGTGGGCAATCCCCACGGCAGCCCTCGGCGGCCTCACGTTGACATGGCTGGCCGCGATGGCGCTCGCTCGCGACCGACGGCACACCGGAGTCGGGAGTCATCATCAAAATGCCTGACCGCCTGCGTAATCCGCGAACCTTCTCCGGAGAACAGATGACGATGATCGCGCCGGCGCGACACCCCGTCCGCTAGCAACCCACTTAGCGCGTGCTCTCGTCGGGAAGGTCGCGTCGGGACTGGTGTAATCCCGGTGCGTCCGGGTCGTCGTTCGGGTGCTCCAATTGCTCCTGCAACTTGCGCTGTTCCTCGGTCGCCTGCCGAGCGTCCTCGGGGGCGGGTGGCGGGTCGAAATTGACTTGCTGGTCCACGTGGGATCTCCTCTGACCGTCTGCGCTGCTCCAGTCAGGATCTCCCGAATCCCACGGCTCGAAACCTGCCCGGCCGTCCGCGTCGGCTAACCGAGATGCGCGGACAGCAGCCAGGCCCCCATCGACTTGCGGCCGTTGCCCTCGTCGCGGATGTTTGCGCCGGCGAAGGCGTCGAAACCTTGCAGGAAGCTGTCGGGCACGTTGGCGTGAATCCGCGCCGGCCGGATGTCGTCGACCACCCAGTACTTGGAGACCACGTCCCGAAGCTCGTCCTCGGTGACCGCGTTGACCGGGCCGTCGGCCGGCATGCCCGCGCGGTCGAAGACCAGCACGAAGTAGGAGGCACCCGGCGCCGCGGCACGCACGATGGACTGCTGATAGCCCTCGCGCAACTCGACGGGCATTGAGTGAAAAAGGGTGCTGTCGACGATCGTGCCGAAGCGGCCGTCGTAACCGCCGAACGCACTGATGTCGGCGACGTCGAACGTGGCATTGGCCAGACCCCGCCTGGCGGCCTTCTCGCGCGCCAGTTTGATGGCGGTGGGCGACTGGTCCAGGCCCACCGTCGTGAAGCCGCGCTCGGCGAGGAACAACGACACCGCCGCCTCCCCGCAACCCGCATCGAGCACGTCGCCATGGAACTTCCCGGCCTCGATGAGGGCCGCAATCTCCGGTTGCGGCTCGCCGATGCTCCATGGCGGCCGATTGCCTTCACCCATCTCGGGGGCTTCGCCCCGGTAGGCGGATTCGAACATATCTTGAGTCGGCTGAGACATGCCACATGTATATCAACCAGGCTGATATATGTCAACGGGGCTGATGCATGGGAAGTCGCACTTACCCCAGGGTCGCCGTCAGGTAACCGGAGTCTTCGCCGAACGAAGCGAGCTCGTCATTCGGTACTTCGAAGCCGTGGGCGGCAAAGGCCCGGTCGGTCGTCCGGATGTCGACTTGCCAGCCATGCCCGGCCAGGTATTCGGCTGCGGTGTTGCGGTCGCCGGTGTAGAAAAGTTCGGCCAGGTTGATCTTGGAACCGAGACGCTGCGACCGTTCGGTCAGCTTCTTCGCCCAGTCCGGCGGGATGTTGCGCAGATCCATGTGTTCGGTGGCGATCCGGCTGCCCGCCGCCGACAAGCCGACGATGTGGTCGAACAAGCGGTCCTGCGCCTCGGGCGGAAGGTAGACGAGCAGGCCTTCGGCCCTCCAGGCCGTCGGTGCGTTCGCCTCGAACCCGGCCTCGACCAGCGCGGCCGGCCAGTCCTCGCGCAGGTCGATCGCCACCGTGCGGCGCTCGGCGGTAGGTTCGGCGCCCAGCTCGGCCAGTACTCGCGTCTTGAACTCGATGACCTCGGGTTGGTCGATCTCGTAGACCACCGTGCCGGCCGGCCAGGCCAGCCGGTAGGCCCGGGTGTCCAGCCCGGACGCCAGGATCACCGCCTGACGAATACCGGATTCGGTTGCCTGCGTGAAGAAGTCGTCGAAGTAGCGGGTGCGCACCGTAATCTGCTCGTTCACGGCCTGGCGATTCAGCAGGGGATCGTCGGATCGGTCGACCTCGTGATCGATGAGCTTGACGAAGACGTCGCTGCCCACGGCGCGAACGAGCGGATCCGCGAAGGGGTCGTTCAGCAAGGGGTCCGGCCCTTGGGAGGCGATCGCCCGTTGCGCGGCGACCGCCGTCGCGGTCGCTCCGACGCTGGAGGCCAGATCCCACGTGTCGTTCTCGGTGCGGGCCACTACCCGGCTCCTCTCCGCTATTAGTTAGCTCACTTAAGCGTTGAGGCCCCACTCTACGCTTGCACGCCCGGACGGGCCGTTCGGCGATGCGCACGGGGATGACGACGGCGCGACGACGTGTTGAGATCAGGTATGCCTGACGACATCGAACTGAGCCCGAGGGACTGGGTACGCGAGCAGACCGAGCAAATCCTGAAACAGGGCACGACCGACGGTGTCGAGATTCTCGATCGGCCCGTCGTTCTGGTGACGGTCACCGGGGCGAAGTCCGGCAAGAAGCGTTACGTGCCGATGATGCGCGTCGAAAGCAACGGGCGTTACGCCATGGTCGCGTCGAAAGGCGGCGCCCCCGCGCATCCGTCGTGGTATTTCAATCTGAAAGCCAATCCCGAGGTCACGCTGCAGGATGGCGAGAGGGTCGTCGCGCTGAGGGCACGCGAACTCGACGGGTCGGAGCGAGAGCAATGGTGGCAGCTAGCCATCGAAGCTTATCCGCCCTATGCCGAATACCAGACCAAGACAACTAGGCAGATACCGGTCTTCGTGCTGGAGTAATGCACCGCGCGTCAACCTATTTCGGTGAATAGCGCCGTCGGCCACTCGACAGCGACCGGCAGCAAAAGATTTGCATTCGATATGCGCGCGGCCCGTCAGGTTGCGACCCGCTTGGCTGCACCATACCTTCGATATGCATAGGCCAGGCGCGCTTAGCAGAACAACGACGTTCTCCGGCGATTGGAAATCGCCAGTGCCACAGGGCTTCACATCGCACTATCCGGGCGCATCACGGGCTGATATCCGGCGCGCTTCCTCATGCACATTTCCAGGGAGGGCCGATGCAACACGCCGGGCGGCAAGGTCACCAAGACTTCCAGCAGGGTCAACCGAATTCAGTTGACCGGTGGCGCGCGGCCATGCAATACGACTTGCCGGCCTCGTTAGTGGTTTTCCTGGTGGCGCTTCCGTTGTCACTCGGGATCGCGATCGCCTCGGACGCTCCAGTGCTGTCCGGCTTGATAGCGGCGATCGTCGGCGGGATCGTCGCCGGGTGTGTCGGCGGATCGCCGTTGCAGGTCAGCGGTCCGGCCGCCGGGCTCACGGTCGTTGTCGCCGACCTGGTTTCCCAGTTCGGCTGGGCGGTAACCTGTTTGATCACCGTCGTCGCGGGAGCACTGCAAGTCATGCTGGGGATCAGCCGGATTGCGCGCGCCGCCTTGGCGATCTCACCGGTTGTCGTGCACGCCATGCTGGCCGGGATCGGAATCACCATCGCCCTGCAACAGGTGCACGTATTGCTCGGGGGTGAATCGCAGAGCTCGGCCTGGACAAATGTCATCGGGCTCCCCGCACAGATCGTCGGCGCGCACCGACCGGGCCTCGTGCTGGGCCTACTCGTCATCGCCATTCTGATTGCCTGGCGCTGGGCACCGGCCCGGTTGGCCAAGGTCCCTGGCCCACTGGTCGCCATCGTCGTCGTTACGGCTATCTCGGTCGTGTTGCCGTTCAACGTATCCCGCATCAGGTTGGAGGGCTCGGTGCTGGAGGCGCTGCAACTGCCGCAGCTTCCGGACGGGAACTGGGGCGCCGTCGTGGTCGCGGTGATCACGGTCACGCTGATCACCAGCGTCCAAAGCCTGCTGACGGCGGTCTCGATCGACCGCATGCACACCGGCCCGCGCACCGACTTCAACCGGGAGTTGATCGGGCAGGGCGCGGCGAACATGGTGTCCGGCGCAATCGGTGGGCTTCCCATCGCCGGTGTGATCGTGCGCAGCGCGGCTAATGTCAACGCGGGTGCGAAGACCCGCGCCTCGACGATCATGCACGGGGTCTGGATTCTGTTGTTCGCCGTCCCCTTCGCGGGATTGGTCGAACAGATCCCCAGCGCGGCGCTCGCCGGCTTACTCATCGTCATCGGGATCGAGCTGCTGAAGCCCGCACACATCGAGACCGCCTCGCGCAACGGCGACCTCATCGTCTATCTGGTGACGATTGTCGGCGTCGTCTTCCTGAACCTGTTGCATGGCGTCATGATCGGGCTGGCCGTCGCGGTCATCGTGACCGGGTGGCGGGTGGTTCGGGCCAGGGTGGAGGCGAAGCCCGTGGGCGACGAATGGCATGTGTTCATCGAAGGGGCGTGCACCTTCCTGGCCCTGCCCCGGCTGACGGGTGTGCTCGCAACGATCCCCGAGCGCACCACGGTCACCATCCACCTGGTGGCCAACTACCTCGATCACGCTGCCCATCAGGCGATCAGCGACTGGCAGCGCCGGCACTGCGCTACCGGGGGAGCGGTCAAAGTCCATAACGGACCGATGGAACCCTATGGACGCGTGGGCAAGTCGTCGAAGGCCAACCGTCACGCGGTCCATCTCACCTTGGTCGAAGCGGACGCCGGCTAGCCCACGTCCTTACGCTCAGGACGCGTAGGGAGTGCCGTGGGGAAACATGTGCCGGCGAACGAGCTTGTGCCAGCGACGTTGTCGGTAGCGTGTCGCTCCGCTACGACAGGTCGCCGGCGATCCGCTTGAGCACGGCGAGGTGATCATCGACCGTCGCGAGGCCGGCGTTCATCGTGTTGACCGACACGTGGGTGGCGCCCGCGGCCCGCCAGGCCGCGATGTCGGCCGCGGTCTTTGCGCGGTCGCCGGCCCAGCTGACCCGGCCTTCCATTCCGAGGCTTTCCGCGTCGCGGCCGGCGGCCGCGGCGGCGCGCCGCACCTGTTCCCGCGCGTGGTCGAGGCCGGGGCCGGGAGCCGTCATCGGGAACCAGCCGTCCGCGAGACGCCCCGCGCGTTCCAGCCCGCGGTCGGACGCCGCGCCGATCCACACGGGGATCGGGCGTTGGGTGGGCAATGGGGCCAGCCCCGCCGCGGTCACGGTGTGATACTCCCCGTTGAAGGTGACCGATCGTTCGGTCCACAGCCGGCGCATCAGTTCGAGCTGCTCCTCGGAGCGCTTGCCGCGATTGGTGAACTTCTCGCCCAGCGCCTCGTATTCGACCGCGTTCCAGCCCAATCCGACGCCAAGCCGGAATCGGCCGCCGGTGAGCAGATCGACTTCGGCGGCCTGCTTGGCGACCAGCGCCGTCTGTCGCTGCGGCAGGATGATGACCCCGGTGACGAGTTCCAGGGAGGTGATGGCGGCGAGGTAGCCGAACATGACGAACGGCTCATGGAATGTCGAATCGATGTCGTAGGGGCCATCCCAGCCGCGGTGCACGTTCGGGTCGGCGCCCACCACGTGGTCGTAGGCGAGGATGTGGGTGAATCCGAGTCCCTCGACGCCCTCGCCGTACGCACGCACGACCGCGGGGTCTCCACCGAGCTCGATTTGCGGGAACACAACTCCAATGCGCATTGGCGGTGCAACCGAGCCGCAGGCGGATTGCTTCCCGTGCACTGAATCAATTTGGGACGGTGCCGTCTTCGCGCCTCTCGGCAAGTGGTCGCTCGAAGCGACGGTTTTGAGGTGGTACCCGGGGGAATGTCCGACACCGTCGAGGGCAACAACGAAGGCCACCGCCCGAATATTTCGTCGACGCTCGATGATGGACGGGTGACAACAAAAAAGATCAGGAACGCGCTGCGGGTCGGTGACTTCGAGCCGGCGTTCGAGGCGGAGCTGACCGCGCGCTACGACATTTCGAAGCTTCCCGAGGGCCCCGAACGGGCCGATTTCCTGGCCGAGCATGGGGCCGACATTCGTGTGGTGCTCACGTCGGGGTCGCCAGGCGTCGACGCCGGCACGATGGCGGCGCTGCCGCATCTGGAGGTGATCGTCAACAACGGCGCCGGGGTTGACCTGATCGATCTGTCGGCGGCGCGGCGTCGCGGCATCGGCGTCAGCAACACGCCCGACGTGCTTTCGGACACCGTGGCCGACACTGCCCTCGGCCTGATCCTGATGACCCTGCGCCGTTTCGGAGCCGCCGACCGCTACGTGCGGGCGGGCGGGTGGGTGCGCGACGGGCCATTCCCCTACGCCCGCGACGTCAGCGGCCTGCAGGTCGGAATCTTGGGGCTGGGCCGCATCGGTTCGGCTATAGCGACCAGGCTGGTCGGATTCGACTGTGCCGTCGCGTATCACAACCGTCGTCGCATCGACGGATCGCCGTACCGTTACGCCGACTCGCCGGTGGAACTGGCCGAATCGGTCGACGTCCTCGTCGTGGCCACCACCGGCGACTCCAAGACGCACCAGCTGGTCGACCGGCGCGTCCTCGAGGCGTTGGGCCCCGAGGGCTACCTCATCAACATCGCGCGTGGCAGCGTCGTCGACCAGGGCGCGCTGGTGGAATTGCTGGCCGGCGGCGCCCTGGCCGGTGCGGGTCTGGACGTCTTCGTCGACGAACCGCACGTGCCGGCCGAGCTGCTGGACATGGACAACGTGGTGCTGTTCCCGCACATCGGCAGCGCCACCGCCCGGACTCGCAGGGCGATGGCGCTGCTGGCGATCCGCAACCTGGAGAGTTACCTCGACACCGGTGCGCTGGTGACACCGGTGCTGCGACCGCGCAAGTGACAGCGGGGCCGCCCCTGTCAGATGCCTCACACCGGATGGTCCAGCCCCGATTAACGGGTACTAGGCCATCCACCATGAGTGACACGACCCAACGCGAGCTCGGAGACACCAACAGTCCCATCGAGGACGAGCTCGAGGACGCGTTCAGCAGGATGCTGAGCGAGGGCACCCAGCGTCTGCACCGCACCTGGCGCGGCGTGTTGGTCACCGGCTTTTTCGGCGGGACCGAGGTGGGAATCGGGGTGCTCGCCTACCTGTCGGTGTTGGACGCCACCCACCGGCCGCTGTTGGCCGGATTGGCTTTCTCGATCGGTTTCCTGGCCCTGCTGCTGGGCCGCAGCGAGCTGTTCACCGAGGGCTTCATCATTCCCGTCGTGACCGTGGCCGCCAAACGCGCCAGCCTCCGCCAGCTGGCCAAACTATGGGGCGGCACCATGTTCGCCAACCTCGTCGGCGGCTGGGTGATCATGTGGTTGATCATGACGGGCTTCCCAGAGCTGCACGCCCAGACGATCGAGTCCGGCACCCATTTCGCCACCGCGCCGGTGTCGGCGCAGAGCATGGTTTTGGCGATCCTCGGCGGCATGGTCATCACGCTGATGACCCGGATGCAACACGGCACCGATTCCGTGCCGGCCAAGATCGCGGCCGCCGTCGCCGCAGCGTTCCTGCTCGCCGGGCTGCGGTTGTTCCATTCGATTCTGGATTCGTTGCTGATCTTCGGCGCGCTGGTTACCGGGAAGGCGCCGTTCGGTTATCTGACATGGCTGGGCTGGTTCGGCTACACCGTGGTGGGCAACATGATCGGCGGGCTGCTCTTCGTGACGTTGCTGCGGCTGCTGAGGAGCAAGGATCGGCTCGAGGAGGAACGCGCCGAGGCCGAGTCCGTGTGAGCCTCAAAGCAGTTGCGGCATAACCTCACTCGCCAGTAGTTCCAGGTGCCCGAGATCGGTTAGGTCCAGCAGCTGGGTGTAGACGCGCTGCACGCCGAGGTGTTTCCACCCGCCCAAGTTGTCGACGATCTGCGCGGGAGTGCCGACCAGCGGGCTGTTCGAGCGCAACTCGTCGAGGTTGCGGCCGATCGCGTCGGCGCGGCGGGCCACCTCGCGGTCGCGGCGCCCGGCGCAGAGCACGAATGCGCTCGAGTAGACCATCGAGTCGGCCGGCCTGCCCGCCTCGGTGACCGCGTCCGCCACCCGCTGAAATTGCTTCTCGGCCACGTCGATCGGCGCGAAGGGAATGTTGAACTCGGCCGCGTACTTCGCCGCCAGCTGCGGAGTGCGTTTGGCGCCGAGACCGCCGATGACGATAGGCGGATGCGGGGTCTGCGTCGGTTTGGGCAGCGCCGGCGAGCCGGTGATGGTGTAGTACTTGCCGGCGTAGTCGAAGGTCTCACCGGGCGGCGTCGTCCACAGCGCTGTGACGATGGCGAGCTGTTCGCTGAGCCGGTCGAACCTCTCCCGCAGCGGAGGAAAGGGAATCCCGTACGCCTGATGCTCCTTCTCGAACCAGCCGCTGCCCAGTCCGAGTTCGACACGCCCCGCGCTCATGTCGTCCACTTGCGCCACCGCGATGGCCAGCGGACCCGGATGGCGAAACGTTGCGGAGGTCACCAGGGTGCCGAGCCGGATGCTCGACGTCTCCCGCGCGATTGCGCCCAGGGTCACCCACGAGTCGGTGGGACCCGGTAGGCCGTCGCCGCTCATCGCCAGGTAGTGGTCGGACCGGAAAAACGCTGCAAAGCCCAGCTGCTCAGCGGTTTGGGCGACGGCGACCTGATCGGCATAACGGGCGCCCTGTTGCGGTTCGATGAAGGCACGGAATTCCATAGGATCCCTCTGTATGTCGTTGTACGGCAACCCGATTCCGAACGTGTACCCGCCCGTTGCCAAAGCGAGACGCGAAGGGGTTTAGCACCCCACCCGCACCGGGGTATGTCCTTAGCATGACCTCACTACTTCCACCCAGGGTCGTCACGCCCGCGCGATTGACCTGCGCTGGTGCCGCCGACGCCGTCACAGCGGCGGAACTGCGCCGCGCCCTGCGCCGGTGGCTCCAGGAAGTGACGGAGGCCCCGGCTGAAGTGCGCGACGACATCATTCTGGGCGTCAATGAGGCGCTGGCCAACTGCGTCGAGCACGCGTACCGCGCCCAGACCACGGTCGGCACCATGAAACTGCAGGCCAGCTACGATCCCGCCGCCCAATCGATCAGCGTGTGCGTCAGCGATCGTGGATCCTGGCACCCCCCCGCGCCGCAGCGGCTCAACGATCCCCGGCGATCCCGCGGCCTCCTGCTGATGCACGCGCTCGCCGACCACTGCACCATCAACGCGCGGCCCAACGGCACGACGGTGTGCCTGGACTACACCACCAGGCCCTAGCCGTCACCCGCTCACACGCCGGTGGCGCGCTCGAGGTCTTTCAACGAGGTCTCCAGGTGGCCCAGCAGCCGCTGCAGGTGCGGGATGCTGCGGCGGCAGCCCACCAGACCGAAGTCGAGGTTGTCGGCGTTGTTGGTGACCGTGATGTTGACCGCCTGCCCGTCGAGTGGGATGGACAGCGGATAGTTGCCGTCCAACCGGGCGCCCCGCCAATACAGCGGCTCGGAGGGACCGGTGGAGACGTTGGAGATGACGATGTTGAAGGGCGGTGAGGCCGCCGACAGGTACCCGGGGATCAGCCCGAAGAACAGGCCGCCGATGTTGAACGCCGACAGTGCCAGTTGCTGCACCGGTGGCAGTTGCTGGAACACGTCTTTGGTGTCGCGGATCGACGTGCTGACGATCTCGAGGCGCCGCCCCGCGTCGTCGAGGTCGGTCGCCAGGTTGCACAGGAACGTTCCGACCAGGTTGCCGCCGCGGTCGTCGTCGGTCTTGCGCAGATTGACCGGCACCATCGCGGTCAGTGGGGCGTCGGGCAGGGCATCTTGCTCCAAGAGGTAGGCCCGCAGGGCCCCGGAGCACATGGCGAGCACGACGTCGTTGACCGTCACTCCGGCCGCCGACTTGATCGCCTTGATCCGGTCCAGCGACCACGACTGTGCGGCCACTCGCCGGGCACCGCCGATCCGGACGTTGAACATGCTGCGCGGCGCGCGGAACGGGAGTGTGAGTTGCTGTTCGAGCAGCGCCGCCCGGGCCAGTTTGAGGGTGGATGGCGCCAGGGCGAGCGCCGACCCCGCGGTGCGGCCGGCGCGCTCGAGCAGTGACTGACTTTTGTGTTCCTTGCTGCGTTTGCGCGGCCCCAGGGTCCACGGGACGCGCACCTCGTCGTCGTCCGGGTCGGGGGTGAACGCGCGCTGCACCAGCCGCATCGCGGACACGCCGTCCATGAGGGAGTGGTGGTACTTCGTGTACACGGCGTACCGACCGTCCTGGAGGCCCTCGACGAGGTGGGCTTCCCACATCGGGCGGTGGCGGTCGAGCAGGCTGCCGTGCAGCCGGGACGCCAGCTCCAGCAGATCGCGGACCCGCCCGGGCTCCGGGAGGGCCGAGCGGCGCAGGTGGTAGTCGAGCTCGACGTCGTTGTCGAACGACCACGCGAGGTTGGTCAGACCACCGAAGAAGGCCGGGTGCTTGCGGAACAGCGGTTGCACATCCGTGCACTCGAGCATGGCCTGATAGGCCTCGCGGACGAAATGGGGCCCGGCGTCCTCGGGCGGCTCGAAGAGCTGAAGCGATCCCACGTGCATCGGGTGCTCGCGGGACTCGCCGATGAGGAACAGCGCATCAGTCGGCGATATCGGTTCCATGGTCAACCCCGTTCGTTTCGCTGCACCGTCCGCGCGGTACACGCCCATCTCCTAGTAGCCGCCGGGAACGTTTGCTAATCCCGAAACAGCACTCCGAATCCGGTCCCGGCCCGAGGGCTTGCGGGCGCGGTCGTTGGGGTACATCGATGCGAACACTGGCGCACGGGGAGTGAGATGTCGGCGGGTTTGGAGTGTCCGAAACGAATGGAGTTCGGACCGTGCGGCGGGGTGCGGCCCGACGGCCAATGCGAGATGCGCCCGGGCGCGTGCGCGTTCGACGGCGTGGTGGCGTGGTCTGGCCGTCAGCACGCGGCGCGTCCCGCTCGCGCGCCACTGGTGCTCACCGATTTCAGTTGCACCCCGTTCGATCGCCAGGACGTCGCGGCGACCGCGGCCGTGCTGGCGCCGGGGTGCGACGCCGTCCTGGTCGGGGAGCACCAGAACAAGCCCGATTTTCCGCCGACGCTCATGGGGTCACTGCTCCTCGACGCCGGCGTGACGCCCTGGATCACGTTGTCGTGCCGCGACCGCAACCGCGTGGTGCTCGAGCAGGAGCTGCGGGGGTTGCGCAGCATCAACGTGGAGACGGTGTTGTGCGTGACGGGCGACGGGCGCGGCTACGACGTGCGTCCGGACGTCACGCAGACCTTCGACCTCGACGGGCCGCGCCTGGTTTCGCTGGCCGCTTCGACGGGAATGGTCGCCGCGGCGCCCGAAACGCCCACCGCCCCGCCCGTAGCAGACCGGCCCGCCCGGTTGGTCCAGAAGCAACGGGCCGGAGCGAGCCTGGCCGTCCTCAACCACGTGCCCCGTCCCGAGATGGTGGCCGACTTCGTGAGGGCGGCCCGGGCGGCGGGTCTGGCGATCCCGGTGATCGCGGCGGTGGCGGTGTTCACCGACGCCGTGTCCGCGGCGGTGCTGCAAGGCTTGCCCGGCCTGGAACTCGATCGGGCCGTGACGGAACAGGTTTTGGGCGCGCCGGATCCGGTGTCCGCCGGGATCGAGGCAGCGGTGGCCGCGGCGCGCGCGCTGCTCTCGATCGAAGGCGTCGAGGGAGTCAACGTGTCCGGTTTGGCGTCCGCGGCGGGCGGGCGCATCGGTGCGGAAATCAAGGCGGAGGTCGGTCGCCGAATACGAGTGGAGGGGCGTCGATGACGGAAGCGATGGAGGCAGAGTTCGACACCGTCGCCGAGTGGACCGCGCAGGTGGCCGCCGACCTCGGGCCGGATTATTACGTGCCCGCCGGGTGCCGGGGCAGTGGCAGTCCGGCCGCCCTCGATTGGTTGATAGCGGAGATGGGCCTGGCGCCCGGTTCCACGTTGCTGGACTCCGGGGCGGGCGTCGGGGGCCCCGCGGCCTACGCGGCGCGAGAGCGCTCGGTGCGGCCGGTGCTCATCGAGCCGGAGACAGGTGCGTGCCGCGCGGCGAAGAAGTTGTTCGGCTTCCCGGTGGCGTGCGCGCTGGGGTCGGCCCTACCGGTGGCGGACTCGAGCTTCGACGCCGCGTGGGCACTTGGCGTGTTGAGCACGACACCGGATCACCTCACGGTCCTCGAGGAGCTGCGCCGTGTCGTCCGGCCGGGCGGCCGGATCGGCCTGCTCGTCTTTCTCGCCCACGGCGACAAAGCGAACGAGACGTTGGACGGCAACCATTTCCCGACGCCCGGCGGGCTACTCGACCTGGTTCGGCGCGCGTCGCTGCACGTCGAGCAGCGGCTCGGCACCGCGGACCTTCCGCCGATCTCCGACGCGTGGAACGAGCGCGTCGACGCCGTGACGGACGCCCTGAGCGACCGGCACGGGCACACGGAGGCCTGGCAACTGGCCGAACGCCAAAGCGCACAGATCGGGCGGCTGCTCGACGAGGGGACACTGACCAGCGAGCTGCTGGTGCTGCGGCACGCGTGAGACTCGGTTACGGCGACTCGCGGAAGGCGGCGGTGATCTCGGCGACCCTGGGGTCGGCACGTAGCTCCTCCAGTGTCTGCGCGAGCGGGAGCCGCCAGTTCGGGTACTCGTCGATCGTGCCCGGCAGATTGGGCTGCCGGGGTTCGGCCAACACGTCGTAAGGCGAAATCAACTTCAGGCGGCTCGGTGTCGCCGCCAGCAACCGGTGCATCGCGGTGATGATCGCCGCCTCATCCGGATCCGGGCCGTCAAGCAGGCCCTCGGACCGCAGCAGCTCCAACCATTCGGCCCGCTCCTTGTCGGCCACCGACTGCTCGCCCGCCACGTCGTCGAGCAGCCCGAGATCGGCGCGGGCCCGCACGTGCTCGGCGCGCAGGAAGCCCGCGGCGGTGGGCAGGTCGTGGGTGGACAGGCTGGCGGCCGCCCGCGACGGCCATTGTGGCGGCGTCAGCAGCGGCTCCCCGGGGGCGGACTCGTCGCGGGTGAACCAGGACACCGCGCACCCGAGCATCCCGTTGCCGGCCAGCGCCTCAGTCACCTCCGGTTCGACGGTGCCCAGGTCCTCGCCGACCACGGTGGCTCCGGCCCGGTGTGCCTCCAGGGCGAGGACGGCGAGCATCACGTCGGCGTCATAGTGCACGTAGGTGCCCCGATCCGGACCGTCGCCCGGGGGAATCCACCACAACCGCCACAGGCCGGCGACATGGTCGATCCGCAGGCCGTCGGCGTAGGTCACGACGGCGCGCAGCATGTCGCGCAGGGCGGCGTAGCCGGTGGCGGCGAGGCGGTCCGGCCGCCACGGCGGCAACCCCCAGTCCTGTCCGCGGGGAGTGAAGTTGTCCGGTGGCGCCCCGACACTGACCCCGGTGGCGAGCACGTCGGCCAGCGCCCACGCGTCCGCGCCCTCGGCGTCGACCCCGACGGGGAGGTCGTGCAACACCCCCAGGGCCATCCCCGCGCTTCGGGCGGTGTCGCGCACGGCGACCAGCTGCTCGGCGCAGCGCTGCTGCACCCAGGCGTGGAACGCCACCCGGGGCGCCAACTCTCGCCGCGCCGCCGCGACGGCCGGCCCGGCGACGTCACGCAGGGGCTCGGGCCAGCGGCTCCACCGGCCGCCGTGCCGCTCGGCCAGTGCGCAATACGTGGCCCAGTCGCGCAGGCCCGTGCCGGCGGCCGATCCGTCCAGCGGACTGGGCCGGCCCTCGGCGCGCCAGAGCAGCTCCAGCGCCGACCGCTTGGCCGCCCACACGAGGTCGTGGTCGATGCGTTCGGTCGTTGCCGAGACCCGCAGCGCATCCACCTCGGCGCGGGTGTCCGGGTCGGCCCGGCGGTACGCGTCGAGGTCCTCGACGCGCAGCGCCAGCGGGTTGGCGAACCGTCGGCTGGAGGGGGTGTAGGGCGACGGCTGCACCGGATGGGTCGGCCCGGGCGCGCTGAGCGGGTTGAGCAGCACCGCGCCGGCACCGTGCTCGGCGACGGTCCAGTTCATAAACTCCCGCAGGTCGCCCAGGTCGCCGATGCCCCAGGAGCGGGCCGATCGGAGGGCGTAGAGCTGCAGCATCCAGCCCCAGGTGGCGGGGGCCGCGGGCACCTGGGGTGGCGCGGCGACCAGGGTGGCCTCCCGCCCGTCGCGCAGCTGCAGCCGATACCAGCCGGGGGTCAGGTCGTCGGGCAGCTCGTCGCGCACCTCGGTGCGGTCGCCGTCCTCGCTCACCAGGACGGCCGCGCCGGGCAGCGGCCGGGGCCGCCCATCCAGGCGGACGGAAACGGTGGGGGGCAGGGCGCCGGCGCGGTCGCGCTCGGCCAGCTTGGCCAACTCGCGGCGACGGTCGGCTTCGCTGGCGGCGTCGACGTCGAGCAGGCCGAGCACGCGGATCACGACGTCGGCGTCGACCTCGACGGGCTCGCGCCGCTCGTTGCGGTAGGAGGTGGCCACCCCGTGTGCCGCGGCCAACCGACGCAGGTCGTCGGGAACCGGCTTGGGATTCGCCATCAGCGCGCCGGCCCGGGTGGGGAGCCGGCGGGGGCGATGGGACGACGATGACGAGGAAGCACATCGCTTATATACCCAAGCCGGGGCTTCTCACACAGGCCGCCGAAACCCGTTTGGTGGCAGCCGGTTTCGGCCTAATGCCCGGTGGCTTGGAAGATGACCCGCCGAGCAATCTGAACGGCGTGGTCGGCGAACCTCTCGTAGAAGCGCCCCAACAGGGTGACGTCCACCGCGGCGGCGACACCATACGGCCATCCGGGATCCACCAGCGCCGCCAGCAATTGGCGATGCAGTTCGTCCATCGCGTCGTCGTCGCGGCGAATCTGTGCCGCTCGGCGAGGATCCCGGTCCAGCAACACTTCTCGGGCGACACCGGCCAACAGCTCGGCCACCTCACCCATCTCGGCGACCTGTCGGCGCACGTCTTCGGGTACGGCATTGCGGGGATGGCGCATGCGGGCGATCTCGGCCACGTGGACCGCCAGCGCCCCCATCCGCTGGGCATCCGCGGCGATCCGAATGCCACTGACCACCGCCCGCAAATCGGTGGCCACCGGGGCCTGCAATGCCAGCAGAGTGAACGCGGTCTCCTCGACGCGAGCGTTGACGGCGACGACGTCCTCCTGGCCCGCGATGACCCGTTCCGCCAGGGCCAGGTCGGCCTTCAGCAGCGCAACCGTGGCCTGTCCGATCGCCTCTCCGGCCATCGCGCACATCGCCCCGAGTTGTTCGGTGAGCGTCCCCAACCGATGGTGAAAAGCGGTTCTCATGCATTAGGAGTAGGCCGGAATGCGCGAAATAAACGTCGTGGTGCGCGCCCGTTGAAAGCGCTTCTTTCCCAATGCCTTTAGATCACCTGACGTCGTCGGCCAGCTCGCGCGCCTCCCGCTCGCTTTCCACCGCGGGCCCGGAGCCGGGCAGCGGCTTCCTGGCGACCTCGGGCGTGAACAGCAGCGTGACGGCGCCCACCAGTCCACCGAAGATCAACATGTAGGCGGGTGCCATGACGTTGCCGGTGCCCGACACCAGCGCCTGGGCGATCAGCGGCGTGGTGCCGCCGACCGCCGATATCGAGATGTTGTACGAGATGGCCAGCGATCCGTAGCGCACGTTGGTGGGGAACAGGGCCGGCAGCATCGCGGGAGCTGTGCTGTCGAAGCACAGCTCCATCAGCCCGATCAGCAGCACCCCGAGGAAGATCACCGGGTAGATGGCGCCGAAGCGGATGAGCAGGAACGCCGGAATGGAACCCACGACCAGCAGTGCGCAGCCCGTCCACATGATGGGTTTGACGCCGATGCGGTCGGACAACGCGGCGACGAGCACCACGGTGACCATCAGGATCGCCAGCGTCACCACGATCATCACCAGCCCGGCGGTGTGGCCGACGCGCACGAACAGCTTGAGGTACGTCGGCAGGTAGCCGGTCAGCATGAAGTCGGCGACCTGAGAGGTCAGCACCAGAGCCGCGCAGATCAGCAGCCCCCGCCACTGATCCACGACGGTGCGCCGAAATTGTTGTTTACGCCCGCCCGAGTGCGGCGCGCCCTCCGTCGCGTTCTGGTAGGCGGATGACTCCTTGAGCCGTAGCCGCAGGAACAGCGCGAACAGGCCGAAGGGCGCGCCCAGCAGCAGGGGGATCCGCCAGCCGTAAGCCAGCATGGCGTCGTCGGGGAGCCAGGTCTGCAGCCCGGTCACCATCATCCCGGCAAGCACGAAGCCGACCAGGTTGCCCATCGGCAGAAACCCGACCATCATGCCGCGTTTATGGTCGGGGGCCTGCTCGACCAGATAGGTCATCGCGCCGACATACTCACCGCCGGTCGACAAGCCCTGGAATATGCGGGCGATGACGAGCAGGATCGGCGCCCAGATGCCGATGGTGCTGTAGCCGGGCAACAAACCGGTCACGGTGGTGCTCACCGTCATCATCAGGATGGTGACGACAAGGACCCGGTGTCGTCCGATGCGGTCGCCGAGCGGGCCGAAGATGAACCCGCCCAGCGGGCGCACCACGAACGCCGCGGCCAGCGTGCCGAACGTGGCGATGAGGTGGACACCGCTGACGCTCTTACCCGGGTAGAAAACCTGGGCGATGGTGGTGGCGATGTAGCCGTAGACGCCGAAGTCGTACCACTCCATGAAGTTGCCGATCGCGGTCCCCATGATGGTTTGGCGCATGGCCGGGTCGGCGACCCTGATGTCTTTGCGTGCCCATTTCCTCCGGCGGCCCCGTGCATTCATCGACGAATTGCGTACCCAGAAGTCTCGCGGGCCGAACAAAATCGCACTCCCAACCGGCTCTATAGTGTCCATCGACCGGTGGCCGATCGTAGCGGCCGCGGCAAGGTCGGCGGGAACTCACTGACCTTTCAGGCTGCCGATGCGAAGCGAGAAATCCTGGGGGGTTGACTGCTCCTGCGGCTTCGACTGCGTGGTGGCCTCGATATCCTCGACGTAGCGCTCAGGGTCGCGGTCGACGATCGGCAACCCCTCGGTGGTGGGGTGCTCGGCCATGAAGTCGCTGTATTGCCGCCCGAGCGCTTCGCGAAGGCCGATGGGGGCGGCGCGACGGAAGTCGGACAACCCTTCCCGCTCCTCTTCGCCCATGTGCTCGTCGTTGGCCTCCCGGGTGCGGCCGACCGCCGCCCACCACTGCTCGCTGCCGACCCGGGCTGCGTTGGCGTCGCGCACCCCGTCGCGAATGTCGTTGTGATCCCCGATGGCGTCGAGCGTCTCGCCCTCGGCGTCGTCGGTGCCCCGCTTCAGCAATTGCGGGTAGAAGATCTTCTCTTCAATATAGGCGTGCACGTCGAGCTTGTCGGCAAGAGGACGCCACACCCGCGTCAGGGCGGTTTCGTCGGTCGGATCCTGCGCCTGCAGGTAGTCCAGCTGGGCGAACTGTTCGCGGAACCACTCGTGGTCGGCGAGGATCAACATGGTGATGTCAGCCATCGCGCCGCCCCACCTCCCTCACCGCAGCGGTTCGCGGCCATGGTGTCCCATAGCGGCGGGCCAGTCAACCGACCGGGAACACTCCAGAAGGGGTGCATACACCGTCCGGATACACTAGGGCACCAGCGTGTTGATCGCCCTCGATCGCGCGCCGCAAAAATCCACCACAGTCAGAGGTTGTTTGTGCCTGAGAACCGCAGCGAGCCCGTGAGCCTAGAGCCGCATTTCGACGACGTTCAGGCCCACTATGACCTGTCCGATGAGTTCTTCGCGTTGTTCCTGGACCCGACGCGCACCTACAGCTGCGCGTACTTCGAGCGCGACGACATGACCCTGGAAGAGGCGCAGCTCGCGAAGGTCGACCTGTCGCTCGGCAAGCTCGGGCTGCAAGCGGGCCAGACGCTGCTCGACATCGGCTGCGGCTGGGGCACCACCATCGTCCGGGCGCTCGAGCGGTACGACGTCAACGTCGTCGGCCTGACCCTGAGCCGCAACCAGCAGGCGCATGTGCAGCAGCGGCTGGACCAGCATCCCAGCCCGCGCAGCAAGCGCGTGCTGCTGCAGGGCTGGGAGCAGTTCGACGAAAAGGTGGACCGCATCGTCTCCATCGGCGCCTTCGAGCATTTCGGGCGCGACCGCTACCCCGACTTTTTCAAGATGGCCTACGAGGCGCTGCCCGCCGACGGCGTGATGATGCTGCACACCATCATCCAGCCCAGCCAGGAAGAGTTCGCCGAGCGCGGGCTGCCCATCACCATGACGAAGCTGCGGTTCATGAAATTCATCATGGACGAGATCTTCCCGGGCGGTGACCTGCCCGCCGCGAAGACCGTGGTGGAGCACGCCGAGCGCGCCGGCTTCGGCGTCAAGCTCGTCCAGCCGCTGCGCCTGCACTACGCGCGCACCCTCGACACCTGGTCGGCCGCGCTCGAGTCGCGCCGCGACGAGGCCATCGCGATTCAGTCCCAAGAGGTGTACGACCGGTACATGAAGTACCTCACCGGTTGCGCCGACCTGTTCCGCGAGGGCTACACCGACGTCGCGCAGTTCACCCTGACCAAGGGCTGACCACCCCGGCACTGATCCGGCCGGCCCACAAGTGGTCCGCCGGGCCGGTTTATCGGCACCCCGCCCGGGGTAAATCCACGAGCAACAACCTGATTCGGTACGCGCCGACCTTCGTCGGCGCAAAACCGCAGGGAAGGACTGATCGTGGGTGCCAGGCATCGGATGAGCGTGACCCCGGAGCAAAGACCGCGGGCGGGTGCGCTGCGCCGGTCGGGTGTCGCAACGGTATGTGAAGTCGCTTCGGCTGCGATGCTGTGTGCGGCGGCGTGTGCGGCGCTGGTGCTCAACGTCCCGCACAGCGAAAAGCGAACGATCGAGGCGAGCCAGGAGCCGCCGGCGGCTGCGCAGCCGGTGCGGCAAGTGGGCACGGTGATTGCGGTGTCGGCGGGCTCGGTCACCGCGCGCAGCGCCAACGGCTACACCCAGACCTACCTTGTCACCCCCAACACGACGCTTATTGGTCACGGTGGCCAATCCGCTGCGGCCGCTACGCATTTCACGGTCAACGACCGGGTCGAGATCGTCGGAACCATTCAGGACGGCGCTGTCCTGGCCACCGCGGTGGCCGACCGCGACGCCGGACGCGGGGACGGGCCGCCGATGGATTACCTTGACGGGCAGATTGTTCCGGCCGGCCGCACCTGAATCTCGCCCTGCGCAATGAATCTGCCGCTCGGCGCCTTCCCCGAGCAGCCCTCCCGGCCTAGTCTCTATGCCATCCAGCCAGAGGAGGCACCGTGAGCGAGCACGAAGTGAAAATGATCATCCTGTCGACCGACGACCTCGACGAGTCGATCCGGTTCTACGGCGAGACGCTGGGCATGCCGCTGAAATTCCGCGACGGGGCGCACTTCGCAGCCCTCGACGGCGGGTCGGTCACTCTCGCACTGGCGACCCCCGTGGACCATCCGATCCCGGGTCACGTCGTTGTCGGCATCAAGACCGCCGACGTCGACGCCGCGGCGAAGGCGGTGGAGGCCAGCGGCGGCGGCATCGTCAAGGCCCCGTACGACGACGCACACGAACGCCGCGCGGTGGTCTACGACAACAAGGGCAACGGCCTGGTCTTCTACAAACCGCTCGCCCGCTGACAGCTACTTGCCGGTGCGCTCGCGGTGCTTGCACCCCGGCCAGCAGCATGGCCGGCGCTTGCCTTCTTCCAGCTCCTCCTGCGTCCGGCGAATGCGGCGCTGCCGCGTGGTTTTCTGCTTGGCGTCCTCGACCCAGCAGATGAACTCGTTGCGGGCCAGGGGCGTGATGTCTTTCCACGCGGCGAGGGCCGCGGTGTTGCCGATCAACGACTCGCGCAGGTCCGCCGGAAGCTTGTGCACCACCCCGCCGGGGATTCGCTGGCTGCTCATAAGGTTTAGGCTAACCCGTCGGTCACGCTCAAATGTGCGCTGTTGTCGTACAATTCGTCGCGGCGCAGGCCCATTGGCGTGAGGTCTGGGACGTCCCCTCCGGCGACCACGGCGCGGGTGAGGGGTGTGAGAGCCCGAAACAGCGTCTCCACCTCGTCGTCGCTGAGCGCATCGAGCGCCGACAGGGCGAGCGTGTCGGTGGACCGCTCGATGTGATCCTTGAGTTCCCGGCCGGCCGCCGTCAGCGCCCCGTCGTCGTCGAGCAGCCCGCGCTCGGCCAGGCGCCGCTCGTGGTGCCGCCACGCGGCTTCGTCGTAATCGCGGGTGCGGGCGATGTATTCGCGAGGAACCCCACCCGCCGCGGCGTGTAAGACATTGGAGTCGCGGCCCGAGATGCCGGCGGCCGCCAGCACGGCGACGTGCCCGTCGCCACGGTGCTCACGCAGCAACGTGGTCGCGTGCCACAGCGCGGCGAGCGGATCGTCCGGCCACGGCAGTGCCAGGTTCGCGGCGAACAGCGGCCGCGCGTCGAGCGGTGCGCGCCGCGCCGCCTTGCCCGCCAATTCCGCTGCGGTGCGGACATTTTCGTTCGAGTCGAGTCCGTAGCGGCGTAGTGCGGCGACCGCGGACTCCTGCCGGGCGCGCGACGCCGCGTCGGGCCCCGCGATCTGCCATGCCGCGGGCAGGGCCTTGGCGACCCGCTCGGGCGCGAAGTTGTAGAAGATCGCGGTGATGACCTCGCGGGGGACTATCCCCAGCGGTGCCGACCGGGCGGCGAAGTAACCCATCCAGAAACCGCGGTAGCCCAGCCCGTCCAACGCGGCCCGCGCCTCCGGCGCGAAATACGTCACCGCGTGCACCGGCTCGAACCGGTCGAAGAAACGTCGCGCCAGCACCGGTTCTCGTTGCATGGTCGTAGTTAACCACCCCGAGGGTTGCCGGTGCTCAAAGCCTCAGCAGGCGCTCGGCATTGCGGTGGGCGATCTTCTCGCGGTCGGCTTGGCTGATCGGCATCCGATCGAGAAACTCCCGGCACGCCTTGATGTTTCCGTAGGGATAGTCGGCGGTGAAGACGACGCGGTCGATCCCGATGACGTTGACCATCGCCAGGTAGGCGTTGAACGACAGGCTCCAACTGGGATCCATCGCGCCGGGCTGCTGGCTGAAAAAGTCACCGGCGAGGATGCCGCCGTAGAAGTTCTCCCGCAGGTACTCCTTCACCGTGCGCTTGAGGCCCGTCTCGGCTATCGGAAATGAGTAATCGGTCCGCCATCCCATCCAGCTCAGCGCCTCGAAGTGGTGGCCCACGATGATCTGCAGCTGCGGAAAGCGGTCGAACACCCCACTGAGGATCAGCCGCAGGCAGTGCACCCCGGTGTCGATATGCCAGCCGACCCCGGCGGCCGCCAACCGTGCCGTTATCTTGCGATCGAAGCCGGCGTAGTAGGCGTCGATGACCGCCTGCGGCGGCACGGTGGGGTGCAAAAAGACTGGCACGCCGAGCGTTTCGGCGGATTCGAAAACCGGCCAGAAGAAGGTGTCGTCGAGGTAGCGGCCGTTGACATGGCCGTTGATCAGGGCGCCCACGAAGCCGTGGTCGTGGACGGTGCGCTCGAGCTCGCCGGCGGCCGCCGCCGGGTCGCGCATGGGCAGGGTGGCGAAGCCGCGGAACCGATCCGGGTAGCGGCCAATCGCCGCCGCCACCTCGTCGTTGGCCCGCCGCGCCAGCTCGACCGCCACCGCGGGTTCCAGCGTCTCGGGGCCCGGGACGGCGTGCGAGAGGATCTGCACGTCGATGCCCGCGGCGTCCATCGCGGCGATCCGGCCCTCGCCGAGGTCGTTGATGCCCGGCGGCCACTCCCCATCCGCTCCGGGGGAGCCGTAGCCCGCGTGCGTCAGCAGTTCGGTCGCCGAATCCAGGCCCTGGTGTTCTTCGGCTATGGCCGCAAACCTGTAGTGCTCCTCGATACCGATGACCTTCATCCGTCTCCTCCCGTTCATGGACACCTACGAGGCCGGCGCGCTGGGCGTTCATCGGGTACCAGGATTGTCATTGCGGCGGTGGATCGTCGACCGCGGGCGGCCCCCGCATAGTCTCGAACCCGTGACCATCCCGTATGACGATGCGCTGTGTGAGCGGATTCGGGGGCATCTGGCGGGGCATGACCGTCGCGAGGTGACCGACCCGACGAAGCGGCACGCGGCGGTTGCCGTGGTGCTGGTGGACTCGACCCTCGGCGAGGACCGGGTCGACCCGGCGCCGGTCGACGAGTGGAACGGTGACCGCCCGCTGCCGGAGGCCGGCCTCGACGGCCGGATGGTCGACGTGTCCGGGGGCGCGGCATTCCTGTTGTGCCGCAGGGCATCCCGTCTCACCTCACATGCTGCGCAGTGGGCACTGCCCGGTGGGCGGCTCGACCCGGGTGAGACCGCCGCCGACGCGGCACTGCGGGAACTGCACGAGGAAGTCGGCATCACCCTGCCCCCCTCGACCGTGCTGGGACTCCTGGACGACTACCCGACCCGCTCCGGGTACGTCATCACCCCGGTGGTGATCTGGGGTGGCGGCCGGCTCGACCCCCGGCCGGCGCCCGACGAGGTGGTGGCGGTGTACCGGGTGGGGCTGCACCAACTGCAACGCGCCGATTCGCCGCGGTTCATCACCATCCCGGAGAGTCCCCGCCCGGTCGTGCAGATCCCACTGGGGAACGACCTCATTCATGCACCGACCGGCGCCGTGCTCCTGCAGCTGCGGTGGTGGTGTCTGGAAGGCTGTCACGACCCAGTCGGCGAGCTGGAGCAACCGGTCTTCGCCTGGAGGTAGGGAGCGCTGGACCGCCCCGCGTTGACACCAACCCCGGCCGAGGCTGCCGATCACCGACGACGTGCACGGGTCTTCCTGGCCGGCGCGGCCAGGCGGCGATCAAGGGCGGCCAGCGCGCGCTCGGCCCACCGAACGTTCTCCTCCTCGAACGCGATTCCGCGGAGCAGCGTCAGGTACGGGCCGATTCGCGGGGCGTGGGCCAGGAAGTCCTCCTCGTCGCGTCCGTCGAGCACGCGCGCACGCAACCGTTCGTATCGTTGCAGTTTGGCCGTGGCCCATTGCAGCCGTTCGACGATGGACTCACGCACCGCGCGCGTGTCGCCGGCGTCTGCGGCCTGGAGCTTGACCAGCAGTTCGTCGCGGACCACCGACGGCTTGGGCGGCCGCGCGGTGAACTCCTGGATCGCCTCGCGGCCGGCATCGGTCAGCGAGAACAGGCGCTTGTTCGGCCGCCGCTCTTGGTGCACCACCCGCGCCGCGATGAGACCCTGCTCGGCGAGCCGGTCGAGTTCGCGGTACAGCTGCTGCGGCGTGGCCATCCAGAAGTTCGCGACCGAGGCGTCGAATTCCTTGGCCAGGTCGTACCCGGATGACTCCCCCTCGAGGAGGGCCGCCAATACCGCATCCCGTAGCGACATCGACCCAGGCTACAACGGGGTGAGTAATCAACAAAGTGATTAATCGCACTATGGACACGGCGGGGCCGGCGGCATAGCGTCAACGGCACTCCTGAAACGAATTCACTAGGTGAGGTGTCGGATGCATCCGTTCCGCAAGGCGGTCGAAGAACGTGACGAGAAGGGCATCCAGGCCCTGCTGGCCGACGACGTGGTGTTCATCAGCCCGGTGGCGTTCAAGCCCTACGTCGGCAAGCCGATCACCGCGGCGATCCTGCGCGGTGTCATGCGCATCTTCGAGGACTTTCACTACGTCCGCGAGATCCACGACGGCAGCGGTCGCGACCACGCGCTCGTGTTCGAGACCGGAATCGCCGGAGCGCCGGGGGTGAGGATCACCGGTTGCGACTTCCTGCACTTCAACGACGACGGTCTCATCGACGACTTCGTGGTGATGGTCCGACCGCTATCGGGCGCAAAGGCGCTGTCGGAGGCCATGGGCGCCCAGTTCGACCGAATCCAGCAAGAAGCGCTCGAGCTGGCCGACGAGTTCGCCACCGCCTAGGAGCAAACGATCATGCGAGTCGGATTGGGCATCAACTACGCGGGCGGTTTCAAGGACGTGGCCGCCGAAGTGGCCGACCTGGAACGGGCCGGACTCGACATTGTCTTTGTCCCCGAGGCATATTCGTTCGACGCGGTGAGCGCGCTGGGGTACCTGGCCGCCAGTACCGACACGGTCGGACTGGCCTCGGGGATCCTGCAGCTCTACACCCGAACGCCCACGCTGACCGCGATGACCGCCGCCGGTCTCGACTACGTCTCCGACGGTCGGTTCACCCTCGGCCTGGGCGCTTCCGGCCCGCAGGTCATCGAGGGCTTCCACGGTGTCCCGTACGACGCGCCGATCGCACGCACCCGCGAAGTGATCGACATCTGCCGCCAGGTGTGGCGACGCGAGACGCTCAAACACCAGGGCAAGTACTACACGATTCCACTGCCCGCCGGGCAGGGCACCGGCCTCGGCAAGCCGCTCAAGCTCATCAATCAGCCTGTTCGGGAACGCATTCCGATACTGGTGGCGGCGCTGGGGCCCAAGAACGTCGAGCTGGCGGCCGAGGTCGCCGAGGGTTGGCAGCCGATCTTCTACCTGCCCGAGAAGGCGCACGAGGTGTGGGGAGACGCGCTGGCCGCCGGCCGGGCCAAGCGCGACCCCAATCTGGGTGAGCTCGACATCTACGCCGGACCGGTGCTGGCCATCGGCGAAAACGTGGAACCACTAAGGGAATTCGTCAAACCCCACCTGGCCCTGTACATCGGCGGAATGGGCGCCAAGGGCAAGAACTTCTACCACGCCCTGGCCACCAAGTACGGCTACGGCCCGCAGGCCGATCGGATTCAAGAGCTCTACCTCGCCGGTGACAAGGACGGCGCCGCGAAGGTCGTGCCCGACGAACTCGTGCGAGACGTGAACCTCATTGGTAGCCGCGAATTCGTCAAGGATCGCCTGGCCGCGTTCCGGCAGGCAGGGGTTACCACCCTCAACGTCTCGCCCATCGCGTCCACACCCGCCGAGCGGATCAAGCTGATCGAGACTCTGCGCGAACTCCTGTGATCAGCGGCGGTCAGCCCTGGCGGTGGGCGTCTCGGCGGAGTCGAACCGCGCGACTCACGGCCGTCAGCAACGCCAGCACCGCCATCACGGCGAGGATGGCCGTCGAAACCGCCGGCTCGACCGTCGTCAAGATCAGCGGCAGGCCGAAACCGATGTACGTCACCACGTAGAACGCGCCAACGAGCGCACCGCGCAAGCGTTTCGGCGCCGCCGCCTCCAGGTCGATCAAGCCCTCGCGCAGACACAGACCGGACGCGCTGCCCAGCACCAGGAACAGCGGCAGACCCAACGCCGGCGACATGGCCGGCGGGGCGAGCGCGGTGACCGCGTAGCCGAGCGCGGCGAGCACCGCGCCGGCGGTGCCGGCCTGCGGCCCCCACCGGCGCGCGCGGGCGAGCACTTGGATGAGCCCGCTGACCCCGTTGACCAGCAGCGTGGCGATGCCGGCAGCCATCGGAGCCGCGAGCCCGGTGTGCACGCGGCCGGGGATGGTGATGAATCCGAGTGTCGCCGAGGCGAACACCCACGGCGCCAGCGGCATCGCCCAACTCATCGCCCGCGCCGCACCCTGCCCGGCGGTGCTCGACGGCTCCCAAACCTGTGTGGTCTCCGGCCCCGTGGCCCCCGCGCGCCCCGCCACAACGACCGCGACGGCCATCGCGGCCAGTCCGATGGCGGCCGCGATCCCGAACGACAGCCGGATGCCGACTGGACCCGCGCGCGCGATCAACGCTCCCGCGAATGGGCCGATCGCGAAGCCCGCCATCAAGACCGCGCCTGCGGCGGCCGCACCGGCGGGACCTCTCAGGTCCGAGGCCCACGCGGTGCAGGAACTCATGGCCAGCCCGACCCCGAGCCCGACGACCAGGCGTCCTAGCAGCAGAACGTCGTACTGCTGCGAACACAACATGGCCACGGTTCCTGCCACAGCGGTCGCCGACCCCGCCAGTGCCACCGACCGACGGCCGAACGCATCCGAGGCGCGCCCGCCGGCGAGCAGACCGGGCAGCAATCCCAGCGCATAGATCCCGAAGATCGCATCGAGCGTGGCCGAGCTGAGGTGCTGCCGAACGCTGAGCAAGGGCATCAACGCGACGAAGTGGTTGGCCACCCAGCCGATGGACAGCAACAACACCAGGACGCCGGCGAACGCGCCGCGGGCCGCATCCGGGCTGTCACCCTTGTCCAGCGCGGCCAAAGTCGACGTTGGAGTTGACCCTTTGGACGCGGGCACCGGGCGTTCCTCCCCTCTGGTCTCGGCGCGGCGGGAACCGACGAACCCTAAACGACGACTTGGACGTGGCAGTTATTCCCATTCGCCGGCGAGATGCACGCGGCGCAAACGGCTGGGTCATCGGGGCAATCGCACGGCGGGGTTTCAAATCGGTCGATTTGGTGTACTGATACCACTACTCGGCTCCAGGAAGGCAAATGATGAAGCAAATCGCGGCTGCCACGTTCGCGATCGCCGCCGTGCTGCTGTCCAGCGCGTGTTCGGCCTCACAGGTCATCAACACCGGCGGCGACACCAAGTGCAAGGACTTCACCTCGCAGGACGAGAAGAAGCAGAACGACGAGGTCAGCAAGATGCTGAAGGACAAAAACGGCACGGACCCCGCCAATGCTGAGATCTCGGCCACCCGACTGTCGGCTCTGACCTATTGCCAGACGTTGGGCAAGCCGGACACCAAGATTTCCGAGGCGCCCCACGGCTGACCGTCACTGCGACGGGTTCAGTCGCAGCTTCGGAACGCGCGCCGTGCCGAGAGCGATGTAAAAGCGAATGATGCTGCAGCGCAACTAGATTTGCCGACGGAAGTTTTCCCAACGCTGGCGACAAGGTGGCGTTGGCCGCTGACCCGTGAGTGGTAGACATCAATCCGACACTGTCTGAAGCGAATTGGGCAGCTCGTCCTCCAGGACAGCCTGCGCGAGCAGTTCACCCAGCAGCGGACCGAACTTCATCGGGTTGCTGCCGACGAACGCGGTGACGCGGCCGCGGCGCGCCACAATCCAGCCGTCACCGCCCGAGTCGAGCCACGGCGCGCGGACCGTCACGCAGTCCACGCGGCTCACCGGCGAAAGCGACGGGAACAGCGCGCGTACCGTCACAGGGTCCGGCACCTCCTGCCCGAACGCCCACCGGCCCGTCGTGCCGAGCGGCAACCCGTAACCCTCGGGCGCCGACAGGCACGCCGCGCCGGTCGCGTCGGCGCCCTCGTAGGAGAACCGAGTGTGCGGGGCGAACTGGACGCCGAGCGGGCCGAAGAGTTCCGGCGTCCGCACCCCGGCACAGATCAGCACGCGCGCGCCCCGCAGCACCGTCCCGTCCGCGAGTGTCGTCTCACCGTCGTCGGCGACGGACGCGACGTCACCACGCCGGATCTCGACGCGCCGCGCCAACGCGGACAGTGCGCTGCCGGCGCGCAGGCTGCCGCCGAGCGGATCGAGCACACCGCCCTCCCACGGAGGTGACGCGAACGGGATCCGCGTGGCGATTTCCGCAGCGTCCACCCAGCGAAACTCCGCGCCCGCCGCCGTCATCGCCGCGGCGGTTTCGTCGCAGGCGCCGGCGGCGATGAACCCCTCCGAGCCCAGCAGCCGGCCCACGCCGAGTTCGGCTTCCCAGCGCTGCCAACCGGTGCGAGCCCGCAAGGCGAGGCGGCACAGCGCCGGGCGCCGGTGCGCGATCCGGAAGATGCGGCCCGGTCCCGTGGACTGCTCGCCGAACGGCTGGCCGCGCTCCAGCACGATCGCGGGCTCACCGTGCCGCGCCAGCTCGTAGGCGGCGGCCAGCCCGCACACCCCCGCGCCGACGATGATGATCACGCGACCGGCATACCCACGCGGTTAGAAAAAGAACCCGGCGTGGGGCGCGTCCGGCACCGCGAACAACCGATCCGCCACCGCAATTGCCGACGGGTCGTCGGCCCGGACCAACCCGGCGATCGCGAGGTCGCGCCAGGTCGTGCCGCCGAGCAGGGCACCGGCCAGCCCCTCGACGTCGACCGCCAGTTGTGCCCGCCGATCGGTCGGTTCGGCACCGCCGCCGGTGACGGTGAAGCGACGCGAATTGTCCGGCACCATAGCGTCTTTCACCGCGATGGTGACGGCACCGTCGCCGCTGTAGTGGCGTGCCGCCAGCGCCCGCGGCACGTCGATGACCCGCAGCCACGTCTCGTCGTGCACCGCGGTGACCCGCGCCGCCCGCCGATCGGCCAGCAGCCAGGGCAGCGGGTCGTCGAGGGGCAGCATCCAAAACACCACGCGGTCAATGAGATCCAGGCCGAGCAGGAATCGCAGCAGTCCGAGGTAGGCCTCGGCAGTGGGCGCGAAGAAGTCCTCCACGGCGATGGTGCGCTGGTCGCTGACGAACCACCGCTCGGTGTCGACGGGACGGTAGCGGGCGAACCCCGATTCGGCTCCAGGAGCACCGTGCACCGCGACGTACGAAGGCTGCGGCGACGACTCGGTGCGCAGCCGCAGGCTCTGCCACCACACGTCCGGGCGGTCGATGGTGCCCGGACGTGACGGGCGATGCTCGGCATAGATGCGGGGCAACAGCTCCCATGCTTGCGTGGCGTCGATCAACCGCACAGGACCGCCGGGCCCGACGTCGCGCCGCAGCGCCGCCCGGGCGGTGTGCACCTCGACGGTCTGCGACGAACTGGCGACGCCGTATCCGTACCGGCCGTAGATCGTCGCCTCCGAGGCCCGCAGCGACGCGACCACTTCACCGCGGGCCGCGATGTCCCGCAACTGATGACGGATCAGCTCCGTGGCGATGCCCTGCCGGGTGAACGACGGCAGCACCCCGATATGCGTGACGGCGGCGTGCCCGACCAGCGCACCGCCGGGCAGCGTCATCCGGCTCGTCACCGCGTCCGCGGTGCCGACCAGGTGACCGCCGGCGAACGCGCCGACGGTGCGGCCGGGTTCGAGCAACGCGGCGATGCGGCCGGGCGGCAGGTCTGGCAGCGGCGGGAAGCCGATCATGGCGACGCGAAAGACGTTGGCGGCCGCCAGGAGCTCGTCCTCGCTGTCGAGGACCCGGATCTCGGTGGTCATCCGGCCATCATGTCGCGTGCGCGCCGCGGCGTGGACCGCGGGCTGCGGCGCTAACGAATCTGCAAGCCGGTCAACGCCCGCGAGATCACCAGACGCTGGATCTCGCTGGTGCCCTCGAAGATGGTGAAGATCTTGGCGTCGCGGTGCATCCGCTCCACGGGATAGTCACGCGTGTAGCCGTTGCCGCCCAGGATTTGGATCGCCTCGTCGGTGACGTAGACGGCCGTCTCGCTCGCCACGAGTTTGGCCATCGACCCCTCCGCCGCGTCGAAGGATTGGTTGTTGCGCGCCATCCACCCGGCCCGCCACACCAGCAGCCGGGCGGCGTCGATGCGGCTCTTCATGTCGGCCAGCTTGAACGCCACGGCCTGGAATTCGCCGATCTTGCGGCCGAATTGTTCACGCTGGCAGGCATAGTCGAGGGCGTACTCGTAGGCGGCCCGGGCAACGCCGACCGCCATCGCGCCGACCGTGGGCCGGGTGCGCTCGAAGGTCTTCATCGCCGCCTGGCTCCGAGCAGAGGTGCCCGACTTGACGCGCGCGATCCGCGCCTCGAACTTCTCCCGCCCACCGAGGATGTGGTCTTCGGGAAGTCGCACGTTGTCCAGCACCACCTCGGCGGTGTGGGACGCCCGAATCCCGTGCTTTTTGAACTTCTGGCCCTGCGCCAGCCCGTTGATGCCCGCGGGGACGACGAAGGTGGCCTGGCCGCGGGTGCCGAACTCGGGGTAGACCGATGCCACCACGATGTGCACGTTGGCGATGCCGCCGTTGGTCGCCCACGTCTTGGTGCCGTTGAGGACCCACTCCCCGCTGGCCTCGTCGTAGCGGGCCCGGGTGCGGATGGCGCCGACGTCGGAACCCGCGTCGGGCTCGGACGAACAGAACGCGCCCAGCTTCGGCTCGTCGGCCGTACCGAACATCTCGGGCAGCCAGCGGCCCAGCTGTTCGGGAGTTCCGTTGCCCGCCAAGGCCGCCGCGGCCAGGCCGGTGCCCATGATGGACAGCGCGATGCCGGCGTCGCCCCAGAACATCTCCTCGAACGCGGTGAGCATGCCCAGGCCGGTCGGCTCGGCCGCCTGCTGCGCGAAGAAGTCGGGGGAGTACAGGCCCACCTTCGCGGCCTCCTGGATCACCGGCCACGGGGTTTCCTCCCGTTCGTCCCATTCCGAGGCGGCGGGACGGATGACGTCGGCGGCGAACTTGTGCACCCAGTCGCGCACCTCGATCACGTCGTCGGTCAGTTGCAATGAGAAAGTCACGGCTTCACTCCTGGATTGTCTTTGTTCTCAACGGTTTCCGTATTGGGCGAGGACGCTGACGGTCTGGCTGACCCACGCCTCGAAGTAGCGCTCCTCGTCGATGTTGCCCGGCAGGCGGCCGGTCAGCGCCTGCAGCGTTGCGGCGTAGGACAACGACCCGATGGCGACGGCGGCGGCCGCCTGCGGATCGGGGATCCGGGTGCGGCCGGACCGGTTCGACGCGGCCAGTTCGTCGGCGAAGCGTTGATAGGCGTTGTCGGTGATGACCTGCCAGGTCTTCTCGTCGAGATCGCCGAGCTCGTCTGGTTCGCGCAGCATGACCTTGAGCAGGTCCTCGCTTTCTTTGAGGTTGCTCCAGATCAGCTGGCCCGCTGTGCGCACCGCCTGCTCGACGCCGCCGGGCTGCCCGGCGTCGTACTGCTCCCGCGCCGCCACGATGCTGTCGATCCGGTGCGCGACGGCGGCCTCGAGCAACTCCCGCTTGGAGCCGAAGTGCTTGTACAGCGCGCCCGACCCCGGCGCCAGCCCCGATGCCCGCTGGATGTCGGCCACCGACGTCGCCGCGTAGCCCTTGTCGGCGAAGAGCTTCAGCGCCGCGGCCAGCAGCCGATCGCGTCCGGAGGCGAGCATGGTGAGAGAGTACTCACTCACTACCGCCCAGGCAAAATGGCGCCAGTCGCAGGCGCGGGAACCGGCTCGATGATTGGCGTTAGATTCTCTGCGAAACGCCACGAGGCCTGAGCGCGGCGAATCGATATCGGTGTGAAGGTTGTGGTCAGGTGGTCGATACCGCCGCCCGGCCCGCGCCGCGAGCTGCATTGAGGAGCTGACATTCGCGTGTTACCGCACGTAGATCTGCCGATGCGGGTGTTGTCGCTGCGCACCATCGTCGTCGTCGCGGCACTGTCGGTGATCACCCTTGTGGTGCTGCTGGGCACCTGGGTGTGGGTCGGTGTCACCAACGATCAGTACAGCCAGCTCGACCGTCGGCTCGACTCGGTCAGCAGCCTGGGCGACATCAACTCGCTGCTCAACAACGTGCAGCACGCCAGCCCCGATCAGCCCATGCCGGACGGAAACCTGGTGCGCACCGCGCGCATCGGAGACGAGACCGTATCGGCGCCCAGCAATATCGTGCTGCCCAAGCTGCCAAACGGATACGCGAACACGACGATCGACGGGGTGCAATACCGCGTCCGCACCTTCTCCGCGGGGCCCGCCTCGATCGCGCTGGCCGCACCGTTGGCCGAAGCCCAGCACCGGATCAACGAGCTGCACCTGCGAGTGCTGTTGATCTGCGCCAGCGTCATCGGCGGCACGGTGGTCGTCGGCTGGGTGATCTCGTTGATCATGGTGAATCCGTTCCTGCTGCTGGCCCAGCAGGCCCGCGCCATCAACGCCCAGTCCAGCCCGGACGAGGTCCAGGTGCGCGGGGTGCGTGAGGCCGTGGAGATCGCCGAAGCCGTCGAGGGGATGCTCGCGCGCATCGGCAAGGAGCAACAACGCACCAAGGCCGCGCTCGAGTCGGCCCGTGACTTCGCGGCGGTCGCCTCGCATGAGTTGCGCACCCCGTTGACGGCCATGCGCACTAACCTGGAGGTGCTGTCCACCCTGGACCTGCCGCGTGAGCAGCGTCAGGAGGTCATCGGCGACGTCATCCGGACCCAGAGCCGCATCGAGGGCACCCTGACGGCGCTGGAACGGCTCGCGCAGGGCGAGCTCACCACCGTCGACGATTTCGTCCCGTTCGACATCACCGAACTTTTGGACCGGGCCGCGCACGACGCGCTGCGCATCTACCCCGAGGTGGAGGTGTCGCTGGTGCCCTCGCCGACCGTACTGATGGTGGGGTTGCCCACGGGGCTGCGGCTGGTGATCGACAACGCCATCGCGAACGCCGTCAAGCACGGCAACGCCGGCAAGATCCAGCTCACCGTGAGCAGCTCCAGCGAGGGCGTGGAGATAGCGATCGACGACGACGGCACCGGCGTGCCGGAATCGGAGCGGGCCACGGTGTTCGAGCGTTTCGCCCGCGGCTCGACGGCGTCGCGTTCGGGATCCGGTCTGGGTCTGGCGCTGGTCGCCCAGCAGGCCGAACTGCACGGGGGCACGGCGGCGTTGCAGACCAGCCCGCTCGGGGGGACCCGGCTGCTGCTGAACCTGGCCGGCGACGGGCGCGGTCCCGCATAGCTTGCGGCGCCCTTTCTGACCCGGGAAATCAGACGGGAACATTTGGCCGATTTTCCGTTAAGCCGGCAACAATATCCACCGCGGTGCTCTCTTCTTGGGCCGCCTTTTAGGCGGGTGCCTTTACTGCCACGCATTCGCATGACCCACTCGCGCTGAAGCTTTGGGCGTTGACTTCGTGACCACTGTGTCTGCAGTGGCATACGAGGTTGTTTGACGGATGACTTATAAGGGGAATACCGCCGGTCAGGACAAACGCGAAATTTCCGGCCGACGGCCGGCGGGAAAGCAAGTGAATACACGAACGGTCGAACCGCACTAGACTGATGCGCCAAGCCCGTCTTTTAGACGCTGAGCAATCGGAGGGAAATCATGGTGCTGCAGGTGCAATCGGAGGCAGTGCTGGCGTCGTCATCCGCGGAGGCGGCCATCAGCGCGGAAACTCAGGCGGCGGCTTCGGCTGCTGCGCCGGTGCTTTTGGGAGTGCTGCCGATGGGCGCAGACCCCGACTCGGCGATGTTCGCGGCGGCGCTGAACGCGTGCGGCGGAAGCTACCTGGGAGTGGTTTCCGAACACGCCGCCCAGCGCGGCCTGTTCTCCGGTGCGCAGAGCCTTGCGTCGGGAACGTACGTCGTCACCGAGCTCATGCGTAGTTTGGCGTTGGCCATCGGCGCCTGAGACCAGCGACGCACAAAGGGGGAAGTACGCATGGCCGATCCGGGGTGGGCCGCGCGTACGCCTGAGGACAACGATGTGTTGCTCAAGGCGGGCGCCGGCGTCATCACCCATCTGGCCAACCAGGCCGCTTGGACCGCACTCGCGGCCACCCACCACGGCTCGAGCATCGCCTCGACGATCAACACCGTGGCCACGTCGGCGAGCTGGGTCGGTACCGGCTCCCTGGCCTCCGCAGCCAATGCCACCGCGCTGAACGCGTCGTTGCACGGGCTTGCCGGGTGGGTGGACGTCAAGCCGGCGGTGGTTTCCACCGCGGTCTCGGCGTATCAGATGGCGTACGGCTCGATGCGCCCAGCGCCCGAATGCATCGAGAACCGCACCGAATGCGCCACCGACTACGGCATCAACCCCCTCGTCCTCGGGGCCTTGACGCCCCGCATCACGTCGCTGGAGCTCGAATACTTCGGATCGATGTGGCCGAACAACTCCGCCGTCGGCGCCAGCTACGGAACGATCCTCACCGCGTTGACCCAAAGCCTCGCCATTCCGCCGCCGCTGGCAACCATGGGCGCATCGCCGGCGGCGCCGGCGGAGGCGGCTTGGGCGGTGGGTCAGTCCGCCGCCCAGGTCGCGGCCGGCGACGGCATGCGCTCCGCATTTCAGGGCGCGCAGACGGGCACACAGGGGGCCGGCCAGGCGGCGTCGGGCGGACAGGACTTCATGAGCCAGGCAGGCTCCTTCATGGAGCCGGTGCAATCGATGATGGGCGCGGTCCCGCAGGCGATGCAGGCTCCCATGCAGATGATGCAGGCGCCGATGCAGATGATGTCGCCGCTGCAATCGATGATGGGCATGTTCGCCAATCCCGGCGCCATGGCCGGGGCGACACCCGGAGTTTCGGCGGTCTCGGCGACCGAGGTGTCGGCCGTCGGCGCATCGGGCGGCGGCGGGGCCGCATCCCTGGGCAGTGGGGGCATGCCCGCGACCAGCTTCACCCGTCCCGTCAGCGCGTTCGAGCCCGTCAGCAGTGGCCGGCCGGTGGGGCTGCGGCCGAGCGGGGCGTTGGGGGCCGAGGCCATCCGTCCGCAGACCACCACGGTCGGCGGCGGCACACCGATGGGCGGCATGCCGGTGGGGCATGGGGCGGGAGGAGAGCGCGGATCCCGAGACAAATCCGAACAGCCCGCGACGGTGCGGGTTGTCGACACCAGAGTGTGAAGCCGGCCCGGCCAAGGGTGAATCGACAGTTCCAAATAGCCCTCATACACTTCGTTTCATGCCCCAGGTAATTCCCCGGGGGAGGGCAGCAGTAGTTAGGAGAAACCGCAAGTGGACAGTTCAACAATCCAAGTATCGTCGCAGGTGCTACGCGACGCTTCCAACCATATTCAGGCGAACATGGAGCACGCGATCGCAATCGCTCAGGGCTACATCGCGAATCACGAAAACGTGATGAACCCGTCGACCTGGTCCGGTGAAGCGGTCACCGCGTCACACGCGACGGCCATCGAAATTCAGAACGACCTGAACAAGGTCCTGTCCGGCGGAACCCGCCTGGCCGAGGGTCTCAAGCAGGCGGCGGCCTTGATGGAACACCACGAGGCGGATTCCACGCACGCCTTCAGCGCGCTATTCGGCGGCCACGGCTCCTAACCGGCCCACTCACTCTTAATTTCACTAAATGGTCTTTTGAAAGGAAGCTCGCAAATGTCCAACCCGATCACTTATAACCCGGGCGCCGTAGCCGATTTCGCCTCCGACATCGGCTCCCGCGCCGGCCAGCTGCAGGGAATCTATGACGACACCTCGAACCGGACCAACCAGCTGACAGAATTCTTCGCCGGTCATGGTGCGAAGCAATTCTTCGAGGCGCAAGCGCAGATGCTGTCCGGGCTGCAGGGGTTGATCGACACCGTGAGCCAGCACGGGACGACGACCTCGCACGTGCTGGACAACGCGCTCGCCACCGACCAGAACATCGGCAACTTGTTCGGCTGAGATCGGTTCACCGCCACGATTGAAGGCGGGGCAGATGCGTGAGCGACGCATGTGCCCCCCTTCGGTGTCTGGGCCGCCGGTTGATGGGCGCTGCTTGGAAAGCGAAGTGACATGCTGACTACGACGCTCGATGGCCTGTGGGTGTTGCAGGCGGTGGCCGGGGTGGAGCAGACCTGCCCCGAACTGGGGTTGCGGCCGTTGCTGCCGAGGCTCGACACCCCCGAGCGGGCGCTGAGCCACCCGATCGCGGCCGAGTTGAGGACTGCCGGCGCCCTTGACGAGGCCGACAATGTCGACCCGATGATCCGCGAATGGCTCACCGTGCTGTTGCGGCGGGACTTGGCGTTGATGGTCAACATCGACGTGCCCGGACGCGAACCGACGCGGGTGTCTATCTGCCGCTTTGCCAGCTGGTGGGTGGTGCTGGAACGCCACGGCGAGCTGATCCGCATGTACCCGGCCGGTACCGCCAGCGACGAGGGTGGGGCCAGCGAGCTCGTGGTCGGGCAGGTAGAGCGGTTGTGCGGTGTGGCGGAGGCGGCGCCGTTGCGGCCGGTCACCCTGGACACCGAACAATTGCTCTCGTCGGTGCGCGATTCGGCCAGTCTGCGGACCTTTCTGCTCGCCCAGCGCCTCGACGCCGATCAATTGCAGCTCGTGCTCGCGGCCGCCGACCCGGCGCGCTCGGCGCGTGCGTCCATCGTCGCGCTGCAGGCCGGTGTCGGGCCGGACGAATTGGCGCGCGTGGCGGTCGGCGATTCGTCGGTGTCCATCGTCGACACCCCGTCGGGCCGCGTCTGCATCGAGTGCGTCATCTCGGGGCAGCGGCGCTACCAGATCGTCTCGCCCGGTTCGCGCAGCGACATCAGTGGCGCCGTGCAGCGGCTCATCCGCCGCTTGCCCGCCGGCGACGAGTGGTACTCGTATCGGCGGGTGGTCTGAGGAGGAGGACGATTTCTCAACTGACGCAAGATAAGTCAGTTAACCAATGCCGTGGAATAGCAACCCCTTACGCTCTTGAAGGGTTTCTTGATCGGTAAACGCGGTATCGCCGAGCGTGTTAGCATCGCGACGTGACAAGCCCTTGGAATGACCCGAATATGTCGGACGAAGGGGCGCTCAGACGGGGGGATCCGTCAGGGGGCCGCAACTTCCCGGATTCGGTGTCGGACACCATGCGCATTACCGATCTGGCCGCGCCTCGAAAGATTCCTCCGGGCTCGGGTTGGCGGAAATTCGTCTACGTCATCTCTTTTAAGAAAATAAACCCGGGTGAATCGCCCAGTGAGCGGCACTACCGGGACTTGCAGAACCGCATCCGGCGCCACATCCGGCGCCAGTACGTCATCACGGTGGTGTCCGGTAAGGGCGGGGTCGGCGTTTCGACGATGGTCGCCTGCATCGGTGGGGTGTTCCGAGAATGCCGCCCGCAGAACGTGATTGCGATTGACGCGGTCCCGGGCTTCGGCACGCTGGCCGACCGCATCGATGAGTCGCCGCCCGGCGACTACACCGCCATCATCAACGACACCGACGTCCAGGGCTACGCGGACATCCGTGAACACTTGGGGCAGAACCCGATCGGACTCGACGTGCTGGCCGGAAATCGCACGTCGGACCAGCCCCGGCCGCTGGTGCCGGCGATGTTCTCGGGGGTCTTGTCGCGGCTGCGGCGAACCCACACGGTGATGATCGTCGACACCTCGCCTGATCTGGAACACGAGGTGATGAAGCCGGTTTTGGAGAACACCGACACGCTCGTGTTCGTCTCCGGGATAACCGCGGACCGGTCCCGGCCGGTGCTGCGGGCCGTGGACTATCTGCGCTCGCAGGGCTACCACGAGCTGGTCTCGCGCAGCACCGTGATCATCAACCACACCGATCAGATCGCCGACAAGGATGCGCTGGCGTACTTGACCGAGCGCTTCAGCAAGGTCGGCGCGACCGTCGAAGAGATGCCGTTCGATCCGCACCTGGCCAAAGGCGGGCTCATCGACACGGTTCATGAATTAAAGAAAAAGACGCGGTTGCGGCTTTTTGAAATCACCGCCGGCCTGGCCGACAAATACATTCCGGATGCGGAGCGGACGGCGCCGTGACATCAGCGCATAAGGTCGCTTTCCCGGCGCGCTGTGCGGTCAATATTTCCTACGAGAAGCATCTCTGCTCCCAAGTGTTCCCGGCCGGAATTCCGGTGGAGGGATTCTTCGAGGGAATGGTCGAGCTCTTCGACGCGGACCTGAAGCGCAAGGGTTTCGACGGCATTACGCTGCCGGCGGGCAGCTACGAACTGCACAAGATCAACGGTGTCCGGCTGGACATCAACAAGAGCCTGGACGAGCTGGGCGTGCAGGACGGGGACACCCTGGTGCTGGTGCCCCGAGTGGCCGGCGAATCCTTTGAACCGCAGTACGAGTCGTTGTCGACCGGCTTGGCGGCCATGGGCAAGTGGCTGGGCCGCGACGGCGGCGACCGGATGTTCGCCCCGGTGACGCCGCTGACGGCCGCGCACACCGCGGTCGCGATCATCGCGATGGCGGCCGGGGTGGTGGTGGCGCTGACGTTGCGGGCCCGCACATTCACCGACAACCCCGTCCCGGCCGCGGTGTCCGGCGCCGTCGGGGCCTTGCTGGTGGTCGGGGCCGCCGTCGTCTGGTGGGGCTGGCGGGAGCGGCGCGACCTGTTCAGCGGATTCGGTTGGCTGGCCGTGGTGTTGCTGGCCGTCGCGGGCGCATGCGCGCCCCCGGGCACGCTGGGGGCGGCGCACGGGGTGATCGGCCTCGTGATCGTGATCCTGGGTGCCATCGCCATCGGCGTGATGACACGCAAGCGGTGGCAGACCGCGGCCGTCACCGCGGTGGTGACGGTGAGCGGAATCCTCGCCGCCGTCGCCGTCGTCCGGATGTTCCGGCCGGCCTCGGCGCAGGTACTGGCCGTCTGCGTGCTGGTCGGATTGCTGATCTTGGTCAGGATGACCCCCCTGATTGCGCTGTGGGTGGCTCGGGTGCGGCCGCCTCACTTCGGATCGATCACCGGACGCGACCTGTTCGCGCGCCGCGAGGGCATGCCCGTCGACACGGTCTCCCCGGTCAGCGAGGACGAATCCGAGGACGAGGACAACGAATTGACCGACATCACCGCGCGCGGCGCAGCGATCGCCGCCTCGGCGCGGCTGGTCAACGCGGTGCAGGTCGGTGTGTGTGTCGGGGTGTCGATCGTCCTGCCCGCCGCCGTATGGGGGGTGCTGACGCCGGGGCGTCCCTGGGCGTGGTTGGCGCTGGTGGTCGCGGGACTGGTGGTAGGCATCTTCATCACCCAGGGCCGCGGATTCGCTGCCAAGTACCAGGCCGTCGCGCTCGCCTGCGGGGCCGCGGCCGCGGTATGCGCCGGAGTGGTCAAATACGCCATTTACGAACCGAAAGACGTTGTGAGCGGCCTGCTTTGGCCCGCAGTGGCCATCGCCGCCTTCGCGGCGTGCGGTCTGGCCGCGGCGCTTCTTGTGCCGACGGTGCGGTTCAGGCCCTTCATCCGGTTGACCGTGGAATGGGTGGAAGTGTTGGCGTTCATCGTCCTGCTGCCCGCGGCGGCGGCCCTGGGAGGGCTGTTCACGTGGATTCGCCACTAAAGAGGGTCGCGGCGGTGACTGCCGCCGTGGCCCTCGTCGCGCTATCCGCGAATGTTCCCGCCGCGCAGGCTATTACGCCCCCACAGGTGGATCCCGGACTGGTGCCCCCGGACGGACCGCCCAAGCCAGACCAACCGATGCGGCGCGCCAACAGCTGCTCGACGCCCATCACTGTGCGCAATCCCGATGTGGGGCAGCTGGCACCGGGCTTCAACCTGCTCAACATCAGCAAGGCCTGGCAATACAGCACCGGCAACGGTGTACCGGTGGCGGTCATCGACACCGGCATTTCGCCCAACCCGCGGCTGCCGGCCGTGCCCGGTGGTGACTACATCATGGGTGAGGACGGCCTGTCGGATTGCGACGCGCACGGCACCATCGTGGGCTCGATCATCGCCGCTGCGCCGCAAGGGACTCTGCCCATGCCGCGGCCCATGCCGTCGACACCGGCGTTCCCTCCGCCGGCCGGACCCCCACCGGCCAACGGCGCCCCACCGCCGCCGGTCGAGGTCCCGCCACCGGTCGCGCCACCGCCAGCTCCAACGGCCCGGCGGATCCGCAGACCGAGGACGAACCCGCGGTGCCCCCGCCCCCGCCGGGAGCGCCCGACGGGGTGGTGGGCGTGGCCCCGCACGCGACCATCATCTCAATTCGCCAGTCCTCCAGGGCTTTTGAGCCGGTCAACCCCGGGCCGGGGGACCCCAACTCCGACGAGAAGGTCAAAGCCGGCACGCTCAACACGGTGGCGCGCGCGGTGGTGCACGCGGCCAACATGGGCGCGAAAATCATCAACATTTCCGTCACCGCCTGCCTGCCGGCGGCGGCCCCCGCCGACCAGCGGGCGTTGGGCGCCGCGCTGTGGTACGCCGCCACCGTCAAGGACGCGGTGGTGGTGGCCGCGGCCGGAAACGACGGAGAAGCCGGCTGCAACAACAACCCGATGTACGACCCGCTGGAACCGTCGGATCCGCGTGACTGGCATCAGGTCAAGGTTGTCTCGTCGCCGTCGTGGTTTTCCGACTACGTCCTGTCGGTCGGTGCGGTCGATGCCACCGGCGCCGCGCTCGACAAGAGCATGTCGGGCCCATGGGTGAGTGTGGCCGCGCCGGGCACCCACATCATGGGTCTCTCGCCCCAGGGTGGTGGGCCGGTGAACGCGTACCCGCCGTCGAGGCCCGGCGAGAAGAACATGCCGTTCTGGGGCACCAGCTTCTCGGCCGCCTACGTCAGCGGCGTCGCGGCGCTGGTCCGGGCGAAGTTCCCCGACCTGAGCGCCCATCAGGTGATCAACAGGATCGTGCAGTCGGCGCACAATCCGCCTGCGGGAGTGGACAACAAGGTCGGGTACGGGTTGGTCGATCCCGTTGCGGCACTGACGTTCAACATCCCGCCGGGTGACCGGATGCCGCCGGGCGCGCAGAGCCGCATCATCAGGCCGGCACCGCCGCCCCCACCGGCGGACCATCGGGCGCGCAACATCGCCATCGGGTTCATCGGTGCGGTGGCCGCCGGTGTGCTCGTGGCCGCGATCGCGGCGCGGCTGAGGAGGGCGCGGTGAGCTCCACCCTGACCGGGTTCAGCCGGGGTAGCAATCGGCGGGTCCTCGGGGTGTGGGTGGTGTTCTTACTCGCGGCGGCGAGTTGGGCGGTGGGCGGCTACATCGGTGCGGCGATCGCCGTGGCGGTCGGGGTCGCGGCGGTGTTCGTCCGCTGGTGGGGTCAGCCGGCGTGGTCATGGCTGGTGCTGTGGCGGCGGGGCCGGCGCCCGATCCGCTGGAACGCCCCGATCACGGTGGCCAACAACCGATCCGGCGGTGGGGTCCGCGTGCAAGACGATGTCGCGGTGGTGGCGGTGCAGCTGCTCGGCCGGGCGCACCAAGCGACCCTGGTGACGGGTTCGGTGACCGTCGATACCGACAACGTCATCGATGTCGTCGAACTGGTGCCGATGATGCACCAGGCGCTGGGCCTACAGCTCGACTCGATCAGCGTCGTCTCACTCGGGTCCCGGCACGGCAATATCGGGGACTACCCGCGGGTGTATGACTCGGAGATCGGGACCCCGCCGTATGCGGGCCGCCGGGAAACCTGGTTGATCATGCGGCTGTCCATCATCGACAACACCCAAGCGCTCCGCTGGCGCACCACCGTTGGCGCCGCGGCCATTTCGGCGGCGCAGCGCATCGCGGGCCTGCTGCGTTGCCAGGGGCTGCGGGCGAAGGTGGCCACCGCCACCGATCTGGCCGAGCTCGATCGGCGGCTGGGGTGCGACGCCGTCGAGGGGGAGACGCAGAGGTGGAAGGCCATCCGCGGTGAGGCGGGCTGGATGACGACCTACGCGTATCCGGCCGACGCGATCGACTCGCGCGTGCTGTCGCAGGCGTGGACACTGCGCGCCGACGAGGTCATCCAGAACGTGACCGTGTATCCCGATGCGACCTGCACCGCGACGATCACCGTCCGCACGCCGACGCCGGCCCCCACCCCGCCGAGTGTGATCTTGCGCCGGCTCAACGGGGAACAGGCCGCGGCCGCCGCGGCCAACATGTGCGGCCCGCGGCCCTACCTGCGGGCACTGCGGCCCAGCCCGCTGCCCGAGCAACTGCTCACCGAGATCGGCCCTTCGGGCGTGCTGGTCGGAAAACTGAGCAACGGAGACCGCCTGCTGATCCCCGTCACCGATGCCGGCGAGCTGTCAAGGGTTTTCGTTGCCGCCGACGATCCGGTCGCCAAGCGGATCGTGATCCGCACCGCCGGCACGGGCGAGCGGGTGTGCGTGCATACCCGCGACATGACACGCTGGGCCAGCGTGCGGATGCCGGAGATCGGCGTCGTCAGCACGGCGCGGCCCGCGCCGCGCACCACCGTCAGCGTCGTGGAGCACGCCGCGCCGATCTCACCCACCCCGCGCCCCGCGACCGTGATCACCATCGCCCCGTCCGGCACGAGGCTGCCCGAGGGACACCGGCACAACTTCGAGGTGATCATCGAGCAGGTTGGCCCAGCGACGGTGCGGGTCAGCGCGGCGGGGAAGGATTGGCTGGTCGAGATGGACATGTTCCGCGCCGAGAACCGCTACGTGAGTCTCGACCCGGTCACCATGTCGGTCATGTAGAACATCGAGGATTCTAAGGCACACGCGATGGGTGATTTGCAAACTGCCCGTAGGCATTTCGACCGGGCCATGGCGGTCATGAGCAGGCAGGGCCGGGCGGCGGCGCTGCCGGAGTTCGTCGCGGCCACCGACGCCGATTCGTCGATGGCCGACGCGTGGCTGGGCCGCATCGCCTGTGGCGACAACGATCTCGCCTCGCTGAAGAGGCTCTACGCCACCAGCGAATGGCTGCACCGTGAAACGACCCGCATCGGGCAGAGGCTCGCCGCGGAGATCCAGCTGGGGCCCTACATCGGAATCACGGTGACCGACGCATCGCAAGTGGGGTTGGCGTTGTCGTCTGCGCTGACCATCGCCGGCGAATACGCCGAGGCCGACAGGCTGCTGTCCAATCGCGACCTGCTCGATTCGTGGGCCAACTATCAGTGGCACCAGCTGGCCCGGGCGTTCTTGATGTACACGACGCAGCGCTGGCCGGACGTATTGTTGGCCGCCGCCGACGAACTTCCCCCGCAGGCGATCATCATGTCGGCCGTGACGGCGTCGATTTGCGCGCTGGCGGCTCACGCCGCGGCGCACCTGGGGCAGGGCCGGGTCGCGCTTGACTGGCTCGACCGCGTGGACGTGATCGGGCAGACCAACGCGTCGGGCCGCTTCGACGCCGACGTGTTGACCGCATCGATCGGGCCGGCCGATATCCCGCTGCTGGTCGCCGATTTGGCGTATGTGCGCGGGATGGTGCACCGCCAACTGCGTGAGGAGGACAAGGCCCAGGTCTGGCTGTCGAAGGCCACCATCAACGGCGTCCTGACCGAGGCCGCGAAGGCCGCGTTGGCCGACCCGAACCTGCACCTGGTCGTGACCGACGAGGAAACGATCGCCAGCCGCACCGATCGGTGGGACGTGTCGACGGCCAAGAGCCGTGACGAGCTGGACGACGACGCCACCTCGGAGCGGCGCGCCGAGTTGCTCGCCGAGGGCCGGGCACTGCTGGCCAAGCAGGTCGGACTGGCCGCGGTCAAGCAGGCCGTGTCGGCGCTCGAAGATCAGCTCGAAGTGCGGATGATGCGCCTCGAGCATGGCCTGCCGGTGGAGGGACAGACCAACCACATGCTGCTGGTTGGCCCGCCCGGCACCGGGAAGACGACCACCGCCGAAGCGCTCGGCAAGATCTACGCCGGCATGGGCATCGTGCGCAACCCCGAAATCCGGGAGGTCCGTCGGTCGGACTTCTGCGGCCACTACATCGGGGAGTCGGGACCCAAGACCAACGCGTTGATCGAAAAGTCGCTTGGCCAAATCATTTTCATGGACGAGTTCTATACCTTGGTCGAGCGGCACCAGGACGGCACACCCGACATGATCGGCATGGAGGCCGTCAATCAGCTCCTGGTGGCGCTGGAAACCCACCGCTTCGACTTCTGTTTCATCGGCGCCGGTTACGAGGATCAGGTGGACGAGTTCCTCACCGTGAACCCGGGGTTGGCCGGCCGCTTCAACCGCAAGCTGCGGTTCGAATCGTATTCGCCGGCCGAGATCGTCGAGATCGGACACCGCTACGCGGCGCCGCGCGCCAGCAAGCTCGACGACGCCGCGCGGGAGGCATTCCTGGATGCGGCCACGACCATCCGCAACTACACCACGCCGGGCGGGCGGCACGGCATCGATGCCATGCAGAACGGCCGGTTCGCCCGCAACGTCATCGAACGTGCCGAGGGGTTTCGGGATACTCGCGTGGTCGCGCAAAAGCGTGCGGGCCAAACGGTGACGGTCGAGGATCTGCAGATCATCACCGCGCCCGACATCGAGGCCGCGGTGCGCAGCGTGTGCTCGGACAACCGCGACATGGCGGCCATCGTCTGGTAGGCCTCGGCCAGGGATCCGCGATTGCCCTTACGTCGGTTCGAAGCGGAAGACGGCGAGTCGCCCCGCCAGCGCTTCGAATTCGTCGGCCGTCCCATCGCGCACCATCCCCGACCGTTTCGCGAACGCCACACCGACGGGCACCTGGGCGGGGAACGCCCGCAGCACCGGCCGCGCTTCTCGGGCGGAGAGTTCGACGATCCGGACCTGCCGTGACCGCCGTCCCCGGCTGAGCGTGCCGGTGCCCGCCGCCCGGGCGTTGGCCGCCCAGTCGGCGCCGGGATAACCCGCCACGACATAGAGGTCACCCCGAAACTTGAATGGTGTCATCGGGGTGCTGCGAGGCCGGCCCGACTTGCGGCCGGGGACCGTCAGCACCATCGCGGGACCGGTGGGGATCCCGAGGCGTTGGACCGCCATCATCACCCTGTTCATCGGCTTGAGGTAGCGCGGCGGACGCGGTTCGGACATGTGCGGCTCCTTTGCTAACTCGCACGGGCGAAAACGTCGCGATGCCCGGCGACCCACTGGCCGAAGGGGAGCGCCGGCCGGCCGAGGATCTTCTCCACGTCGTGGGTGACCAGCGCGGGTGCATCGAGTGTCGCGGCCAGCATGGCGATGTAGGCATCCGCGAAGTCGGCGGTGAAGCCCAACGCGAGGAATCGTTGGCGCACCGCGGTATTCGGGATTTCGCGGTACTGCAGCGGCCGATCCAACACGGCGCCGATGGCCTCGACCAGCTTCGAGTTGGTGAAAGCCTGCGGACCGGTCAGCGGGATCCGCTGCCCGACAAGCTCATCGGTGAGCAACGCCCGCGCTGCCACCTCCGCAATGTCGGTCTCGACGATGGGTGCCGTCGAAGCCGCGGCGTACGGCCCAAAAACCACGTCGCCCGCGCGGATCTGCGGTGACCACATGCCGGCGAAGTTCGTCGCGAATACCGTCGGCCGCAGGCTCACCCAGGCCAGGCCGGAGTCGACGGCGAGCTGTTCGACCTCCTTGTTGCGGTCCCCGCGGAAGCGGGACGGCTGCCGGGAGAAGTCGTCGTCGGCGTTGATCGCCGAGAGCGCAACCAGCTTCCTCACCCCGGCGCGCACGCACTCGGTTACCACCCGCTGCAGGTCCTCACCCAGCGCCCGGGAATTGAGGAACACCGCCGACGCGCCGGGCAGCGCCGCGGTCGCCGACCCGACCGGTTCGACGCCGGACGGAAACCCGGCCGTCTCCGGCGCACGGGTCACCGCGCGCACCGGCGCCCCCGCGGCGGCAAGGGCGGCGACGAGAGGGCGTCCGACGTTGCCGGTCGCTCCGGTTATCACAATGGTCATGGGAAGGCCCCTTTCTCGGAATTTTCTGCGGTGTTCCAAGGACGGGGCGAAAGGTGGGAAAGTTACACGTGGAAAACCTGTAACTTTTTGTCGCAGCGGATCGTCGAAGAGTCATGAACCAGTCGCAGCCAGCGGGCGACCAGGTCGCCGAGGCCTGGCGTCGTCACCGACCGTATCTTGTCAACCTCGCCTACCAAATGCTCGGCGACGTCGGTGACGCCGAAGACGTTGCGCAGGAGGCATTTTTGCGGCTCTCGCGGGCCGACGTCGGCGAGATCGATGACGTCCGAGGTTGGCTGACGGTGGTGGCGAGCCGGCTCTGCCTCGACCAGGTCCGCTCGGCACGCGCCCGCTACGAACGACCGGGCGAGGTCCAGGAGCGGCCGGCGCCGCACCGCTCCGACCCTGCCGACCGGGTCACCCTCGACGACGAGATCCGCGCCGCGTTGCTCGAAGTGCTGCGCAGGCTCAGTCCCGGGGAACGGGTCGCCTTCGTGCTGCACGACGTGTTCGGCGTCCCGTTCGAATCGATCTCCGAAACCGTGGGCCGCCCGGTGGGCACCTGCCGTCAACTGGCGCGGAGAGCGCGGGCGAAATTCGTTGCCGCGCAACCCAAAATCAACGAGGTGGGGACGGCCGAGCACCAGCTGGTCACCGAGAAGTTCATCACCGCATGCGCCAACGGCGACGTTGCGGCGTTGGCCGCCGTGCTGGACCCGACGGTGTGGGGCGTGGGCACGATCCTCGCCGACCCGCCCCCGCCGCAGCAGATCAACCACGGGCCGGACGCGGTGGCCACCAACCTGCTGCGCTACCTGTGGCCGGACGTGACGTTGGTCAGCGGCCCCGTCGGGCAACCGGTGCTGTTGGCATTCACCGATCGCCGGCTGTTCGCCGTCATTGTCCTGACGATCCGCGGGTCCCGCGTGGCCAAGATCGAGGCGATCGCGGACCCGGCCGCGCGGATGGGAAATCCGGCCGAACGAGGCTAGCCCGGCTGGTCGTCGTGACGGGCCACGAAATAGCCCGCGATCGTCGCCGTGACCTCGAGGAATTTCCGCCGCGTCGCCGACGCCATTTCGCGGCTCACATCGATGACACCGCCCGGCCGCAGGTGGGGGTCGAAGGGCACTTCGATCACCGGCCGGCCGTGATCGATGAACTCGCGGGCCAGCAACGCCCGGGTGCGCTTGTCGGCGTGGCCATCTGAATCGTTGAGCACGACGACGCTGTTCCGCAGCAGTGTGTCGAAGCCCTGATCTGCCAGCCACTCCATGGTCCTGGCGGCGGCATTCGCCCCGTCCGCCCACGGCGAGGAAACCACGATCAGCGCGTCCAAATCGCGCAGCACCTCCTGGGTGACCGGCGCGTCCATCGTGGAACCGCAGTCGATGACCGAGATCGCGAAATGACGGTCGAGGCGTAACGCGGCCTCCCGGTAGATCGCGGGGTCGAGCACCCGGCGCGGCCCGGCCGCCGGTTCACCACCGAGCACGTGCAGGCCGGCGGAGTTGCGCCCCACCCGGGCGACCACATCGCTGAAAGACTCCAGGTTCTTGTCGGCGGTGAGTTCCCAGAACGATCCGGACGACCGCGGGTCGATCCGGCTGCTGAGTCGGCCGAAGGCGGTGTCGGCGTCGATCGCCACGACGTGGTCCTGCCTTCGGAGTTCGGCGAACAGCGAGCCCACACTGGCGGCCACCGACGTTTTTCCGACGCCACCCTTGCCCAGGATGCCCACCTTGTAGTTGCCGAGCAGGCGGGCCCGGATCGCCGCCTCGAATTGGGCGTCCTGCTGTTGCGCGGATGACGGACCCAGCTTGACCAGACCAAAAGTGATGAGCCGGAGGATGCGTCGCCAACCGCGGTCGGGTGTTGCGCCGACGGGGCTGGTGGACCGCGCCGGCGTTGCGGTGATCGGCGGTACCGCAGCGGCGGGTGCGGGGGCCTCCTGTGGAGCCGGCCTCGCGGGCGGCCGCGGGAAAGCGGGCGCGGCGACGGCGGGCTGTTGGGACGGAGCGGGCGGACGCTGCGGAGACGCCGGCGGGCGCACCGGGGTCCCCGACGGTGGCCGCGGTGTGAGGCGCTGGCCGACAGGAGGCTGCGGCGCAGGCGGCACACTCCCGGGCGGGGGGCCGGGCGGGCGCGCCGCCGCCGTACCGGGCGGCGGCTGCAGACGGTCCCGCAGGAATTCGTCGCGCTCGTTCATGGGCTCCTCGGGTGCCGGGCGATCGGTCGGCGCTGGTGGGGTGCGTCCTGGGCTAGTGATAAGCGCCACGGCTCACCGCCGGCGCCGGATGCGGACCAGTACCCGTCCAGTATCTCCGCCGTGCCGCCCATCGCTACCGTGCAAACTTAGCAGCGCTCGCTTTGGCCTGCCCGCGGTGGCTTTGGCCGCCCGCTGAGCACGACCATGCGAGCCGATGCGGGGGCGGTCGGCACGCGCCAGTGCGGCGTCAGCAAACATCTACCGGCAGCAGATTCGGCGCACCGGACGGCGCTGCTGTGACGAAGGCTGCAACGCCGAAACAGCACGTCCGCCGGGTTGTCGCACTACGGCCGCCGCGAAATTTACGGTGCTGCCAGCTGGCGGTTAGACTTGACGAAGTTGGCATGTCAGGCGGGTATTGTCATATCGTTTTACGACTTGTCGAGACCGGTTTCCAGGCCACCGTTCAGCGCTGCACGGACGCATCCCTAACAGGATCATCTCCACCTGGGGGACAGCCTATCGAGACAAGACCGAGGGGTCTTAAGCCCGCAACCTCCGGGTGCGACTCCATCGGAGCAGCTGTTAACGGACAGCTCAACGTTCAGGCGAAGGGTCAGGTGCATATGACGCCCAAGCGCGTCGGGTTATACAACCCCGCGTTCGAGCACGACTCGTGCGGGGTAGCCATGGTCGTCGATATGCACGGCCGTCGTAGCCGCGACATTGTCGATAAGGCCATCACCGCGCTGCTCAACCTCGAACACCGCGGTGCTCAGGGCGCCGAGCCGCGCAGCGGTGACGGTGCCGGCATCCTGATCCAGGTCCCGGATGCCTTCCTGCGCGAGGTCGTGGATTTCGAGCTGCCCCCAGCTGGCAGTTATGCCACCGGTATCGCCTTCCTCCCGCAGTCGTCCAAGGACGCCGCGGCCGCTTGCGACGCGGTGGAGAAGATCGCCGAAGCCGAGGGCCTGACGGTGCTGGGCTGGCGGAACGTGCCCATCGACGACTCGTCACTCGGCGCGCTGTCCCGCGACGCGATGCCCACGTTCCGGCAGGTGTTCATGGCCGGCGCATCGGACATGACGCTGGAGCGCCGCTGCTATCTGGTGCGCAAGCGCGCCGAGCACGAACTCGGCACCAAGGGGCCCGGGCAGGACGGACCCGGTCGCGAAACCGTCTATTTCCCAAGCCTTTCCGGCCAGACGATGGTCTACAAGGGCATGCTGACCACACCGCAGCTCAAGGCGTTTTACCTTGACCTCCAAGACGATCGGATGACCAGCGCGCTGGGCATCGTGCATTCGCGGTTCTCCACCAACACCTTTCCCTCGTGGCCGCTGGCCCATCCGTTCCGTCGGGTGGCCCACAACGGCGAGATCAACACCGTCACCGGCAACGAGAACTGGATGCGTGCCCGCGAGGCGTTGATCAAGACCGAGGTCTTCGGCACGGAAGCCGACGTCGAGAAGCTGTTCCCGATCTGTACCCCGGGCGCCTCGGACACCGCGCGGTTCGACGAGGCGCTCGAACTGCTGCACCTGGGTGGCCGCAGCCTGGCCCACGCGGTGCTGATGATGATTCCCGAGGCGTGGGAACGCAACGAGTCGATGGACCCGGCGCGGCGGGCGTTCTACGAGTTCCACGCCTCGTTGATGGAACCCTGGGACGGCCCGGCGTCGATCACGTTCACCGACGGCACCATCGTGGGCGCCGTGCTGGACCGAAACGGCTTGCGCCCCTCCCGGATCTGGGTCACCGAGGACGGCTTGGTGGTGATGGCTTCCGAGGCCGGGGTCCTGGACCTGGACCCGGCGAAGGTGGTTCGCCGGATGCGCCTGCAGCCCGGCCGGATGTTCCTGGTGGACACCACCCAAGGGCGAATCGTCGCCGACGAGGAGATCAAGGCCGAACTCGCCGCCGAGCACCCGTACCAGGAATGGCTGGACCGGAACCTGGTCCCGCTCGACAAGCTGCCACAGGGCGACTACGTGCGGATGCCGCATGAACGACTCGTCAAGCGGCAGTTGACATTCGGCTACACCTATGAAGAGCTCAACCTCTTGGTGTCGCCCATGGTGCGCACGGGCGCCGAGCCGATTGGCTCGATGGGCACCGACACCCCGGTCGCGGTGCTCTCGCAGCGGCCCCGGATGCTCTACGACTACTTCCAGCAGCTGTTCGCGCAGGTGACCAACCCGCCGCTGGACGCCATCCGCGAAGAGGTGGTGACCAGCCTGCAGGGCACCACCGGCGGCGAGCGCGACCTGCTCACGCCGACCGAACACTCCTGTCACCAGATCGCGTTGCAGCAGCCGATTCTGCGCAACCACGAGCTGGCCAAGTTGGTCAACCTCAATCCCGAGGACGAGGTCAACGGGCGCCCGCATGGCATGCGGTCCAAGGTGATTCGTTGCCTGTACCCGGTCGCCGAGGGTGGCGCCGGGTTGGCGGCGGCGCTCGATGAGGTGCGCGCGCGGGCATCGGCCGCGATCGAGGACGGCGCGCGGGTCATCATTCTCTCGGACCGCGAGTCCGACGAGCAGATGGCGCCGATCCCGTCGTTGCTCGCCGTTTCCGGAGTCCACCACCACCTGGTGCGCGACCGGACGCGCACCCATGTGGGTCTGGTCGTCGAGACCGGTGACGCCCGCGAGGTGCACCACATGGCGATGCTGATCGGGTGCGGGGCGGCGGCGATCAACCCTTACCTGGCGTTCGAGTCGATCGAGGACATGCTCGACCGCGGCGCGATCGACGGCTTCTCGGACCGGCAGGACCGCGAGAAGGCGCTGAACAACTACGTCAAGGCCGCCGGCAAGGGCGTGCTGAAAGTGATGTCCAAGATGGGCATTTCGACGCTGGCCTCCTACACCGGCGCGCAGCTGTTCCAGGCGGTCGGCATCTCCGAGGATGTGCTCGACGAGTACTTCACCGGGCTGAGCTGCCCGATCGGTGGCATCACCCTGGAGGACATCGCCGCCGACGTCGCAACTCGGCACCGGCTGGCCTATTTGGATCGCCGCGACGAGCGCGCGCACCGCGAACTCGAAGTCGGCGGCGAGTACCAGTGGCGCCGGGAAGGTGAGTATCACCTGTTCAACCCGGAGACCGTGTTCAAGCTGCAGCACTCGACTCGCACCGGCCAGTACAAGATTTTCAAGGACTACACCCGCCTGATCGACGACCAGAGCGAGCGGATGGCCTCACTGCGCGGCCTACTCAAGTTCCGCGGCGGTGTGCGTCCCCCGGTCCCGCTGGAAGAGGTCGAACCCGCCAGCGAGATCGTCAAGCGCTTCTCCACCGGGGCGATGAGCTACGGCTCGATCTCGGCCGAGGCGCACGAGACGCTCGCCATCGCGATGAACCGTCTCGGCGGGCGCTCCAATAGTGGGGAAGGCGGCGAGGACGTCAAGCGCTTCGACCGCGACCCCAATGGGGATTGGCGCCGCAGCGCCATCAAACAGGTCGCTTCCGCGCGTTTCGGCGTCACGTCGCACTACCTGACGAACTGCACCGACATTCAGATCAAGATGGCGCAGGGCGCGAAACCCGGCGAGGGCGGCCAGCTCCCGGGACACAAGGTGTATCCGTGGGTCGCCGAGGTCCGGCATTCCACACCCGGCGTCGGCCTGATCTCCCCACCGCCGCACCACGACATCTACTCCATCGAGGATCTCGCACAGCTGATCCACGACCTGAAGAACGCCAACCCGTCCGCACGGGTGCACGTCAAGCTCGTCTCCGAGAACGGGGTTGGGACGGTCGCCGCCGGCGTCTCCAAGGCGCACGCCGACGTGGTGTTGATCTCCGGCCACGACGGCGGCACCGGCGCCACCCCGCTGACGTCGATGAAACACGCGGGCGCGCCCTGGGAGTTGGGCCTGGCCGAGACACAACAGACCCTGCTGCTCAACGGGTTGCGTGACCGGATCGTGGTCCAGGTGGACGGTCAGCTCAAGACGGGCCGCGACGTGATGATCGCCGCGCTGCTCGGCGCCGAGGAATTCGGCTTCGCCACCGCGCCGCTGGTGGTGGCCGGCTGCATCATGATGCGGGTGTGTCACCTGGACACCTGCCCGGTCGGCGTGGCCACCCAGAACCCGGTGCTGCGCGAGCGGTTCACCGGTAAGCCCGAGTTCGTCGAGAACTTCTTCATGTTCATCGCCGAAGAGGTCCGCGAGTACATGGCGCAGTTGGGTTTCCGCACCCTCAACGAGGCCGTCGGCCAGGTGGGGGCGCTGGACACCACGCTGGCCCGCGCGCACTGGAAGGCGCACAAGCTGGATCTCGCGCCGGTGCTGCACGAGCCCGAGTCGGCGTTCATGAACCAGGACCTGTACTGCAGTTCCCGGCAGGACCACGGCCTGGACAAGGCGCTCGATCAGCAGCTGATCGTGATGAGCCGGGAGGCGCTCGATTCCGGCAAGCCGGTGCGCTTTTCCACCACCATCAGCAACGTCAACCGCACGGTGGGCACTATGCTCGGCCACGAGGTGACGAAAGCCTATGGCGGCCAAGGGCTTCCGGATGGAACCATCGACATCACCTTCGACGGATCCGCGGGTAACAGCTTCGGCGCCTTCGTGCCCAAGGGAATAACGTTGCGGGTCTACGGCGACGCCAACGACTACGTCGGCAAGGGGCTGTCCGGTGGCCGGATTGTGGTGCGTCCGTCGGACAACACCCCGCAGGACTACGTGGCCGAGGACAACATCATCGGCGGCAACGTGATCCTGTTCGGCGCGACCAGCGGGGAAGCCTTCCTACGCGGGGTGGTCGGCGAGCGGTTCGCGGTCCGCAACTCCGGGGCCCACGCCGTCGTCGAGGGCGTCGGTGACCATGGATGCGAATACATGACGGGTGGTCGGGTTGTGATTCTCGGCCGGACCGGCCGCAACTTCGCGGCGGGAATGTCAGGCGGTGTGGCTTACGTGTACGACCCGGACGAGGAACTTCCGGACAATCTCAACATCGAGATGGTCGATGTGGAGACCCTGGACGAAGACGATGTCGACTTCCTGCACGGCATCATCCAGGCCCACGTGGACGCCACCGATTCCGCGGTCGGCCAGCGCGTCCTGGCGGACTGGCGCGGTCAACAACGCCATTTCGTCAAGGTGATGCCGCGCGACTACAAGAAGGTGCTGCAAGCGATCGCCGAAGCAGAGCGCGACGGAGTCGACGTGGACAAGGCGATCATGGCGGCCGCACATGGCTGACCCGAGCGGCTTCTTGAAGTACACGCACCGGGAACTGCCGAAGCGCCGGCCTGTCCCGCTGCGGTTGAAGGACTGGCACGAGGTCTACGAGGACTTCGACGAAGGCACGCTGCGTGAGCAGGCGACCCGTTGCATGGATTGCGGTATCCCGTTCTGTCACAACGGGTGTCCGTTGGGCAACCTGATCCCGGAATGGAACGACCTGGTGCGCAGGGGCAGCTGGCGCGACGCGATCGAGCGGCTGCATGCCACCAACAACTTCCCGGACTTCACCGGGCGGCTGTGTCCGGCCCCGTGCGAACCGGCGTGTGTGCTTGGCATCAACCAGGATCCGGTGACCATCAAGCAGATCGAGCTGGAGATCATCGACCACGCCTTCGAGGAAGGCTTCGTGGTGCCGCTGCCCCCGGACAAGCTGACCGGGAAAAAGGTCGCCGTGGTGGGTTCGGGTCCGGCAGGTTTGGCCGCGGCTCAGCAACTGACCCGCGCCGGCCACACGGTCACCGTTTTCGAGCGGGCGGATCGGATCGGCGGGCTGCTGCGCTACGGCATTCCGGAATTCAAGATGGAGAAGCGTGTCCTCGACCGGCGCCTGGACCAAATGCGGGCCGAGGGAACCGAATTCCGCGCCGGTGTCAACGTCGGAGTCGACATCACCGCCGAACAGCTGCGCGCCGACTTCGACGCGGTGGTCCTGGCCGGCGGCGCCACCGCCGGGCGAGACCTGCCCGTTCCCGGTCGGGACCTGGACGGGATCCACCAGGCGATGGAGTACCTGCCGTGGGGGAACCGCGTGCAGGAGGGCGACGACGTCCTAGGGGCCGACGGGGAACCTCCGATCACCGCCAAAGGCAAGAAGGTGGTCATCATCGGCGGCGGTGACACTGGGGCGGACTGCCTGGGTACCGCGCACCGGCAGGGCGCGACCGTCGTGCACCAGTTCGAGATCATGCCGCGCCCACCGGACACGCGCGCCGAATCGACCCCGTGGCCGACCTACCCGCTGATGTACCGGGTGTCGTCGGCGCACGAAGAGGGCGGCGAGCGGGTGTTCTCGGTGAACACCGAAAAGTTCATCGGCGCAGACGGCCGGGTGACGGCGCTCAAAGCGCACGAGGTCACCATGCAGGACGGCAAGTTCGTCAAGGTGGACGGCTCCGACTTCGAGCTCGAGGTCGACTTGGTGCTGCTGGCCATGGGATTCGTCGGCCCGGAAAAGGAGGGCCTGCTCACCGATCTCGAAGTCAAGCTCACCGACCGCGGCAACGTCGCGCGCGGTGCCGACTTCGACACGTCGGTCCCCGGTGTGTTCGTCGCCGGGGACATGGGTCGCGGCCAGTCGCTGATCGTCTGGGCGATTGCTGAAGGCAGGGCCGCTGCCGCGGCCGTCGATCGGTACCTGATGGGTGCGACCGCGCTGCCAGCGCCGGTCAAGCCGACCGCGGTCCCACTCCAGTAGTCACAGAAGCCACACCAGAAACAGAAGCACCAACTGTCGGCGAGTCGCCCCCCGTTTGCCAGGCGGTGGTGTCTAATTGCCTGTTGTGGGCTCGGTCACACGGGCATCGGATCGGGGCCCCGGCTGAACGGAACGATCGCAGGAGTGATCACTGTGCACATCAATCCCGTACCTCGATCACGGATGGGGCGAATCGCCTGGTCCTGGTTTCGTCACCCGGTCAAGAGCCGCGAGTTCCCCGCTAAGCACGAGCGCCTGGTAACCGCCGACGATTTGCTGATCTTCGGGGCATAACCGCCCGACCGAACCCCTTCGCGCGCCGCGGAGGGGTTTGCTCGTCGCGACAAAGAGGTTAACCCGGCCGCATCAACCGAGCAGCCCCGAATCGCGGATGGACTCGGCGAGCGGTTCCAAGACGGCGGGGTCGTGCGGCGGGTTGATGTACACGATGCCCAGGTCGAGTCCTTCGGCCTGAAGCCCGGCGGCCTCTTCGACGACCTTCTGGTAGTTGCGCTCCTCGTCCAACCGCAGATGGGCGGACAGCGTGATCTCCTTCGGGCCGCGCCCGATCTTCTCGCACTCCGCGGCAAGCACGTCGCGCTTGCGGGCGAACAGCTCGGGCGGACCGCCCACGAAATTCCAGTGCTGCGCGTAGCGCGCGGTGATCGGCAGCGTTCGTTTCTCCCCGCTGCCACCGATGCAGATCGGGGGATGGGGACGCTGCACGCCCTTGGGTTCGTTGCGGGCGCCCTTGAGCTGGTAGTACTTCCCGTCGAAGTCGGTGGTCTCCTGGCTGAGCAGGCTGGTCAGCACCTCACACGCCTCCTCGAACCGATCGAAGCGTTCCCGGATGCTGCCCAGCTCGATGCCGTAGGCGCCCGACTCCTCCTCGTTCCAGCCGGCGCCGATCCCCAACTCGAGTCGTCCATTCGAGATGATGTCGAGCGCCGCGGCCATGTTGGCCAGCACGGCGGGGTGGCGGTAATGGATCCCGGTGACCAGGGTGCCCAGCCGCAGCCGCTTGGTCGCCTGCGCCAGCGCGGTCAGCGTCGTCCAACCCTCGAGGCAGGGCCCGCCGGCGTCGGAGAAGATCGGGTAGAAGTGGTCGAAGGTCCACCCGGAATCGAAGACGTCGATATCGTCGGCGGCCTGCCAGACGGCCAGCATGGCTGCCCAGGTGGTGTTTTGGGGGGAGGTCTTGAAGGCGAATCGCATGAAATCGACGTTAGCCGACCTTTATGAAGGGCAACTAAACTCAACCGCGCGATGAGCTACTCCCTCGGACTCGACACCAAGGCCACCCTGCTGGCGGCCGGGCTGATCTTCCTGCTCGCCCTGGCGCTCGGGGTGTGGAAGTACCGGCAGATCATGGCCGCCGCCGACCATCGCGCCCATCCCTACGTCGACATCGCGCACCGGGCCGCGTTGCTCTACTCTTTCGCGACGCTGCTGCTGGCCGTCTTCGTCGAGCTCAGCGCCTGGCCGACATGGGTCAACCTGGCCGCGGCCGGCGTGGTCGTCTTCTTTTTCATCGGCGCCATCCTCAGCTACATCGCCCACGGGGTGCGACGCGACACCGTCAACCAATTCGAGGATCCCGCGCCCGGAACGGGACTCTTCATGGCCTCGCTGATCGCCGGCGAGATCGGGGGCTTCAGCGTGCTGCTCGCCGGTTTCGTCGCCGGGCAGTTCTGGTAAGGCAGCCAGGCACACTGGAGTCATGGACCCGGTAACAGCCTTGCGGCAGATCGCCTACTACAAGGACCGGAGCCGTCAGGACCCCAGGCGCGTGATGGCGTACCGCAACGCCGCCGACATCATCGAGGGTCTCGACGACGCGGCGCGGGAGCGGCACGGCCAGGCCAACAGCTGGCAGTCACTGCCCGGGATCGGGCCCAAGACCGCGAAGGTCATCGACCAGGCCTGGTCCGGTCGCGAACCCGACCTACTCGTCGAATTGCGTTCCGCCGCCGAGGATCTCGGTGGGGGCGACATCCGTGCGGCGTTGCGCGGGGACTTGCACCTGCATTCGAACTGGTCGGACGGGTCGGCGCCGATCGACGAGATGATGGCGACCGCGTCCGCGCTCGGGCATGAGTACTGCGCGCTGACCGACCACTCGCCGCGGCTGACGATCGCCAACGGGCTGTCGCCGGAGCGGTTGCGCGCACAGCTCGGCGTCATCGACAAGCTGCGTGAGCAGTTCGCGCCGATGCGCATTCTCACCGGCATCGAGGTCGACATCCTCGAGGACGGCAGCCTCGACCAGGAGCCCGAGCTGCTCGAGCGGCTCGATGTCGTGGTGGCCAGCGTGCATTCGAAGCTGTCGATGGATGCCGCGGCGATGACGCGGCGCATGGTGCGCGCCGTCTCCAATCCGCACACCGACGTGCTGGGCCATTGCACCGGCCGGCTGGTATCGGGCAATCGGGGCATCCGACCCCAATCCAAGTTCGACGCCGAAGCGGTTTTCGCCGCCTGCCGCGAGCATGGCACCGCGGTGGAGATCAACTCGCGACCCGAACGCCGCGACCCGCCGACCCGGCTGCTCCAGCTGGCGCTCGAGATCGGCTGCGTCTTCAGCATCGACACCGATGCACACGCGCCAGGCCAGCTGGACTTCCTCGGCTATGGCGCGCAGCGCGCCGTGGACGTGGGTGTGCCCGCCGACCGGATCGTCAACACCTGGCCGGCCGACAAGCTGCTGGAGTGGACGGGCTCGAACTGAGACGCCTCAGGCCTGCACCGTCTCCGCGAAAACGTCTGGGGCAGAGAAGAATTAGCCGACACCGGCGAATCGGTCAGTCGGGAAGGTGCGGCATCTCGATACCCAGTTCACGGCCGACCAACACCCCGCGCGTGAGGGCGGATCTGCCGAAGCGCTGACGAACCTGGTCGACCGCGGCGTCCACCGCAAGCGATTCCCCGTCAAGCGGCAACACCAATTGCTGGGCGCCGCTGCGGTCGATCCCCGACACCGCGAAACCAACCAGCGTCAGCCCGCGCTGCGAGATCAGGGGTGCGGCCGACGCAACCAGCTGCCGCGCCGCGCCCAGGATCGGCTGCGTCGACGACGTCGCCCAGGGCAGCGTCCGCGACCGCGTCGCCCGCCCGAAGTCGTCGAACCGCAGGCGGAGAACCACCGTGCGCCCGGTGCGTCCGGCGGCGCGCATCCGGCCGGTAATCCGATCGATCAGGTTGACCACCACCGCATCGATCTCGGCGGCCGACATGGTGTTGCCGGCGCGGCCCAGCGCCCGTTGCGCGCCCACCGACCGACGACGCACACCGGTGGTCACCCGGCGGCGGTCGACGCTGTGGGACAGCGCGAACAGCTGGCGGCCCATGGCGCCGCCCAGCAGCGACGCCAGCGTCGACTCGCTCAGCTCGGCGACGTCGGCGACGGTCAGGAGTCCGTGGGCGTGGAGTTTGTCGGCCGTCTTGGCGCCCACGCCCCACAGCCGCCGCACCGGCAGCGGGTGGAGGAAGGTCAGCTCCTGGTCGGGCTGTACCAGCAGAAGCCCGTCCGGTTTGGCCTCCTGGCTGGCGACCTTGGCGAGAAACTTCGTGCGCGCGATGCCCACGGTGATGGGCAGACCAACCCGGTCGCGCACGTCGGCCCGCAGCCGGCCGGCGATCTGAACCGGCGTCCCGGAAACCCGGCGCAGCCCGCCGACATCCAAAAACGCCTCGTCCACCGAGAGCGGCTCCACGATCGGCGTGCAGTCGCGAAACACTTCGAACACGGCGTCACTGGCGCGGCTGTAGGCGCTCATCCGGGGCGGCACCACCACCGCGTGCGGGCACAGCCGGCGCGCTTGCGCCCCGCCCATCGCGGTCCGCACGCCGTAGGCCTTGGCCTCGTAGCTGGCCGCGAGCACGACCCCGCCGCCGACGATCACCGGGCGGCCGCGCAACGTCGGGTCGTCGCGCTGTTCGACGGACGCGTAGAACGAATCCAGGTCCGCGTGCAGGATGGACGCATCGCACCGCACGAACATATGTTCGCACGCGCCGGTGACGACAACCGATGGTGGCGACCCGCTTCGCCCGGCTACGCCGCGCTTGCGATCGCCACTTAGCCGGTGGTGGCGACCCGCTTCGCCCGGCTACGCCGCGCTTGCGATCGCCACTTAGCCGGTGGTGGCGACCCGCTTCGCCCGGCTACGCCGCGCTTGCGATCGCCACTAGCCGGATTCGCCGTAGATGCTGGTGACCCAGATATGGGTAAGGGTGTCGACGACCCGGTCCTCATCCACCGCCGGCGTCTCCGCGGACAGGGCGGCCATCATCGTCCGCTCATTCATCTGGTTCAGCGAGGTCGCCAGGTCAACCGCCGGGATCGTCTCCGGCGCGGCCCCGCGGGTGCGTTCGGCGGTGATTATCGCGGCCGTCTGGTCGATCCACTTCTGCATGAAGCCCAACCACACGACGCGCAGTTCGGAGCTGGTCGCCAGCGCTTCGGTGGCGGCGCGCGCCAGCCGGCGGTGGGTGCTGAACGCGGTGAAGAAAGCCTTGATGCCGTTTCGCCAGACCCGGCGGGGATCCGCGGGCAGCCGCTGCACCGCGCCGTCGAACTCGGAGTCGGCGCGCGCGATCACCGGCTCCAGCAGCGACAGCAGCACCGCGTCCTTCGACTTGAAATAGAAGTAAAACGTCGGGCGCGACAATCCTGCGCCCTTGGCCAGGTCGTCGACCGAGATGTCGGCGAACGAGCGCTGTTCGAGCAGCCGCTCGGCGGTCGCGAGGATCGCCTGCTCACGGTCGTCACCCGAGGGACGCATGGCGCGGCGGCCACGCAGGGCACGGGTCTGGCCGACGCTAGTCACGACCGTTACTTTACACCGTGTCGAAAGTTTCAACACTCTGTTGACTGCGTCGACAGGCCGTTGATAATGTGGCCCCATGACTGAGCACCTTGACGTGATCATCGTGGGCGCCGGCATCTCGGGCATCAGCGCGGCGTGGCACCTGCAGGAGCGCTGCCCGACCAAGAGCTACGCGATCCTCGAACGCCGTGAGGACCTGGGCGGCACCTGGGACCTGTTCAAGTACCCGGGCATCCGGTCGGACTCGGACATGTTCACCCTGGGCTTCCGGTTCAAGCCGTGGCGGTCGGCGAAATCGATCGCAGACGGCCCCGACATCAAGGCCTACATCAAGGAGGCGGCGGTCGAGAACAAGATCGACCGGCACATCCGTTACCGTCAGCGCGTCCTCGCCGCCGATTGGTCGGACGCCGACAACCGCTGGACCCTGACCGTCGAGTCCGACGGCCAGAAGCGAGAGCTCACCTGCTCCTTCCTCTTCGCCTGCACGGGCTACTACAACTACGACGAGGGATACTCGCCCACCTTCCCCGGCGCCGACGACTTCGAGGGCCGGATCGTCCATCCGCAGCACTGGCCGGAGGACCTCGAATACACGGGCAAGAAGATCGTCGTGATCGGGTCGGGCGCCACCGCGATCACGCTGATCCCGGCCCTGGTGAACTCGGGCTCCGGCCACGTCACGATGCTGCAGCGCTCGCCCACTTATATCGGCTCGCTGCCCGGGGTCGACCCCTTCGCCGTGCGGTTCAACCAGTGGTTACCGGACCGCTTGGCGCACATCGCCAATCGTTGGAAAGCCATCGCGTTCAGCACCTTCCAGTACCAGCTGTCCCGGAAGCGTCCGGCCTACATGCGCAAGACGTTGATGACGATGGCCAAGCGCCGCCTGCCGCAGGGCTACGACGTCGAGAAGCACTTCGGGCCCCGGTACAACGTATGGGACCAGCGGCTGTGCCTGGCGCCCGACGGCGATTTCTTCCGGACCATCCGGCACGGCAAGGCGGACGTCGTCACCGACACCATCGACCGGTTCACCAAGACCGGAATCAGGCTCACCTCGGGTGAGGAGCTGAAAGCCGACATCATCGTCACCGCAACGGGTTTGAACATGCAGTTGCTCGGTGGGGTGCGGCCCACCCGGAACGGTCAGCCGATCGAGCTGACGTCGTTGATGACCTACAAGGGCCTGATGTTCTCCGGCGTCCCGAACTTCGCAATCACCTTCGGCTACACCAACGCGTCATGGACGCTGAAGGCCGACCTGGTCTCCGAATTCGTCTGCCGGTTGCTGAACTACATGGACGACAACGGTTTTGACTTCGTGGAGCCGCAGCATCCCGGCCCTGACGTCGACGAGCTGCCTTTCATGGACTTCAGCCCCGGCTATTTCCAGCGGGCGATGGACATGCTGCCCAAGTCAGGGTCGCGCGCACCGTGGCGGCTCAAGCAGAACTACTTGTTCGACATGCGCACGATCCGGCGCGGCAAGGTTGCCGATGAGGGCCTGCGCTTCGCGAAACAGCGTGCGCCGGTAGCGGTTTAGGGCTCGACGACGACGATGCCGTCGTCGTCGCAGTAGGCGATCTCGCCCGGGACGAACCTCACCCCGCCCAGCGTGACCTCGACGTCGCGCTCGCCGGCGCCCGACTTGGTGCTCTTACGGGGGTTGGTGCCCAGCGCCTTGATGCCGATGTCGAGTCCGCGCAGCGCGGCGGCGTCGCGCACCGCGCCATTGACGACGATCCCGGCCCAGCCGTTGGAGCGGGCCAGCTCGGCGATCACATCGCCGACCAGGGCCGCGTGCAGGGAGCCGCCGCCGTCGATGACCAGTATCCCGCCCGCACTCGGCTGCGAGAGCACCGATTTCAGCAACGCGTTGTCTTCGAAGCAGCGCACCGTGCTGATGGGTCCGGCGAATTGGGCGCGGCCGCCGAACTGGCGGAACTGGACGTCGCAGCTGCGTACGTCCGGTCCGATGTCGTCCACCAGGTCGGCGGTCGGCTGGAATGACACGGTCACGTCTGACACGGTAGCGGCTACGGCGGCGGTCAGCGGCGGCGCAGCTGCCGGATCAACAGGATCGCCAGGAGGCTGACGGCCAGGGCGACGATCAACGGGAGCGGGGACTGGGTCAGTGCCGCCGCCGGAGCGTTCGGAGAAACCGGGTCATTGGCGGCGTCCACAGTGGATTTCGCTTGCGCCGCTACGTCTTTGGCGGCGGCCGCGAGGTCGCCGTTGGTTTCGATTCGTTGCCGCACCTCTAGGGGCGGCTCGACGGCCTTTGCCGGCGGCTCGGCGGCCTTTGCGGGAGCCTTCTTCGCCGGCGCCTTCTTCGCTGGCGCCTTTTTGGCGGGCGCCTTCTTCGCGGGTGCCTTCTTGGCGGGTGCTTTCGCGACCTTCTTCGCGGCCTTGGCCGGAGGCTTCTTTTCCGGCGGCGGGGTCGACGCGCCGTCGGGTTCGCTGCCGGGTGGATCCTGCGGGTCTGCCATGCGGCCGCTCCTTGAGCAATCTTTCAGTAGTTATCTAGCCCACGCGGGTTCTTCGAACCCATCATGCCAGCACGAGCGCGGGCGCCTCGGCCGCCGGTCACGGTCTGCGCCGCACCGCCCACAGGGCGCCCCCGGCGACAAGCACCGCCGCCACCACGACGAACGGCCAGACCGGGACATCGCCGCCGGCGGGGCCGCCACCCGCCGGGGGTCCCGGCGTGCCCGTGCCCGGCACGCTCAGCCGAAACGACCAGGATCCGGAGACCACGTGGCCGTCCGCGGAGGTGACCCGGTAGTTCACCGTGTAGACGCCGGCCGGTCCCAGCGGCCGAAGGTCGATGCCGACCACCGCGCCACGCACCGTCGGGTCGCCGGTGGACCACACGTTGCCGTCGGGCCCGATGACGGTCATGGCCGCGAACGTGGTCTGCAGCTGTTCGTTGAAGGTGGCGCTCACCCGCCCGGGACCCGTCGCGAGAACCGCGTTGTCCGCCGGATCGGTGGCTACCCGGGCTGCGTGCGCCGACGCGACCGGCGCCGTCAACGGTGCGATCACCAACAGGGCACCGACGCACGCGGCGATCGCCAACCGCCTCATGCCCGTCGGCGGATCAGCGCAAGGCAGATACCCAGCGCGGCCACCACCAGGGCGGCACCGCCCAGCACCCGGGCGGTGTTGTCCGCGGATCTCGGCGGTGGCGGCGCGGCCGCCTGGTCGGCCGGTGCCATCGAAGGCGGGTGATGGCCGTGGGACGCTATCGGTCCCGCGGCAAGTGTCAGCGTGGGTACCGGGTATTCCGGCTCACCGCCACCGGGCTGCGGCGGCTGGTCCCACTTCACGACGGTGCCGTCGGAATAGGTCTGTGTGGCCGGGAAGCTGACGGTCTCTGCGTCGGGCAACTTCACCGAAATCCGGAACAGGGCGAATTGGTCCACCCCGATGCCGGCGCCCGGCGCGGCCGTCCACGTGACCGAGTGCACCGCACCCGATGCCGCGTCGCGGTCGAGCTTGGTCGTCCAGCCCGGCATGCTCTCGGTGCGCGCCGAGGCCACGTTGGGCAGGGCGACGCTCAGCCCGGTGGTTACCGCGCCCGTGTTCGATTCGTTGGGCACCTGGAAGGTGACGATCGCCATGGCGCCGCGCACCGCACTGTCGCTGCTGGCGTGGACGTGCGCCCAGGCCGCCGGGAGTTGCGCCGCCGAGCCGAGATAGAGACCGAGAACAGCCACCACGGCGATGGGGAGGCGCGCCGTCCGCCGCGCGCGGGTCGAGATGCCGGGCAGCCACATTCGTTGGTCAGCTCAACCCGAGCCGGGCCATCAGGTCCGCCTCGATGCCGTCGAGCTGCGATGAGATCGCGGCGTGGGCCGCCCGGCGCCGCGCGGCCGGCATGTTCTCGGCGGCGGTGACGGCCGCGGACAGATCGGTCAGCCGCTCGGTGATGGCCGACACGAACTGCTTGGTCTCGGCGTCCTTCGGCTTCTTTTCCTGCACGGTCCGCAGGGACTTCTCAGCTCCGGCGATCCGGGCGGACAGCTGCGCGCCGTGACCGGAGAACTGCCCGATCTGGGCCAGCGGTATCCCGAGTTGGTCCGCGCGGCGCTGGTCGATCAGCGCGCGGGCCGAGACGGCGGCGCGGTAGACGACCGGAGTGAGGATCGGCGCGACCAGCCGGGACACCGTGAGTGCCCGGCGGATCCGCGTCGGCGAGAAGATCTTGCCCTCGCGCGCCGCTTTGAGTTGGGTCTCGGCCACCTTCAGGGCGTTCCGGTCGCTGTCCCGTTGGGCCTTGATCTGCGCCCTGAGCGCCTTGGCCTCCGCCCGGTGGGCGGCCTTGTACCGGCGAGTCTCGTTTCGGGCGGCGAGCTTGGCCTCCAGCTTCGCGCGGGCCTTGATCGCACGGGCTTCGGCGCGCCGCGTCGCGCGACTCTTTCGCTTGCGGAACAGGGCCATTCCCGGCCGCCTCCCCGGTTTCTCGTGGCTATCGCTTTCGCGCGTGCGCGATCCGTGAGCCAACCCTAATCGGAATGGGCGGGCGCAAGCCCTCCAGGTCGGCCCCGGCCAACCGGTTGCCAGCCCGGGCGTCCGCTAGACGTCCAGGTGCTCCGCGCGGCGCAGCTCGTTGACCCGCTGCATGACCTCGTGTTGGGCCTCGGGGGACAACTCGGAGGCGCGCACGGCAATGCGACGCACGCCGTCGTCGCGCATGGTCGCCAGGAACGACAACTCCTGATCGAGCTTCTCGTAGTACTCGTCGTCGGTGAAGTAGGCCGGCTTGATGCGGAAGAAGTTGGCCAATGCGGCCATTGTCGCCGACGACGGGTTGGTGCGGTTCCCCGAACGCAACTGCGACAGGTAGGGAGCCGACATCGTGATGCCCTCCGCCTTGAGCGCCGCGATCACTTCCGCGGAGGTGTGCGGCCCCCGTCCCGGGGGATACACCGTGTCGAACAGGCGGTTCAGGCGAGCAGCGAACGTCGTGCTCATTGGATATGACCTCCACTTGGCTGTAGAAGTGAACTATTACCTAGGTGTATTTGCTGATCATGGTAGCGAGGGTTGGTTCCCCTAACTAGGTGCAAACCCCCGCGGTTGGGGTCCAGGCGTAGCTGGGGCGTGCCGATGCCACACTTGACGAGCGTCTAACTGATTCGCTGGGGTGTCCACTAAATCAGCGAAACTCACAGGTTATCCGCAGAATTCGGCTCCGGGGCCTAGGTGGCGGGGTGACCTCCCCGGGAGCGGCGAGGGGTAGGATGGGAACGTGCTGGGCGGTCGCACTGCAACCGGGCAGCAATTTATGTTCGCTTAACGCCTTATTTGCTGCCGGATGTGCTCCGAGGCCGGAAAACGCCGCTCGTGGACCTATCCGAAATACGAAAAATGGTCCGTTGGCCGTCGGCAAACCCGTCCTCGGCCAGGTCTGCCGCGCACCGTTGGGGCGAGCCGCCGGCGTGGAGCCCGGGAGTGGACGGGGGTGCGCTGTCCGCCGGTACTCGAACGATGGCCGGCTGGAGAAGTAACGCGATCGAGTTCGCTAGTCCCGCTTTTCCGATTCGAGCGCCGGGCCAATTGCTCATGCCGCAAGCAGCATCGCCAGAATTGCGGTATCAGGATGACTGATGGGGTCGACGCCGACGCGGCTCACCATGGAGGTGATGGTGCCGTCGGCTTCCGCTTCCACCCAGGCGGCCCGATGCTCGAGTCCCAGGTATGGCAACCCGGGGAGCAGGACGCATCCCGAGGCCGCCCCGCTGCACTCCGGCAGCGACGGGGTGGTCTCCGAGGGCGGGTGCAACATCAGGAGCGCGGGGGGCTGATGGTCGGCGAAATAGCCTGGCTGAATCGGCGAATCACCGAAGACCGTGCCCTCGGCGAGCACCAGGCCGACGGTGCCCGGCTCGGGTTCCTCGGGCAACTCCTCGCGGGCCCCGAAAACCGTTGTGGTGGAAAGCAATCCGGGTAATGACGCGACCCTGACCGCGACCATGAGCAACTGGGCCCACTCTTTGGTCGAATCGGGCCAACGCCCGGAGATCACGAACCCTTTCAGGGCACCACGAGCATGGAAAGGGGAAACCCCTATCGGGCGGTCAGACCCAGTCTCCATTTTCGACCTCCGCGCGACGCCTCCGTCCGATCAACCACACTGGTAGCTCGAGTAATTCAGCATGCCCGCCGGTCCGGCGCCGTGCAACCCGACACGGCCAGTGGCGCACATGTTTTCGGAATGCCCGGTTCGCGGCCGGACAAACGGCAGGGGCGCCGCGCAAACCGCGCGACGCCCCTGCGATCGAGATGGACTCAGCCGAAGATCAACCCACCGGTTTTCGACGTCGCGGCTTCGTAGCGCTTCTGCACGTCGGCCCAGTTGACGACGTTCCAGAATGCCTTGACGTAGTCCGCCTTGACGTTCTTGTACTGCAGGTAGAAGGCGTGCTCCCACATGTCGACCTGCAGCAGGGGAATGATGCCGAGGGGGACGTTGGCCTGCTGGTCGTAGAGCTGGAAGGTGAGCAGCCTGCTGCCGAGCGTGTCGTATCCCAGCACTGCCCAGCCCGAACCCTGGAGGCCATTGGCGGCCGCGCTGAACTGGGCGCGGAATTTGTCGAACGACCCGAAGGCGTCATCGATCGCGGCGGCCAGCTCCCCGGTCGGCTTGTCGCCGCCGTCCGGCGACAGGTTCTTCCACCAGATCGAGTGGTTCACGTGGCCGCCGAGGTGGAACGCCAGGTTCTTTTCGTTCAGGAAGATCGCGGCGTGGTCGTCATTGGCGCGTGCCTCTTCCAGTTTGGCAACGGCGTCGTTCACGCCTTTGACGTACGTGGCGTGGTGCTTACTGTGATGGATCTCGTTGATCTGACCCGAGATGTGCGGTTCCAACGCTGCGTAGTCCCAGTCCAGATCGGGCAGGGTGTATTCAGCCACGGCGTTCCTTTCTTCGGTTGTCTTCTTACGCTCATTCGCGGGCCCACCACGCGGCGGCCAGCCGTAGACAACCCTGCTCCATGACTGCGCGGACCGCAAGAAAGACCGCTATGAGCTCCGAAGGCGGATACCCGCTCAGCGCGGGTTCAAGACAGAACGATGAGGGCGAGAACCGCCAGCAGCGCCAGTGCGATCAGCCCGGCGCGCAATGCGGCGACGCTGTAACTGTGATTCCACGCGGGCGAGCCGGAGTACGACTTCGAGGGGGCCGGTGATCCCGGACCGAACGAATGCGTGGCCATTAATCGCCTTTCACCCGCTCCTCACCTCGCGGTAGTGAGGTGAGTCACAAACATTTTGCGCGAAGGCGATCATAGCGCTTCCGGGCGGGCTTGGAAAATGATGGGCTGAGCTGCGTGTTGAGGGCGACCGCGGGAAGGCCGGACCTGCGGCGCGGCCTGCAGGCCACCGCGCGGATGCTTAGCAAGGCAATCCATTTCGCTCACACGGGGTTTTGGGCTGTCGATGGCATGCCTCCGTGACCGCGTTGTTATCCACAGTGGTGCCACGGCCAACGGGTGAAGCTGTAGTAACGCTTCCCTTACCCACTAAAGCCATGTGGATAAACCTGTGGAAACTGTGGATAGGCCGTAATGGCTGAGTAGATAGCCGACCGGCCCCACTCCGGCCATCGCTGAGTGTCCCGCGGCGCGCATCGGCGCGCGGTTACGCTAGTCCGGTGATCCAGGTGTGCTCCCAATGCGGCACTCGGTGGAACGTGCGCGAGCGGCAACGTGCGTGGTGTCCCCGTTGTCAGGGCGCACTGATGGCGCCCCTGTCGGATGCGCCGGCCCCCGGTCCGGGGTGGAGCGCACCCACCGCCGCGGCGCCGAGCCGACCGTCCGCGGCTCGGGGCTGGCAGCGCACCCCGCCACGGCTACCACCGGGCTTTCGCTGGATAGCGGTGCGTCCCGGCGCCGCGCCGCCCACCCGGCACGCAAGACGTCCCCTCGGCCCCACCCCGCGTTATGCAGTGATGCCGCGCTGGGGCTTGGACGACCGCGTCGGGCAAGCCCCGGCCGCACTCGAAAAGCCCGCGCACGCTGCGCCATCGGCAGCGATGATCCGCACCACGCTGTTCGTGAGCGTGCTCGTCCTCGGCGTCGCCGCCCTGGTCTATGTCGTGCGCTACGTCCTGCTGGTCGTCAACCGGAACACCCTCCTGAACTCGTGGGTCGCCGCCGGGGCGGACTGGCTCGGCATCCTGGCCAGCGTGAGCGCGATCGCGGCGGTGTTCACCTCCGGCGCGGTGCTGATCCGCTGGCTCATCGCGCGGCGCGCCGCCGTGTTCGCCCATCACGGCCTGCCGGAGCCGCGGTCCACCCGGGCGTTGTGGGCCGGGTGTGTAGTGCCCTTGGCCAACCTGCTGTGGGCGCCGGTCTACGTCATCGAGCTGGCGATCCTGGAAGAGCACTACACCCGAATACGCCGACCGATCGTCGAGTGGTGGATTGCCTGGGTCGCCAGCTACCTGGCCTCCGTCTTCGCCATGATCACCAGCTTCGCCAGGGACGCCCAAGGCATCGCCAATAACACCATCACGATGGTTTTCGCTTACCTGATCGCGGCGCTCACGGTCGCCGCGGCCGCCAGGGTCTTCGAGGGGTTCGAGCGCAAACCGGTCGAACGCCCCGCGCACCGCTGGGTCGTCGTTGCGGACGCGCCAGCAGCACGTCCGGTTGAGCTCGAGGGTCAGGAAGCGGCAGCATTAGGCGTATGACGTGGGCCGAGGAGGTGCTCGCCGGGCACCCCTTTGTGGTGGCCCACCGCGGCGCGTCAGCCGCGCGACCCGAACACACGCTGGCCGCCTACGACCTCGCCCTCAAAGAGGGCGCCGACGGCGTGGAATGCGACGTGCGCCTGACCCGCGACGGCCACCTGGTGTGCGTACACGACCGCCGGCTGGACCGGACCTCGACCGGGGCCGGCCTGGTCAGCACCATGACCCTCGCCGAGCTGCGTGAGCTCGAGTACGGCGCGTGGCACGACAGCTGGCGCGAAGACGGCACGCACGGCGATACGAGTTTGTTGACGCTGGACGCCCTGGTTTCCCTCGTTCTGGACTGGCATCGGCCGGTGAAGCTCTTCATCGAGACCAAGCACCCGGTGCGGTACGGCTCGCTGGTGGAGACCAAGCTGCTCGCGCTGCTGCAGCGGTTCGGCATCGCCGCGCCCGCCTCCGCCGACCGGTCTCGCGCGGTGGTGATGTCGTTCTCGGCGGCCGCGGTCTGGCGCATCCGGCGAGCCGCGCCGCTGCTTCCGACCGTGCTGCTCGGCAAGACCGCGCGCTACCTGACCAGCGGCGCGGCCACGGCCGTCGGTGCCACCGCCGTCGGCCCGTCGCTGGCGACGTTGAAGGAATATCCCCAGCTCGCGGACCGCGCGATCGCCCAGGGCCGGGCGGTGTACTGCTGGAACGTCGACGAGTACGAAGACCTCGACTTCTGCCGCGACGTCGGGGTGGCCTGGCTTGCCACCCACCACCCGGGTCGCACGAAGGCGTATCTGGAGAACGGCCGCGCGGGCGGTTAGTCCGGCGGAGCGGTGGGCACCGGGGCGTCCGCCGCCAGCGCCTCGAACAGCCGGCTGGCCTCGTCGTGGTTCCACACCACCACCGATCCGGCGTCACCGCTGGTGAACTCCCCGATCGGGACGGTCATGGTGGTGGGCGAGCCGTGCAGCCCCCAGCCGAGGCGGGCCAGGTCCCACACGTGGTCGTCGCGGTCGACGGTCAGGGCGTCGGCGAGTGCGTGCGGCACGGAGTACCAGCGCCAGGGGTTGAGCCACACCGCGGGGCTGGCCGCGGCGTGCAGCAGCGCCGCGACGAACTGCCGCTGATTGACCATCCGGTCCAGATCCGCCCGGGGGGTGTCACGCGTCCTGACGTACCCGAGGGCGTTGCGGCCGTTGAGTTTTTGGCAACCGGCCGGCAGGTCGATGCCGGCCAAAGGGTCGCTGAGCGGCGTCGTCGGGCATACCGTCACCCCGCCCAACGCGTCGACCAGGCCGGCGAATCCGCCGAATCCGATCTCCGCGTAGTGGTCGAGGCGCAGCCCGGTGGCCTGCTCCAGCGTCTGCGCCAGCAGGGGTGCCCCGCCCATCGCGAAGGCGGCGTTGATCTTGTCCTTGCCGTGGCCGCGGATCGGGACGTAGGAGTCGCGCGGTATCGACACCATCGTCACCCGGCCGCCGGACCACAGCTCGGGCAGGTGTACCAGCAGGATGGTGTCGGTGCGGCTGCTGCCGATGTCGCCGCCGGTGGCGAGGTCCTCCTGCTGTTCGGGGCTGAGCCCCTGGCGGCTATCCGAGCCGACGAGCAACCAGTTCGTCCCGCGGCCATGCGCGGGGCGTCCCGGGTAGTCGGCCAGGATCTCGTCGCGGTGCAGCCTGCTGTCGAACCAGACTGCGCCGCAGACGACGCCGATGCCGGCCAGCAGCACGCCGATCACCAGGGCCGACGCGACCGCTCGTATCCAGCGGCGCCAGCCACGGCTGCGGCGCGTGCGCGCGGCGGTGGGCCGCGGCGGAGGTCCGGGCGGTTGACGGGGGCGCGACGGTTCGACGGTGCGAGGCGGCGGGGGTGGAGGCGGCGGTGTTGGCCGACGCAGCGGCGTGGTCTGTTCGGCCGGTGCCGGCCGGGGGGCCCCGCGGCGAATCACCGGTGACGGCTCGGTGCGCGGTTCGGGCCGGTGCGGTGGTCGATCGCCATTCACCCGGTTAACGTACGCGGCCGGGGCCGCCGGACACGACGGGTTGGACTACGGGCGGGCGCGCAGGCCGTTGATGAACGGGCACCCCATCAGCACGCGGATGGCCTGGCTCAGCCCGGTCATGTCGTCCACGGGCTTGTGGAACGGCAGCCGGACGTCGTGGTCGCGGTCCTTGCCTTCGACGCGGAACCGCACGCCGTAGCGATCTAATCCGAGCGGGCGCACCTGCCCGCGGCGCAGCGGCGCGGGCAACCGGGACACCAGCCGCGCAACGACGTCGCTGTGTGCGGTGTCCAGATGCCACAGCAGGTTCGACTCGATCTCGCAGAACGGGTCGGGCCGGGCCGCCAGGAGATCCGCCACGCTGACGGGCTCGGCGCCGGTGGCGTCGGTGACGACGACGGATGCGACCTCCAGCCGGACCAGGGTGTAGCGAGGTTCCTGCCCGTCGGACGGCGCGCACCGCGGGGTGTCGACCTGAAGCAATGCGGGGTGCGGCCACTCGGCGGCGATCAGGTCGACCGTCTCGGCGACCTCGGCCGGGTGGAATTCGTGCAACTGCCCGCGCACCCACACCAGCGAGCGCACCGGCTCCCGCAGCGGAAGGGGTGCGTAGTCGGTCAACTCCAGGAGCGCCTGCGATCCGGCGACGGCGCCCTCCGGTCGGTCTTCGCGCTCACTGGGGATCGCCAGCGCGAACGACCCGTCGGGCAGCAGGTGATGCACGGGCGTCACGACGGGGTCCTGGCGCGCGGGCGCGGACTCCAGTGCCAGGAGGGCGCCGCCGGCTCGGACACAGGCGCTGCGGATACGTTCGGCCGTCGTCGGGGCGGGGCAGGTCAGGGGTAACACCGAACTCCTTAGATTAGGTAAGCCTAAGTTAACTTAGATGGCGAGGCGCCGCAAGAGCGGTTTGGCGGCGGTCGCCGCTAGGGTTGGGGCGTGGTCCGCATCGCTTATCTCGGCCCGGAAGGGACGTTCACCGAAGCGGCGCTGTTGCAGATCACGGCCACCGGTCTGGTCCCAGGGCAGGGTCCCGACGAGGTCCGGCGAGTGCCCATCGACAGCACCGCCGCGGCGCTGGACGCCGTGCGCGGCGGCGGCGCCGAATACGCCTGCGTCCCGATCGAGAACTCGATCGACGGGTCGGTGACGCCCACGCTCGACAGCTTGGCCATCGGTTCGCCCCTGCAGGTCTTCGCCGAGACAACCCTGGATGTCGCGTTCACGATCGTCGTCAAACCCGGCCGCACCGCCGCCGACGTGCGCACCCTGGCGGCCTTCCCCGTGGCGGCGGCGCAGGTGCGGCGGTGGGTGGCCGCCAACCTGCCCGAGGCCCAGCCCCGGCCGGCGTATTCCAATGCCGACGCGGCGCGGCAGGTGGCCGAGGGACAGGCCGACGCCGCGGTGACCTCGCCCCTGGCCGCTACCCGCTGGGGACTGGCCGCGCTGGCCGACGGGGTGGTCGACGAGCCCAACGCCCGCACGCGCTTCCTCCTGGTGGGCCTGCCGGGCCCGCCGACGCCCCGCACCGGGGCGGACCGGACGGCGGTGGTTTTACGGATCGACAACGCACCGGGTGCCTTGTTGGGCGCGCTCACCGAATTCGGGATCCGCGGCATCGACCTGACGCGGATCGAATCTCGGCCGACCCGTACCGCGCTGGGCACCTATGTCTTCTTCGCCGACTGCGTGGGCCACATCGACGACGACGCCGTCGCCGAGGCACTTAAAGCGCTGCACCGTCGTTGTGCCGATGTGCGATACCTGGGATCTTGGCCGACCGGCTCGCCCGCCGGGGTGTTGCCGCCGCCGGCCGACGAGGCGGCCCGCTGGCTGGCGCGGCTACGAGAAGGAAAACCCGAAACGGCGGCCGGGGGAATCGAGCTGTGACCGGCCGGCTGGTGCTTTTGCGACACGGCCAGTCGTACGGCAACGTCGAACGCAGGCTGGACACCCGGCCGCCGGGGGCGGAGCTGACGCCGCTGGGCCGCGACCAGGCCCGCGCCTTTGCGCGCGGTGCGGGACGGCCCGGGCTGCTGGCGCACTCGGTGGCGATCCGCGCGTCGCAGACGGCCGGTGTCATCGGCGGCGAGCTCGAGATGGCCGCCGTCGAAGTGAGCGGAATTCACGAGGTCCAGGTCGGTGGCCTGGAAAACCGCAACGACGACGACGCGGTCGCGGAATTCAACGCGATCTACGAGCAATGGCATCACGGTGATCTCGACGTTCCGTTGCCCGGCGGAGAAACCGGCAACGACGTGTTGGGCCGCTACGTGCCCGTGCTCACCGACCTGCGCCTACGCTACCTCGACGACCACGACTGGACGGGCGACATCGTCGTCGTGAGCCATGGTGCGGCGATTCGACTGGCCGCCGCCGTGTTGGCGGGCGTGGATGCCGGCTTCGCGCTGGACAACCACCTGGACAACGCCGAATCGGTGGTGTTGGCCCCGATCACCGACGGGCGGTGGAGCTGCGTGCGATGGGGGACCCTGACGCCGCCGTTCTACCCCGAGCCCGAGGCCAGTCCCGTCGCGGACGCGGTGCACTCGAGCACCGACCCGATGGGCTGACGGCCGGTCAAACGGCCAGCGCGACCGCTTCGAAGCACTCGCAGCCGATGGCGTCGCAGTCGATCACGAAGGCGTGCGGCAACAGCTCAGGGCTGAAGCAATCCGGCTCCGTGCACTCCGAGCGGCGCAGGGAATGGCGAATGATGGTGCCGTGACAGTGATCTAAGCCTGCCCGGCAGTCGCGGCAGTCAGCACTCATAACCCGTTCATAGCACCGGTGGCGGACAAATCCGGGATGCCGCGCCCATAAATCCGGCGCGGCTGACAGGCCGTCAGGTCCAGCCCAGTTCTTCCAGCCGGTCGTCGTCGATGCCAAAGTGGTGGGCGACCTCGTGGATCACCGTGATCGCCACCTCCTCGACGACGTCGTCCTCGGAATCGCAGACGTCCAGCAGCGCCTCGCGGTAGATGGTGATGGCGTCGGGCAGCGAGCCGGCGTAGTCCGAGTCGCGCTCGGTGAGGGCGACCCCTTCGTACAGCCCGAGCAGTCCGCCGTCCTCGGGGTGGCGGTCGTCGACCAGCACCACAACGTTGTCCATCGCCGCCGCCAGCTGGGGCGGGATCAGGTCGAGCGCGTCGGACACCAGTTCGTCGAACCGCTGGGGATCCATCCGCGCGGGCACGCGGCTAGCCCCCGGCTGGCGGCGCGGGCGGCGCCTCGGGCGCCGGGTTGGCCGGCGGTGGTGCCCCGCCGTCCGCCGGTGGCGGGGCCTGCGGCGGCGCCCCGGCGCCGGGGGGGGTGGGGGCTGCGGCGCCTGGGGAGCCGGGGTGTCCGAGGCGGGCGCCTGGGGCGCTACCGCCGGCTGCTGACCCGGGAGGTGCTGATTGTTTGGCGGGATCTCCGGGGGCGCGCTGGCCTGGCTCTGCGGAGCCTGGGCCGGCACCTGGAGCGGTATCGGCGGCATGGTGAGCCGCTCTTCGGGAATGTCGGGCGGCGGCACCGGCGGCTGACCGTTGATGAGCAGCTGGCCCTTTGCGCTGTTGACCAGGGTGGCCCAGCCGCCGTTGCCCAAGGTCGCGCCGATGCTGCAGGCGACTTCGCGGCTGCCGGCCGTCCAGCTGGCCAAGGGCACGGTGGGATAGATCAGCGTCAGGGTGGTGGTGCGCAGCTTGACCGGCGCCAGGTAGGCGTCCGTCATCTTGGTGCACAGATCCTTGATGTACCCGTCCTGGTCGGGCTCCGCAGGCAGCGCGCCGGGGAACTTCTCGGCCAGGTTGACCGTGCCGGTCACCTCCATCGCGTGCGGCGCCGCACACTCGACCGGCGCATCGACCGGCTGGTTGGTCGTCGAGTCGATGCCCAGGCAGGTGCCGGCCGGCCAGACCTTGGACTGGTCAACCTCGGCGACCTTGCCCTTGAAGGCTTGTTGCTGGTTGTTGGGGCCGGGCAGCTGGAGCCCGCACAACATGCGGCGCTCGCCGGACTGGCGCCACGCCCGGTCGCCGGGCCACAGCAGGCTGACGGTGAACTTGCTGTTGGGATCGAACTTGGGGCCCAGGTAGTTGCGCACGGCGGACTCGCACTGCTCCTGGGTGATCTGCTGAATGCGGGCGGGCGAGGGGGGAGCGGCGTTGGGGCCGTACTCGGCGCCCGGGAACGTCCGCATGTCAATGGATTCGGCGACTTCGAACTTGTGGTCGTCGGCGCAGTTGACGATCTTCGCCGACTCCGGGGTGGCGTCCGGCCAGATCAGGCAGTCACCGCTGGAGGCCTTGTTGAAGGCCGCGTCGCTCTTGCTGCCGGTGGTGGGCACCGGGTTGCCGTCGAGATAACCGGACAGCCGCCCCGCGCCGGTGCCGCTTACCGGCAGCGCGGTGACCAGCCCGGCGATCAACAGGCCGCCCAGCGCGGTCAGCAACAGGGCGCGCCGAGTCGCCTGGGCCTGCAGACTGCGTGGCCACCGGAAGCCGGGTTGCGGCTGTTCCGGCTCGGCGGAGGGGGCATCGGACTCCGGGGCTTCCGGAAGGTCCGTCTCGGGCGCTGGCGACATCGGCTCCATTCTGACAGGAGCGGCTGTGGAGTGTGACAAAAGTTACGGATGTGAGTCCTGGGACCTGGCGGGGTGGGTGCACCGCGCAGTGTGCAGTGCCGATGAAAGTAGTCTCAGGGCCGTGATCGACCTCAAGCTGCTCCGCGAAAACCCCGACGTCGTACGCCGGTCACAGACCAGCCGGGGCGAGGATCCCACCTTGGTCGACACGCTGCTGGCGGCCGATGCCGCCCGCCGGGCGGCGATCTCGTCGGCCGATGCGTTGCGCGCCGAACAGAAGTCGGCCAGCAAGAGCGTCGGCGCCGCGTCCCCCGAGGAGCGTCCCGCCAAGCTGGCGCGCGCCAAGGAGTTGGCCGAGCAGGTGAAGGCCGCCGAGACCGAGCAGGCCGAGGCCGAGGCGGCGTTCACCGCCGCACACATGACGATCTCCAACGTCGTCATCGACGGGGTGCCTGCCGGTGGGGAGGACCAATACCGCGTGCTGGAGGTGGTGGGCGAGCCCGCTCAGCTGCAAGACCCGAAGGACCACCTCGAGCTCGGCGAGTCGCTGGGGCTGATCGACATGCAACGCGGCGCCAAGGTATCCGGCTCGCGCTTCTACTTCCTGACCGGACGGGGCGCCCTGTTGCAGCTCGGGCTGCTGCAGCTCGCGCTGCGGCTGGCCGTCGACAACGGCTTCATTCCGATGATCCCGCCGGTGCTCGTGCGCCCCGAGGTGATGGCCGGCACCGGGTTCCTGGGCTCCCACGCCGACGAGATCTACCGGGTCGAGGCCGACGACCTCTACCTGGTCGGCACCTCCGAGGTGCCGCTGGCCGGCTACCACGCCGACGAGATCCTGGACCTGTCCGGCGGACCGCTGCGCTACGCGGGGTGGTCGTCGTGCTTCCGGCGGGAGGCCGGCAGCTACGGCAAGGACACCCGGGGCATCATCCGGGTGCATCAGTTCGACAAGGTCGAAGGCTTCGTCTACTGCACGCCCGCCGAAGCCGAGGCCGAGCACGAACGGTTGCTGGGCTGGCAGCGCGAGATGCTGGCCCAGATCGGGGTGCCGTATCGGGTGATCGACGTCGCGGCAGGGGATCTCGGGTCCTCGGCCGCCCGCAAGTTCGACTGCGAGGCATGGGTTCCCACGCAGGGCACCTACCGCGAGCTGACCTCGACGTCCAACTGCACCACCTTCCAGGCGCGCCGGCTCGCGACGCGCTACCGCGACGACAACGGCAAGCCGCAGACCGCGGCCACCCTCAACGGCACGCTGGGCACCACCCGGTGGCTGGTGGCGATCCTGGAGAACCACCAGCAGGCCGACGGCAGCGTGCGCGTGCCCGACGCGCTGGTGCCTTTCGTCGGCACCGAGCTGCTCGAGCCGATCAGCTAGCTAGCGCGTCTTCGTCAGCCGACCCGGGGTGTGACCGAAGGCGCGCCGGTAGGTGTCGATGAAGGCACTTGTTGTGGCCCAACCGCATTCGGCTGCCACCGACGTGACGTCGTGCCGCTCGGCGAGCAGCACCAAGGCGCGCTGCAGGCGGAGCTGGGTGCGCCATTGCGGAAAGGTCATCGCCAGCTCGTCGCTGAACAGTCGGGTCAGGGTGCGTTGGCTGACGCCGATCCGCCGGCCGATCTGCGGCAGCGTTAACGGCGCGGCCAGGTTGTCGGCGATCAACGCGCACGCTTCGCGCAGCCTGCCGTCGACGGGCGTGGGAATCCACAGCGGCTCGCCGGCACTGGTCGCCCGCAACTGATCGTGCAGTACGGCCAGCATCCGGTGGTGCTCGTCGCTGTCGGTCCGATCAGTCTGCGAACACGCGATGATGAGTTCCCGCATCAACGGGTTGACCGCCAGCACGGCGGGGGCCGCCGGCCCGCGGCGATAGCGACGGGGATCCAATGCGACGCCGTGAAACTGCGTGGGGCCGTGGAATTTATGTTCGTGCCAGCAGCCCGCCGGGATCCAGATCGCCCGGTTCGCCGGCGTGATCCAGGTGCCGGCCGGGGTGGTGACCGAGACCGCGCCTGAGGACGGGTAGACCACTTGGTGCAAGGGATGCCGATGCCGATCGATCCGGGCCCCCGGCGGCAGCGCCAGCGATGATGTCGCCGGCCCGTGATGGCTGATTTCCGACATAAGTCGGCAGGATATCGGAAGTGCGCCTTCCTCTGGTGCGCCTAACGTCGCGGTTATGGGAATGAATCTTCTGCACCGGCGGCGGTGTAACTCGGCGGCCTGGGAGAAGGCGGTGGCGGGGCAGCTGTTGCCCTGGGCGTTGGACGGCGTCGAATTGGGTTCGCGGACTTTGGAAATCGGCCCGGGATACGGGGCGACGACGCGCGCCCTGCTGGACAGGGCCGATTCGCTCACCGCCGTCGAGGTCGACGCCGCGATGGCCGACCGCCTTGAGCGCCGCTACGGCGATCGGGCCCGCATCATCCACGGCGACGGCGCGGACACCGGGCTGCCCGCCGATCACTTCACCTCGGTGGTGTGCTTCACCATGCTGCACCACGTGCCCAGCGCCGAATTGCAGGACCGGCTCTTCGCGGAGGCGTTCCGGGTGCTGCGGCCGGGCGGGGTGTTCGCCGGCAGCGACGGTGTCCCGTCGCTGTCCTTCCGGCTGCTGCACATCGCCGACACCTACAACCCGATCGCGCCCGATGATCTGGGCGCGCGGTTGCGCAACGCGGGATTCGCCGATGTCCAGATCCACCCCTTAGGTGGGCGGCAACGGTGGCGCGCCGTCAAACCGACCTGAAAGTAGGGCTGCCCGCCTCGAGCGGGACCCGGGCGGAACGCGCGGTGAAACTGATCGCGTGATACCAGCCGCACAGCATCGTGAGGTCGAGGATCTGGCTTTCGTCGAATTCGGCGCGCAGCGCCGTCCAGAGGGCATCGTCGATGTCTCGACGGTCGTAGAGCGAATCCACGGCGCGGACGAGTAGGCGATCTCGCTCGGCCGTCCAGCACGGATCGTCGGCTCCGCCGTGGGTCAGGGAGTGGACCTGCGCGCGATCCAGACGGGCCTTGTCCGCGAAAAACGCGACGTGCACGCCCCATTCGTACTCGCAGTCGCAGCGAGCGCAGGTGCGGTCGATCACGATCTCGCGGTCGCGAAGGGACAGCGACAACGCGCGGCTCAGCTCGTAACCGCCCCAGAGCGTCATGGCCTCGGCCATCGGCATGTTGCGCACCACGACGCGAAACAGGGCGATGGGCGGCACGTCCGGCGGCATCATCTTCTGCAGTAGGGCCGCCACCGCGGCGTCGTACGGCGGGTCGAGGGCGTCGATGCGAGGCGTTACTATTTCCGTAACCATGGACAAGAAAGCTACGTTACGGAATCCGAAACGTCAATCGGTGGCTCGACCGGGGCGCCCCGTGCGGGGGTCGACGACCGGGCGGCCGCTCATGGCGGCCCTCGATCTCCTCGGGCGGCGCTGGTCGCTGCGGATCCTGTGGGAGCTTCGCGACGGTCCGTTGGGGGCGAGGTCGTTGCGGGAGCACTGCGACGGGATGTCTCCCAGCGTCTTGTATGACCGTCTCGGCGAACTGTCGGGCGCGGGCCTGGTCGTCCAGCGCGACGACCAGTCTTACGAGCTCAGCGAGGTCGGCCGGTCGCTGGGCGAGGCGCTCGATCCCCTCGACCAGTGGGCCCGGCGCTGGGCGGACGGAAACTAGGCGTCGACCGTCTCGCGGGATTGCTCGTGCCGGCGCTGCCGCTCCATGGTGGCGAAGTAGAACGCGAACGCGAACGCGAAGCTGGTGAAGAGGCTGGAGACGAAGTACAGCCACGGGTGCTTGAGCCCACGGCGGTAGCCGTCCACGATCGTAAACAGCGGCAACAGAATCACATTCGCGATCGTGTAGTCCTGGCTGGCGGAGTCCGCGGCCGGATTGGTGAACATCAGCTTGATGTATTCGGCCCAGCTCCCGTGCTCGCCCCACAGCGGATTGGTGGAGCCGTGCGAGTACTGCTGGACGTAGGTGACGTTGAAATACCAGCCCAGCGCGACCGAAGCGATGCCGACGACGTAATACACGCATTCGAGCGGGGAAAACAACGGCCCGCCGGCGGGCCGGGCGAAGACCTTCGAGTTCGAGGCGACGATCCAGCCGATGACACTGAGCCCGAGAACTGCATGCACAAGAAGCGAGACCATGGCCGCAGTCTCACCCCAGAGTCGAAGTTTTGTCAATACTGACAAAAGATGGCTGAGGTACCGTACTTGCATGGTCCGGCCGGCGCAGACGGTGCGCAGCGAGCGCACCCGGGAGGCGTTGATCCAGGCCGCCCTGGTGCGATTCCTGGCCCAGGGTGTCGAAGAGACCTCGGCCGAGCAGATCGCGGCGGACGCCGGGGTCTCGCTTCGGACCTTCTATCGCCATTTCAAGTCCAAGCACGATCTGTTGTTTGCCGACTACACCGGACTGAACTGGTTTCGTGCCGCGCTGGATGCCCGGCCCGCCGATGAGCCGATCATCGACTCGGTGCAATCGGCCATCTTCTCGTTCCCGTATGACGTTGAGGCCGTGACCAAAATAGCCGCGTTGCGGGGTGGGGAGCTTGATCCCGGCCGCATCGTTCGGCACATGCAGGAAGTCGAGGCCGACTTCGCCGGCGTCATCCAGGCACAGCTGCACCGGCGTAGCTGCGCGGCGAGCAGGACGCTGGATGGGCGGTTGCGCGCGGCGGTGATCGCGCGGTGCATCGCGGCAGGAGTTTTCGGCGCGATGGAGTTCTGGATGCTGGGCGAGGATCGGTCGCTGGGCGAGCTGGCGCGGATGTGCCACGCGGCGCTGGAATCGCTGAGGGCCGGCATCGCCGACGCCTGGGTCGCCGAGGCGGGATAAAGTTTCGTCATAATTGACAAAACTTTGCGACCGTGCCAGCCTCCATTGCTGGAGGGCAGGACATGACTGAATATGACGCGATAGTTATCGGTGCCGGGCACAACGGTCTGGCCGCGGCGGTGCTGCTGCAGAAGGCCGGACTGCGGACGGTGTGTCTGGATTCCAAGCTGTACGCCGGCGGGATGGCTTCCACCGTGGAGCTTTTCGACGGGTACCGGTTCGAGATCGCGGGCTCGGTGCAATTTCCCACTTCGAAGGTGGTGGTCGACGAGCTCGGCCTGGACACCCTGCCGACGATCGACCTGGACGTGATGTCGGTTGCGGTGCGCGGCGTCGGTGACGATCCGCTGGTCCAGTACAGCGACCCCATCAAGTTGTTCACCCACCTCAACGAGGTGCACGGGGCGGACGCCGTCAACGGGATGGCGGGGCTGATGGCCTGGAGCCAGGCGCCCACCCGGGCGCTGGGCCGCTTCGAAGCCGGAACGGAGCCCAAGACCTACGACGAGATGTATGCCTGCGCGACAAACGAATTCGAACGGTCGGCCATCGACGACATGCTGTTCGGTTCGGTCACCGACGTGCTGGACCGCTACCTTCCGGACCGCGAGAAGCACGGCGCGCTGCGCGGCTCGATGACCGTGCTCGCCGTCAACACCCTCTATCGCGGGCCCGCCACGCCGGGCAGCGCGGCCGCGCTGGCGTTCGGGCTGGGCGTCCCCGACGGCGACACCATGCAGATGAAGAAGCTGCGCGGCGGCATTGGGGCGCTCACCTCCCACCTGGGTGAGCTGCTTGAGAGCCAGGGCGGCGAGGTCCGGCTGCGGACCAAGGTGACCGAGATCCTCGTCGAGGACGGGCGGGTGAGGGGGGTGCGCACCGAGGGTGGCGAGACGTTGACGGCCCCGATCGTCGTCTCCGGCATCGCGCCCGACACCACCCTCAACGATCTGATCGACCCGGCCCTGCTGCCCGGCGACATCCGGGAGCGGTATGCCCGCACCGATCACCGCGGCAGTTACCTGCAGATGCACTTCGCGCTCGAGGAAGCGCCGGAATTCGCCGCACCCTACGAGGCGCTCAACGATCCCGCGATGCAGGCGTCGATAGGCCTGTTCTGCACGCCGGAGGAGGTGCAGCAGCAGTGGGAGGATTGCCGGCGCGGCATCGTCCCGGCCGACCCGACGGTGGTGTTGCAGATACCCACGCAGAACGACCCGGACCTGGCACCCGCGGGCAAACACGCCGCGTCGGCGTTCGCGTTGTGGTTCCCGATCGAGGGTGGTGCCGACTATGGCGACGCGAAAGTCGAAATGGGCCAGCGGGTGATCGACAAGATCACCCGGTTGGCGCCCAACTTCGAACGAAGCATCATCCGGCACACCACCTTCACGCCCAAGCACATGGGCGTGATGTTCGGCGCGCCCGGCGGCGACTACTGCCACGGACTGCTCAACCCGAACCAGATCGGGCCGAACCGGCCCGGCCCGAATGGATTTCGGGGTCAGCCGATTCCGATCGAGGGTCTGTACCTGGGCAGCGCGGGCTGCCACGGCGGACCCGGCATCACGTTCATCCCCGGGTACAACGCGGCCCGGCAGGCGCTCGCCGAGCGCGCTACCTAGGGACGGCTGTTCACACCGGCTCTCAAGGCCGATCGAAAAGCTGTAGGTGGGCCGCTAACGCGCAGCGAGGTTGATCAGCCCGAGGACGAGCATGAAACAGCCCCCGGCCGCCGCCAAGAGGGCGATGTCGCGGTGGCCGCGGGATCGCAGCCAGTTCTGCAGCCCGGCCATGACGGCGCGCGTGCGCTGCGGCGACGCCAGATATCCGACCAGCGGGATCTCGGCCACGGCGAACGCCACCACGTTGAAGGCGACCAACGCCTGCACCTGCGCGGCCGGCGCGGCGTGCGCGGCGAGGATGGCGGCCATCGAGCCCATGTAGTTCGCCGACGGCAACGACGCCCCAACCCCGCTGACCGCTGCGACGGCTAGGGAGTCACCGCGCAAGAAGATTCGCGCGCTTTCGGCCAGCCGCCGCCGTCCGCTCGGTGCCGACCCTTCGTCGAGGGCAACGTCACCGCTGCGGCCGATTACCGCATCCGCCGGTGCGGGGCGGACATGGACAACCCTGCGTCGCACAACATTGGTCGCCAACACGACGGCAACGAGCAAAGCGGCGAGCCCGGATGCGATCTGGACGTCCGCCACGCTGAAGTGGCCAACGACCGGCGCGGCACGGAGGACGAACAGCACCACCAGACCCGCGCCGACGCCCATGGCGAAGCCACCACACAAGAACGCGAGCATTTGCATGAGCGGGCGCCGCCTGCTGAGCAGCAGGACCACCAGACCGACGCGGATCGGTTCGAAGATCACCGAGCCGGCCAGCACCAGCACAGTGATCCACATGCTGGGCAACCGTACCGCAGCCAGCTCGGCCCCTGACTCAAACTCGCCCAGTCGTCCTGGCGTATGCCGGGGTCGCCGACGGCAGTCGCAGCCGGACTTTTGCGCACTCGCGCGCGACGCTAACCGCGCTGACCTAGCAGCTCATCCAGGAGTGCGGTGAACTCTTCCGGTCGCGCCGGCGTGAAGGCGGGGCTGGGCCGGACGCCGGGCACGTCCAGCGTGACCAAGGTCGACTTGAACGGCCGGCTCACGTCCAGCGGCAGCCAGCGACGCAAGTCCGAGCTGCCCCAGATCCGGAACCGATTTGTGAGCAGGCCCAGCCCTTCGGCCTTGTATCCACGAATCGACTCCAGCGCAATCACTTTCGACGTTCCGGAAGGAAAGTGATAGCGGCGCAGCGTGATCGCCGCGCGGTCCAACTGAACCAACCCGTCGTCGTAAGACCGGCCTGGGCTTTCGTTCATGCTCGCGAACTTCGCAGTTGGTGACCCCGCGCGGTCAGGCACCGCCCGTCGTCCAATCGCCACTGCCAGCCATGCAGGTTGCAGGTCAACGTATCGCCCTCCACCACACCGAATTTCGACAGGTCGGCCTTGAGATGGGGGCAGCGGCGCTGAATTTCCCAGCCGTCCAGCGTGACCGATGACGAATCGTCGTGCGTCTCGGCGAACCAGCCGTCGGCGTAGGCGATCCGTTCGTCGGTCAGGCACTTGAAGAACGTGTACAGGTATTCGTTGTAGCCGCCGACGCGCCACGCCCTGAATCGGGTGGACAGGAAGATGGTGTTCACCCAGTCCGGCTCCCGATCCCGCAGTACGGTGCGGACCAACTCCGGCGCGATGGCGAAACCGTAGCGCACCTTCTCATCGGGAATCCGTTCGCGCACGGCGCGTTTCGGGAAGTCGAGCACGACAGTCTCCGGGCCGATCACCAATTCGACGGGATAGCCGATGCCGTCGCAGATCTCGTCGCTCTGGGACATGATCGGTTCGAACAGCGCACGTAGCGGCTCGAGCAGTGGTTCCCCGGTGGCGGGCGCCCAGCTCGCGCGCTCGGCGGCCACGACCGGCGCCATCCGTTCGGCGTAGTCGGCGATGTAGGCCCGCTTCCCGGTGGTGAAGATCGCCTCGACCTGATCGTCGGGCAGCGGATGGCGCAGCGCATTCAGGGTGGTGCCGGTGAAGTCCGCGGTCGAGCCGGGGATCATCAGCAGGCCGCCGTCGCTCCCGTGGGTGCGCATCTGGTCGAGGAACACCATCTGGTCCGGAAAGATGTTGGCCGCATCGCCGTGGTCGTCGTTGAGATGACGCAAATCCGGGTCCAGAAAGCACGGCGGCCCGGCCGACGGGATGACCCACGTCGCGCCCACCTGGGCGATGTACTGGCGGGCGCGGTCCATCTGCCGCTGCCGCTTCTGGACACCGAACGACTCCTTGGCGCGGGCCGGCATGTCGTACACCATCGGGTACCAGATCGCGCCGGAGTACTGCAGCATATGCACGTCGATGTGTCCGAAAGCCGAGCTCAGCATGTCGAGATCGACCGGCCGGGCGTCGTTCATGTTGAACGCGGTCGTCACGCCGTCGGAAACCACCAGCGCCGAGTCACCGAGCGGGCCGTCGGCCGGCGCCCGCAGGGCGATGATCATCACATCGAGGTCGCCCTTGGGGCCGCTGACCCGGTGCTTGACCGAGTTGCTGGTCTCGAAGAACCGGTAGAAACCCAGCTCCTGCAACGCGTTTCGCAGGTCCGGCACCGGGAAGTCGGGCAGCAGCACCACCGCGTCTTTGTTGACGTGCTCGAGAAGATTCTTGGCGTCGAAGTGGTCTTTGTGCAGGTGCGACACGTAGAGGTAGTCGCAGTCCCCCAGCCGGTCCCAGTCCAGGCCGCTGTTGTCGGGGAACGGAAACCAGGACGCGAAGTACGCGGGATTGACCCAGGGGTCGCAAAGAATGCTGCCCGCGGGCGTCTCGATCAGAAATCCGGCGTGACCTACGCTTGTGACCTGCACAAACACCTTCCTGGGGCCGATCAAGGGACCTGCGCGGCCCGCGGCCGGGTAACGGCTTTTTCAGCCTCCGAGCTTAGCGCGGGACGGCGTCTCGGTTTTCGGCACTTCGGCTGACTCAAGGGCTGACTCACAGCCGGGAGCACTAGGCTGATCAGCTGTGGAACCGGTATACGGGACTGTCATTCAACTTGCCCGCTTGATATGGCGCATACAGGGTCTCAAGATCACGGTCACGGGCGCCGAAAACCTGCCCAAGAGCGGGGGAGCGGTCATCGCCATCAACCACACCGGCTACCTCGATTTCACGTTCGCGGGGCTGCCCGCCTACCAGCAAGGTCTGGGCCGCAAGGTGCGCTTCATGGCCAAGCAGGAGGTGTTCGACCACAAGATCACCGGGCCGCTCATGCGCAGCCTGCGGCACATCTCCGTGAACCGGCAGAACGGGGCCGCCTCCTACGAGGAAGCGGTCCGGAACCTCAAGGACGGCGAGTTGGTCGGCGTCTACCCGGAAGCCACGATCAGCCGCAGCTTCGAGATCAAGGAATTCAAGTCGGGTGCGGCGCGGATGGCCGTCGAAGCCGGGGTGCCCATCGTTCCGGTGATCGTCTGGGGCGCGCAGCGCGTCTGGACCAAGGGGCACCCCAAGAAGCTGTTCCGTCCCAAGGTGCCCATCATGGTCGTCGTCGGTGAACCGATCGAACCGACGCTGGGCGTCGAGGAATTGAAGGGGCTGCTGCACTCGCGGATGCAACATCTGCTGGAGCGGGCCCAGGAAATGTATGGGCCGCACCCGGCGGGTGAGTTCTGGGTGCCGCGCCGGTTGGGCGGCAGTGCCCCATCGCTGGCCGAAGCTGCCCGGATGGACGCCGAGGAGGCGGCCGCTCGCGCGGCGCGCCGGGCCGGATCCGCGGGAGCGCCGGAGTAGCGATCGATGGTGGAACCGGTCTTCCGCGCGCTCGAGATCCTGGCTCGGCTGACGGTTCTGGCCACCGACACCCGGATCTCCTACGCCGGCGAGGAGAACATTCCCGACTCCGGTGGTGCCGTGATCGCGATCAACCACACCAGCTATGTCGACTTTCTGCCCGCCGCGCTGGCCGTGTATCGCCGGCGCCGCCGGCTCAGGTTCATGATCAAGGCCGAGATGCAGCAGGTGAAGATCGTCAACTTCCTGATCAAGCACACCCGGACCATTCCGGTGGACCGCGGTGCTGGCGCGGGCGCCTACGCGCTGGCGGTGCAGCGGCTGCGCGAGGGCGAGCTGGTCGGGGTGTATCCGGAGGCCACCATCAGCCGCAGTTTCGAGCTCAAGGAGTTCAAAACGGGCGCCGCCCGCATGGCCGTCGACGCGGACGTTCCGATCGTCCCGATCATCGTCTGGGGTGCGCACCGGATCTGGACCAAAGACCACCCGCGCACACTGGGCCGCACCAAGGTACCGATTAAAGTGCAGGTGGGCGCGCCAGTCACGGCGGCCGAAGACATTGCGCGGACCGACGCCGCCCTGCGCGAGTCGATGACCGCGCTGCTACACCAGGTGCAGGAGCGCTATCCGCACGAACCGGGTGCGTACTGGACGCCGCACCGGCTGGGCGGTGGGGCACCGACCATGGCGGAGGCTGCTCGGATGGAGGCGGACGAGGCCGCGGCCCGGGCCGCCGGTCGTGATGGACGATCGTCGCGGTAGGCGAAGGAGGACACATGCCTGAGGGCTTTTACCGGTTGTGCGAATGGGTCGTCCCGCCCATGGTCGCGATGCAGGGAACCAAGTTCACCTATCGCGGGCTGGAGAACATTCCGCAGTCGGGCGGTGCACTGCTGGCGCAGAACCACACCAGCTACCTGGACTGGCTGCCGACGCTGCTTGCCGTGCGTGAGCGGCGCCGGCGCGCCTACTTCATGATCAAGGCGGAAATGGCCGACGTGAAGGCGGTCAACTACGTCATCAACCACGCCAGGCTGATCCCGGTGGACCGCACTAACGGGCACGACGCGCTCGAGCTGGCCACGCGGCGCCTGCGCGACGGCGAGCTAATCGGGATGCACCCTGAAGCCACGATCAGCCGCAGTTTCGAGCTTCGGGAATTCAAGAGAGGTGCGGCCCGGATGGCGCTGGACGCCCAGGTGCCGATCGTTCCGGTCATCGTCTGGGGTGCCCATCGGATCTGGCCCAAGGATCATCCGAAGAAGGTGTGGCGCAACAAGGTTCCGATCACCGTCGCGGCAGGGCGGCCGTTGCCGCCGCACGGCACACCCGAGCAGCTCAACGCGGCGCTGCGCGAGGCGATGAACGCGCTGTTGTACCGGGTGCAGGAGGAGTACCCGCACCCCGAGGGCGAGTTCTGGGTGCCTCGGCGGCTCGGCGGCGCCGCGCCCACCCAGGATGATTCCCGGGCGATCCGCCTGTCGGAGTTGCAGGCGCGAATGCAGAAATACGGCACCGACGGCGTGACCCGTCCGGGGCAGGAGCAGAGCGGAGTGCATTGATCAGACCGGCGAGCCGCGAACGCGGAACCGTCAGATGACTTTGCCGGCGCTCATCGCCTGTGACGTCGACGGCACCCTGTTCGACGACAACGAAACCATCACTCCGCGCACCCGCGACGCCGTGCGTGCCGCCACCGCCGCCGGCGCGACGTTCGTCGTGGCGACGGGCCGGCCGCCGCGCTGGATACGTCCCGTCGTGGATGCGCTCGGCTTCGCGCCGATCGCGGTGTGCGCCAACGGTGCCGTCATCTATGACCCCGCGGCCGACCGGGTGCTGTCGGCGCGCACGCTGCCCGTGGACATGCTGGCCGAACTGGCGGAGCTCGCGACGCGCGTCATCCCGGGGGCCGGCCTGGCCGTCGAGCGAATCGGTGAACGCGCCCACGACACGGCGACCCCGCAGTTCATCAGCTCGCCCGGCTACGAACATGCCTGGCTGAACCCGGACAACACCGAGGTGTCGATCGAGGACCTGCTGAGCGCGCCGGCGATCAAGCTGCTCATCCGCCGAAGCGGCGCCCGCAGCGCCGATATGGCCGCCGCACTGGCCAGGCATGTCGGCATCGAGGGCGATATCACCTACTCCACCAACAACGGCCTGGTGGAAATCGTGCCGTTGGGCACCAGCAAGGCCACCGGTGTGGACGAGATCGCCAGGCCCCTGCAGATCGCCAGCGAAGAGGTGGTGGCGTTCGGCGACATGCCCAACGACCTACCGATGCTGCGCTGGGCCGGTCATGGCGTGGCGATGGGCAACGCCCATCCCGACGTGCTGAGTGCGGCCGACGAGGTCACCGCAGGCAACAATGACGACGGGGTGGGGCGCGTGCTGGAACGCTGGTGGCTCTGAGCGGGCTTTTCGGCTAAGTGGCGGAGGGGTGCGCCGGCAGCGAGAAGTGTTCGGGCGCGACGGTCGGACCGCTCGGGGACTCCGTCGACAGTGGCGTGGTGATGCCTTCCGCGACCTCGGTGACGTTGCCGGTCAGCCGATCGTAGTTAAGGGTTCCGTGCTGAAAGTTCTGCGTAATCCGTAGCGGCTCTTGAATTTCGGCGCTCGTCGGCAAGCCGAGCGGACCGCGTTCGTAGCTCAGCGAGGCCCAGGCGTCGTAGATCGCGCCGGTGATCGGCTGGGCGCCGGTTTCGGGCGACCAGTACATCGCTCCCCTGGCGAATGTGACGTACCGGGCGTCACCCTCCGCGCTGTCCTCCGGTGAGGTCGGCGCTCCCAGCGCGCTGTTCATGCCGCCCATCGCCTGCCAGTGGTCGTAAATCGCGCCGCCCTGCAGGGCCTTGATCAATTCCTCCGGCGGATCGTTGAAATGCGAAGCGATGTCGCGTACTTCGTCCATGAGCGCGTAGGCGGCGTTGCCCGGGCAGTCGGTGTTGCCGACGTCGCGGTGGGTGAAGATCGTGGGCAGCGTCGCGACGGAACCGGCCGGGTAGGTGGTGTAGTGGCTACCCGCCGACTCCAACGCCACGGTGCCCTTGGGGTCGACGCCGTCCAGGCCCAGCCGCCAGCCCAGCAGCCGGCCCAGGGTGCGCAGCTGGATCGGCGTCGGCGGTACGTCGTCGAAGTTGCCGATCATCGCCACACCCCAGGTGTTGCGGTTGAAGCCGCCGGTGTGGAAGGCCTCGACCGCTTTGGTGAGCCCCCCGGCGCTGCCCTCGAACACCTGGCCGTACTTGTCGACCAGGGCGTTGTAGGCGATGTCGCACCAGCCCAGGGTCTTGCTGTGATAGGTGTAGATGGCCTTGACGATCCCGGCCGATTCCAGCGGGGAGTAGTCGTTGCTGCCCGCGGTGTGGTGCACCACCCCGGCGCGAATCCCGTTGTCGTACTGCGGACTACCGCAACGCAGCGACTCGTCGGCGCCCCATTGCGCGCGGCTGATGATGGCCGGGGCTTGGCCGGGCATCAAGACCCCCGACGGTGGCGTCCACTGCGTTTCCGACGGCGCTTGCGGCGGTGAGATCAGGACGGCTGAGATGTTCTGCCCGAACGGTTGTTCCCGGGACGCAGGCTTGTAGCCGAGGCCGGTCTCGTTGGGCGGCGCGGGCGGCGGTTGGGTCACCGGCGCATCGATGGGACGGGTGACCGCGATCTGGACGGTGGTGGTGGTGCCGACGAACACCGGGTCGGTTCCGCGCGGTCCCTCGAGGGACCCGGCCGGCGTCGCGCCGTCGGGCGCCGCGGTTTCGTACTCGGTCTGGTACCAGGGCCCCCACGAACCGTCGAGACGCTTCGCTCGGACCCGGGTCGACGTGCCGGCCAGGTCGCCGGTGAGCGCCACGAGGGAAAACGGGGTGCTCTGCCCGATCTCGCGAACCGTGACGCCGCCGCCCAGCCCGACCAGCGGTTGTTCGGCCAGTTGGGTGCCGTGGGCCGGCGGCGGGCCGGCCGTGCGGCGGTCGCGCGTCGTGTCCGCCACCCAGGACACGATGACGACGGTCGCCGCGATGGCGGTGAGCAACGTCGTCGGCCCGCGACTAGGAGACACCAGGCGATGTTACTTGTGTTTCTAATGTTAATGATGAGATGACACGAACCGGGGCGGCGCGAATCTGCACGAAAATCGACGGCACCGCAGAAGAATCTGCGGTGCCGTCTGGTTGAAGGGTTCCCCTGAGGTCTACACGGGTGGCAGGACCGGCGCGGCAGCCGCCGCCGCCGGCAACGCACCGGCAGCGCCCGCGGCGGCCGGCAGGGCCCCCGCGGCACCCGGCAGAGCGCCTGCGGCACCCGGCAGAGCGCCCGCGGCGGCCGGCAGGGCACCGGCGGCACCCGGCAATGCACCCGCGGCGCCCGGCAGGGCACCGGCGGCACCCGGGAGTGCACCCGCGGCGCCGTGCTGCATACCCTGCGTGATCGCCGGCATCACCAGGCCCTTGAGCAGGTCGATGGCCTGGCCGGCGCCCAGCTGGTTGGCCGCCTGCATCACGTCGTTGACCAGGCCGCCGCTGCCGCTGCCGCTGCCGCTGCCTCCGCCCAGACCGGTGCCACCGCCACCGAGCGGCGAACCGCTGCCGAAGGACGACGGGTCGCCGAGGATCGGGTAGGTGCCGTCAGCGCCGGGATCCAAACTGGCCGGAGCGGTGATCGGCACTTCACCCGCGGCTGTCGGGGTGCCCAGTCCGGGCGTGACCGCGGTCGGGCTGGTCAGCCCGGGGTTGGAAAGCGCCGGGTTGAGTCCCGCGCCCGGGGTCGCCACTCCGGCGCCCGGGGTGGTCGGCAGCGCGCCGGGCGCGGTGAGTCCCGGCGTCGTGGGCGTCAGGCCTGGGCTCGCCAGACCTGGGCTCGCCAGGCCTGGACTCGTCAGACCCGGGCTCGTCAAGCCGGGGCTGGTCAGGCCTGGACTGGTGAGTCCCGGGCTCGTCAAGCCCGGACTGGTGAGCCCTGGCGTACCGAGCCCTGGAGTGCCCAGGCCGGGACTGGTCAGGCCGGGAGTGCTGGCGGCGGTGCCCCCGTTCAGTGCGGGCACGGGGGGCAGGTTGATCCCGAATTGCGACAGCCCCTGCGACAGCGCTCCCATCAGCTCGCCGGGCAGGTCGGTCATTACGGCAGCCTGCTTGAAGTCGTGGTGCTCGGGCTGCTTGCCGCCGGCCGTCGATTCGTAGACAAGGAAGTATGCGCAAGGACTCGCCACTGCCAGGGCGGCGACCGCGCTCATGGCTGTCGAAAGCTTGCGTCGGCGTCGGTTCGGCACGGAAGTCTCCTCAATCTGGACAACTCATCTGAACTGTGTTGTTTCGGTGCGGTCCGCCGTCCTAGCTGGCGAGAACCACACAGAGTCGATGGTACGAGTGAGATTGCTGTGACTAGAGTGGTGATATTGAATCGTGAGGTAATTGCGACTCAGGTTGTGATCGGCCCGCTGAGGCGTCCCGCCCGCACCGTCATTCGGCCGAAGGCGGACTCCCTGGCCTCGCCAGATGGGTTAGACCCACGCGGTCGGATACCCTAAGCAACCGATGACCGCTCGTTTCGATCTCCTCGTCGTCGGCTCTGGATTCTTCGGCCTGACCATTGCCGAGCGCGCAGCCACCCAACTCGGGAAGCGCGTGCTCGTCGTGGAACGCCGCCCGCACATCGGTGGCAACGCCTATTCCGAGGCCGAGCCGCAGACGGGCATCGAGGTCCACAAGTACGGCGCCCACCTGTTCCACACCTCTAATAAGAGGGTCTGGGACTACGTCCGGCAGTTCACCGACTTCACCGATTACCGGCACCGGGTGTTCGCCATGCACAACGGGCAGGCCTACCAGTTCCCGATGGGGCTGGGCCTGGTGTCGCAGTTCTTCGGCAGATACTTCACCCCGGACGAGGCGCGCCGGCTGATCGCCGAGCAGGCCGCCGAGATCAAAACCGAGGACGCGCAGAACCTCGAGGAGAAGGCGATCTCGCTGATCGGCCGGCCGCTGTACGAGGCGTTCGTCAAGGGCTACACGGCCAAGCAGTGGCAGACCGATCCCAAGGAGCTCCCGGCCGCCAACATCACCCGGCTGCCGGTGCGCTACACCTTCGACAACCGGTACTTCAGCGACACCTACGAGGGCCTACCGGTCGACGGCTACACGGCCTGGCTGCAGAACATGGCCGCCGACGACCGCATCGAGGTGCGGCTGGACACCGACTGGTTCGAGGTTCGCGACCAGCTGCGCGCGGAAAGCCCGGACGCGCCGGTCGTGTACACCGGCCCGCTGGACCGCTACTTCAACTACTCCGAGGGCCGGCTCGGTTGGCGCACACTGGACTTCGAGGTGGAAGTGTTGCCGATCGGGGATTTCCAGGGAACGCCGGTGATGAACTACAACGATCCCGACGTGCCGTTCACCCGCATCCACGAGTTCCGGCACTTTCACACCGAGCGCGACTACCCCACCGACAAGACGGTGATCATGCGGGAGTTCTCGCGATTCGCCGAAGACGACGACGAGCCCTACTACCCGATCAACACCGAGGCCGACCGCACCCTGCTGGCCGCGTACCGAGCGCGGGCGAAGGCCGAAACCGCCTCCGCCAAGGTGCTTTTCGGTGGCCGGTTGGGCACCTATCAATATCTGGACATGCACATGGCGATTGCCAGTGCACTGAACATGTACGACAACACCGTCGCACCGCACCTGCGCGACGGCGCACCTCTGGTGGAAGAAGGCGCGGGGGCAAGCGCGCCGGCGACGACGCAGATCGAAGCGAGGGGGAGGAGCGGCGCCTGATGACTGCTGTAAGCCTGCTTTCCAGAATCATCCTGCCGCGTCCGGGTGAGCCCCTGGACGTGCGCAAGCTGTACCTGGAGGAATCGACCACCAATGCGCGGCGCGCGCACGCGACCAGCCGCACTTCGCTGGAGATCGGCAAAGAGTCCGAGGTGTCGTTCGCCACCTACTTCAATGCGTTCCCCGCGAGCTACTGGCGCCGCTGGTCGATCTGTACCTCGGTGGTGCTGCGGGTCGAGTTGACCGGAACCGGCCGCGTCGACGTGTACCGGACGAAGGCCACCGGAGTGCGGATCTCCGTGGACGGCCGCCAATTCGTCGGCACCGACGACCAGCCGGCCATCGTCGAGATCGAGGTGCCGCTCAGGCCGTTCGAGGACGGCGGCTGGGTCTGGTTCGACATCACCACCGACACCGTGGTCAACCTGGTGAGCGGTGGCTGGTATGCGACCGAGCCCGCCCCGGGCGCGGCCAACATCGCCGTCGGCATCCCCACGTTCAATCGGCCCGCCGACTGCGTCAACGCGCTGGCCGACCTGACCGCGGATCCGTTGGTGGACGAGGTGATTGGGGCGGTGATCGTCCCCGACCAGGGCGTGCGCAAGGTGCGTGATCACCCGGACTTCCCGGCCGCCGCCGCCGGCCTGGGCAACCGGCTGTCCATCCACGACCAGCCCAATCTCGGTGGTTCCGGCGGCTACAGCCGGGTGATGTACGAGGCGCTGAAAAACACCGACTGCCAACAGATTCTGTTCATGGACGACGACATCCGCATCGAGCCGGACACAATCCTGCGGGTGCTCGCGTTGCACCGCTTCGCCAAGACGCCGATGCTCATCGGCGGCCAGATGCTCAACCTGCAGGAGCCGTCGCACCTGCACATCATGGGCGAGGTCGTCAACCAGTCGAACTTCATGTGGACCGCCGCACCGCACGCGGAGTACGACCATGACTTCGCCCAATTCCCGTTGAACGACAAGAACGCTCGGAGCGCGCTGCTGCACCGGCGCATCGACGTCGACTTCAACGGCTGGTGGACGTGCATGATCCCGCGTCAGGTCGCCGAGGAGCTGGGCCAGCCGCTGCCGCTGTTCATCAAGTGGGACGACGCCGAATACGGCCTGCGCGCCGGGGAGCACGGGTATCCGACGGTGACGCTGCCGGGTGCGGCGATCTGGCACATGGCCTGGAGCGACAAGGACGACGCCATCGACTGGCAGGCCTACTTCCATTTGCGCAACCGGCTGGTGGTCGCCGCGATGCACTGGGACGGCGATGTCACCGGGCTGGTTCGCAGTCACCTGAAGGCGACCCTGAAACACCTTGCCTGCCTTGAGTATTCGACGGTGGCTATCCAGAACCGGGCCATCGACGACTTCCTGGCCGGGCCCGAGCACATCTTCTCGATCCTGGAATCCGCTCTGCCCGAGGTGCATCGGCTGCGCAAGGAATACCCCGACGCGGTGGTGCTGCCGGCGGCGAGCGAACTGCCCCCGCCGGCGAACAAGACCAGGGCGATGAAGCCGCCGGTCAATCCGCTGTCGATCGGTTATCGGCTGGCCCGCGGCATCGCGCACAACGCAACCAAGGCCGACCCCGAAGCCCACCGGCGCCCGGAGTTCAACGTGCCCACCCAGGACGCGCGCTGGTTCCGGTTGTGCACCGTCGACGGCGTCACCGTGACGACCGCCGACGGGTGCGGGGTGGTCTACCGGCAGCGCGACCGCCGCAAGATGTTCCAGCTGCTGTTCGCCTCGCTGCGGCGGCAGCGCCGGCTGGCGAGCCGGTTCGACGAGATGCGCAAGACGTACCGGGATGCGTTGCCGGTGCTGTCCAGCAAGCAGAAGTGGGAGACGGCGCTGCTACCTGCCGAGCGAGAGCATGCCTGAATCGCCACCCCCTACGGGTGAGGTGGCCGCGCTGGTGGCTGTGCAGTCGGCCTTGGCCGACCGGCCCGGCGTGCTGACGGCCGCGCGCGGTCTGTCGCATTTCGGCGAGCACAGCATCGGCTGGCTGGCCATGGCGGCGGTGGGTGCGCTGCTGATGCCGAAGCGGAGCGTGGAGTGGCTGCTGGCCGGGGCCGGCGCATTCGCCGCGCACGCCGCCGCCGTGTTGGTCAAGCGGGTGGTGCGGCGTAAGCGGCCCAACGATCCGGCCGTCGTGGTGAACGTCGGCACGCCCAGCCAGCTGAGTTTCCCGTCAGCGCATGCCACCTCGACGACGGCCGCGGCCATCCTGATGGGCCGGATCACCGGTCTGCCGCTGCCCGCCGTCTTGATTCCCCCGATGGCGTTGTCGCGGATGCTGCTGGGGGTGCACTATCCCAGCGACGTGGCGTGCGGCATCGCCCTGGGAGCCATCGTCGCCCGAATCACCGTCCGGCTCGAGGGCCGGGCGCGGAAGGTCTGGCCGAATGAGTGAGGACGTGGTGACCGGGCCCCCGGGCAACGTGGTGATCGGGGTGGTCAAGGCGATTCGCCCGCGCCAGTGGGTGAAGAACGTCCTGGTGCTGGCCGCGCCGCTGGCCGCATTGGGCGGTCCGGTCCGCTACCACTTGCACGACGTGCTGGACAAGGCCTACCCGGCCCTGGGCGCGTTCGCGGCGTTCTGCCTGGCCGCGTCGTCGATCTACCTGATCAACGACGCGCGCGACGTCGAGGCCGACCGCGAGCACCCCACCAAGAGGTTCCGCCCGATCGCCGCGGGCGTCGTGCCGGAGTGGCTGGCCTACGCCCTGGCGGTGGTGCTGGGAATCGCCGCACTGGTTATCGGCTGGTGGATCACACCCAATCTGGCGCTGGTGCTGGCCGTCTACCTCGCAATGCAACTGGGCTACTGCTATGGCCTGAAACATCAAGCGGTGATGGACATCTGCATCGTGTCGTCGGCCTATCTGCTGCGGGCCATCGCCGGGGGTGCGGCCACCGACATCCGTCTGACCCAGTGGTTCTTGCTGGTGATGGCGTTCGGGTCGCTGTTCATGGTGGCCGGCAAGCGGTACGCCGAGCTACAACTGGCCGAGCGCACCGGGGCCAAGATCCGCAAGGCGCTGGAGAACTACACCAGCACCTATCTGCGGTTCGTCTGGACGTTGTCGGCCACGGCGCTGGTGGTCTGCTACGGGCTGTGGGCGTTCGACCGGGAGCACGGCGCGGCGGGCTGGTTCGTGGTGTCCATGGTCCCGTTCACCATCGCCATCCTGCGGTACGCGGTGGACGTGGACGGCGGGCTGGCGGGCGAGCCCGAGGACATCGCGCTGCGGGACCGGGTGCTGCAGCTGCTGGCGGTGACGTGGATCGCGACAGTTGGAGCCGCCGTTGCCTTCGGCTAGCTCCGAATTGCAGGCCCTCAAGGCGCGCATGATGCGCGGCCGGCCGGTCATCAGACGGTTGGGCTGGCCGGTATTCCCCTACACCGCCATGGTCCGGGTCAGCCTGTGGATCAGCGTGGTGGTGGTCGCCGTCCTGTTCGCCTGGGGTGCCTGGCAGCGGCGCTGGATCGCCGACGACGGGCTGATCGTGCTACGCACGGTCCGCAACCTGCTGGCCGGCAACGGCCCGGTCTTCAATCAGGGGGAGCGGGTGGAGGCCAACACCTCCACGGCCTGGACCTACCTGATGTACGTCGGCAGCTGGGTGGGCGGGCCGATGCGCATGGAATACGTGGCGCTGGCGCTGGCCCTGACGCTCTCGGTGCTGGGCGTGGCGCTGCTGATGCTGGGGGCCGCCCGGTTGTATGCGCCCAGCCTGCGGGGCCGCAGGGCGGTCATTCTGCCCGCCGGGGCGTTGGTCTATGTCGCGCTGCCGCCCGCGCGTGACTTCGCCACCTCGGGGCTGGAGAGCGGGCTGACGCTGGCCTACCTCGGTCTGCTCTGGTGGATGATGGTCTGCTGGGCCCAGCCGGTGCGCAACCGCCCGGATCGCAGGCTCTTCATCGGGGTGTTGGCGTTCGTGGCCGGTTTCAGCGTCTTGGTTCGGCCCGACCTGGCGCTGATGGGCGGGCTGGCGCTGATCATGATGCTGATCGCGGCGCGGACCTGGCGGCGCCGGGTGCTGGTCGTGGTCGCCGGTGGCCTGCTGCCGGTGGGCTACGAGATCTTCCGGATGGGCTACTACGGCCTGCTGGTGCCCGGCACCGCCCTGGCCAAGGATGCGGCCGGCGACAAGTGGTCCCAGGGCATGATCTACCTCTCGAATTTCGACGCGCCCTACGTGGTCTGGGTGCCGGTGGTGCTCCTCGTGCCGCTGGGGGTGCTGCTGCTCGCGGCCCGCCGACGGCCGTCGTTCCTGCGCCCCGCGCTCTCGCCCGACTACGGTCGGCTGGCCCGGGCGGTCCAAAGCCCCCCGGCCGTCGTGGCCTTCGTTCTGGTGAGCGGCCTGCTGCAGGCGCTCTACTGGATCCGGCAGGGCGGCGACTTCATGCATGGGCGGGTGCTGCTGGCGCCGCTGTTCTGCCTGCTGGCCCCGGTGGCCGTGATCCCGGTGGCGATACCGGACGGCCAGGACTACTCGCGGGAGACGGGCTATTGGGTGGCCGGTGCGGCGGGCGCGCTCTGGCTGGGTGTGGCGGGTTGGTCACTGTGGGCGGCCAATTCGCCGGGGATGGGTGACGACGCCACCCACGTGACCTACTCCGGCATCGTCGACGAGCGGCGCTTCTACGCGCAGGCCACCGGGCACGCGCATCCACTGACCGCCGCCGACTACCTGGGTTATCCGCGGATGGCGGCCATCCTGACGGCCCTCGAGAACACCCCCGACGGCGCGTTACTGCTGCCGTCGGGCAATTACATCCAGTGGGACCTGGTGCCGCAGGCGCAGCCTGGCCCCGGCAAGCCCCCCGAAAAGCCGCAGCACACAGTGTTTTTCACCAACCTCGGCATGGTGGGAATGAACGTCGGGCTGGACGTCAGGGTGATCGACCAGATCGGATTGGCCAATCCGCTTGCGCAACACACGGAACGGTTGAAGCACGGCCGCATCGGCCACGACAAGAACCTCTTCCCGGATTGGGTGATCGCCGACGGACCATGGGTGAAGGTGTATCCCGGTATCCCGGGTTATCTGGACATGCAATGGGTCGCGGAGGCGGTAACCGCCTTGCAATGCCCCGAGACCAAGGCGGTGCTGAGTTCGGTGCGCGCACCGATGACCCCGCACCGATTCCTCTCCAACCTGGTGCATTCCTATGAATTCACCAAGTACCGGATCGACCGCGTTCCGCGCTACGAGCTCGCCAGATGCGGACTGCCGGTGCCCGAAGAGGTCCCGCCGCCGTCTCGCGAGTAAGCCGCGCGCAGAAGAATTCGGCCAATCTCAAAACGATCACGATCCACGCCCGCGAAAGATTGCCAGCAACTTCACATTTGGGCCTTCACCAGCTGGCACAAGTGCCCAAGCACATGCGAAAACGCCGCCAACGGCGCCGGCGTTTGGCCTGGAAAACATCGGGTAACGATCGCCGACTGACGCTTTGCGGTGCGGTCTCGATGCGACTCGACGGCTACAGGTGTGGTTGACTACACGAGCACTGCTGCGCCTGATCGCATGCAGTACGACCCAAATCAAGGACGCGTCCGGATGCTGGGCGCGCCGAGAAGGATGAGGAAGCAAGGATGACGCTTGTCGACAGGTTTCGCGGCGCCGTGGCAGGTATGCCGCGCCGGCTCGTGGTGGCGGCCGCTGGTGCGGCCCTGCTCTCGGGCCTGATTGGCGCCGTGGGGGGCTCGGCGACCGCCGGCGCGTTCTCGCGCCCCGGTCTGCCGGTGGAGTACCTGCAGGTTCCTTCCGCAGGGATGGGCCGCGATATCAAGGTTCAGTTCCAAAGCGGTGGGGCCAACGCGCCCGCGCTCTACCTGCTCGACGGTATGCGCGCCCAGGATGACTTCAACGGCTGGGACATCAACACCCCGGCGTTCGAGTGGTACAACCAGTCGGGCATCGCCGTGGTCATGCCGGTCGGCGGCCAGTCCAGCTTCTACTCCGACTGGTACAAGCCCGCCTGCGGTAAGGCCGGCTGCACCACCTACAAGTGGGAGACCTTCCTGACCAGCGAGCTGCCCGCGTACCTCGCGGCGCAAAAGCAGGTCAAGTCGACCAACAACGCCGCCGTGGGTCTGTCGATGGCCGGTTCGTCGGCCCTGATCCTCGCCGCATACCACCCGAACCAGTTCGTTTACGCCGGCTCGCTGTCGGCCCTGCTGGACCCGTCGCAGGGCATGGGTCCGTCGCTGATCGGCCTCGCCATGGGTGACGCCGGTGGCTACAAGAAGGACGACATGTGGGGGCCGTCGAGCGACCCGGCGTGGGCGCGCAACGACCCGTCGCTGCAGGTCAGCAAGCTGGTCGCGAACAACACCCGCATCTGGGTGTACTGCGGTAACGGCAAGCCGTCCGACCTCGGTGGCGACAACCTGCCCGCGAAGTTCCTGGAGGGCTTCGTGCGTACCAGCAACCTGAAGTTCCAGGACGCGTACAAGGCCGCCGGCGGCAACAACGCGGTGTGGAACTTCGACGCCAACGGCACGCACGACTGGCCGTACTGGGGCGCGCAGCTGCAGGCGATGAAGCCTGACCTGCAGGCGACCCTGGGTGCAACCCCGGGCGCCGGTCCGGCCACGGCCGCGACTCCTGCCGGGAACGGTCAGACCGGCCAGGGCACCTAAGTCCAAGAACGACGCGACTGGCGGCGGAAACCCCTGGGGGTTTCCGCCGCTGGTTGTTTTGGTGTGTGATTTGTTTCACTACCCCGCGGGCGGGGGAACTACGGCGCTGGCTAATGTGCTCCACAGCGACTAGACGATGGAGGGTGGACATGAGGGTCGTGCGGGGTATGCCAGCGCTTCTTCGGATGATCTCGGTGGCCGCGCTGGCGGTCGGCTTGATCGGCGTGACGGTGACGGGCGGGCCCGCCGGCCGGGCTCGGGCGGCCGGTTACGAGAGCCTGATGGTGCCGTCGGCGGCGATGGGCCGCGACATCCCGGTCGCCTTCCTGGCCGGCGGTCCGCACGCGGTCTATCTGCTGGACGCCTTCAATGCGGCGCCGGACGTCAGCAATTGGGTCACCGCGGGCAACGCGATGAACACGCTGGGCGGTAAGGGCATCTCGGTGGTGGCACCCGCCGGCGGTGCGTGGAGCATGTACACCAACTGGGAGCAGGACGGCAGCAAGCAGTGGGACACCTTCCTGTCCAGCGAGCTGCCCAACTGGCTGTCCGCCAACAAGGGCCTGGCGCCCGGTGGCCACGCCGCCGTCGGCGCCTCGCAGGGTGGCTACGGCGCGATGGCGCTGGCCGCCTTCCACCCCGACCGCTTCGGCTTCGCCGGTTCGCTGTCCGGATTCCTGTACCCATCGAGCACCAACTACAACGGGGCGATCCTGGCCGGCCTGCAACAATTCGGCGGTGTGGACGGCAACGGGATGTGGGGCGCCCCGCAGCTCGGTCGGTGGAAGTGGCACGACCCCTACGTGCACGCGTCGTTGCTGGCGCAGAACAACACTCGCGTCTGGGTCTACAGCCCGACGAATATGGGCGGCGACGACGCCGCCATGATTGGCCAGGCGGGCGCGGCGATGGGCAGCTCGCGGGAGTTCTATCAGCAGTACCGCAGCAACGGCGGGCACAACGGTCACTTCGACTTCCCGGGCGGCGGCGACAACGGCTGGGGCTCGTGGTCGGGGCAACTGGGGGCCATGTCGGGCGACATCGTCGGCGCCATTCGGTAGCGGGGCGCTGCGGGTCGCTGCCCGGCGGATCCAGTCGGGGGAGCCGGTACCGTGTAGTGGTGTGCGGCAGGGGTCGGGAGGACCGCGTCGCGATCCACCCACTCTGCTAGCAGGAGAACATGGCTACCAACGCCCGGCGTAAGCGCCACCGAGTCCTCGCCTGGGCCGCCGCGTGTGCGATGGCGGTCGTGGTGTTGTTGGTGATCGTGGCCGTGGTGGTCTTGCTGCGCAACCGCGAGTCACCGCCCAGCGCGGTGCCGCCCGGCGTCCTGCCTTCGCCGTCGACGACCACCCACCCGCACAAGCCCCGCCCCGCTTCGCAGGACGCGTCGTGCCCCGACGTCCAGCTGGTCAACATCCCCGGCACCTGGGAGTCCGCCCCGCAGGACGATCCGATCAACCCGATGCAATTCCCCAACGCGTTGCTGCACAAGGTGACCACGGCGGTCAGCCAGCAGTTCCCCGCGTCCCGGGTGCAGGAGTACACCACCCCCTACACCGCGCAGTTCCATAACCCCCTCGGCGGTGACACGCAGATGTCGTACAACGAAAGCCGCGCCGAGGGCACCCGCGCGACGGTCCAGGCAATGACGGACATGAACGCCAAGTGCCCGCTCACCAGTTACGTGCTGACGGGTTTCTCCCAGGGCGCGGTGATCGCCGGTGACATCGCCAGCGACATCGGCAACGGTCGGGGACCCGTCGACGACGACCTGGTGCTCGGTGTGACGTTGATCGCCGACGGTCGCCGTCAGCCCGGGGTGGGCAACGACATCGGGCCCAATCCGCCGGGGCAGGGCGCCGAGGTCACGCTGCACGAGGTGCCGGTGCTGTCCGGGCTGGGGTTGACCATGACCGGAGCCCGGCCCGGTGGTTTCGGCGCGCTCAACGACAAGACCAACGAGATCTGCGCGCCTGGCGACCTCATCTGCGCCGCGCCGCAAGAGGCGTTCAGCGTGGCCAACCTGCCCAACACGCTCAACACCCTGGCGGGGAATGGCGGGCAGCCCATCCACGCCTTGTACGCGACGACGCAGTTCTGGAACGCCGACGGGCAGGCTGCGACGGATTGGACCTTAAATTGGGTTCAAGGACTGATCAACAATGCGCCGCACCCCAAACATGGATGACCGGCCGCGGGACACAGCAGCCAGGAGCCCGTTGCGGGTGCAGATCAGCGGTACCTTGTGATTTGGTGTGCTGCGGGCAGCCCCTTAACATTAAGAGGAATTTAAGAGCTATAAGACTTTGTTGCGGACCCGGTCCTGGTAGACGCCGGCCTGTGATCAGCAGGAGGCTGGCGCCCGAGGCGCCTCGCGAGGGCTGGCCCGCGTAGAGATGGAAACCGTCGGCGTGGCCGACCAGAGGACAACAACGTCGGCGTCGCCGACCTAAAACAGGTGTGACAGGAGCGCGGCATGGTTTACCACAACCCGTTCATCGTGAATGGAAAGATCAGGTTCCCGGACAACACCAACCTGGTCAAGCACGTTGAGAAGTGGGCGAGGGTTCGTGGCGACAAGCTGGCCTACCGTTTCATCGACTATTCCACCGAGCGCGACGGGGTGTACCGCGACATCGTCTGGCGCGACTTCAGCGCCCGCAACAGGGCGGTGGGCGCCCGGCTGCAGCAGGTCACCCAGCCCGGTGACCGCATCGCCATCCTGTGCCCGCAGAACCTGGACTACCTGATCGCCTTCTTCGGCGCGCTGTACGCCGGCCGGATCGCGGTGCCGCTGTTCGACCCGGGCGAGCCGGGCCACGTGGGCCGGCTGCACGCCGTGCTCGACGACTGCACGCCGTCGACCATCCTGACCACCACCGAGGCCGCCGAAGGCGTCCGCAAGTTCATCCGCGCCCGTTCGGCCAAGGAACGGCCCCGGGTGATCGCCGTCGACGCGGTGCCCACCGAGGTGGCCTCTACCTGGGTGGAGCCCGAGGCCGACGAGAACACCATCGCCTACCTGCAGTACACGTCCGGTTCCACCCGGACCCCGACCGGCGTGATGATCAGCCATCTGAACCTGCCCACCAACGTGTTGCAGGTGCTCAACGGGCTGGAAGGCAAGGAGGGTGACCGCGGCCTGTCCTGGCTGCCTTTCTTCCACGACATGGGCCTGATCACGGCACTGCTGTCCCCGGTTCTGGGCCACAACTTCACCTTCATGACGCCGGCCGCGTTCGTGCGCCGCCCCGGCCGCTGGATCCGCGAGATGGCGCGCAAGCCCGACGACGAGCCGGGCTCCGAACTGTTCACCGTCGCCCCCAACTTCGCGTTCGAGCACGCCGCGGTGCGCGGCGTGCCCAAGGAGGGCGAGCCGCCGCTGGACCTGAGCAACGTCAAGGGGATCCTCAACGGCAGTGAGCCGGTGTCCCCCGCGTCGATGCGCAAGTTCTTCGAGGCGTTCGCGCCGTACGGCCTGCGGGAGACGGCGATCAAGCCGTCCTACGGCCTGGCCGAGGCGACGTTGTTCGTGTCCACCACGCCGATGGACGAAGCGCCCACCGTCATCCATGTCGACCGCGACGAGCTCAACAAGCAACGCTTCGTCGAGGTGGCCCCCGACGCGCCGAAAGCCGTCGCGCAGGTCTCGGCGGGCGTCATCGGTGTCGACGAGTGGGCCGTCATCGTCGACCCCGATACGGCCAGCGAGCTGCCGGACGACCAGATCGGCGAGATCTGGCTGCACGGCAAGAACCTCGGCCTCGGCTACTGGGGCAGGGAGGCGGAGACCCAGGAGACTTTCCGCAACATCCTCAAGTCGCGCATCAGCAAGTCGCACGCCGAGGGAGCCGAGGACGATGGGCTGTGGGTTCGCACCGGCGACTACGGCACCTACCACAACGGACACCTCTACATAGCGGGCCGGATCAAGGACCTGGTCATCATCGACGGCCGCAACCACTACCCGCAGGACCTGGAGTACTCGGCGCAGGAAGCCAGCCGGGCCCTGCGCACCGGATATGTGGCCGCGTTCTCCGTCCCGGCCAACGAGCTGCCGCAGGTGGTGTTCGACAACCCGCACACGGGCCTGAAGCACGACCGCGATGACAGCTCCGAGCAGCTGGTGATCGTGGCCGAGCGTGCCCCCGGCACGCACAAGCTCGACTACCAGCCGATCGCGGACGAGATCCGGGCGGCCATCGCCGTCCGTCACGGGGTGACCGTCCGCGACCTGCTGCTGGTGCAGGCCGGAACGATTCCGCGCACCTCCAGCGGCAAGATCGGGCGCCGCGCGTGCCGCGCCGCCTACCTCGACGGCAGCCTGCGTAGCGGCGTCGGTTCCCCGACCGCCTTCGCCGGCGCTAACGACTGAACCCAGGAACCATGGCTGAACTAGACGACCCCCAAGACCAGCAGGAGAATCTGCCCAACACGAAGACCGACTTGGGCGCCGGCGATGATGCAGTGGGGGCACCTCCCGCTTGCGGGGGACGAAGCGATGCAGAGAAGCGGCGCACAATGACGGTCCCCGAGTTGCGCGAGTGGCTGCGCAACTGGGTGGGCCGGGCCGTCGGGAAGTCACCGGACGACATCGACGAGTCGGTACCGATGGTCGAGCTGGGCCTGTCGTCGCGCGACGCCGTGGCGATGGCCGCCGACATCGAGGACATGACCGGTGTCACGCTGTCGGTCGCGGTGGCGTTCCAGCATCCGACCATCGAGTCGCTCGCCACGCGGATCATCGAGGGCGAGCCCGAGATCGACACCTCGGGCGACGACGTTTCGGACTGGACGCGCAACGGCCCGGCCGACCGTGTCGACATCGCGATCGTGGGCTTGTCGACCCGGTTGCCCGGCGACATGAACACCCCCGACGAGACGTGGCGGGCGCTGATGGAGGGCCGCGATGCCATCACCGACTTGCCGGTGGGGCGCTGGGAAGAGTTCCTGGAGGAGCCGCGGCTGGCCGAGCGGCTGGCGAAGGCCCGCACCCGCGGCGGCTACCTGACGGACATCAAGGGTTTCGACTCCGAGTTCTTCGCGGTGGCCAAGACCGAAGCCGACAACATCGACCCGCAGCAGCGGATGGCGCTGGAGCTGACCTGGGAGGCGCTCGAGCAGGCGCACATCCCGGCGTCGAGCTTGCGCGGACAGTCCGTCGGCGTTTACGTCGGAGTCTCCAACAACGACTACAGCTTCCTGGCGGTGTCCGACCCGACCGTCGCGCACCCCTACGCCATCACCGGCACCGCGACGTCGATCATCGCCAACCGGGTCTCCTACTTCTACGACTTCCGCGGTCCGTCGGTCGCCGTCGACACCGCGTGCTCGAGCTCGCTGGTGGCCATCCACCAGGCCGTGCAGGGCCTGCGCAACGGCGAGGCCGACGTCGCGGTCGCCGGTGGCGTCAACGCGCTGATCACGCCCGTGGTGACGCTCGGTTTCGACGAGATCGGCCAAGTCTTGTCCCCCGACGGCCGGATCAAGTCGTTCTCCTCGGACGCCGACGGCTACACCCGCTCCGAGGGTGGCGGGATGCTGGTGCTCAAGCGGGTCGACGATGCCCGCCGCGACGGCGACCAGATTCTGGCCGTGATCGCGGGCAGCGCGGTCAACCACGACGGCCGGTCCAACGGCCTGATCGCGCCGAACCAGGACGCGCAGGCCGACGTGCTGCGTCGGGCCTACAAGGACGCCGGCATCGACCCGCGCACCGTCGACTACATCGAGGCGCACGGCACCGGGACCGTCCTGGGCGACCCGATCGAGGCCGAGGCCCTGGGTCGCGTCGTCGGCCGGGGACGTCCGGCCGATCGCCCGGCTCTGCTGGGTGCGGTGAAAACCAATGTGGGTCACCTGGAGTCGGCGGCCGGCGCGGCCAGCATGGCCAAGGTGGTGCTGGCCCTGCAGCACGACAAGCTGCCGCCGTCGATCAACTTCGCCGGGCCCAGCCCCTACATCGACTTCGACGCGATGCGCCTGAAGGTGATCGACCAGCCCACCGATTGGCCGCGGTACGGCGGCTACGCGCTGGCCGGGGTGTCGAGCTTCGGCTTCGGCGGTGCCAACGCGCACCTGGTGGTGCGCGAGGTGCTGCCGCGCGACGTGATCGAACGCGAACCCGAACCCGAGCCCGAACCGCACGCCGCCGCCGAAACCGCCGATGCGCCCACCATGGAGAGTCACGCGCTGCGCTTCGACGACTTCGGCAACATCATCCCGGACGCCGAGACGGCCGAGGAGGACGAAGACTACGAGCTGCCCGGCGTCACCGACGAGGCGCTGCGGCTGAAAGAGATCGCGCTGGAGGAGCTCGCCGCGCAGGAGGCGGAGGAGCCGACCAAACCCCTGATCCCGCTGGCCGTTTCGGCCTTCTTGACCTCGCGCAAGAAGGCGGCGGCCGCCGAGCTGGCCGACTGGATGGAAAGCCCGGAGGGTCAGGCGTCGTCGCTGGAATCGATCGGGCGGGCGCTGTCGCGGCGCAACCACGGCCGGTCCCGGGCGGTGGTGCTGGCGCACGACCACGAGGAGGCCATCAAGGGCCTGCGTGCGGTGGCCGAGGGCAAGCAGCGGCCGGGCGTGTTCAGCGTCGACGGGCCGGTGACGAACGGCCCGGTGTGGGTGCTGGCCGGGTTCGGCGCGCAGCACCGCAAGATGGGCAAGAGCCTGTACCTGCGCAACGAGGTCTTCGCCGAGTGGATCGAGAAGGTCGACGCGCTGATCCAGGACGAGCTGGGTTACTCGGTGCTCGAGCTGATCCTCGACGACTCGCAGGATTACGGCATCGAGACCACCCAGGTCACCATCTTCGCCATCCAGATCGCGCTGGGCGAGCTGCTCAAACATCACGGCGCCAGGCCCGCCGCGGTGGTCGGTCAGTCGCTGGGTGAGGCGGCGTCGGCATACTTCGCCGGCGGTTTGTCGCTGCGCGATGCCACCCGGACCATCTGCTCCCGCTCGCACCTGATGGGTGAGGGCGAGGCGATGCTGTTCGGCGAGTACATCCGGCTGATGGCGTTGGTGGAGTACTCCGCCGACGAGATCAAGACGGTGTTCTCCGATTTCCCGGACCTGGAGGTGTGCGTCTACGCCGCCCCCACCCAGACCGTCATCGGCGGTCCGCCCGAGCAGGTGGACGCGATCATCGCCCGCGCGGAGTCCGAGGGCAAGTTCGCCCGAAAGTTCCAGACCAAGGGCGCCAGCCACACCCAGCAGATGGACCCGCTGCTCGGGGAGCTCGCCGCGGAGCTGCAAGGCATCAAGCCGACGAGCCCGACCGTCGGGATTTACTCGACCGTGCACGAGGGCACCTACATCAAGCCCGGCGGCGAGCCGATCCACGACGTCGACTACTGGAAGAAGGGGCTGCGCCACAGCGTCTACTTCACCCACGGTGTCCGTAACGCTGTCGACAGCGGGCACACAACCTTCCTGGAGCTCGCGCCCAATCCGGTCGCGCTCATGCAGGTCGGACTGACCACGGCCGCGGCCGGGCTGCACGACGCCCAGCTGATCCCGACGCTGGCCCGCAAGCAGGACGAGGTCGAGTCGATGGTCTCGACCATGGCGCAGCTCTACGTCTACGGCCACGACCTCAACATCTGGACGCTGTTCACCCGCGCCGCCGGACCGGCAGACTACGCGAACATCCCGCCGACCCGGTTCAAGCGCAAGGAGCACTGGCTGGACGTGCACTTCGCGCACGGCGGCAGCTCGGCGCTCATGCCGGGCAACCACGTCGCGCTGCCCGACGGCCGCCACGTCTGGGAGTTCCACCCCCGCGGCGCGACGGACCTCGCCGCCCTGGTGAAAACCGCTGCGGCCGAAGTGCTTCCGGACGCGCAACTCGCGGCGGCCGAACAGCGTGCGGTTCCCGGCGAGGGCGCCCGCCTGGTGACGACGCTGACTCGGCACCCCGGCGGCGCGTCGGTGCAGGTGCATGCCCGCATCGACGAGTCCTTCACGCTGGTCTACGACGCGCTGGTGGCCCGGGCCGGGGAAGCCGGCGTCGCCCTGCCGGCCGCGGTCGGTGCCGCAGCGGCGATCTCGGCCCCGTCCAACGGGGCGGCGGCCGCGCCGGAGACATCCGTCGAGGAGGCCGACGCCGAAACCCTGACGGACAGCCTGACCAACCGGTACTTCTCGGCCAGCATGGGCAAATGGTCGCCGGAGTCGGGCGAGACCGTCGCGGAGCGCCTGGGCCTGATCGTCGGCTCGGCCATGGGTTATGAACCAGAGGACCTGCCGTGGGAGGTGCCGCTGATCGAGCTCGGCCTGGACTCGCTGATGGCGGTGCGGATCAAGAACCGCGTCGAGTACGACTTCGACCTGCCGCCGATCCAATTGACGGCGGTCCGCGACGCCAACCTCTACAACATCGAGGAGCTGATCAAGTACGCGGTGGAGCACCGCGACGAGGTCGAGCAGCTGCACGAGTACCAGAAGACGCAGTCACCCGAAGAGATCGCCCGGATGCAGGCGGAAATGGTGAGCGGCGCGACGCCGGCCACGGTGACGGCGCCGGCACCCGATCCGCAGGCCGAGCCGCAGACGCAAGAGGCGCCGCCGCCGGCCTCCGACGCGCCCCTCCCCCCGCCGCCCACGGACCCGTCGGGACCCAAGGGAAATGGCGCCGGGCAGGCAAAGCCCAATCTCGCGGGCGCAGCACAAGCGCTCAACCAGGAGGCGGTCACCAAGGCTCTCAACTCCGACGTGCCGCCGCGCGACGCCTCCGAACGGGTCACGTTCGCGACGTGGGCGATCGTCACCGGCAAGTCCCCGGGCGGCATCTTCAACCCGCTGCCCAAGCTGGATGACGAGCAGGCCGCGAAGATGGCGCAGCGCCTGTCCGAGCGGGCCGAGGGCCCGATCACCGTCGAGGACGTGCTGACGTCGGAGAACATCGAGGCGCTGGCCGAGAAGGTGCGCAGCTACCTCGAGGCCGGCGAGCTCGACGGATTCGTGCGCACCATCCGGGCGCCGCAAGACGATTCGCAGATACCGGTTTTCGTCTTCCACCCGGCCGGCGGTTCGACGGTGGTCTACGAGCCACTACTCAAGCGGTTGCCGCCGGACACCCCGATGTACGGGTTCGAGCGTGTCGAGGGCACCGTGCAGGAACGGGCCGCCCAATACGTGCCCAAACTGCTCGAGATCAACGGCGACAAGCCGTTCATCCTGGTGGGCTGGTCACTGGGTGGCGCCCTGGCCTATGCCTGCGCGATCGGGCTCAAGCGGATGGGCGCCAACGTCGCGTTCGTCGGCATGATCGACACGGTCCGGGCCGGCGAGGAGATCCCGCAGACCAGGGAGGAGACCCGCAAGCGGTGGGACCGGTACGCGAGGTTCGCCGAGCGCACCTTCAACGTGGAGATTCCCGCGATCCCCTACGAGCAGCTCGAGGAGCTCGACGACGAGGGCCAGGTCAAGTTCGTGTTGGAGATCGTCCAGCAGAGCGGCGTGCAGGTCCCGGGCGGGATCATCGAGCACCAGCGCACGTCATACCTGGACAACCGCGCCTTGGAAACGGTCCAGATCGAGCCGTACGACGGTCACGTCACGCTCTACATGGCGGATCGCTACCATGACGACGTCATCGAGTTCGAGCCGCGGTATGCGGTTCGTCAGCCGGACGGCGGCTGGGGTGAGTACGTGGCCGACCTCGAGGTCGTGCCGATCGGTGGGGAACACATCCAGGCCATCGACGAGCCGATCATCGCGAAGGTGGGGGCGCACATGACCGAGGCGCTGGACAACATCGAGGCGGGGCGCCGCCGGACGAGTGAGGTGGGCAAGTAGTGACCGGTGCGGAGCCTTCTCGCGCTCACACGACAGCTGAAAAGCTGGCCGAGCTGCACGTTCGCCTGGAATTGGCCAAGGAGCCGGGAGGTGAGAAGGCGGTCGCCAAGCGCGACCAGAAGGGCATTCCCAGTGCCCGCGCCCGCATCCACGCACTGGTCGATCCGGGCACCTTCCTCGAGGTCGGGGCGCTGGCCAAAACGCCGAACGACCCGAACGCGCTCTACGGTGACGGCTGCGTCACCGGGCACGCCATGATCGACGGCCGGCCGGTCGGGGTGTTCTCCCACGACCAGACGGTGTTCCAGGGCACGGTCGGCGAGATGTTCGGCCGCAAGGTCGCGCGGCTGATGGAGTGGTGCGCGATGGTTGGGTGCCCGATCATCGGCATCCAGGACTCGGGTGGTGCCCGGATTCAGGACGCGGTCACCTCGCTGGCGTGGTACGCCGAGCTGGGCCGTCGCCACGAGGCGCTGTCCGGTCTGGTCCCGCAGATCTCCCTCATCTTCGGCAAATGCGCTGGGGGAGCGGTGTATTCGCCGATCCAAGACGATCTGCTCGTGTCGGTGCGCGATCAGGGTTACTTCTTCGTCACCGGTCCCGACGTCATCAGGGAGGTCACCGGCGAGGACGTCACCCTCGACGAGCTCGGCGGCTCCGACGCGCAGGCCCGCTACGGCAACATCCACCAGGTGGTGGATTCCGAGGCCGAAGCGTTCCAGTACGTGCGTGACTTCCTGTCATTCCTGCCGTCCAATTGCTTCGACAATCCGCCGATCGTCAACCCCGGGCTGGAGCCAGAGGTCACGCCGACCGACCTGGAGCTCGACACGATCGTGCCGGACTCCGACAACGCGGCCTACGACATGCACGAAATCCTGCTGCGCATCTTCGACGACGGCGACTTCCTCGAGGTCGCCGCGCAGCACGGGCCGGCCATCATCACCGGGTACGCCCGCGTCGACGGGCGCCCGGTCGGCGTCATCGCCAACCAGCCCATGCACCTGGCCGGGTCGATCGACAACGAGGCCTCCGACAAGGCCGCGCGGTTCATCCGGTTCTGTGACGCGTTCAACGTCCCGCTGGTGTTCGTGGTGGACACCCCGGGCTTCCTGCCGGGCGCCGAGGAGGAGAAGAGGGGCATCATCAAGCGCGGCGGCCGGTTCCTCTACTCGGTGGTCGAGGCCGACGTGCCGAAGGTGACGATCACCGTGCGCAAGTCCTACGGTGGCGCCTACGCCGTGATGGGATCCCGGCAGCTGACCTCCGACTTCAACTTCGCCTGGCCCACCGCGCGTATCGCGGTGATCGGCGCGGAGGGCGCCGCGCAGCTGCTGATGAAGCGGTTCCCCGACCCGACGACGCCCGAGGCGCAGCAGATCAAGAAGGACTTCATCGAGGGCTACAACCTCAACATGGCGATCCCGTGGACCGCCGCCGAACGCGGCTTCATCGACGCGGTCATCGACCCGCACCAGACCCGGTTGTTGCTGCGCAAGTCGTTGAAGCTGTTGCGGGACAAGCAGTTGTGGTTCCGCACGGCCCGTAAGCACGGGCTGATCCCGGTCTAAGGGGCAGCTAGGCGGCCGGACCCGCCGGCGGCGTGGCCGGCTCTGTGCGCTGCCCGGTCTCAGTGCCCCGGCGCGGGACCCAATCCGGCCCCTCCAGCGCGTCGGGGATGAGCCAGTACAGGACAGCAAAATTCGCCACCGCCAGCACGCCGTGCAACACGATGTCGCGCGGTTCGAAGCCGAGCGGTCCAGGCGTGTGATGCGTCGCGAAGATCGCGCCGATGATCACCAGAGCCACGAAAACCAGTGAGCTGAGCGCAGTTACGGCGACCGCCGCGCGGCGCTGGACCGCGCCGAAGACGGCCAACACCCCAAACCCGAACAGTAGTGCGCTGTGCCAGGGTGTCAACGCGAGTCCCAGCAGCGGGGCGCCGACGGGCGGGGCGTGGGGATGGACGCCGGCGGAGACGAACCCGGCTGTGCCCAGAGCAATCAGCAGCAAGCCATCGGCCAGTAGGTACCACCGGCCACTTCGGAAGTGGCTCGGGTTGCGGCTGATCAGGCGTAGCTCGGATGTCAAACGCCCCATGGGGCCTTGGGTGACAGGCGACATTGCTCAACCTTCCCGGCGCGGCGGAGGCGTGCTCGCAGTCGGCGTAACGGGCCTTCGGGTCTCGTCGACTACCACGCCCGGCGTGGTCGTCGGCACATGCAAGACGGTGTCAGACAGATGGATCATCTCCGTTCGGCAGTGGCGCTGAGATCGCCGATGGGTAGCCATCGGCGACCACATGGTGCTCGTTTTGCGTCTCCGCACCCGGTCTTACCCACTCCGTACCCGGACACGCGCTGCCCGCGAAACTCTCAGCGATGTCCCAGGTGGCAGGCAGCCGTTCGAGTGGCGTGGCGGCAGTGTGGGCAGTGACCGAGCGCGAGTTGAGTTCCACACGAGTTGCGCGCGCAAGGCCCATGGCAGCATTGGCAATGTGTGTTTCTCGATGACGGCTGACCTGGTGGCAGGGACCGCGTTGCTGCCCGTGGCCGCGGTGTCACTGCGAGAGGTGAAACACCCGCGGGAGCTGCCGTTCGCGCTGCTGCCGACTATCTTCTCCCTGCACCAGTTCATCGAAGCTGTCGTATGGGCGGCCAAGGACGGTGACCGGTCCGTCGGCGTCGCACATCTGGCGGTTCTGGCGTATGTACTGATCGCCTTCGCGTTGTTGCCGACGTACGTTCCGCTGGCGGTGCTACTTCTCGAACCGAAGGGGGCCCGGTTACGAGTGGCGCCGTTCGTGTTGCTCGGTGTCGTCGTGTCGTCGTACCTCGCCTTCGCCGTCCTGGCCAATCCGGTCAGCGTGCGCAGGCTTCCACATGCGTTGAGTTACCACACCGGCGTCGAGAACGGCGCTGTGTGGGCGGTGCTCTACATCGTGGCTGTCATCGGGGGGGCGGTGATGTCGGGCTATCGATCGATCGTCGCTTTCGGATTGCTCAACCTGGTCGGGCTGATCGTGGTCGCCGTCCTCTACACCCGGGGGTTCGCATCACTGTGGTGCGTCTACGCTGCGGCGGCGTCGGTTCTGGTTCTGCTACACATGGTGCGCCGCAGGCGCTTACCCGACCCGCATCGCTACCACGGTGTGCCGACGCGTCCGCTGATACCCCACTGAGGCCCGACGAATCACTGTCAGGGGTCGACCGTCAGCGCGCCGTCGATCAGTTCGTCGAACCGCTCCAACGCCTCGTCGCAGTCGGCGTCGATGCCGCGCAGCGCGCCGCGGTCGGCGAGATACCGCTGCGCGTAGAGCCGGGCGACCAGCGCCTTGCGCTCCCCGCCGCGGATGGCACGCTCCCAGGCGGCCTGCTCGGTGAGCAGCGCCGCGGCGTACACGTCACCCATGAATTGGGCCAGCGGGAACAGCCGCGCCTCGGCGACGTCGCGGTCCAGTTTGGACCATGCCGTAATCGCCGCATCCAAGTCCTCGATGCGCCCCGCGACCAGCCTGGTGGTGTCGTCGTCATCGGAAACCGACACCGCGTCACGCAGCCGCGCCAACAACGGCTCATGGGCGCGGGTCTGCTCGATGCCGCGCCGCACATCCAGGCAGAGGATGTTGTCGGGCCCCTCCCAGATGGTGTTCACCTGCGCGTCGCGCAGCAGCCGGGCCACCGGCCAGGTCTCGATATAGCCGTTGCCGCCGTGGATTTCGATCGCATCGGACGCGGCGGTGATCCCGAGCCGGCAGACCTTGAGCTTGGTGACCGGCACGGCGATGCGCTGCCGCATGCTGCGGGGCTGGCGATGGTTGGTGGCACCGGTGCCGTCGAAAACCATCGCCTGCGCGGCTTCGACGTCGACGACCAGCTCGGCGAGCTTGCGCCGCATCAGCGGCTTGTCGATGAGCGCGCCGCCGAACGCCTGCCGCCGCCGGGCGTAACACAGCGACTCGACCAGGGCGCGGCGCGCGTTGCCGAGCCCGAACAGGGCGATGCCGAGGCGCGCGGCGTTGGTCAGCTCCATCATGCGGCCCAGCCCCTTGCCGTCCGACGGTCCCGCTTGCCCTGCTGAGCCGCTCGCCTTCTCGGACAGCAGAAACGCCTCGGCGTCAACGAATTCCACCTCGCCGGAGGCCACCGATCGGGTGCCGAGCTTGTCCTTGAGACGGCGCACCCGCACCCCGTTGCGCGACCCGTCGCGGCGGGTGCGCAGCACCAGGAAGTTGGCGATGCCCCGCGACGAGTCGGGTGCGCCCTCCGGCTTGGCCATCACAACGAACGCCTCGCCGCCGCAGTTGGACGCAAACCACTTGAAGCCGTTGAGAATCCACGCGTCCCCAGCGCGGGTCGCCGTCGTCTCGAGCGCACCCAGGTCCGAGCCGCCGGTGCGTTCGGTCAGCAGTTGCGCCGTCTCGCCCGCCCACTCGCCCGAGGCGAACTTGGCCAGCACGTGCTCTCGCACGTCGGCCGGCGCGTACCCGGCCACCAGCGACTGGACCATGCCGCCGCCGGTGCCCAGCGCGCAGCCCATCCCGATATCGGCCTGGTTGAGCAGATAGTTGGACGCGAACAGGCCCAGGCCCGAGCTCACCTTGGCGGCGCGCGCGTCGTCGCGCAGGGCCTGCTGGGCATCCAGGACCGCGCGCTTGGACTGGGTGAAGGAGACCGGCATGACGACCTGGCTGACGTCGTGTCCCCAGCGGTCGTAACGCTCCAGCCGGGGTGGGTTGCGGTCGGTCTCCTCCGCCCATCGCGCGACCGGACCGCCCATCAGCTCGCCCATGCGCACCAGATGCGGCTCTAGGACCGCCAGTTCATCCGGCTGCAGGTAGTACGCCATGGTGAACTGCAGGGTGGGATCGGTGCGATACCAGTTGAGACCGACGGCCCCGCGGTAGTTTTCGGTTTGGTAGCGCTGCGATTTCTCCTCCGTGGAGAAGGGCAGCCTGTCCACCGCCTCGACGGCGTAGTCGCTCATGGGAGTGACGCTACGCGCCCGTGAGGAAAACCAGACGTACCCTGCCGATCTGGATTTCATCACCGTTGGCCAGCACCGCCGAGTCGACGGGCTCCCGGTTCAGATAGGTGCGGTTCATGCTGCCCACGTCGACGACGCGGAATTGGCCACCCTCGCTACGTATTTCGGCGTGCCGACGGCTGACGGTGATGTCGTCGAGGTAGATGTCGCTTTCGGGATGCCGGCCCGCCGCCATGACGGGTTGGGTCAAGGTGAACCGTGCGCCGGCGTTGGGCCCGCGCGTGACGACGAGCAGCGCCGAGCCCGGGCTCAGCGTCGGTGTGTCCTCGAGCGCCGCGGCGGCGGCGGTTGCCGGCGCGTCGAACTCGGGCGGCACCGCGGTGCCGATGTCGCCGGTGAGTTCCTCCGAACCTTCGCGCTGCGTCGGCCGGTTCGGCGTAGACCCGGTGTCGCTCACGCGGCTCGCGGCAGATCCGGGCTGGCCGCGGCGCCCTGCGACGTCGGCCGCGTCGGTGCCGGTGCCCAGCCGACGTAGGTCAGGTACACACCGACAACGGCGAAGACGACGCACGCCGCTATCCACCAGGCTTGCGCGCCGATCATGTCGTTGGCCAGCGAGGCGAAGAACTTGGGGAAGGCCACCAGCAGCAGGCCCCGCAACACGATCAGCCAGCCGAGCAGGGAAACGATGGCCGCCGCGGCGCCGCGCCAGTTCTGGTGAGCGGCGACAATGGTCAGGCCGAGCAACAAGATGAAGGCGCCGGTGACGAAGGTCCACATCGAGTTCGCCTCGAACTGCGACAGCAGCGATTGCATGTCGGACGCGCGCGCCACCGCCGTCACATCGACAATCACGAGGAAGGGACCGAGCACGCGGGAGAAGAAGCGTGTCGTCTGCGACTGTTGTGGAACGTTCATTGCCGTACCTCTCATGCGGCGCCGGTCATTCGGCGATCTCCTTTATCGGAGCACTTGACCGCGGCGTCGAGATAGGGACTTATGGCACTCCCTGGCAGGGAGGGGGGCTTATACCGGTGCCACGAACTCGGACGTGTAAAACTCCGCCGGATTCTGCGAGTTCGGGTTGGACCGCTCGATAATCACCCACACGCCAGTGGTGCCGGGCCGAATGGTGTCTTGGACGGTCGCCGTTCCGTTGCCCGCCGGGTCGATGTCCATGCCGGAGAAGGCGGTGCCCGGATCACCCGGCCCGCAGGGACTCGACGACGGCCGCGGCATCTGGATGAGCCCGACGTCGAAGTGGGTGCCCGGCTCGGGCTCGTCGTACAGGTGCACCTCGGCGACCGCTTTTGACCCGGAGGTATGGATCTGGGCCGAACCGGTGCCCAGCCCGGGCCGGGGCACTTTGGGGGCTACGCCGACGCGGCTGAAATCGCAGCGCCGATAGTAGTTGTCCAGGGCTACCGTGGTGCCGCCCTCGGCGGCCGCCTTGGTGTTTTCGAGCGCCGCCGCCGGGGTGATCACCACGGTGATCACCGCCGCACATGTTCCGAGTCGTGTCAGCGCGTGCATGGGGGGCCACCTATTGGGTCCGTGTGAAGTGGATCACAGCGGACTGAGTATTAACCCGAAATCGGCGGAATTAAACCCAATGCGGACAATTACTCGACCGTTAATTTAGGCAGCTATTTGGCGGCTGACTAATTAAAGGCGATGCATTTATAAAGCAGCTAAGGCTTAATGCGGATCGGCCCGGGGGACCACCACCCGCTGCGGGTCGCGGTGCCGAGGTCGAGCCGCGCGGGTTGCGCATCGGCGATGGTGTCGAACTTGCGCAGCGATCCCCAGTCGCGGCCCCAGTCGTGGGACAGGTAGGTCGACATCACATGGGCGCGCAGGAGCAGATCGGTGATCCCAAGCAGACCGCCGTTGACCCCGTCCTGCCAGGTGTCCGTGTCCTGCTTTTTGGCGTTGTAGTCCGGAGTGATCCGGAACTTGGGGATCTCGGTGACGCCGTTGACGTGCAGCATCGGCTGCTGGCAAGGGAAGGCCAGTCCGACCGCCCAGTCCATCAGCACCGGCTGCGTCGAGCCGACGTACTCCTGCAACGAGCGCAGCTCCGGAACGCGCGGCGGGGTCAGGGCGATCCAGTCGTCCGGCGTGAGGGACAGGTCCTCGGCGACCACCCGCACCGCGACGGCGTCGGTCGGCATCTGGGAGCGCGCGAAGCGCAGATTCCGCCATACCTTGGGTTGCTCGCCGTACAGGTCATAAGGCACCAGGCGCCCGGCCGGAAGCACGGCGCCGCCGGGGCCGGGCTTGCCGAATTCCAATTCCACGGTCTGCCCGTTGGTGTGGTGGTGCAGGATGCTGTTGCCGGCGATCGTGCCGGCGGCGGTCACCACCACCAACGGGTGTCCGGCGTCGGCCTTCGGCAGTTGGTACCACGCCGAGGTCAGCTTGCTCTGTTGTTGCGCGCCGCTGGTGTAGCTGCCCGCCAGCGGCACCTGATCGGGGTTGAGGCCGTACGGCAGCGGCACCGTCGACCCGTTGACACCCGGCGTGCTCAGCTTGGTCGGCGCATCCCAGTCGTAGTCGGTTCCGGGCTGCGGCACCGACGTCTCCTTGACCGACTCCGCGAGCGTGCGATCCGGTACCCCGTTGGGGGTGAACCCGGTCGGGTTGACACCCCCCAGCGGGCCCAGCGGGCCGTAATTGTCGGGCAGGGCCGCCATGAAGCCGGCGTTGCTGTCCGGCTCGACGAGCACGTCGTCGGCCAGCCCGCAACCGCCGCTGAATTCCCGCAGGTTGTCCCAGGCGTTGGAGTAGGTGGGGTACTGGCGCACGATGCCGGCCGTCATCGACGCGATGAACACCACCGCCATGAATCCCGCTGCGACGGGGATGGGCGCCGCCGTCACCAGCCGCGCCAACCGTCCCTCGCCGCGGCTCCTGGACGCGAAGTGCAGGTACATCGCCCACAGGGCGGCGATCGCGAATAATGCGAAAAAGATTGTGCTGATCGTGATTCCACCGATTTTCGGCATGCTGCTGTTAAACGGCACGCCATAGCTGGAGACGTACCACCAGCCGTTGGTGGTGGCGAAGCACAGCGCCAAGATGAAAAGCACCGCCGCCAAAAACGCCATCCGGTTGCGCGACCAGCGCAGCACCTCATGTGACACCAGCACCGTCGTCAGCGCGGCCATCGCGGCCCCCACCGCCGCGAACAGCCCGAAGTGGTGCACCCACTTGGTGGGCGTGAACATCAGGAAGAACATGGTGCCGAAGATGACGCCCATCAGTCGCCACGCCGGTCCACGGGCCACACCGGGAACTCGCTTGCGCCGCAACATGATGAACACGGCCGTGAACAGGCACAGCGCGGTGATCAGGAAGCCGAAGCGGCGCGAAAGCGATCCGTCGACGGTGGGCAGAATCAGGTAGTAGTAGCGCAGGTTCTCGGTGTACCAGGCCTGGCTGGGCCCGATGTCGGTGCGAATCCTGGTGGCTTCCAACACCGTTGACAGCGTCTGGTCGGCGAACACCACGGTCAGGATGACCGTTCCGGCGGCCAGCATGGGTGCCACCAGCGGCCAGGTGCCGACCAGGCGATGGCGGCGGACCAGAATGCGCAGGATCGGACGGCCACCCGCGATCAGCGCGGCCACCGCGATCAGTCCGGTGGGCTGGACGCCGAGCGTGAAGGCCGCGGTGATGACCGCCAGCGCCGCGGGCGTCAGCCGGCTGTAGCGCATCGAGCGCTCGATCAGCACATAGGTGATCAGCGATCCGACGGCGATGATGGGTTCGGGCCGCAGGCCGTTGTCGAACGGCATCCAGGCGGTCAACAGGACCATGCCCGCCGCCCAGTTCGCCGCCTTGCTGCGGGCGACCGCGGGCCCCAGCCGGGGCAGCACCTCGCGCGAGAGCAGCAGCCAGCACACGATCCCTGCGATCAAGTCCGGCAACCGCATCCACAGGCTGGCGTCGCTGACATGGGTCATCAGCGCCAGCAGGTTGTAGTACCAGCCGAAGGGGTCCTCGGGGCTACCGAACCAACGGAAGTAGTTCGACATGTAGCCGGCGCGGTCGGCGACCCGGGCCATGCCCAGGATGTAGCCGTCGTCCGACGAGTTCGCCCCGATCACGTGCCACAGCACGAATCCGGAGATCACGGTGACGTCGGCCAGGGTGAACGTGCGCCAGTTCGCCGGGATCAGCCGGCGCATCCGGTGACCGTCCAACTGGTCGAGCCGCCACAGCGCGACCAGCGAGACGATGGTGGACACGATCGCCAGCACCATCGCGACAAGTTTCAAAGTCGTTGGGGTGGTGGAGAACCGGGTGTCGATGGTGGCCGACAGCTGCAAATCCGGCGGGGCGGGGCCGGTCAGGTCGGTGAACACCCCCACGATTTGCGGCCGCAGGTTCGGATCGGGGAAACCGCCGCCGAGCGGTCTGCCCGCCGGATCGTTCAGTCCGACAAACGTGGCGTAGGCGCCCGCCTTCGTAGAGGTGATCTCGATGCGCTGACATTGGGGGGATGCCACCTGGTCACGCGCCGCGCTGGCGATCACCACGTTGCGGTCGGTGACGTCCACGCGCTTGCCGTTGACGACCACGAACAACGCGTTGAGCGCGGCGTCCTTGCCCTTCTTGGGCGCGGTGCTGAGCACGACGCCGCCCTCCGGTGGCAGGTCGCGCGCCACCGAGCACGGCACGGTGACGTGCACGTCGACGGGGGTCAGCGAAATCAGCGGCGCGGTAACGCTGTTCAACTGGCCGTTCTGCGGCCAATTCAGCGTCGCGGTGGTCTGCACGACGGGCAGCAGCGGGGTGGCCACCGACAGGATGAAGCCGATCAGCCCGGCGATCGTCGCGACCCACCGCGTCACCCTCACGTTCTTGACGGTCGTGACGGTCATGGGAGCGCCCGAATCGGTCCCTGCCGGCTCCAGCCGTGCACTGTCATCACACCCTGTTCGATTACGGCGTCCGGCGCCTGATCAGCCGGCACCAACCGGAAGTACTGCTCCACGGATCCCCAGTCCCGATACCAGTCGCCACGCAGATACGTCGCGACCGTCGAGGTGCGCAGCATCGTCTGCAGGAACAGGAACGGCCCGCCGGCCTCACCGGACTGCCACCCGTTCGACGACGACGCCGTTTGTTTGTGGTCGGGCAGGATGCGGTACTGCGGAAGTTCGGCAACGCCAAGGTGTTCGGCGAACGGCCGCTGGCATGGGAAGTTCGCGGCGGTCGCGATGTCCATCAGCACCGGCGTCTGCGATCCCATCAATTGCTGCAGGGTCCGCAGCACCGGAACCCGCGGCGGCGTGAACGCGAACCACTGGTCCGAACTCAGGTTCGGGTCGTAGGCGACGATCCGCGCCACGTTCGCCTCGGGCGGCGCCCAGGTCAGCGGGAATCGCAGATTGCGCCACGCCGGCTCGGGCCCGATGTCGATCGGCTGCACCTCCGCGAGCGGCTGGGTGCTGCCGTCGGGGCGGGCCACGCCCCACTGCAACTTCAGCGACTGCCCATAGGTGAAGGTGCCGTCCTCCTTGTACGACCAGATGGCGCCGGACGCCGAAACCACGACGATCGGACGGTCGCCGGTGCGCGGCGGCAGCTGGTACCAGGCCGAGGTAGCGGTGGCGGCCAGCGAGTTCTCGCCGTAGCTGCCCATCACCGGGGTGCGGGCCGGGTCGAGGCCGAACGGCAGCGCCGCGTGCGAGCCGTTGACACCGGCGGGGCCTTTCCCGCCGGCGGTCCCCGCGGAGTCACTCATCGCGGCGTTCGGCTTGTTCGGTGACGCGTCGGAATTCACCACTCCCGGCTTGGTGACCACCGGATAAGACCTCAGGTCGTCGCCGACGCCATCGGGTTTGAAGCCGACCGGATTGGCGCCGCCGAGCGGGCCGTCCGGGCCGAAGGTCTGCCCGGGCGCCGGCTCGAGCATGCCGGCGTTGGGGTCGGGCTCGGTCAGCACGTCGTCGGCCATCGCGCAGCTGGCGGGCGACAGCCCCGAACTGATGGCGGCCAGATTGGCCTTGCCGGTGGTGTAGAGCGGGTAGCGGAACACCGCGCCCTTGGTCAACGAGGCGACTTCGCCGACCACCATGATGGTCGCGACCACCAGCAGCGGGGTCGACGCCAGCACCCGGTTGCGCCGGCTGTCCTTGACCTCGGTGTGCCCGGCGTAGTCCATGCGGAAGTGCTGCCAGGCGGCCAGCAGGCCGGTGAGGATGGACAGCGTCAAGAACATCGACGTCACGGGGTGGCTGGCGACGACCGGCTGGATGTCGTACCACGGCACCCCGTAGTTGCCCACGTAGAACCAGCCGTTGACGCCGGAGGTCGCGACCGCCAGCACGAACAGCAGGGCCGTGACGTACAGCGTCAGGTTGCGGCGGTTGTGCAGTCCGATCCGCGCCAAGGCGAACGCGGTGACCGCGCCCAGCGCCCCGGCCAGTCCGGCGAAGGCGCCGAACTGGACCGCCCACTTCGTCGGGGTGAACGTCAACAGCAACAGGCCGACCGCCGTGGTGCCGATCAACCGCCAGGCCGGACCGCTGGCCACCCCGGGCACCCCGCCCCGGCGCAGCAGGATGACCAGCATCCCGAACAGGCACAGCAATAGCACCAGGACCGCGAATCGCCTCGCCATCGACCCGTCGGGGTTGGACTCCACCGTCAGGAAGTAGTAGCGAAGCCAGTCCTGGTACCACGCGATCGTCGGCCCGACCTTGTATTTGATCCGCGCCGACTCGGCGACGGTCGCCAGCGTCTGACTGCGGAACACCACGACGGTGATCAGCGACAGCGACGCCCCCAGCACCGCCAGCGGAGCGAGCAGCCCGTCGGTCGCCCGGCGCCGCCGGATCGTCTGGGCGACGGCCCGCGAGCCGGTCAGCAGCGCCGCGACGGCGATCAGGCCCTGCGGCGCCAGCGTCGCGGTGAGCATTGCGACGAAGATGGCGACGGCGGCCGGGGCCAGGCGCTGCAGCGCGATCGCGCGTTCGACCAGGATCCAGGTGACCAGCACCCCGAGCGCGATCAGCGGCTCGGGCCGCAGACCGTTGTTGAACGGCAGCCAGGCGGCCAGGAACACCGCGCCCGCGGTGAAGACGGCCACCCGGTTGGCCGCCAGGCCGCCCCTGCCGGGCCCCAGCCTGCGCAGGATCAAGTGGCTGATCACCAGCCAGCAGGCGATGCCGGCCAGCGTGGCCGGCAGCCGCATCCACACGCCGGCGGTGCTCACCGACGCCAGCCTGGACAGCACCCCCAGGTACCAGTCGAACGGTGCGTCCGTCGTGCCGAAGTAGCGGTAGTAGTCGGCGATGTAGCCGCCCTTCGGGGCGACCCGGGCGATGGTCAGGTTGTAGCCGTCATCGGACGAGGTGGCGCCGATGACGTGCCAGACCAGCAGCGTCGCGATCACGCCGGCGTCGGCGATCCAGGTGGCGATGCCGACGCGCCGCCACGAATTCCAGCGCGCACGGGGACGGTACCGGGAAAGCCAGGCGATCGGGGACTGCCAATTGACCAGCGTGCCGCCGCCCCGACTGCGGCGGTCGAGCGCGGCCAGCGCGATGACGGCCGTCAGGACGGCCAGCGCGCCCACGCCCATGGCGAGCTGTTTGAGGGCGGTTGGGGCCGTGATGAACCGGGTGTCGATGTCGACGCGGGCCGACAGCCCGGGCTGGGCGGGCACCTTCAGGTCCGTGAAGATGCCGCCGACCTCGGGCTTCTTTTCCGAGGGCAGTATCCCGGAGGCGCCGGGCATGCCGACGAACTCCGCACCCGCCGCGCCCGCGTCGGCCCAGGCGTGCAGCACGCTGCAGGCCCCGCCGGCGACCGCCCCGCGCGGCGCGGCCGCGGCGACGGTGTCGCGGAAGGCCACGACCACCAGGTCCTTGTCCGCCCGCACGAACAGCCCGTTCTTGCCGGCGTCCATCCCGCCGGCGGGCAGGGTGGAGACCACCAGGCCGCCGCCGGCGGGCAGGGTGGCGATCGCCGCGCACGGGATGGAGATGTCCAGCGCGCGCGGCGCCCCGGACACCAGGGGCGCGGTGATCTGGGTGACGTGCCCGTCCGCGGTGCCCTGCGGCCACAGCACCGTCGCGGTGGTCTGTTTCACCGGGAGCAACGGAACCAGAACGCACAACAGCAGACCCACGAGGCCCGCGACGACTGCCACCAAGCGAGGGATCCGCTGCGAACGCTGATCATCGTCGTGGGGCACGAGGCTCGATCGTAAGCGAAGCTCCTTTGTCCGCTGAGGACGCGGGGCCGCGCGGGGCCGCGCGGCCTCAGCCGGGGAGCCGGGCGGCCAGTGTGTCCAGGCCCGGGCCGGCGAGGTCGGCGAGCGCCGCGGGGCGGCCGGACATCGCCATCAGCAGCGCCTCACCGGGGCCGGTGACTTCCGGCCCGCGGCCGTGTTCCCAGTCGACGTCGGTGGCGCGCAATCGCAGGCCCCTGATCCGGCGGCCGGCACCGAGCCTGGGGTTGCCCGGCACCAGCCCGAGGACCCGCTCGAGCCGATCGGCCGGCACGCTGCGCGGCCGGCCCAGCGCGCGGCGGATGTCTTGGTGATGGATGGTGCCGTCGACGAGCGCGATCATTCCGCCGAAACCCGCTGTCAGCCCGCGTGGTTGGAGATGAGCACGCAGAAAGTCGAGCAGCTGTCGCGCGCTCAGGCCGGCGAACTCGTCGACACCCACCTGGTTGGCCCGGACGACCCAGCCCTTGGCGAAGCGCTTCAGTAGCGCCAGCGGACCCAGCTCTTCGTAGCTGACCACATGCGCGACAACCTCTTTCACGGTCCACTTCGAGCACAGGCTGGGGGCGTCCCACTGCTGCGGCGTCAGGGTGGCCAGGAAATCCGCCAGGTCGGCCCGCTCGTCGTGGGCCATGCTCATCAGGGTGGCCGTCATTGCCGGGCCCCGGCGAGCAGGCGCGCATAGCGGTCCAGGTACAGCGGCCAGCCCGCGTCACCGTCGACGCCCTCGGCGACGGATTCCCATCCGGGTCCGTGGCGGTCCAGGTGGCGATGTTCGAGATCGACCCGGGTGCGGTCGTCGGACTCGGCGGTGAAGCGCACCTCGACTTCACTGGTTTTCGACTGGTCGGGTTCCAGTTGCCACGTGGGGCCGATATCCCAGGTGAACACGAGGCGGCGGGGCGGCTCGTAGGCCAAGATCCGCGCCCAGCGGCAAACGCTGCCGTCGACGCCGCGGTCGTAGATGTGCCCGCCCACCCGGGGCTCGAAGACCGTTTCGGCGATCGGGACCGAGAGCAGGTTGTGCTCCCGGGGTTTGAAGTCACCGAACTGCTCGGTGAAGACGGCGAATGCCCGCTCGATCGGGGCGTTGACCAAAACGTGGTGCATAACGTTCGGGATCCGTTGCGTCACAGGTCTTCTCCTTTACTCTCGTCGATCTTTCGGGCGTAGCCGGCCAGAGCCTGCGCCCAGAACCGGTCGAGGTCGGCGCGCAATGCCTCGAGGCCCGTCGGGTCGAGTTGATATACGCGCCGGGTGCCTGCGGCGCGGTCGCGCACCAGCCCCGCGCATTTGAGCACCTTGAGGTGTTGGGAGACGGCCGGTCTGCTGACGGGCAGATGCCGCGCCAGTTCGCCGACCGCGGCCGGCCCGTGCGCAAGCCGCTCCAAGATGGCCCGCCGCGTCCGGTCCGCCAGGGCGTCCCAGACATCTCCGTCGGTTTGGTAAGCCGCCACGAACCGTAAGCTTACACTTACCAATGGTGGGCGCCAACCCTGCGATCGGCCGCGACCTTGGGATCGGTAGCGGCCCCGACCGCCTGCACTGGCGGCATGAACATCGGTCACAACGCCAAGCGGATGCTCGCTGGTGCATTGCTTTCGGGCGGCTTCGCCGTCGTCGGTTCGGGCCTGGTCGTGGGAACCGGCCATGCGCAGCCCGCCCCGATGGTGTGCCAGGACCCAAGCCGCGGGCCGAGCCCCACCAACAGCTGCACCTATCAATGGTGCCCGGGCTCACCAGAGCTCAAGAACATGCCGAACTGGGACAGAAACGTCTGCCACCCTTGGTATTTCGATCAGAACAGCCCGGTGACCAATTCGACCATCATCGAAGGTTTTCCACCACCGCGGCCGCCCTCGCCTCCGTGCATCCCGTTCATCAACTGCCTGCCCGGGTTGTGACGGCTAAGTCTTGCGCAGGGGCGCGGGATTCCACAGGCCGCTGCGCGTTGCCGTACCGAGCTGCAGGCGGGCGGGCTGCGCATCGGGGTAATACGGCGTCAGCCGTTGCAGCGAGCCCCAGTCGCGCGACCAGTCGTCCTTCAGATAGGTGGCCATGGTGGTCGCCTTTGCCAGCAGCTCGGTGACGCCCAGCGGTCCGCCGCCGTTGTTGTCCATCACCGGCGAGTTGGCCTCGGCGCCGAAACGGTCCGGCAGGATGCGCCATTTCGGCGCCTCGTCGACGCCGTTCTGGTGGCCGAACGGCCGCTGGCAGGGAAACGCCAGCCCGACCAACCAGTCCAGAAACACCGGGTCCCGCGACCCAACCACGTCCTGCAGCGTGCGCAGCTGCGGAATCCGGGGCGGTGTGAGTGCGATCCAGTGCTGCGGCGCCAGGTCCTCGTCGTCGGCGACCAACCGGATCTGGGTGGCGCCGCTGGGGATGGCCGACAACGGCAAGCGCAAGTTGCGCCAGGCCGGTGAGGCCCCCACATCCGCGAGCTGGAACGACCCACCGGGATGCCCGTGCGCCGCTTCGTCATCGGTGGCCCACTGGACCTGGACCTCGCGGGGGTCGAAGCGGCCGGCCGCGCTGACCACCAACAGCGGCCGCGCCTGGTCGCGATCGGGCAGTCGGTACCAGCCCGATCGCAGGTGGGCGGGCACCTGGATGCCGGGCCGCCAGCTGCCCAGGACGGGGGTGCGCGACGGATCGAGGTTGTAGGGCAGCTGGGCAACCGAACCGTTGATTCCCGGCGCCGGAGTGGTACCGCCCTCGGTGCCGGCCTCGGCGCCGGTGACCAGCTTGTCGTCGTTGATGAAGCTGCGGTCACCTGGACGCTCCATCACGGGGTCGGCGCGGACGTCGGCGGGAATTCCGTTGGGCGTGAAGGCTTCCGAGAGGCCCGCACCGAGGGCGTCACCCGCGGTGGCGCTCACCGGCGACAGGGTGCCGGCGTTGGGGTCCTGTTCCACCAGCACGTCCTCGGCCAGCCCGCACGATTTGCCGGTCAGCGCCTCGAGGTTGGAGCGACCCACCGTCCATGCGGGGTACTGGTCGGTCATCGCCAGGGTCAGCGATGCCACCTCGAACACCACCAGCAGCCACGTCGCAATTGCCAACGGGGACTGGACGATTCCGGCCACGCGTGACCCGTACCGGGTCTTGGGCGGCCCGTCGTTCAGCGAAACGAAGTGGAACCAGGCCGCCAGCAGCAACACCACGACGGTCAGCCCGAGCAGCGCGGTGGCGAAGGCATAGTGCCACGCCGGGAACGAATTCGACCATGGCACACCGAAATTAGACACATACCACCAGCCGTTGACGCTGGCGAACGACAAGGCCACCAGGAACAGCACGACGGCGGCGAACATGGTGCGGTTGCGCCGGGATCGCATCGCCACGGACGTCACGGCGATCGCGGCCAGCGCGCCCAGCGGCCCGGCCAGCCCGGCGAACACCCCGAAGTGGTGGGTCCACTTGGTGGGAGTGAACATCATCGCGATGAACGAGATGATGGTGATCCCGACGATGCGGCGGCTCGGCCCGGCGGCCGTGCCCGGAATCCGGCCCTTGCGCAACGACATTGCGACCGTGATCCCGAGCGCCAGGACCAGCGCCAGCACGGCGAAGCGGCGGGCGACCGACCCGTCGGGGCTGGCCATGAACAAGCGCTCGTAGCGGATGTGTTCGTCGAACCAACTCAGGCTGGGGCCGACGGCGCGCTTGAGCATGCTGGCCTGAACCTCGCCCGCCAGGGTCTGGTCGCGGAAGATGAGGATGGCGGTGACGGTGACCGCGGCGAACAGAGGCGCCACCAGCGGCAGCGCGCCGAACCGCTTGGACCGCCGATGCAGGATGGTCCGCAGCGGCCCGATCGCGACGAGCAGCGCACCGATCGAGGCGATGCCCGTCGGTCCGGAAAACAGCGTCAGCGCACCGATGATGCAGGCGACCGCCACCGGCAGCAACCGGCTGGTGGCCACCGCGCGTTCCACCGAGCACCAGGTCAGCAGGATGCCCAACGCGATGATCGGCTCGGGCCGCAGGCCGTTGTTGAGCGGCAGCCACACGGCCAGGAACATGCCGGCCGCCGTCCACGCCGCGCCGCGGTTCAGCTTCACGGCGTGACCCAGGCGCGGCATGACTTCCCGGCTGATCACCCACCAGCACGTCAGCGCCATGGCCAGGGTGGGCAACCGCATCCAGATGCTGGCGGTGCTGACGTGGGCCCACAACGCCAGCAGGTCGTAGTACCAGCCGAAGGGTGCCTCCGGCGTGCCGAACCAGCGGTAGTAGTTGGCCATGTAGCCGGCGTGCTCGGAAACCCGGGCCATGGTCAGGATGTAGCCATCGTCGGACGTGTTGGCCCCGACGAACTGCCACCACACCAGCACGGCGATCACCAGCGCGTCCAGGCCGCCGATCGACCACCAGCGGGACGGCAGGAAGCGGCGATGCCGGCTGCCGTCCGCGGTGTCGAGCAGGTGCAGCGCGACCAGGGCGGCGGCGGTCAGGACCACCCCGAGGATCATCGCCGCCATCTTCAGTTGGGTGGGGCTGCTGCTGTAACGGGTGTCGACGGTCGCCGAGAAGCTCAGGCCCGGCGGCGCCGGCCCCGCCAGATCGGTGAAGACGCCGACGATTTGCGGCCGGAAGTCATAGCCGCTCTTCTCCCCGCGCAGCGGCGAGCCGGGATGCTCGGCGTTGGGTCCCTGGGTCAGCCCGACGAACTCGGCGGTGACGCGATCGGCGTGCGCGGTGAAGGTCAACCGCTGGCAGGCCGGGCTCAGCACCTGGTTCAGCGGGGCGGTCACCACCGCGACGTTGCGCACCACCACCACCAGGTAGTCGTTGGCGCGTTGGATGAGCAGCCCGCGATCGACGGCCTTGGGGGCCTGCTTGGGCACCGTCGACAACAGCACCGTCTTCGCCGTGTTCGCCGGGCCGGCCAGCCCGGCGGCGGCCTGGCACGGCACGGTGATGTTGAGGTCGGTGGCGACGTACCCGATCAGCGGCGCGTCGACGCTCTCGAAGTTGCCGTTCTGGGGCCAGTTGAGCTGTGCGGTGGTCTGGTTGACCGGCAGCAGCGGGGTGGCGATGGCCAGCAGGGCCCCGAGCAGCCCGGCGACGGTGGCAACCAACCGAGTGATCCGGTGGTTCGCTCCCGTGTCGGTCACGGTGGTAGATGCTAGTTCTTCGACGCCGGGCGGCGAGGTGTCGGTGCTCATGAGCGGCTTGTCGGGGGCTTGCGGATGGCCACCACGAACGGGCCGGCGCTGTGCACGACGAACTGTGGGCTGTCGAAGAGGGCGGCCCGCAGGTCGACGGTGTAGCGACGGACGTTGGGCTGGTTGGGATACACGTCCTCAGCGAGCCGCAGCGTGTAGTTGCCGTTCGCGCCGCGGCGCATGAGAAACACCGTGGGTGGTGGCCATGGACAGGTGTCGAGCGCGTGGATGAGGTCGTCGGCCGACTTGAGCTTGGACCACTTGTTGATCTGGGCGCCCCGCAGGTCGAATTGCGCGAGCGGGTTGGCGTAGTGCGACGTCAACCCCTGGAATCCCCAGTAGGGATAGAAGGACAGGAAGCTGTAGTCGGCGGTCATCACAACGGTCTGGTCGCGGGGCCTGCCGGTCGCGGTCGTGATGGCGTGGTCGATGTCGGGGTAGAACTTCTCCGAACTCGGCGGCCGGCGGTCACCGCGCTGGCCGTTGCCGTCGGTGTCGGTGTAGGCGATGGTGAGATCCGGGCGCAGCACGTCGGGAATGTCCTGGCTGAATGCGATCGCGGCGGCCAGGCCGACGGCGCCGGCGACGGGCAGGACGGCCCGCCCGCGCGCGGACAGCGCCCCGACGGCCTCGACGAAGCCGAAGGCCCCGGCGGCCACCAACAACACGGTCAACGTCGGCTGCAGCCGGAAGGACAGCAGCGTGGTGCGCGCCAGCGTCGTCAGCATCGAAAGCAGCGACCACAAGTAGACCGCCAGCACCCCGATGCCGATGGCCCCCGCCCGCACGGAGGAACCCGCCCGCACCACCAACCACAGGGCGCCCAGCAGGCAGACCGCGCCCAGCAGAGAGAACTGCAGCATGGGGAAGGTCAGCACGGCGCCGTCGGCCGGTAGGTAGTGAAAGGCGCTGCCGGAGTTGCTGACCGGGCTGCGGAGCGCCCGCAACAGGAACGGCAGCCAGGTGGTGCTCGCGATCGCCGCGGCGATGACCGCGATGAGGGCCAGCCGGCGCACCGGGTCGAGCGCGGCCCCGAAGCCGCCGCGCCGCCAGCGCGCACCGGCCAGCAATAGCGCCATGAGCAACACCGTGAATGCGCTGAAGGCCAGCAGCAGCGAGTACCAGGTCGCCGTCCAGCCGAGGAATAGGCCCGCACCAACCACGGCGGCCCACCCGCCGTTGCGTTCGCCGCCGCGCAGACCCGACCAGGTCAGCACCAGCACCGGCGGCAGCAGCACTGTGATCATGGCCGCGTAGGGCTCGGGCGAGCCGTAGGCGAGCGTCGCGGCCGCCGTCGCGGTGGTGACGATCAGCGCGTACTCGAAGCGGACCATCCGCCACCACAGCACCAGGGCGATGGCCACCGCGATCGTGATCGAGGTGACGGCCCACGGCTTGTAGACCTCCCAGGCCGGTGCTCCGCTCAGCGCCGCGGCGCGCCCGCCGATCCAGAACCAGCCGGGTGGGTAGAACGGCGGCAGCCCGATGTAGGTCATGTCGCGCAGGGCGGGGCTGTCGGCGAGCCGGGTCAGGTACTCGGTGCGGAACTGCTGGTCGACGGAGATGCCGAACAGGTACAGCTTGGTCGCGCCCAGCGGCATGCCCAGCGTCACGACGGTGAACGCGGACACGAACACCAGCCCGCCCAGCTGCGCGAGCCACCGGAACCGGCCGGAGCGCCCCCATGCCCAGCCCACGGCGACCAGACCGGCCAGGCAGCCGACCTGCCCCACGGTGGTCAGCGCGTGCAGCTGGTTGGACGACGGGAAGGCCGGCCACTGCACGCGGGCGATGGCGACCAGCGAGACCACCGCGACCACGACGGCCACCGCCACCGCGACCGCCATCTGGCCGAGACTGGCCAGCGCGTTGCGCATGATCAGATTGGCAGCTTGCGGAAGACGCTGCGCGGGATGTGTCGCAACACCATCATCACGTACCGGAATGCTGCTGGCGCCCAAACCAATTCCTTACCTTTTGCGGCGGCGGTCACGGCGAGGTTGGCGACGTACTCCTTGTCCACGGTCAGCGGCGCTTCCTTGACGTGCGCGCTCATCCGGGTACGAACCTGACCCGGGCGGATGACCAGGACGCGAACGCCATACTCGCGCAACGCTTCTCCGAGCCCCAGATAGAAGCCGTCCAGCCCCGCCTTGGTGGAGCCGTAGACGAAGTTGGATCGCCGCACCCGCTCCCCGGCGGCCGAGCTCATCGCGATGATCTGGCCGAAGCCCTGGGCGCGCATCTTCTCGCCGAGCAGTACACCCACCGAAACGGCGGCGGTGTAATTGATTTCGGCGGCCAAGACGGCCTTGCGCTGGTCCTGCCACAACTCCTCGGCGTCGCCGAGGATCCCGAAGGCGACGATCGCCACGTCGACATCACCGTGGGCGAAGGCCGCCTCGATCGTCTTCGGATGACTGTCGGCGTCGGTGGCTTCGAAGTCGATCAGCTCCACCGACCGCGCACCCGCCGCCTTCATCTGGGCGACGGCGGCATCACGGCCCGGGTCATCGGGCATGGCGGCCAGCACGATGCGGGCATGCGCGTTCTGCAGGTAGCGCTTACAGATTGCCAGCCCGATCTCGGAGGTCCCGCCGAGCAGCAGGATGGTCTGCGGATTTCCCACGGCATCTAAAACCATTGGCGCACCATTTACAACAGCTCCAAACGTCGGGCCATGTCCGAGGCGAACACCCCGGCGGGATCCACCTTGCGGCGCACCGCGATCCACTCGTCGATGCGGGGGTACATGGCGTGGAAGGTCTCGGCGCTCGCGCGGGAATCCTTGGCCGTGTACACCCGGCCGCCGAATTCCAGTACGCGCCGGTCGAGTTCGTTGAGGAACTCGTTGATTCCCGGCTTGTTGGGGAAGTCCATCGCGACGTTCCAGCCGGCCATCGGGAAACTCAGCGGTGCGCGGTTGCCCGGCCCGAACAGTTTGAACACGTTCAGTGCCGAGTAGTGGCCGCGGGTCTGGATCCAGCGGATGATGGCCTTGAACTCGTCCATCGCGTCCGGCGGGACGAGGAACTGGTGCTGCGCGAAACCCATTGGGCCGTAAGCGTTGTTCCAACCACTGACCAGGTCGAGCATGTGGTAGAACTGCGACAGGTTCATGATCTTGCCGGTGTAGTTGCCGCCCAGCCGGTAGTACACCTCGCCGATCGCCATGAAGGACAGCTTGTTCATCGCGCTGACCGGAAAAACGTTCGGCACCGTCAACAGTTGTGGCGCATCGAATTTCAGCGGATTCCTGGCAAGCTTCTTGGGCAGTTGGTCCAGCTTCGCCAGACTGCCGCGGCTGACGGCGGCGCGGCCGAGCTTGGGGGGCGGACTGATCAGGTCGAACCAGGCACTGGAGTAGGTGTAGTTGGCCTCGCTGCCGTCGAGGTGCACGGCGACCGTTTCGTCGAGGTCCTTGGTGGCCACCCCGTCGGCGACGAAATAGGCCGTCTCGGTGGGCGTCATCTCGATGGTCGCGCGCAGGACGATCCCGGTCAGGCCGTTGCCACCCACGGTGACCCAGAACAGCTCGGCGTCGTCACCGTCGGGGGTGAGGGTGCGGACGCTGCCGTCGGCCATGAGCAGGTCCATCGAGCGCACGTGGTTGCCGAAGCTGCCCGCGCTGTGATGGTTCTTGCCGTGGATGTCGCAGGCGATCGCGCCGCCTACGGTGACCTGGCGCGTGCCCGGCAGCACCGGAACCCACAGCCCGAACGGGAGCGCCGCCTTCATCAGCTGGTCCAGGCTGACGCCCGCGTCGACGTCGACCAGCCGGGTGTCGGCGCTGATCGAGTGGATCCGGTTGAGGCCCGTCATGTCGATCACCAGGCCGCCGCCGTTTTGGGCGTTGTCGCCGTAGGACCGGCCCAGCCCGCGCGCGATGACGCCGCGGCCGTTGGGGCCGCCCGATTCGGCCACCCGGGCGACGGCCTTGGCGACCACCTCGGGGTCCCGGGTCGAAAGCACCTCGGCCACCGACGGCGCGGTGCGGCCAAAGCCGGTCAGCCGGGTGGCGGTGGTCAAAACATCGGTGCTCAACATCGTCACAGAGGGTACCGCTTGCGAACGTCGGCTCAGCGAATGCGGAAGATTACCGCCCGCTGCACGACGAAGTTGATCACCGTCGCCGTGCCCTGCGCGATCACGAACGCGACGGGTATCGCCCACCCGCGGTAGTGCAAAAGCGCCAGGCACAGATGGTTGAGCCCGACCTGCACGGCGAAGGTGATGCCGTACAGAACCATGACCGCGACGAACCGCGCGGTGCTCGGGGCGGCCCGGAACGTCCACCGGCGGTTGATCAGATAGGCGGTGATGGTGCCGACGACGAAGCTGCTGGCCTTGGCCAGGTCAACCTGGACGCCGACGGCTTTGTACAGCGCCAGGTACAGGCCGAAGTCCACGATCCCCGCCAGGCCGCCGGTGACGACGAACCGCGTCATCTGGGTCGTCAGACTCAACTGCGGGCTCGGCGGCGCGGCGTCGGGCAGCGGGGCAACCATTGGGGGGAGTTTAACGGGAACGCCGCGGCATCCCGGGACCCGGCGGAGAGGCGCTAACGGGGCAGCTTGACCGATATCAGCTCGACCTGATCCTCGCCCTGCGGGGTCGAGTAGGTCACCGTGTCGCCCGCCTTGTGTCCGGCCAGGGCCTGGGCCAACGGGCTGCGCGCCGTCAACGTTTCACCTTCCCGGCCGACCGGCGTCTCTTCGACGATGGAGATCACGTGCATGGTGACCACTTCACCGTCGGAGAACCGCAGGGTCACCTCGGTGCCCCCCGGCAGCGTTTCCGATGCATCGGGCCGCGACGGCCCGGTCCGCATGCGCCGATCCAGCTCGTTGATCCGATCGCTGAGCCCAACCAGCTCCTCGGCGCGCTGAATCGCCTCGGCCGCGTCGCCGTGATCGCCCACCATGCCGCGGTCGTTCCTGACCTCGACCTCCAGGCGGTCCCGCCGCTGCCGTAGCCGCTCCAGCTCGGCGGCCAGGTTCGCCCGCGCCGCATCCGCTGCTGATTGGACCTTTTTGCTCACGTCGGTGGACCTTTCGCCCAGTTGCTCAAGTGGCGTTCCAGTGTCGCACCACGACGAGGCGGCCGCCACCATTATCGGGTATGCGGCGGGTCCCACTCAGCGGCTGGTCGAGCCGGATTCGGAGTTAGTGGCGAGCGGCGGTGCGCCGTCCTCGTCGTCGTAGTAGTCGACGGTGCCGCGCAGGGCGTCGAAGATCGCCCTGCCCTGCGCGACCAGGCCGCTGGCCACCTCGGTCAGCCCTTCGGCGCCGTTGAGCACGGTCACGTTGGCGTTGGCGAGCCCCCGGGCCGCCTTCTCCACGATCTCGGGCAGCTGGTCGATGAGCGCCTTGTCGAGCGCCACCCGGTTGTGCGACGCCGCCGCCTCCGCCTGGATCTTCATCTTCTCCGCGTCGGCGACGGCCAGGATCCGGACGCGTTCGGCCTCGGCCTCGGCGGGCTTGACCACCTCGGCGACCAGCTCCTGCTGGCGCAGCTCGGCGGCGCGCTGGGCCAGCTCGGTGCGCATCTGCAGCACCTCGCGCTGGGCCTCGGCCTCGGCCAACGGGCCCGCCTGGGCCGCCTCCGCCTGCGCCTTGTCGACCTCGGCCTTGTACTGCGCCTTGACGATCGCGGTCTCGCGGGCGAATTCCGCCTGCTTGCGCTGCGACTCCTGCTCGGCTTCGGCGGCCAGCTGATTGGCCTGCGCCTGTGCGATCTGGGCCTGCTGCTGGATGGCCGCGTTGTGCGGCGCCGACATCGCGTTGATGTAGCCGAGCCCGTCGTCGTCGATGGACTGGATCTGCAGCGCGTCGACGGTGAGCCCGATCCGGGCCATCTCCTCCTTGGAGCCGTCGAGGACCTCGGTCGCCAGTTTCTGGCGTTCCCGGATGATCTGCTCGACGGTCATCGAGCCGATGATCGAGCGCAGGTGACCGGCGAAGATGCGCCCGGTCAGCACGGACATCTGGTCCTGTTCGGACAGGAAGCGTTGTCCGGCGCTGATGATGCTCTCGGCGTCGTTGCCGACCTTGAAGGCGATCACCGCCCGGACATTGAGCGTGATGCCCTGTTGGGTCACGCATTTCTCGGAGACCTCGGCCTCACACATCGCCAGCGTGAGGAAGCGGGCCTTGCGGAAGAACGGCATGATGAACGCGCCGTGGCCGGTCACGACGCGGAAGGGGGCGTTGCTCTTGCTTCGGCCGCCCGAGACGAGCATCGCCTCGTCGGGGGCGGGCACCTTGTAACCGAGCATGGGGTCTCCTTTTTCGGGTTTCGCTGTTGTATCTCGGGCGATCCGCGCGGTCAATTCGGATCAGGCGAGGCCCTGCCAGGGTTCGACGACCACCGTCCGGGCTCCCCTGACGTCGACCACCAGCACCTCGGCGCCCTTGGGCAGGGGGTCGTCGGACCACGCCAGGAAGGCCTCCTTGGCGCCCCGCACGGTGACCAGCACCTCGCCGGCGCCACGGTCCCCGCGGGTTGCCACGGTCAACGTCCCAACACAGCCGATTGCCGCGGCGTCGCTCACGAACGCATACTCTCGCATCGGCAATGCGGGCGTCGTGTTTCGTCTAAACGGGGCCCGCCGTGAGGGTGACGACGTTGTTACGGTTCTCCCGGGCCTTTATCCGGGACACCCAGACCCGGCCGCCGGTCGCCAGCCCGACGATGTCTTCGACCGTTTCGAACGTCCAGGCGGCCGTGCCCGCCATCCCGGTGTCGTCCATGATCCGTAGATCGATGACGCCGCGGTCGGCCAGCAGCTCGAACAGATCGCGCTGCGGGTCGTCGACCGCGATCAGCGTGGTGTGGTCGAACTGGTCGCGCAGTGCCGTCCTGACCTCGTCGAGGGTGCCCTCGCCGATCACCGCGTCGGTGCCGGGTTCGGTTTCGGCGCAGGCGAACTCGATGTCGAAGGCCCGCTCGTAGCCGTGCAGGAAGAAGCGTTTGCCTTGATTGGCCCATGAGCGATGGCAGCAGGGCAGGTTGTCGAACAACCTGCGCAGGTGGAACCTGGCCGTGCGGCCCAGTGGCGCGTCGGCGCGGTGCATCGTGGCCACGCGGTCGCCGTCGACGAAGATGGTGTTGCGCATGGGTCCCAGCCTCCGGGGCACGCCTTGCGGAATCCTCAAAGAATTCTTGGAGCCGTCCCCGATGGTGGCCGGTGCCTATCGTGGTAGCTATGTGCGTCGGTCGTAGGCAGTGGGCGCCACTGATGGCGGCTCTGCTGTTTGTTGCCGCGCTGTTCTCCGCGGCCCCGGCGTCGGCGGACCCACCCGACGACGCCTTCTTGGCGGCCCTTGCGGATAACGGGATCGTGCTGAACGACCCGGGCACCGCGATCGCGATGGCGCGGAGCGTGTGCGCCGGACTCGACAAGAACCAACGATCGAGCGTCCTGGCGATGAAGGTGATGAAAGAGGCCAACCTGTCGGCGCGACAAGCCGGGTTCTTCGTCGGCGCTTCCGTGTCCGCCTATTGCCCGCAATACAAGGGGCAGACCGACGGTTCGTTGGACTGGCTGAATCCGCTGCCCCCGCTGATGTGAGCTACATCGATTGCCCGGCTCCTCACGCCGCGTGCGCGGCGCATCGTCGCAGGGCTAAACCCAGTACGGCACCCGGGCGCGGTACTGGCGCATCGCGAACGCCGCCAGCACCCAGCCGACGACCGTCAGCACCCCCACCACGGCCCAGTGCCGCAGCTCCTGGTGGGCGCCCAGCAGCGGCGCGCGAACGATGTCGAGGTAGTGCAGCAGCGGATTGAGCTCGACGATCTTCGACCAGTGCCCCGCGCCCTGCTGCCGCAACGTGTCGTCGTTCCAGATGATCGGCGTCATGAAGAACAGCAACTGCACGACGGAGAACAGCAGCGGGCCGATGTCGCGGTAGCGGGTCGCCAGGATGCCGAAACACAGTGACACCCAAATGCAATTGAGGACGATCAGACCCAGCGCCGGGATCACCGAAAGATCCGCCCACGACCACGCCTTGGGATAGATGACCGCGATGACGGCGTAGATGACGATGTTGTGCGCGAACAAGATCATCTGCCGCCACACCAGCCGATAGACGTGCACCGACAGCGGCGTCGGTAGCTGCTTGATCAGTCCCTCGTTGGCGACGAAGACGTCGGCACCCTCGAGGATGGCCGCGTTGATGAGGTTCCAGATGATCAGCCCGAGCGTGACGTACGGCAGGTGCACGGAGAGCTCGAGGTGAAACAGCTTGGAGTACAGGCCACCCATGGCGACGGCGGTGGTGCCGGTCGCGATGGTGATCCAGAACGGCCCCAGCACCGAGCGGCGGTAGCGCTGCTTGATGTCCTGCCAGCCCAGGTGCAGCCACAACTCGTGCCGACGGAAGCCCGCGACCAGATCGCCCCGGGCGCGGGTGAAGGTCCGCGACTGGGCGGCGGCGTCGATGAATGTCAAGTGGAGCCTCCCGGTTTGCCGAACTGCTCCCGACGCCCCAAGCGGCGCAACCGAATCCACTCGGCCAGCCCCTTGGGGTCGCGGCGGGTGATCAGGAAGTACCAGCCGAACCGGACCCACTCCTGGACCAGCAGCTTGCGCAGGCCCGGCTGTGACAGCAGGTAGCCGCGGTTGCGGTAGGTGTAGAACCGCTTCGTCGGATTGTCGGGGTACTGGGTGTGCATGCGGCCGCCCAGGATCGGGCGGAACTCGTCGGATCCGCAGGGATGCAAGTAGATCGCGTCCAGGCAGGTGCCGAATGGCAGGCCGGACCGAACCAGCCTGCGGTGCAACTCCACCTCGTCGCCGCGGATGAACAGCCGCATGTCCGGGACGCCGACTGCATCCAGGGTGGCCGCCCGGAACAGCGCGCCGTTGAACAGCGACGCGATCCCGGGCAACAGGTCTTGTCCCGCTTCGGTGCGCAATTCGTCAGCGCGCCTGCGCCATACCAGGCCACGGCGCAACGGGAACGCCAGCCGTTCCGGGTCGTCGGAGTTGCACACCATCGGCGATACTTCGGCCAGGCCATGCTTCTCGGCGCAGGCCAGGAGCGTGGCCAGCACCCGGGAGTCTTGCGGGCGACCGTCGTCGTCGGCCAGCCATACCCAGTCGGCGCCCTGCGCCAGCGCGTGCAGCATGCCGAGCGCGAAACCACCCGCACCGCCGAGATTTCGGCGGGAGGGCAGGTAGGTCGTCGAGATCGGTTGGGCGGCAACCAATTCGCGGATGCGGGCATCCGCGCCACCGTCGTTGTCGACGACGATCAGCTGATCTGGCGGCCGGGTCTGCGCGCTGAGCGCGTCCAGCGACTTGGCGAGTTCGTCGGCGCGCCGGTGCGTGACCACCACGGCGATGATGGATTCACTCATCCCCGGATGCGCTCTGCGCCAGCGGTTCGTCGGTACGGCCCTGCGGCCGGGTCTCCTCCAGTACTTCGCGCACGTGGCGGGCCGCGTCCTCGCCCTCGTAGGCGCGCACCACGTCTTCGATGTCGCCGGCCTGGCGGATGACTCCGTGGTCGATCCACATCGCGGTCTTGCACAACCGGGCCAGGAACTCGTTGGAATGGCTGGCGAACACCAGGATTCCGGACCGCTCCACCAAGCCCTGCAGCCGCGACTGCGCCTTCTTCAGGAAGTCGGCGTCCACCGCGCCGATGCCCTCGTCGAGCAGCAGTATCTCCGGGTCGATGCTGGTGACGACGCCCATCGCGAGCCGTACCCGCATGCCGGTGGAGTAGGTGCGCAGCGGCATCGACAGGTAGTCACCCAGCTCGGTGAACTCGGCGATCTCGTCCACCTTGGCCAGCATCTGCTTGCGGGTCTGCCCGAGGAACAGCCCGCGGATGATGATGTTCTCGTAACCGGAGATCTCCGGGTCCATGCCGACGCCCAGATCGAAGACCGGTGCGACCCGGCCGGTGACCTTCGCCCAGCCCCTGGTGGGTTCGTAGATGCCCGAAAGCAGGCGCAGCAGAGTGGATTTCCCGGCCCCGTTGTGACCGACCAGGCCGACCCGATCGCCCAACTCAAGCGACATGGTGATGTCGCGCAACGCCTCGACGACCACCACGTTGGAGCTGTTGCGGCCGATCGTGCCGCCCGCCTTGCCCAGGAAGGCTTTCTTCAGGGAGCGCGACTTCGCGTCGAAAATGGGAAATTCCACCCACGCGTTGTGCGTCTCGATGTGAGGACCCGCCACGTGCTTCGCTTACAGGTACTGACCGTGCCCGGACGCGCCCGGCTTGCCGACGCCGGGGGGCAGCGCGCCCTGGCGCATGTTCTCCAGCTGGGCGCGGGCCGCCATCTGCTGGGCGAACAGGGCCGTCTGGATGCCGTGGAACAGCCCTTCCAGCCAGCCGACCAACTGGGCCTGGGCGATGCGCAACTCCGCGTCGGAGGGCGCCGCGTCCTCGTTGAACGGCAGGGTGAGGCGGTCGAGCTCTTCGCGGAGTTCCGGCGCCAGGCCCTCTTCCAGTTCGCGGATGCTCGTCGCGTGGATCTCGCGCAGTCGGTTGCGGCTGGCCTCGTCGAGCGGCGCGGCGCGCACCTCCTCGAGCAGTTGCTTGATCATCGTCCCGATGCGCATCACCTTGGCGGGCTGCTCAACCAGATCGGTCAGGGAGCGCTCGTCGGAGTCGTCCTCCGATACCGCCGTCATCCGCGGGTCGCCGCCGCCGATGATCTCGATGCCATCGTCGTCGTTGCGGGTAGTCAATCCATCACCATCCTTTTGCGCACTAAGAGTGCGGCGCCGCGCCGTTTCCGCGCCATTCGTAGATTCGGGCTCCACCATTGTCGTAGATCAGCGCCCACGACTTCGATTTATCCAGTGAGACTAGTCCGTCGGGCACGGCGAAGCCCCGGACCGTCGGTGTGCTGGTGTAGATGTACCGGATATTGAGCGCTTTGATCGCCTCGACCACCCGCGGATCGGACTCTCCCTTGCGGGCGCCGGCCCAGAAGATGTATCGGTTGGGTCCGGGGCCCATTTGCTGGGGGTAGTCGTAGTGGGTCCACAGCGGGTGCAGGTCGGCGACCGCGTACATCCACGCGGTGCCGTCGGTGTTGGCGTTGCCGATCACGGTGGTGTGCGCGCCCGGAAGCGTGGACAGGTAGGCCATCGCCATCAGGTCGCGTTGGTCGATCATCACCGAGTCGTACTTGTCGCCGAACAGGACCAGGTGTCGATAGAAATAGTGGCGGGCGGTGAATACCGTCGTCGCCAGCAGCAGGACGGCCGTGGCCGCGGTCCAGACCGGCGCGGGTAGCGGTTTGGACCGGTCGGCGACTCGCTTGGCCCCGGCGACCACTCCCGCGACGATCACGAACAATGCGACGCCGGCCATCGGTTGCAGCAGCAGAGTGATGGCCGCCGAGATCCGACGCGGGTCCTTGTAGAAGAACTCTCCGAACGCGCCGGCTACCGCGCCGAGCGGGCCGCCCAGCGGTGTGCCCGCGTCGACGTCCACCACCACCAACAGCAGCCAGACCGCCAGCGGCCACCAGATCCTCTTGTAAGCGAAGATGATCCCGCCGAGGATCGCCAGCGACATGAGCCCGTACTGGTACGGGAAGTCGTTGAGATGACGCGAGTGCTGGAAGACGGCGTCGAACAGGCCCCGCTTCTTGCTGAGGTGGGTCAGGAACGAGTGCCCGGCGATGATGTCTTCCTGCTGCCGCACGCTGATGAACTGTGGCAACAGGATCAGCCCGGTGGCCGCCGTCACGCCCGCGAGCGTCACGACATCGGCGACCCGGCCGCGCACCGGACGCCACAGCACGTCCAGCAGCCACCAGGCCACCACGAACAGCACGACGATGAATCCGCCGGTCAGGTGGACAGACATCACCCCCACGAAGGCCAGCACCGCCACCGGGATGCGGTCGCGGTGCCGCAGCGTCGAGGCGATCAGCACGAACGTCGGTACCACGACCCCGTAGGCGGCCAGATTGGGCATCGCGGCGACGCCGAACTCGACGTAGGGAAGGGCGGTGAACGACGCCGACAGCGCGGCGGTGGTCGCGGCCGCGGCGGCGGTGCGCCATTCACACCAGCTGCCGCGCAGCAGCCGCCAGGCCAGCATCGCCGCGCTGGTCGGGAACAGCCACACCGACGCCGCCACCGAGCTCAGCGTGTAGCCGGTGGTGGGCGCCGCCCCGGTGAGTTGGCAGAACACCGCCACCCACGCGTGGAACACCGACGGGTAGTACAGCGTCTGGTGCGTTTCGACGTTGCGTAACTCGCCCATGTGCGTCGACGACGCCTGCCCGGTGTCGAGGATGAACCGCACCTCGTTGGCGTGCCAGACCGCGTCCCAGGTGCTGGGGATGGTCTGCCAATGGGCGGCCAAACCGCGGTGCGCCGCCCACATGATCAGCAGCGACCCGAGCAGCACCCCGGCCGCCACCGTCACCGCCGGCCAGCGGCCGATCCCGCGGGCTTCGGCCTCGGTGTCGCGGTAGCGGCCGACCAGCAGCTGCAGGACCGTCATCACCAGACACACCGCGACCAGCGTCGCCAGCGCGGTCCAGCCGTTCCACGGGATTCCAACCGCACCGAACGGGATGATCGCCAGCGCGATCGCGCCGTAGGTCAGCGCCGGGCCCACCGCGACAGCGACAGGCCAACTCAGCTGACTGATTCGCGCGATGATCGCCCCGGGCGCTATCAGCAAAAACAATGCGATCAGCGTTCCGAACCAGAGGCCCACTGGACTAGTATGGCTGGCCGGGTGTCCCGCCTCTCCGAAGCCACCGGCCGGCTGGAACGGCTTGAGCGTTCGGGCACCCGCTACGTCACAGTTTCGCGGAAATGCGCAAGCTCTAAGGTGGCTGGCATGGCATACGACGTCGCCCGGGTGCGCGGACTGCATCCGTCGCTGGGTGACGGGTGGGTGCACTTCGACGCGCCGGCCGGGATGCTCATCCCCGATTCCGTCGCGACCACCGTTTCGACCGCCTTCCGAAGGTCTAGCGCCACGACGGCGGGCGCTCACCCGTCGGCGCAGCGCAGCGCCGCCATCCTGGAGGCGGCGCGGGCGGCGGTGGCCGACCTGTTCAACGTCGACCCGGCGGGCGTGGTGCTCGGGGCCGACCGCGCCATCCTGTTGTCGGCGCTGGCCGAGGCGTCCTCGTCGCGCGCCGGGCTGGGCTACGAGGTGGTCGTCAGCCGCCTCGACGACGAGGCCAACATCGCCCCCTGGCTGCGGGCGGCGCACCGCTACGGCGCCAAGGTGAAGTGGGCCGAGATCGACATCGAGACCGGCGAGCTGCCGACCTGGCAGTGGGAGGGTCTGATCGGGAAGTCGACCAGGCTGGTGGCCGTCGCGTCCGCGTCCGGGACGCTGGGCACGGTCACCGACCTGCGAGCCATGACCAAGCTGGTGCACGACGTGGGCGGACTGGTCGTGGTGGACCATTCCGCGGCGGCGCCGTACCGGTTGCTCGACGTGAAGGAGAGCGACGCCGACGTGGTGGCGGTGAACGCCCTGGCGTGGGGCGGCCCACCGATCGGCGCGGTGGTGTTCCGCGATCCGGCGCTGCTCAATTCGTTCAGCTCCATCTCGACGGACCCCAAGGCGACCGGCGCGGCGCGCCTGGAAATCGGCGCGCACCAGTTCGGTCTGCTCGCCGGTGTGGTCGCCAGCATCGAGTACCTGGCCGCACTCGACGAGTCCGCACGCGGCAGCCGCCGCGAACGCCTGTCGGTGTCGATGCAATCGGCCAGCCTCTACATGAACCGGATCTTCGATTACCTCATGGTGTCGTTGCGGTCGTTGCCGTTGGTCATGGTGATCGGCCGCCCGGAGGTGCGGATCCCCGTGGTCAGCTTCGCCCTGAACGGCGTGCCCGCCGAGCGGGTGGTGCAGCGGCTGGCCGACAACGGGATCCTGGCCGTCACGTGTGAGAACTCCCGCGCGCTCGACGTGTTGGGCGTCAACGACATCGGCGGCGCCGTCACCATCGGGTTGGCGCATTATTCGACGACGGCCGAGGTGGACCAGTTGGTCCGCGCGCTGGCGTCGCTGGGCTGAGGCTTTTCGTCGCCGCTAGATCGTCAGCACGATCTTCCCGGTCACCTTGCTTGCCGTCAGCTGTTGATGTGCCTCCCCGGCCTGCTGGATGGGCATGCGGGCGCCGATGATCGGCCGGACGCGCCCCTCGGCGATCATCGGCCACACGGAGCCGATCACCGCCTGCACGATCTCCGTCTTGCTGTTCGGGCCGGTCACCGGTCGGGCGCGCAGCGTGGTGCCGATGACCCGCGCGCGCTTGCCGAGCAGCTTGGCGATGTTGAGCTCGCCCTTGATGCCGCCCTGCATGCCGATGATGACCAGCTGCCCGTCCGTCGCCAGGGCGTCGACATTGCGGTCCAGGTAGGCGGCGCCCATGATGTCCAGGATCACGTCGGCGCCGCCGCTTTGCTGGAGCCGCTCGACGAAGTCCTCGTCGCGGTAGTTGATGGTGATCTCGGCGCCCAGCTCGCGGCAGAATTCCAGCTTCTCCGCCGACCCGGCCGTGACGGCCACCCGGGCGCCCAGCGCCCGCGCAACCTGGATCGCGTGGCTGCCGATCCCGCTGGCGCCGCCGTGCACCAGCAGTAGCTGCCCCGTGCCGAGGTGGGCGGTCAGCACCAGGTTGGACCACACCGTGCAGGCGACTTCCGGCAGCCCGGCCGCGTCGACGAGGTCGACACGGGCGGGAATCGGCATCACCTGACCGGCGGGAACGGCGACGTACTCGGCGTATCCGCCGCCGGCCAGCAGCGCGCAAACCTGTTGTCCCACCGGCCAATCCGCGACGTCCTCGCCGGTTTCGGCGACGACGCCCGACACCTCCATGCCGATGATGTCGCTGGCGCCCGGCGGCGGTGGGTATTTGCCGGCGGCCTGCAGCAGGTCGGCGCGGTTCACGCCGGCCGCGGTGACCTTGATCAGCACCTCGCCGGGCCCGGCGGAAACGTCCGGGACGTCTTGCCAGGACAGCTGATCGGGGGATTCGGCGACGATGGCGCGCATGGTGGCCACGCTACCGACCCCCGCTACCCTTACTCGTGGTGGCGTGGCAGAGCGGCCTAATGCACTCGCCTTGAAAGCGAGAGACGGCTAACACCGTCCGGGGGTTCAAATCCCTCCGCCACCGCAGGTCTCAGCCCGCCACCACGCCGCGCCCACTGCGGCCGATCGGCGGGCGCAAATGCTGTACGGCACGGCCGATTCCCTCGGCCACCGCCGCCGAGGCGCCCTGCCGTTCCAGGGTCTTCCCTCAGCGCCCGCCATTTGAGGTCGAGCTGAGCTTCGGCGTCGTGGGTGTCGTGCGAGTAGTCGAAGTAGACCGACGCGAATGGCGCGGGGGGCTCTAGCAGCTTGCGGAAGCGTTCAGAGTCCATGTCTTTGGGTGCTCGACGAGGCGGGCCGCAAACGCTAGTAGCTGCGATCGCCTTCGCTGTCGTCGAAGAAGCGCCATTCGCCGTCGGCTTCGACTTCCATGCGCCAGCCCAGTTCGTTGCCTTCGACCGCCTCATCGGCGAACCACGCGTGCGCCTTATCGGCGCTTTCGATGTCCTTCGTCGCGACGACGTCGCCCTTCGGGTTGAGCACTCGGTAGGTAGCCATGGCGGCAGTGTTCCCACCGGCGGGCGCCCTCAACCGGTGGGGATCTCGGCGGTGATCGTGTCCATCAGGGCGGTGTAGCGCTTGGCTTCCGGGTCGCGCCCGGGCTTGCCGCTGCTGACTACGCCGGCCGCCAGGCCGCGCGCCGGGTCGGCCCAGATCGCGATGTTGACCAGGCCGAGATTGCCGAACGCGTGCGGCGAGTTGAGCCCGAACGGCCCCCACCGGTTCGTTCCGAGAATGAAGCCGGTGCCCCACCGGGCCGGTTGCAGCCCTACCGCGAAATCCGGTCGCAATCGCCGGCATTCCTTGATCGCGCCGTACATCGTCTCCGGGCTCATCACCCGCACGCCGTCGAGATTTCCACCGCGACGCCAGATTTCGGCGAACCGCGACATCTCGTGTGCGGTCGACACCGTGTTGGACGACGGGATGATGGTCGTGAGAAACATGGGGGTGTTGGTGATCGGGATCATCTCGTGCACGGTCCCGCCGATCGCCTTGCGGAAGATCTGCGCGACGACCGGCGGCAACGGGCGGCCGGTCGCGTGGCTCGGCGCGACCAAGGGCAGGTCCTCCTCGGCGACACCGAAGTTGGTCCAGCGGAAGCCGAGCGGGTCGAGGATCTCCGTGGCGAGGATCTCGCGAATCTCCTTGCCGGTGGCCGCGTAAACGATCTCGCGCACGAGTGGGCCCCAGGTCAGCGCGTGGTAGATGTGCACCAGCCCCGGCCGGTAGAGGGGGCGCAGCTCGCCCAGCTTTTGCTGCGCGTACTCGTGGTCGTCCGCGCGTTTGACGTCCGGCTTGGGTCCGGTCGGGAAGGGAAGTCCGGCGCTGTGGGTCATGACGTGCCGGATGGTGATCCGATGCTTGCCGTGACTGGTGAAGGTGGGGATGTAGTCGCAGACGCGGTCGTCGAGTGAGAAGACGCCACGCTCGACGAGCATGTGCACCACGGTCGCCGCCATTCCCTTGGCCGCCGAGTAGACGCAGAACGGCGTGTCCGGAGTGACGGCGATCTTCTCGGCGTCGGGCGGGTCGCTCGGCGCGTTGCCCCACCCGTGGCCGATCGCGCGGTTGAGCACGACGCGCCCGTGCCGGCGGATGCACAGCTGGATGGCGGGGTGGAAGCCGCCCTGGTACCAGTGCCGGGCCGCCCCCCAGATCCGCTCGACGGCGGCGCTGTCGATTTCCGAGTGGTCTTCGTCGCCGATCGTCGTCACGGCGTCCAGGTCGGCCGGGACGCGGATTCTGCCGTCTGGTGTCACCTCAGCGAGGGTACGTGGCGCCGGATTACTCCCCGGTGAACCGCGGCGGGCGCTTCTCGAATGTCGCCGCGATGCCCTCGGTCAGGTCCTTGGAGGGCAGGAAGGCGGCGTTCCAGGCGGCGACGTAGCGCAGGCTCTCCGACACCGCGGCGATGCGCTGCTGGTCGAGGACGTCCTTGATGCCGTGCACGGCCAGCGGCGGGTTGGCGGCGATCTCGGCCGCGGTGGCGTGTGCGGCGGCCAGCGTGGCGTCGGCGTCGTCGTACACGTTGTTGACCAGGCCGATCTTCTCGGCCCGGGCTGCGTCGATGTCCTTGCCGGTCAGCGCGAGTTCGCGCAGGTGCCCGTCGTTCAGGATGTACGGCAGGCGGGCCAGGCTGCCGACGTCGGCGACGATGGCGAGCTTGACCTCGCGCACCGAGAACTTGGCGTCGGCGCTGGCGTAGCGGATGTCGACCGCGGAGATGAGGTCGACGCCGCCGCCGATGCACCAGCCGTGCACCGCGGCGATGGTCGGGGTCCGGCAGTCCGCGACGGCGGTGATGGCGCCCTGCATGCGTTTGACCTCGCGGTGGAACACCGCGCGCGGGCCGGCCAGCGCGTCACCGGACAGCAGCGGGGTGAACGAACCGCCCATCGCGGGCACGTCCAGGCCATAGCTGAAGTTCTTGCCCGACCCGGTCAGCACGATCGCGCGCACCTCGGGGTCGGCGTCCAGCGCCGCGAACAGCTCCGGCATCTCCGACCAGAAGGCCGGTCCCATCGCATTGCCCTTGCCCGGCCCGATCAGCGTCACCTGGGCGACGTGGTCTTTCGTCTCGACGGTGACCGATTCGTATGCTTGCGCCATATCGAGACCGTAGCGTGGCGAATATGGCTCCCGACTTGCGACCCGGACCGCATTCACCGCCCACCGACGAACTGCACAGCGCCGAGGACACGCTCGGGGTATTGCAGCGGGTGCTGCACACCATCGCGGCCGACGACCTGTCGCAGCAGACGCCGTGTGCGGAGTTCGACGTCGCGCAGCTGACCGATCACCTGATGAACTCGATCACGGCTCTGGGCGGCATGGTCGGCGCGGAGATCCCGGAGCGCGACCAAAGCGATTCGGTGGAACGCCAGGTGGTCGCCGCCGCTCGGCCCGCGCTGGACGCCTGGCACCGCCACGGCCTGGACGGGTCCGTGCCGTTCGGCAAGGGCGAGATGCCCGCCAAGAGTGCGTGCGCCGTCCTGTCGATCGAATTCCTGGTCCACGCTTGGGATTACGCCGCCGCCGTGGGACACGAGATCGACGCGCCCGAACCGCTGTCCGAGTATGTGTTGGGGCTGGCCCGCAAGGTCATCAGGCCGGAGCTGCGGGGCGGTGCCGGGTTTGACGATCCGGTGGACGTGCCCGAGGACGCCGGAGCGCTCGAGCAATTGGTCGCGTTCACCGGCCGCAACCTGGCCCGCTGACGCTCGCCCTTTTGTTGAGTGTGACGCCAGGGCGGCCGCGCCCGGCGTGAACGCACACTCAAAGCCGTGAGTTCAAACTGGTCGCGAGTGTGCGTCCAGCCGCACACGGGTCGCCGAATGTGCGGCCAGCCGCACACCCGAAGGCTTAGCCGCTAGACCCGTTCGAGGTAGAAGTAGTAGTACCGGCCGTTGTCCCGGACGCCCTTGCCGTTCATGATGCCCATCACGGCGTCGTCGTCGATCTTCTTGAAATGGTCGTGCACGGGCTGGCCGTCGTAGACCATCGTCGCGGTGACCTCCCCGCGGAACTCTTCGAGCCAGAGGCTGGCCTCGCCCTTGCCCATCTCCTTGTTCGAGAACTTGTTGCCGTCGGCGTCGAGGCAGACCAGCGGCTGCACGTCGCGGGCGGACTGGAAGGTCTTGCCGAACCAGCCCGCCTTCTCCAGCTGACCGTTCATCCTGTGGCCGGTGCGGAACTCGCCGCCCTTCCACTCGCCGAGCATCCCCTCGATCGTCGCGGGTTCGAGGCTGGCCCAGAAGTCGTCGAGTTCGCTGTCGGGAATGTCGCCGCCGCGTTCCTTGAACTCGGTGAACAGTTTGCGCGCCAAGTCCAACGGACCACTCCTTACGTTTCGGTGCGGGAAATCCACTCGCGGGCGAAGTGCAACAGAGCGTCATTCTCCTCCACCGCACCGATGGTGATGCGCACGCCCTCGCCGGCGAACGGTCGCACGATCAGCCGCGCGTCGGCGGCCTGCTCGGTGAAGTCCGCCGTACGGGCACCCAGCGGCAGCCAGACGAAGTTGGCCTGCGAGGGGGGCAGGGCGAACCCGGCGTCGCGTAACCCGGCGCTGACCCGGGTGCGCTCGGCCACCAGAGCATCGGTGCGGGCCGCCAGCTCGTGGGATGCCTCCAGCGACGCGATGGCGGCCGCCTGGGCGACGTTCGTCACGGCGAACGGCATGACCACCTTGTCCAGCGCGGTGATCAGGTCGGGGTGGCCGATCGCATAACCGACGCGCAAGCCCGCCAGGCCGTACGCCTTTGAAAAGGTCCGCAGCACAACGACGTTGCTGCGGGATAGCGCGAGCTCCAAGCTGTTGGGCAGCATGCCATCGCGGATGTATTCGACGTAGGCCTCGTCGATGGCGATCAGGATGTGCGGCGGCACGGCCTCGATGAATCGGGCCAGGGCGTCCGGATCGACCACCGTGGACGTCGGATTGTTCGGGTTGCAGACGAAGATCAGCCGGGTGCGGTCGGTGATCGCGGCGAGCATGGCGTCGAGGTCGTGCGTGTGGTCGGCCAGCGGCACTTTGACCGCGGTCGCGCCGGAAACCTGGACGATGGGCAGGTAGCACTCGAAGCTGCGCCAGCCCATCATCACCTCGTCGCCGGCGGATGCGGTGATCTGCACGAGCTGCTGGCACAAGGTGACCGAACCGCTGCCGACCGCGATGTGCTCCGGTGCGACGTTGGAGCCAAGGTGCATCGCCAACGCCGCCTTGAGGTCCACGCTGGCGTTGTCCGGATAGCGGTTCACGACGGCGACGGCGCGCTCGATCGCCGCCCGCACGCTGGGCAGCGGACCGTACACGGTCTCGTTGCTGGCCAGCTTGATCGAGCCCGGCACGTTCTTGCCGGGCACATAGACTGGCAATCCGGCCAGTTCGGGACGCAGGCGAGCGGTCACTTCGACAGTTTATGTCGCGGATGTGTACGCTATGGCCGGTTCCGCGAGACCGGAAAGGGGTCGGGTACCCTCAAACAGTCCAAGGGAGGCGTGCCAGAGCGGCCGAATGGGGCTCACTGCTAATGAGTTGTCCCCCTCAAAGGGGACCGGAGGTTCAAATCCTCTCGCCTCCGCTGGGTCTTTTCAAGGAACACGACGCAAGACAACTGAACACGGGCGCCCGTAGCTCAACGGATAGAGCATCTGACTACGGATCAGAAGGTTAGGGGTTCGAATCCCTTCGGGCGCGCTGTTGAAATCGTGGCCCAGCGTGTTAGCTGGGGACCTCTTCCGACCGGTCGCATTCGGGGCATCTGCTTAAGTCGACCTGTGACCTCCTATATGCGCTTCCTCCGCGACACCGTCGCGGTGCGGCTCTTCGTTGCCTTGATGGCCGGAACGGCGGTGGCAGTCGTCATCGCCGGGTCAGTCGGTTGGAGGTTCGCTCTGCTCGGCTGGGTTGTCGCCGCGGGGCTGTATGTCGCGTGGAGCTGGCTGATCATCGGCCCGATGGATGCAGAACGCACCGCCCGGCATGCGACACGTGAAGACGCCACCCGGTTGCTCGCCGACGTGGTCATCGTCTCAGCGAGCGTGGGCAGCCTCGGCGGGGTGGGATACGTCGTAGCAGCGGGCGCACATTCGGGCGGCGAAGCCGTCGCAGCCGCGGGCGTCGGCATTCTGGCCGTGGTGGCGTCCTGGTTTGCCGTGCATACGCTTTTCACCGCGCACTATGCACGCCTCTACTACTCCGACGAGGTCGGAGGCATCGATTTCCACGACCCACATCCGCCGCGTTACCTGGACTTCGCCTATGTGGCGTTCACCGTCGGTATGACCTTTCAGGTCTCCGACACGGAGATCAACGCCTCGCGGCTGCGCGCAACCGTTTTACGCCATGCGCTGCTGTCGTACCTTTTTGGCGCGGTAATCCTGGCGGTCACCATCAACATGGTCGCCGGGTTGAGCGCCAAACTATGACGGCCCCTGGTCGCTAGCGTCCGCCGAACGGGCCCCCGAACGGTCCGCGACGGGGCGGCACGGTCACGGTTTGCGTGACGGTGCTGGTGTCGGTGCTCGGCGAGACCGTAACGGTGCTCGGCGGTTCCGTTGTGGTGGGGGTGTCGGAGCTCGGTGGCGGGGCCGTCTCGGTGACGGTCTCGGTCGGGACGCCGCCGCCACCGCCGCCCCCACCGTGGTGCCGCGGCGCCTCCGTGGTCGTGGTGGTGGTCACCGTTGTGGTCGGCGCGGTGGTCGTAGTCGTCGCTGCCGGGCTGTGAGTGGGGGAGCCGGTCGCCAGCTTGACCACCGCGTACGCCACGAGCGCAAGCACGATCACCCCTACCGCGCCGGCCGCGACCAGCGCCGCCGGGCGGCGGTACCACGGAGTCGGCGGCTCGGGCTGGGGCGCCGGCTCGTCGTAATACCCGCCATACCCTGCGGCCTGGGTGGGATCGGAGTAGTAGTCGGGTTCCTCGGGGTAAGGCGGCACGAAGGGAGATGTTAGTGGATCAGGACGCGTTCTTGATGAGGCCAAGCGCGCGCTCGAACAGTTGCACCGTGGCCGCGTGCAGCTGGTCGCCGACCTCCTTTTCGGCCTTGCCCGCGCAGGCGCGGGCAAGCGTCCCCTCGATTACGATGCCCAGCTTGAAGCAGGCCAGCACCGTGTACCAGGTGATATGCGACAAGTCGCGGGTGGTGTTGGCCGCATAGCGCTTCAACAGTTCGTCGGTGCCGGCCAGACCGTCCTGACCGCCCAGGGCGTGGCTGAACACGCTGGAACCGTCGGCCTGGCGCCACGTGGCCAGCAGCCAGCCCAGGTCCAGCAGTGGGTCGCCGATCGTGCACATCTCCCAGTCGACGATGGCAACCACGTCCGGCCCGGTCCGGGAGAACATCACGTTGGCGGCGTGGTAGTCGCCGTGCATGATGCCGGGCGTCCACGTCGCGGGCCGACGGTGCTCCAGCCAGGCCGACACTTCCTCGATGCCCGGGATGTCCGGTCCCGGGTAGCCGTCGTAGGCGCTGTACGAGTCCAGCTCCGAGAGCCAGCGCGGCACCTGGCGTTCGAGGAAGCCTTCCGGCTTGCCGAAGTCGGCGAGCCCCGCCGCGACGTGGTCGACGGCGCCGAGCTTGGCCAACGCATCGGCCATCGAGAGGCCCATGCCGTGCCGCACGCCGGCATCGCCCGCATGCAGCGGCGGCAGTCCCTCGCCGGCGTTGAACCCGTCGATCGGATCCATCAGGTAGAAAACGGCGTCACCCAGGACGGCGGGGTCTTCGCAGACGGCAATCAGGTGCGGGCGAGGTACGTCGGAATCGGCCAGGGCGGCAAGGACTTTCGTTTCCCGCAGGATGACGCTGTTGCTGCGCGGGCGCAGGTGCCGCGGCCCGCGCCGCAGCACATAAGGGCGGCCGGCCCGGCTGAACCGCAGCATGACGTTCTGGGTGCCGCCGGTGACGGGGGAGACGTCCTCTAACGGGCCTTCGCCGAGTCCCTGCTCGGACATCCACGCCGCGACGGCGTCCAGGTTCACGGCGTCCACGTGCGGCCCTTGCCGATCGGGGCAACCACTTCCGTCATGCCAGCGCTCCTCTGCAACCCTGTGGGCCGTCTGGGAAAAAGCGTAGGCCACCGCCGGGAAGCGGCCCCGGGCGGCGGAGGCTGGAACAATAGTGTGCGGAACTAACTGACTCGCGCGTGAAGGGGACTGGCGATGCCGCGTACCGACAACGATTCCTGGGACATCACCCAAAGCGTGGGAGCCACCGCACTGGGTGTCGCGGCGGCGCGGGCCGCCGAGACCGAGAGCCCCGCCCCGCTCATCAGCGACCCGTTTGCGCGCGTGTTCGTCGACGCGGCCGGCGAAGGCATGTGGAGCATCTACGCCGACCCCGCACTCCTGGCCAAGGCGGTGGAGCTGGAGCCCGAGGTGGGCACGCGCATCCAGCTGATGATCGACTTCATGGCCACGCGGACAGCGTTTTTCGACGAGTTCTTCCTAAACGCGGCCGACTCCGGCGTCCGGCAAGTGGTGATTTTGGCCGCCGGGTTGGACGCGCGCACCTGGCGCCTGCCATGGCCCGACGGCACGGTCGTCTACGAGCTGGATCAGCCCAAGGTGCTGGACTTCAAATCCAACACGCTGCGCGAGCACGGCGCCCAGCCGAAGGCACGACTGGTGAACGTGCCGATCGATCTCCGGCAGGATTGGCCGAAAGCCTTGCAGGAGGCTGGATTTGACGCGACCAAGCCCGCAGCCTGGTCGGCCGAGGGTCTGGTCCGTTACCTGCCCGCGCAGGCCCAGGACCTGTTGTTCGAGCGCATCCATTCGTTCAGCGCGGACGGCAGCTGGCTGGCTTCGAACGTGCCGGGCGCGGGCTTCACCGATCCGGAGCTCGTCCGGCGCCAGCGCGAGGACATGCAGCGCATGCGGGCCGCGGCCGCCAAGCTGGTCGACTCCGAGATCACCGACTACGACGACCTCTGGTATCCCGAAGAGCGCACCCCCGTCGACGGCTGGCTGCGGGACCGGGGGTGGGACGTCGCCACGGCGACGTTTTCGGAGTTGATGGCTCGTTACGGTCGCAACGTTGCGCAGGACGCGGAACACACGATGCCGCCCACGCTGTACGTGTCCGCGCGGCGGAGCGGGTAGGGCGTCAGCGCCGCTACCCTCGCGGTGTGGCCGATCGACCCGCGCGGCTAAGCGACGTACACGAGATCGCCGCGTCGATGCCGCACGTCCAGCGCCTCGAGGGTCCGAAGGGCAACGCCATCTATCAGGTGGGCGGTAAGTCGTTTGTGTTCTTTCGCACGCCGCAGCCCGACGCGACCGATCCGGACACCGGCGAGCGCTATGCCGACGTGATCATGTTCTGGGTGGAGTCGGAGAGCGACAAGCTGGCGCTCACCCAGGATCCCGATTCGCCGTTCTTCACCACCGACCACTTTGCCGGACATCCGTCGGTGCTTGTGCGGGCCGCCCGGCTGCCCGAAATCGGCAGGACGGAACTTACCGAGCTGATCCAGGACGCATGGCTTTCGCGGGCGTCGAAGAGGCGGGCCGCGGCGTGGCTCGCCGACCGCGCTTAGTCCCCCGGGCTTCGCTGGCACACTGCCGAATTCACCCGTCGCCAATGTTTAGACACAAGTCGAATGGGTAACTATCGTCCACGAGAAATTTTTCTCGAGCACATTGGAGGTCACCATGCGTGGCAGCGGAATCATCGGCACCATTGCCCTGGTATGGCTGCTCATCGGGGTGTTTGCGGCATGGCAACGCGATTACTTCAAAGGTGACTCAACCAGTTGTGTCACGGCGGGAAACATCGCGTTGACCGTCATCGCGGGCGCTTTGAATTACGGGGGCGTCAACCCGAAAGTCAAGGACTGCCATGTTCCGCAGCCCAGTTCAATGCCTGCTGTCCTAGTGCCCCTCATCTAAAGGAGTCCTCATGATCGTCCTAGGCGTAGTCCTACTTATTCTCGGGTTTGTATTCAGCGTCCCGTTGCTGTGGGAAATCGGCGTCGTCGTGCTCGTCATCGGCGCCGTCCTGTGGATTATGGGCTCCATCGGCCGCCCAGTCGCCGGCCGGCGCTACTGGTATTAGCCACTTCGCCGGGAAAACGGGATCGGGGGGGGGGGGGGGGGGGGGGGGGGGGCCCGAGAAAAGGGGGGGGAAGATGGGGGAGGGGGGCGGGCGACGGCCGGGGGGGGCGGGGGTGTTTTTGGGGCGCCCCCCCCGCCCCCAGCG
>NZ_LZIL01000065.1 GCF_001667075.1 Mycobacterium sp. 852014-52450_SCH5900713 | reverse complement strand
CTCGACGCGCCGGGCGACTTCGGCCTGGTCCCGCGCGAACGGCACGACGCAGACGGGTACGCCGCGGTCGATCGCCTCCATCATCGCCAGGAAAACCCGGTGTGCGGCGGCCAGATCGCGGTCGGACAGGTCGGCGAGGGCCGCGCGCAGTTCCGCGCCCAGGGGGGTGAAGAACGAGCGCGCCAACGCCATGCCCGGTTCTTCATAGCGGAGCAGCGTTTTGCGCCGGTCGACGGGATCGGGTTCGCGCCGCAGGTGGCCGGAGTCGATCATGCGGTCGACCAGGTAGGTGATCGCGGCGGGGGACACGTCCAGCCGTTGTCGCAACTGCGCCGGCGTCAGCGGCGTCCCGGCGGTTTCGGCCACCATGATGTGCAGCAAGGCGTGCAAGTCGGTGCCGCCGACATCGTGCTGGCGGGCGAAGTGCCGTCCGATGCGGTCCGATTGCGCTGTGAGTGCGCGCATGTCGGCCGACATCAACTTCTCGAGTTCGGCTCGGTCTAGTCGCCGATCAGTGGCACCGCGCTTGGTCACTTGTCTGTGTCCTTCTGCAAGATTCGCCGCTCAGCGTATCGGCGACCGCCGCGCGCGGCCCGCTCACCCCGCCAAGTGTCTCGCATTTGCACGCGATTGGCCGGTGCAGGCACCGACCCAGCGAGGGTCAGGACTTGGTCGGGTCGTGAGCCCAGTTCATCAACGAGTAGCGCCAAACGCTCTTGTCGATGTCGCCCCGGGGGCGTTGCGCCAGGTGGCGCTTGGCGTAACTGACGACCTTGCGCATATGCGCGTAGTCGTCGGCCGCGAGGTCACTGCGTTTGGCCCTGAGTATTCGGACAATGCGACGACCGCTGGCATGGCCGGTCGACTCATCGCCGCCCCGCTTCTGTCCCACACTCTGCGACTGCTCGGTCGCAAGCCACTCGTCATCGTCGGCCATCGGTGACCTCAGTCCCGGGGGCGCAGCGCGCCGGGCTTGTGGACCGCGTCCGCGCCCGTCTTGTCGCTGCGGACCTTGTACTGCGGCTCGTCTTCGGAAGCGCGCACGGTGCGTCCGGCGGCCTCGGTGTCCGAAGTGATTTCGCCCTCGACCGTTCCCCGGACGGTGCTGCCGTGGCTCCGCCACTCAACCTTGTCGCCCTCGTGAAATTTCTTCTCACCCATGTCGCTTCTCCTTTCAACATGACCGAGCCGCAGCCGGCCTTACGCCACCGCGCGCCTTAGCGGTGACATCGCGGGCGATGCCGCCGAACACCACGTCGCGGTAGGGTGCCGACGCGTTCCAAAAAAGCTGCCCCGCAAGGCCATACGGCTGAAACAACGCCCGCTGGCGGTACTGGGAGCCGCCATTGCCGTCGGGGCTCGCGGACAGCTCCAGCCACAGCCGCCCCGGCAACGGGATATCGGCGCGCAACCGGAGCAGCCGCGGCGTGTCGATGCGCTCCACCCGCCACCAGTCCAGGGCTTCGCCTTCATGCAACTGCTGCCCGTCCAGCGGCCGGCGCAGAAACCGTACGGCGCCCAGCGCGCCGTTGATCCAGCCGCGCAGGGGCCATTCCAACGGAAACGCCGACCAGTTGCGCTCGGCGACGGCCGTTTGGATGGCCCGCCACAGCGTTTCGGGATCGGTGCTGCTACAGCGTTGACGCACATCCTCATACAGCGATCCGCCGGCCCACTGCGGATCGGTGGGCAGCGGCTGGGAAGGCGCACCGTTCATGTCGGCGCGCGACCACCGGGTGCGCAGATCTTTTTCGCGCACGTGCGCGAGGGCGAGTTCGACGGCCTCCTCGAAGTGCATCAGTCCACCGTCGGGATCGGGGATGTACCGGGCGATGTCGTGGTTGGCGCACACCACGTCGTTTTCCAGCGACTCCATCAGCGAGACCGCCAGTTGGCGAGGAATGGGGGTGAGCAGGTCCACCCACGGCGCCGACAGTCGGGGGGTCAATAAGGGCACCGGCACCGCGGGCCGCCTGGGCAGGCCGGCGATCACGGCGTACTTGCGGATCATTTCGGTGTAGGTGAAGCGGTCCGGCCCGCCGATGTCGAATGGCCGGTTCACCTCCGCGGGCAATTCCGCCGCGCGGACCAGGTAATAGAGCACGTCGCGCACCCCGATGGGCTGGACGCAGGTACGCAACCAGCGCGGTGCGACGATCAGCGGAAGCCGCTCGGTGAGGTACCGCAGCATCTCGAAGCTGGCCGACCCCGCCCCGATGATGGCCGCCGCACGCAGCTCGACGGAGGGCACGCCCGAAATTCTCAGCAGGCGCCCCACCTGCGCGCGCGAGGCCAGATGGTCGGAGAGCTTCTGCCCGTCGGGCGTGATGCCGCCGACGTAGACGATTCGCAACAGCCCCGCCTGGGCCGCGCACTCGGCCACATTGCGGGCCGCGCGTTCGTCGAAGTCCACGAAGTCCGGGCGCATCAGCGAATGCACCAGGTAGTACAAGACTTGTCGGCCTTCCAGCGCCCGGCGCACGGCGGTGGCGTCGACGACGTCGCCCTGAACGACGTCCACCTGCCCACGCCAGGCGACGTCGTCAAGCTTGGCGGGGTCTCGGGCCAGCACGCGCACGGTGTGACCGTTCTCCAGCAGCTCGGGGATGAGCCGCGTGCCCAGGTATCCCGTGGCGCCGAACACGACGCAGTGCATCAATTCGCTCCTTCAGCCGGGTGGTCGTTGGGGGTGGCGGTGTGGGCAGGATGCCCCGACGTGCGCCGGCGCTCCTTCAGCCGCGCTTCGTAGGCGTGGCGGCGACCGTCGGTGAGCCGGCTACGCACCAGGCGTTCGACTTCTCGGAAGCATCGGTAGTAGCCCTCGTCGTAATCGTCGACGACCTGGAAGGTCCACCGGCCGGGTAACACGTTGCGCCCGATCAGTTCGCGGCTGATGTGTTGCGCCAGATCGGAGTGGCCAAGCTCGTGCAGCTGGGCGGCCGCGGCGTCGAGCTGCAGGTCGGCCCGCCCGGTCAACTGGTGGAAGGAGTACAGGTGTCCCCGGGCGCGCTCGACGGTTTCCAGTGCCTCGGTGACTTTGCCGACCGCCTCGGCGACGGCGTCGCCCGTGTCTGCGTGATCCATGGCTTCCTCCCCGACCGGTCGCTATGGCATTCCCCTGGGATCCATAGTTTAAAACACTTAATAGTTAAGTTACTGGAATAAACCGGCACCCGCCATAGTGGTCCGCTCGTGATGGCTTGCCGAGCAAGGGTTTTAGGCGCCGGCTGCCAGGATCAGAGCGCCTTGAGATGCTTCTTGGTCGCCCTGCGCAGCTGGATGATCCGCGCGGCGCCGACGAGCACCGTCGTGGTCGCACCGGCGACCGCCGCCAGAAGGTAGCCCACCCCGACCGGCAAGTTCCAGTGGAAGCCAAGGAAGTGAACGGTTATGGATTCGGTGTTCTGCGCGACGAAGATAAGCAGAATGATCAAGATCACCAAACCGACGACGAGCGCCCACCAGGCCGCCGCCAGCCGGGTGAACGATCGGGATGACGGCTCGGAGGGAACGTGCGGCTCAGTGCTCATGCTGGTGACTAGCCCCTCACGCAGTGGGCCAAACACGCCGGAGCCTCCAGATCGTGTCGTGCCCCGCCGTTTAATCCGCCGGTTCTGGGGTATCTGGCCTGCGATGACTGTGAAAGAGGTACCGCAGCGCGTCTGGCGCGGCCGGCGCAAGGTGATGCGCTTGCAACGAGACCTGTGGCTTGCCCAGTTGGCCGTCTGGCCGACGTTGATCGTGTCGGCCGTTTTGCTTTCGGCGCTCACTTGGGCTTTGTGGCAACGAAAGTGGCAACGCAAGTCGGTTCGGAGTCAACCCGACGCGGTGCCGCCCGTCACGGATCCTTCATGGGCCGGTGCCTCGCCGCCGCAGGCCGGCCTCAGCGGCTGACGCGCCTCGAGAACAGGCTCCAGGAGGCGGCCGCCGACAGGAACGCGAATGCCTGTGCGACACCGATGCGGCCGGACGGAACGAAAAGCCCTGCGACATAACGGTCGACGAACCCCGTGCTGGGCAGCGGATCCATGTCGGCGCGGCGACGGGCCCATGATTCCAGTGATGTCAGCGGGCATGGCAGCTTGAGCGCGACGACGGCGGCCCCCCAGGCGACGGCCGCCCGGTGCAGCACAATGGTTCGCGGCCAGCGCAGCGCGAGGAAGCCGCCTGCGGGCACGTAGGCCAGGTAGGCGAGGTGCACGCCGACCGTCACCACGACCGCGGCGGCATACCCTCTTCGCATGGCCAAGCCGTCAGCCGAGGCCGGCACGCACCTGGTAGCGGCGCTCGGCGTAGGCCAGATCGTCGCGCCAGAGCCTGCCGGCCGCGAAGCGCATGAGCGGTGTGATCAACGGCGCCGCCCGAGACGCCCGCTTGAACCCGGGACGGTCCGAATGCGCGATGGTGGCTTCCAGCACGGCGGTGCGTGGCCGCCCGTCGGGGCCTGAACCGACCGGTGTGGCGTGCGTTTCCACGGTGCTGCCGGTTCCCTCGCCGTCCACGATGCGCATGACGATGGTGCGTGCCTCGGGGCAGCTGAACTCCGCGACAACGGGAACGCCCAGGCGGCCCATCCGGAAGGTCACCGCCACCAAGAAGCGATCGATGTCTTCGGTTGGCGTGGTGAGAACTTCGAGGCGGGCGAACGAGTACGGGTGGAACCATGCGCCGTGCCAGGGGTCAAGCCGATTGGCGATGATGTCGGCGGGCTCGCACACGCCCACCATGCGGGCGACGGCGGCCAGGGTGTCACCGGCCGGCCGGGCCGGGATTACCGGCTCCTCCAACGGGGTCTCCCCACCCACGCCGTCGAGCCGCACCCAAACCAGGGTGCCGTCGTCGTGGCTGGGCAAGGGGCTCCAGCCGAATTCGCTCGCGCGGCCGTCCAGGGCCAGCCCGTGCCATCGGCAGATCAGTGTGCCGCCGTGCACGGTCCCGGTGGCCAGATCGGCCCCCAGGTGTGGGCAACTGCGGGGCCCGACACAAAGCCGGTGTTCCGCGTCGCGCCAGGCGACGACCTCGACTCCGGCGACCCGGGCGCCGAACGGCCGCCCGGGACGCACGTCGGTGCTGCCCGCGAACGCGAACCAGTTCCCGGTGGGTCTTTGCAGGGCGCGTTCCAGCGCGCCGTCGATGATGGCCGGTTGTGCGTCCCGGTAGGTCGGGCGCTGCTCGGCCCACGGCGTACGCGGAACCACCTGCAACGGCCAGTCTTTGGCTCGAGCGGCCGGCAACAGGTGTTGCAGCTGTTCACGAAAATTCATCGTCGGGCGGGTCCTTCGCGGCTTGCGAGCCATCGCAACACGGGTGACCGGCCACGGGTGGGCACCGTGACCAACGGGTGACCGGCCAGTCCCCATCTTCCCAGCAAATGGTTCGCGGCGCACCATCCCGTGGTCGCGGCGCGCTCCATGAGTGCAACGGGCAAATCCACGCGGACGGAGTCACCGGCCAACAGCAGACCGGGCTGCGGCGTGACCACCGGCGGGCGGTGCGCATACGATCCCGGTGAAAACAGCGGGCAATCGTTGCGTTGCAGCAGCCGCTCGCAAACGATTTGCGCCGCGGCGGTTTCCGGATAGATCTTGTGCAGCTGGCGCAGCATGGCGGCCCTCGACGGCGCGGCGTCGAGGGCGTAGGAGTGCAATTCGACGACGGACCCATGGTGAGTGCGTGACCATTCCGCGGCCTGACGTTCGTAGCGCTCCAACACGCTGATGTTGTCCAGTGGTTCGTGGCCGGCCGTGCCCAGGAACGCCGGCCGCCGGGCGGCGACGGGCCGATCGAGCCACAATCGATACACGGCGAATGGCGGGGCGGTGCGCAGCTGTGCGATCTGTGCGCGCCAGTCGTCGGTGGCCAGGCCGGTCGATGCCGCGGCGATGCGCTGCAAACCGGCCACGTCGGTGGCGAGCACCACGGCATCCGCCTCCACGTGGTCGCCCGAATCGGTCTGCACCCGGAACGGTTTCGACGGCGCCGTGTCGATGTGCGAGGCGCCGGTGCCGAGCCGGAAGCGCACGCCCCGTGCCTCGAGGTAGCGCCGCAGCGGCTCCCAGAGCGCGCTGTCGTAGTTCGACGTGGGGACGTCGAAGATCAGGCCCTCGGACGACCCGAGGAAGTAGATGTGGAACATGGTCGCCAACTCGGCCGCGGAAAGCTTGGCGGGGTCGGCGAAGAAACTGCGGGAGAACACCTCGAACGCCAGATGCCTTGCCGCCTCCGGGAATCGGATGCTCTTCAGGAAGGTCGCGGCGTCGAAGTGGTCGAGACGCTCATAGATTTCCGGCACCGAGACCGCCGCCAGGGGCGCGGCCGCGCGCGCGTCGATCTGCAGGAAGTCGCGGAGCCGGAAGGTCGGGCTGCGCGCCGCGAACGCCACCGCGTTCCACGGCGGGGTCCTCGGCAGCCCGCGGAAGGTGTCGCGCCGGCCCGCCCCGTCGATGAGCGGATAGTCGGCGACGGGCGTGAGCATCCGCAACTGCGGATCGATGCGCCCGAGCAGGGACCGCAGGTTGTAATACTGCCGGAAGAACGCGTGGAAGCCGCGATTCATCGCGAGGCCGGTTCCGTCGTGCTGCTCCGTCCAGCCGCCCACCCGGCCGCCGAGGTAGGGTTCGCGCTCGATCACCTCGACGGCGACGCCGCGTTCGGCCAGTCCGGTGGCGGCGGTCAGGCCCGCGATGCCGCCGCCCACGACGACCACGCGGGGTTGTGACTCCAGCGCACTGGCATCCGGCAATCCGGTTGTCGCGGAATGTGTTTCGCGCCGCCGATCGGTTCCGATGGCCGTCATGGGGCATCCGCCAGGAAGGTGTGCACGATGTTGGCCTCCCAGCCGGGCATCGTTTCGCTGTGCACCGCGGTGAACCCCGCATCGGCGAGGCGGGTGCGGAATCGTGCTGCGCCGTCGAACTCCAGCACGCTGCGCCACAGGTAGCGGTACAGCGCCGTGTCCCGGGTGCGCCACCACCCGGCGGGAATGATGATGCCCCAGCACACGGCGTGCCAGATTCGGGTGGCGGCGGCGGAGTCGCGCACCGAGTATTCGTGCACCGCCAGGGTGGCGCCGGGTCGCAGTAACATCCGGAGTTTCCGCAATTGGCCGTCGCGGTCGGCGAGGTTGCGGATCAGGTAGGCGGCCAGGATGCCGTCGAACGGTCCGGTGATGCCGTGCTCTGCCAGCTGCTCGACGGGGGTGTGCACGAACCGCACCGACGGGGGCCAGTCTTTCGCTTCCGCCGCGTCGAGCATGCCCCGCGAAGCGTCGACGGCGACGATGTCGGCCTCGGGCGCCACGGCGAGCAGCGCGGCCGTCGAGGCGCCGGTACCGCACCCGACGTCTAGCAGCCGTAAGCCCTTGCCGCGGTCGCGGATTCGCATGCGGCGCGCGGAGAGCAGCAGTTGGTCGTGGTAACCGGGGCTGGCGCCGACCAGCCGATCATAGGCCGTCGCTCCTGCGTCGAACGCTGCCGACAACTGGTCGGGAGTGGGACCCGCCTCATCGACGCGCACGTTGGCGTTCCCATCCCAGCAACACGGCGGTGGCCAGCGCGAAGCCGAACAAGAAATCCTCGACCGGGATGTCGAACGGGAAACGCAGGCCGGTGATGTGTCGAGGGTCGTAGCTGACGATGGGGGAGCTGAGCTTGGTCAGCCAGCCGTCGACCGGGACCTGGAAGCCGAGGGTGATCAGCATCGACAGCCAGTAGGCCGGCCGCCGGAACAGTCCCGTGCGCAGCACCGCCAATTCCAGTGCGATCACGGCCAATACGGCCGCCACGGCCGGAACGGTATAGCCCACCCCCGTCATCGGCGGTTGACCCTTTCCAGAATGGTGCTGACGGCGTTGTATGTGAGCAGCGCGCATATCGGGATGACGACGAAGAACAGCACCTCTTCGATCGGCACATGGAACGGGATGCTCAGGCCGGTGATGTAGGCGCCGTTGTACGTCCACACGTGCGCGGCGATGGCGATCTCGTCCCACAGCAGGAATACCGCGGCCACCGGCCAGACCGCCTTGACGAGCCGCCGCCATTGCCGGTAGACGCCGGGACCGAACATCTCCAGGGGCGCGGTGATCGCCAGGCATGCGGCCAGGACCAAGAGATATTGCCCACGATCGGTCATGCGGCCCCCGGGGAATCCGAAACACCGGGCGAGCCATTGCGCGCCCGCCACGACCGTATCAGCCCGATGCCGGCGACCTGCAGTCGTCGAGCCCTGCCGACCGTCGCCCGGTGATTGAACACCGCGAAGTCGCTTTCTTCGATGCGGTCCAGGATTTCCGAGTACAGCGCTGCCGCGGCCGCGACGCAGGGTTGCGAGCGGGCGCTGAGCATGGCGATGCCAGGAGCGGCGAAACGGTAAGTCTCCCGGGTGATCTCGTGTTGAGCCGCCAGTGCCTGCTTGACCCGCGGATCGGTGCGGCGGTGTTCGTGACACCAGGTCAACAACTCGCGGTCGACTCTATGGGCGGCGAGTTCGTCGGCCGGCAGGTAGACCCGTTGCCGCAAGAGGTCTTCGTCGATGTCGCGCAGGAAGTTGGTGAGCTGGAATGCCCTGCCCAGCGCGGCGGCATACGGCGCGGCCTCCTCGACCGGCGCCACCGTCCCCAGCACGGGAAGTACTTGCAGCCCAATGGCTTCGGCGGAGCCACGCATGTAGAGATTGAGCGCTTCGCGGTCCGGATAGTCGGTCACCGTGAGGTCCATCCGCATCGACGCCAGGAAATCGTCGAACAACTCGGTGCCGATCCGGTACCGGCGTGCGGTGTGGGTCACCGCGGCGAGCACGGGATTGTCCAGGTGGTCTCCGCCCGCAAAGAACTCGTCGGCCAGTTGCTGGAGTCGTTGGGCGCGGATGTCGGTGCGCAGCTGGGGATCCAGGTCGTCGAGGATGTCGTCGGCGTAGCGCGCGAAACCGTAGAGGGCATGCACCGCCGGCCGTTGGTCGGGCGCCAGCAGCCGGGTGGCCAAGAAGAAGGTGCGCCCGTGCGCGGCGTTGAGCTCGCGGCAGCGTCGATAGCCTGCGCGCAGGCGCGGCTCATCGATGCCGGCCGCGTCCAATTCGCTGCGGATCATGTCAGCCCGGCTCCCAGGTCGTGGTGTGTCGCCATCCGGTCGGCTCGGCCGGCATTAGGGCCGGTGATGCGGTCGGCGGCAAGCCGCCCCGAGATCAGCGTGGTGGGCACACCGACACCGGGCACGGTCGACGACCCGGCGAGCACCGCGTTCTCGATGCCGCGCACCATGTTGGCCGGCCGGAAGGGGCCGGTCTGCCCGAAGGTGTGGGCCAGCGCAAAGGGGCTGCCCGCGGCCATGCCCTGCCGCGCCCAGTCGGCGGGTGTGACGACGTCCAATACCGTTGCGTCTTCGGGTAACCCGGGCAACAACCGCGCCGCCACATCGCCGATGAGGTCGTGGACGTAGAGATCGCCGACGCTGCCCCAGTCGATGTTCCCGCGATCCAGGTTCGGTGCCGGGGCGAGCACGTACAGCAGGTCGCGCCCGTCGGGGGCCAGCGTCGGGTCGCTCGCGGTGGGGCGGGTGACCAGGAGCGACGGATCCTGCATCAGCCGTCCGTCGCGGATGATGTCGGTGAACGTCTGATCCCAGGAGTCACCGAACAGGATGGTGTGATGCGCCGTGTCCGACGCGCCGCGGCGGCAGCCCAGGTGAGCCACGACCGCCGACGGCGCGTGCCGCAGCCGCACCGGGCGACGTGGTGTGCGGCCCAACAATTCGTAGGTCTTCGGCAGTTCGGTGGTCAGCACCACCGCGTCGCAGGCGATCGGGTCCAAGCGGTCCGTTCGCACGGCGCTGACCCGCCCTCCGGCGCGGTCGAGCCCGGTCACCGTCGCGTTGTAACGGAACTGGACCCCGGCGTCGGCGGCCGCCGCGGCCAGGGCGTCGGGGAGCGCGCGAACGCCGCCGCGCGGAAAGAACACGCCCGCGACGGTGTCCATGTAGGCGATGACCGCGTAGACGGCCAGAGCGTTGCGGGGCGCTACGCCGGCGTACAGCGATTGAAACGTGAATACCCGCTGCAGCCGGGGATCGCTGATGTGGCGCCTGACCACGCGATCCCATTTGCGAAACCCGCCGATCGCGGCCAGCCGCGCCAACTGGGGCGTGAGCAACGACAGCGGGGAATCGAAATTGGCGGCGATGAACCCGTCGAATTCGATCCGGTACAACCGCTTCAGCCACTCGCGCAGCTTTTGGTAGCCCGCTGCCTGCCCGAAGCCAGCGAACTCTTCAATGGCGGTTGCCATCCGGTCCGGATCGGTGTGCACGTCGAGCGCGCTGCCGTCGGCGAACACCGCCCGGTAGGCCGGATCGAGCGGCAGTAGCTCCAGCCGGCCCGACAGGCTCCGCCCCACGGCCGCCAAAGTCTCGTCGATGATGTCCGGCATCGTGATCACCGTCGGCCCGGTGTCGATGCGGTAGCCGTCGATGTCGAGCCGGCCGGCGCGGCCGCCCGGCCACGGCTGGCGCTCGACCACCGTGACCGCCCGCCCCCGTCCCGCCAGGTGCAACGCGGCGGCCAGGCCCGCCAGGCCGGCCCCGATCACCACCACGTGCTCGCTGCGTCCTTCGATGGTCCGCATATCAGCATGCTCCCAAACTTGTGGCACTCATTCGGCACGATCCGTACACGCGGCCGCCATTTCGTCCAGCGCGGCACGGACGGGCTCGTCGATCGGGGTGTCCCCAAGGTGTTCACGCGCCGACGCGACCCGGTCGCTGATCATCTCCTCGATCATCGCGACGGCCCCGGTCTTCACGATCAACGCCTTCCACTGGTCGAGCGCGTCGTCGTCGAGGACGTGGCCGTTCATCAATTCGTTCATTGCGGCGCGGGTCGTCGGATCGGCCAGCTGGTGTGCGGCCACCACGACGCTGGTTGCCTTGCGTTCCAGCAGATCTCCGGAACACGGCTTCCCCGTGGTGGCCGGCGAGCCGAAGATGCCGAGGACGTCGTCGCGAAGCTGGAACGCTTCCCCGACCGCGGCGCCGTAGCGGCCCAGTCGTGTCATGGTTCGATCGTCGCAACCGGACATCGCCGCGCCGATCTCCAGCGGTCGCCGCACGGTGTAGTTGCCCGACTTGCGCCGCGCCACGTCGAGCACGGCCTCCAGCGGAGGCATGTGCCGGACATCGGTCGTCAGGTCCCCGAACTGACCAATCGCCAGCTCCGTGCGCATCGTGTCGTAGCGGGGCCACGCCTGCTGCAAGCGCCCGGGTGGGACGCCGCTTTCGCGCAGCATCTGCTCGGACCAGATCAGGCAGAGGTCACCCAGCAGGATGGCGGCCGATTCACCGAACCGTCGCGCCGACCCGGATAACCCACGCTCGCGGTGCCATTGGGCGAAATGAAGGTGCGCCGAGGGGCGCCCCCGCCGTTCGGTCGAACCGTCCATGACATCGTCCTGCAGCAGCGCAAAAACGTGCAGCAGCTCGAAACTCGCGGCCGCCTGCAACGCCGCTTCGCACGGCGCTGCACCGCAGAGCCATCCCAGATACGCGAAGGTCGATCGCACGCATTTACCGCCGGAGATGAACGCCGTCAGGATGTCGCTCGCGGCATCGATGCGCGTGTCGTCGAGCTCGCGACGCCGTGGCGCGACGAAGTCGGCGAGGTGGGCGAGAACCGCGTGCCGCACGTCCGAGCGCCATTCGTCCGAGCGCCATTCGTCGAAGTCCTGTACTTCTGACCGTTCCGCCGCGATTACCGGCGACTCGGTGGCGGGTGTCAACGACAAAGCACCCATTTTGGCCACGCGCTTCCCTCCTGGACGGCTTGGCATTCCCAGGTTAGATCGGCTCAAACACACGCGGTCATCGCCGCTGCTCGGAGCATCAAAACGCCCTTGCGACAGCAACCGCTCCGATCGACCCTGTTCAACCTCGGACGACCTTACCCATCACCTTCAATAACTTAAACATTAACTTAATGAAATTCTTCTCGGTCCGCCAGCCGGGAGCGGGTCGTAGTCGTCGCCGCCTCGACCCTTCGCGCTGCCGGCAAGCTCGTCACCGAGGATCATTTCAGTCAATTAACCATTAACGAACTGAACTGTGTGGCGGTTCAGGGATATGCTCACATTGTTATGGAAGCTGACGGGCAGCGCGGGAGCCGCGATGCGCTGGAGTCGCTGATCTCTGCCGATCTGCGAGAGATATCAGCCGAATCCGACCAGATCGGGCGGCAGTTCGCGATGTCACATCGTCTGCGGCCCAATGACTTCCGAGCGTTGATGTATGTCATGGTCGCAGAAGGCGCCGGGCGTCCGATGACCTCCGGTGATCTCAGCCAGCGGATGGGACTGTCCGGTTCGGCCATCACCTACCTCGTCGATCGGTTGATCGATTCGGGACACATCCGTCGCGATTCACACCCAGACGATCGTCGTAAGGTCGTCCTGCGTCATGGCGAAACCGGCCTGGCCACCGCCCGGTCCTTCTTCAGTCCGCTGGGCGCCCTCACCCGGGCCGCCCTGGAGGAGCTGCCCGATGCGGACTTGATGGCCGCCCATCGGGTGCTCGGCGCGATGATCGACGCGATGCAGCGATTCCAGGGCGACGGAAGCGGCCCCCGGCCTTGATCGGGCGACCTCCGAGCTGGCTTTTTGCCGGTTTGACGGCATTGCCGGCGGGTATCCACGGCTCATCAGCGTGTCCGGCAAAATCGTCGGACTTACGTGAGGGGTGGTGTGGCCCAATGGAAGCGGTCAGCTGCCGGTGCGGTCGCCTGGCGATCGTGTTCGCGTTCGCGTTGATGGTCGTCGGATCCCCGGGCTCGGCGACCGCCGATCCGGCCGTCACGGTGTTTCCCGGTATGGAGATCCGGCAAGGTGGCACGGTTTGCATGGTCGGCCTGGTTGAGCCCCGGTTGCGGGTCGCGGTGACCAGCGGCCAATGCGAGAGCGGAACGTCGGAAGTCACCGACCGGGACGGAAACCCGGTCGGAACGGTGGTGCTCGCGCGCCGCCAGGCCGCCGACGACACGGCGGCGAACGGCGCGATGCTGCCCGTCGAATACGAGGTCATTGGGCTTGGTGCGACCGTGACGGCCTCGGACGTGTTGCCGACTGGCCGGCAGCTGACGTCGTCGCCCGGCCTGCGCGCGCAACCCGGCCTGCCGGTGTGCCAGTTCCGCCGGGCGGACGGCCAGCGGTGCGGATCGATCAGCTCCGTCAGCGATGGCCGCTTCATCATTGAAGACGTCGCCGTGGACAGCCGTGACTTCGGCGGCCCCGTTTATGCGCTGACGGACGACAACCGGGCCGTGATCGTGGGGTTGTTCGAGGGGATTTGGGGATCGGTGCCCGAGATGGAGTCGTGGCAGGCAGTCATGCAGCAGGTCTACATCGACGGTCGCTCACAGAATCAGCAGCAACAATTGCCCGGTGAAGCGCGCATGATCGGACATCGGGTGATCGCGTGACCGCTCTGGACTCTTGAAGCTCGCCTGAAGGCAACCGTCCGAGCGCGTTTTCTTCGGCGGGAAACGGGAACCCGCCGCCGGTGAATGTTTCCGATCTTGTCGCGGCGCCCTTCCAGTGGGGCTCCGCTATCCGGGGAAAACGGTTGTTCCATCCCATCGGGGTGCTGGCGGAAGGCTTCCTCGAACGGGTCGCGCCCCCCGGTCAGGGGCTGCCCATATCGTCGTCCGAGATTGTCGCGCGGGTGTCCAAGGCCAGCGGCACCCCGGGCGCCTTGCCGGACTTCATCGGCCTGGCCTTCCGGTCAACGCCGCAGCAGGCTCCCGGGCCATGGGACATCCTGCTCGTCTCCTCGGGCTCGGGGGTGCTGTCCCGCGCGCTGGCACTGCGGCCGGCCATCTCCTGGAGCGGTCAGACTCTGACCACCCTGATGCCGCTGCACTATCAGGGGGACAACTGGTGGCTCAGGGCCCGGATCGTGAGCGAGATCGACGGCCCCGGCCTCTCGCTGAACAGCGTCCGCAACCGGCTCGACCATGACAAAATCGAGGTGTCACTCGATCAGGCTTGTGGTACAGGCGATTTCACGCCACTGGGCCGGCTCGCGCTGACCGGTGTCATCGATCCCGAACGGGCGGGGGACGTATCGTTTGATCCCGTCATCAACACTCCTCCCGGCCTGAGCCTGCACCCGCGGTGGCTCGCCGACCTGCGGGCCCGGGCTTATCGGCGGAGCCGTCGCGGCCGAGACGCGAACTAGGGGGCGGCGCCGTGTCCAAGCGCATCGGCGCCGCACCCCGTCACGGCAGCGTGCTGATGGTGCCGTCCGTCAAGAGTTCGTTGTAGTAGCTTCCGCCCGGGTAGAAATCGGGTGTCAGGGTCCCCGCGAACATATCGGCGATCCAGCCCCGCGTGAGGCCCCATACCGCCGCGACATTGCCCGGCTTCGGACGACCGCACACCAGGTTTTCGTACGCCGGCGACGACGGTCCCAGCGCGTCGCCGTGCGCGCCGGTGACGATCTTCACCCCATGAAATGTCCGGTCCGACAGGAACCGTTCGATCGCCTTCGTACCGAGTTGGAAAAAGTTGCACAGCAGATGGGGCGACGCCGTGGCGTAGATAGGCAGCGTGGTGCCCGCCAAACCTGCCAGCGCTTGGTCGGTGTTGGATCCGAGGAACGACTTGACGCCGTCTTCGCTGACGATGCCGCGCATTTGGGCGAAGGTGTCCGGATAAGCCGTGTGCAGGCGCTCGGCGACGTATTCGACGGCCTCGGCCCCTGCCGAATGCCCCACGAAAACCAACTTGTCGGGTAGCGGGATGACAGACCGGCCGGCCTTGGCGGCCGCCATCGCGAAGGATGACGCCAACGCGCCAGTCGGATCGTCTTTGTGGGCAAAGACATCGGCGATGTTGTTCAGGAAGCCGGTGTTGTCAATGAGGTGCTCCACGGTGCAGCCGAAGGGGTTGACGGTGGGCAGCTTGGTGGCCAGCACGAGGTATCCGCTGCCGGCGAGCTCGGCGGCGAAGGTGGACCAGACCTTCGCGCCCTCGACGAAGCCGTGCTGCAGCCAGACCAATCCCACCGGCGGCGTGCTCGGGAAATACCATGTCGTCGGAACCGCCCGGGTCTCGGTCGCGCATGCGACGTCGGTCGTGCTGTCCGCTTCCGTGGATTCGGCGCCGGCCTGGCGCGGGCCAAGCAGCACGGCGGCCGCCGCGGCGACGCACATTGCGGCCGCGCTGGTGCGACGGGCGCGCCGGACCAGCGCACCGGAGATCATTAAGAAATTGAACCATTTAGGTGAGCGGATCGGGCTTGATCAGGCCCAAATGCGGGAGGTCCTAGTCCTCAGCCGGTGCGCCCGAGCAGGTGACGCAGGGCTTGGTCGAGGTCTGGCTGGCGAAACCGGTGCCCGGCGGCAGTCAGCTTTTGCGGGGCCACTCGCTGATTGGCGCACGCGAGCTCGCGGGCGCCCTGCTCGCCGAGCAGCAGCCGAGGCCCCAGCGACGGCACCGGCAACACCGCGGGCCGGTGCACGACGTGAGCCAGGGTGGCGGTGTATTCGCTGTTGCGAACCGGTTGAGGGGCAACGGCGTTCACGGGTCCCGCCAGTGCTTCGTCCCATAGGGCGCGGTGGTAAATGTCGACCAGGTCGTCGATCCCGATCCACGAGAGCCATTGCCTGCCGTCGCCGAGCCGGCCGCCCAGGCCGGCGCTGAACAACGGACGCATCAGCTTCAACGTTCCGCCGCGCGGGGATTGCACGATGCCGGTGCGCACCTGCACCACCCGCACCCCGGCCTGTGCCGCGGGTGCGGTCGCCGCCTCCCAATCCGCCACGACATCGGCGAGAAAGCCGTCGCCGCGGTCGCTGTCCTCGGTCAGGATGTCATCACCGCGGTCGTATCCGTAGTACCCGATCGCCGAAGCCGAGATGAACACGTCCGGCCGCTGTGGGCCGCGGCCCACAGCTTCAGCCAGCCGGCGGGTCGGGTCAATCCTGCTGTCGCGGATGGCATGTCGATGCTTCTCGGTGAACCGGCCGGCGATCGAGGCGCCCGCGAGATGGATGACGGCGTCCACACCGTCGAACAGTGCCGGGTCGGGGTCGTCGGGATCCCACTGCCGCTCGTCGTCGGTCCGCGGGGCGTGGCGAACCAACCGGACGACGCGATGGCCGCCGGTGCTCAGAAACGCGGTCAACGCCGAACCCACCAGCCCGGACGCTCCGGTGATCGCGACCGTCGCCGGAGCCAGCCCGTTGTCGGCGGCCAGCCGGTGCGCGGCCAGATCGTCGGCCAGCTGACGGTGCCGGTAGGTGAACATGGGGCGCAGCAACGACCCGGGCACGGGCGTGTCCACCCGGTCGATGACCCGGGTGCGGCCGTCGCCGACGTCTTCGAAGTCGTGGGTGTGCCGCCAGCGCACTGCCATTCGTGCCGGCAGCGCGGCCAGGCCGTCGCCACCGATCGCGTCGACGAAGCGCCGCGGCGGGTCGTAACCCGCCGCCTGGTGGACGGCGACCCAGCGCAGGCCGCCCGGTAGCGCCAGCGTCGCCCGACCGTCCTTCAGCGACGAGGCCTCGGTGACCAGTCGCATCGGCTGCCACGGCGGCGAGAGCCGGGCGAACGCGCCCCGCCGGGCGTGCCAGGCGAAGACGTCGGCGATCGGCGCGTCGACCACGCTCGAATATTCCAACCCCATACTGCAGGCTAGCGGTTCGGCAGGGGGTTCTCGATGATGGGCATGCGCGGCTGCGGCTGCCGCTCGGCGCGCTTGGCCGCCAGATACACCTGGGCGGTCTCGCCGGCCACGGTCTTCCAGTCGAAGTCTGAGGTGAGTCGCTCGCGGGCGGCGCGGGCGCGGCGCTGAGCGGCAGCCGGATCGTCGAGCACGATCCGCACGGCCGAGGCCAGCGCGGTGATATCGCGGGGCGCGCAAGACACCCCGGTCCGGCCGTTGATCACCGCCTCGCCCAGGCCGCCGATGTTCGACGTCACGAGCGGAGTGCCCGCCGCGGCGGCCTCCAGCGCGACGATCCCAAACGGCTCGTAGTGGCTGGGCAGCACCGCGACGTCGGCCCGATGCAGCACCGCGAGCAGCTCGGCATGGTCGAGGTGCCCGGCGAAGCGAATTGCCTTGAGCACGCGGTTCTTTCGGGCTTGCTCGACGAGCCACTCCTGTTGGGTGCCCTCGCCGGCGATGGTCAATGTGGTCCCCGGATGGCTGCGCCTGATCCGCGGCAGGGCGGCGATGACGTCGTGCACGCCCTTCTCGTACTCCAGCCGCCCGAGGTAGAGCAGTTCGGCGGGACCGGTGCGCGCTCGCCGCTCGGCGAACGGCCAGCGCGCGGCGTCGATACCGTTGCGGATGACCGTTATTCCGGCCAGGCCCGGACCGAACAGTTCGGTGATCTCGTCGCCCATTGACGCCGAACACGTGATCAGCGAATCGGATTCGCGCACCAACCACGATTCCAGGGCGTGCACCTGACGACTGATGGCGCCGGAGATCCAGCCGGAATGCCGTCCGGCCTCGGTGGCGTGAATGGTGGAAACCATTGGCACGTCGTAGTACTGGGCGAGTGTGATCGCGGGATGAGCCACCAGCCAGTCGTGCGCGTGCACGACGTCCGGACGCCACGACCGGGTGGTGCCCCGCTTCTTCAGCGACAGCCCCGCGCGGATCATGGAATGGCCCATCGCCAGCGTCCACGCCATCATGTCGGCGCCGAAAGAGAATTCGTGCGGATCCTGGGCGGCCGCGATCACCCGGACACCGTCGACCACCTCGTCGGACGACGGGTGCGTGCTGGGGTCGGTGCCCGTGGGCTGGCGGGACAGCACGACGACCTCGTGGCCGGCGGCGGCCAGCGCGGTCGATAGGTGATGCACGTGCCGGCCGAGCCCGCCGATCACCACCGGTGGGTACTCCCACGACACCATCAGGACTTTCACGGTGTCGCCCCGCTCATCGGGGCAGCCTGCGCGCGTCCAGCGCGCCGAAAAGTCCATCGGCGCGGTTCCATCCGTCGGCCAGCCGCCCGGCGGCGTCACGCCGGCCGGACGCCAGCGCGCCCGCGATCTCGCGGGTGGCGTGGGCATGCAAGTGGGCGCGGTACCGCGCGTAGTCGGCGGCCGAGTCCTTACTCACCATGAACGGCCAGTCGCTGGAGACGGTGAGCAGGGTCTCGCGCAGGATCTGGTCGGCGACGTGGTCGCGGGGGAGCGGCCCGTCCAGCGACGCCCGTTGCGACAGCGCCTTGTCGACGGTGCTGAGCGCCATGTCGACCACTTCGTTGTTGAGCTGGACGAGATCGGCCACCTTGTCGCCGGCCCACACCTGCCAGCCCTTGCCCGAACCCCACGAGCTGGGTGGCAATTGCACTGCGCGCCCGACGAATCCGTCCGCGATGGCGTCGTTCAACGTCCCCACCCGCACGCCGGCGGCGGGCAGCTCGCGCAGCACCCGCTGCAGCCACGTGGGGCCCTCGTACCACCAGTGGCCGAACAGTTCGGTGTCGAAGGCGGCGACCACGTGGGCGGGCCGCCCGATCCGCTCGGATTCGCTCGTCAGCCGGTTGCGGACCACCTCGACGAAGTCGGCGACATGGCTGTCGACCGCTTGGTCGGCGCGCTCGGGATCGTAGGGCGCCTTGGCCTCCGAGGGCACGTTGCGGCCGGTCACCCGCGCCGGCTTGAGCCCGGTGAGGTGGTCGTAGGTGTGGAAGTCGCGGTAGGCGGCGTGCCCCGGGTAGCCCGATTTCGGTGACCACACCCGATAGCTGACCTGCAGGTCGCGCCCGAACGCGACCACGTCGGTGTCGCCGACCGGCCGGCCCAGCGCGGTATCGCCGTGCAGCGACGGCCCGTCGACCATGAAGTGGGTGACACCCGCGGCGGCGTAGTCGTGCTCCATGCCGGGCGCGTAGGCGCATTCGGGCGCCCAGATTCCGCTCGGGCGGTGCGCCATCCGCTGCTGCGGATCGGCCAGCCCTTCGCGCAGGGCGAACTCGCGCAGCCGCGGCGCGAGCAGCGGTTGGAACGGGTGGGCCAGCGGGCCGCCGAGCAACTCCACGGTGCCGGCGTCGATCAGGCCCCGCAACAGTGGGCTACCGCCGTGCCGCCAGTGGGTGGCAAATTCGTTCAGCGCCTGATCCGCCTCGGCGCATTCGCGAATACCCAAGTCGCGCAACGCTTCCGGCGCGCACGACAAGAAGCCCGCGGACTTCGAACGGGGATTGGACCGCACGCTGGCGGCCTCGGCCGCCCGCAGTCGCCAGTTGGCCAGCCAGTGATGCATGCCGTCGAGGCAGTAGGGGTCGTCGAGCTGCGCGTTGACCACCGGAGTGACGCCGAGCGTGACCAGCCCCTGGCGGTCCTCGTCTGCCAGCGTGGTCAGCACCCGCATCAGCGGCAGATAGGCCGCCGCCCAGGATTGGTAGAGCCACTCCTCGCCGACCGGCCACCGCCCATGATGCGCCAGCCACGGCAGGTGGGTGTGCAGGACCAGGGTGAACATGCCGGGCACCCGGTCGTGCGAATTACTCACGGCGCTACCGCGATTGCGATCAGATCCAGGCTGTCGTCGATGTCACGGCGGCCGCTGTCCAGGATCTCGAAGTCGTCACACGTCACCGCGGCGACGTCCGCCTGAAGCTCCGGCGGCCAGGGCGCCCCGGCCACCGCCCGCTGGATCTGCGCGTCGATGATGGAGCCGCCGTGGCGCGCGTCCATCTCCCGCAGCCGCGGACCGTGGAACAACCCGCTGACCGACACCTCGCGAAAGCCCGCGTCCACCAGCAACTCCGTCAGCTCGTCGGCGTTGAGTTCGCGGGTGTGAAACGGGTTGATCGGGGTGTCGCGGCCGGGAGAGAAGGTGATCCGGTTGGGTGTGGACACCATCAGCAACCCGCCGCGCCGCAGCACCCGCGCGCACTCGGCCACGAATTGTGGCTGATCCCACAGGTGCTCGATGACTTGGAAGTTGACCACAATATCCACCGACGCGCCGGGCAGCGGGAGCTCGGCCAGGTTCGCCCGCATCACTTCCACCCGCGGGTAGCGCGCGCGCACGTGGTCCACCGCGGCCTCGTCGTAATCCACGGCCACGACCCGGCGCGCGACGCCGGCGATCAGGTCGGCGCCGTACCCCTCTCCGCAGCCGGCCTCGAGCACCTCGCGGCCCGCGCAGCGTCCCGCCAGTCGCTGGTAAACCACCTGGTGGCGGCGGAACCAGTAGTTTTCGACGTCCAGATCCGGGATGGTGCGCTCGCCCGTCAACGTCAGCACGGGATCAGCCGACGGCGAGGGATCGCCGGGGCTGCGTCGGGGGACGTCGGGGACGGTTGCGCTCATCGCATAGGCAGGCTAACGCGAAGTGTCGGATTCGCGAACCGGGAGCGGGGAGCCCCCGGTTGCCGACGGTAGACATGCCGCAAGAACGTGCAGTACGACCCGCTATGGTGTGAATGCAGGCTGCACAAAGTTACCGAGTAGTAACACGACCGTGCGCTGCTAAACGCGTACTGAAAGTCTCGTGGTCGACTGCTGCGAGGCTCCTTCAATAGGAGGACGAACCACACTCATGACGAACATCGTGGTCCTGATCAAGCAGGTCCCAGACACCTGGTCGGAGCGCAAGCTGAACGACGGCGATTACACGCTGGACCGCGAGGCTGCCGACGCGGTGCTGGACGAGATCAACGAGCGCGCCGTCGAAGAGGCCTTGCAGATCCGCGAGCGGGAGGGCGGCGACGGTTCGGTGACCGTGCTGACCGCGGGCCCCGAACGCGCCACCGAGGCGATCCGCAAGGCGCTGTCGATGGGCGCCGACAAGGCCGTCCACCTCAAGGACGACGGCATGCGCGGCTCCTGCGTGGTGCAAACCGCCTGGGCGCTGGCGCGCGCGCTGGGCACCATCGAGGGCACCGAGCTCGTCATCGCCGGTAACGAGTCCACCGACGGCTCCGGCGGCGCCGTGCCGGCCATCATCGCCGAGTACCTGGGCCTGCCGCAGCTGACCCACCTGCGCAAGCTGTCCATCGAGGGCGGCAAGATCACCGGCGAACGCGAGACCGACGACGGCCTGTTCACGCTCGAGGCGTCGTTGCCCGCTGTGGTGAGTGTGACCGAGAAGATCAACGAGCCGCGATTCCCGTCCTTCAAGGGCATCATGGCCGCGAAGAAGAAAGAGGTCACGGTGCTGACCCTCGCCGAGATCGGCGTCGAAAGCGACGAGGTCGGGCTTGCCAACGCCGGGTCGACGGTGCTGTCGTCGACGCCGAAGCCGCCGAAGACCGCGGGTGAGAAGGTCACCGACGAGGGTGAGGGCGGTAACCAGATCTCCCAGTACCTGGTCGGCCAGAAGATCATCTAGACGAGCACCCAACCCACAGACGAGAAGAGCGAAGAAACCATGGCTGAAGTTTTGGTGCTCGTTGAGCACGCCGAAGGCGCACTGAAAAAAGTCACTTCCGAGTTGATCACCGCCGCCCGCGCGCTGGGCGATCCGGCCGCCGTCGTAGTCGGCAAGCCCGGAACGGCCGCGCCGCTGGTCGACGGGTTGAAGGAGGCGGGCGCCGCCAAGATCTACGTCGCCGAGTCCGACGACGCCGAGAACTACCTGATCACGCCGGTGGTCGACGTGCTGGCCGCGCTGGCCGAGTCGAACGCGCCCGCCGCCGTCCTGCTCTCCGCCAACGCGGACGGCAAGGAGATCGCGGGCCGCCTCGCCGCCCGGATCGGATCCGGCCTGCTGGTCGACGTGGTCGGCGTCCAGGAAGGCAACAAGGCGGTGCACTCCATCTTCGGTGGGGCGTTCACCGTCGAGTCGCAGGTCAACGGCGACACCCCGGTCATCACGGTGCGCGGTGGCGCCGTCGACGCCGAGCCGCAGGCCGGCGCCGGCGAGCAGGTGACCGTCGAGGTGCCCGCGCCCGCCGAGAACGCCACCAAGATCACCGCCCGCGAACCGGCGGTCGCCGGTGACCGGCCGGAGCTCACCGAGGCCACCATCGTGGTGTCCGGTGGTCGCGGGGTCGGCAGCGCGGAGAACTTCAGCGTGGTCGAGGCCCTGGCCGACTCGCTGGGTGGCGCCGTCGGCGCGTCGCGCGCCGCGGTCGACTCCGGCTACTACCCGGGCCAGTTCCAGGTCGGCCAGACCGGCAAGACGGTGTCGCCGCAGCTCTACATCGCGCTGGGCATCTCCGGAGCCATCCAGCACCGCGCGGGCATGCAGACGTCCAAGACCATCGTCGCGGTCAACAAGGACGAAGAGGCGCCCATCTTCGAGATCGCCGACTACGGCGTGGTGGGAGACCTGTTCAAGGTTGCTCCGCAGCTGACCGACGCCATCAAGGCACGCAAGGGCTGAGTCGCTTAGCCCAAGAGCCCCCGACACAAACGTGTCGGGGGCTCTTGCGCACCAACGGAACCATTGACCGATCGCCGAATTCGATAGCGCGGGTGGTAGCGCTTTACCAAGTCGCTATCGGTCATCACTGGGGCGAGCCGGCTCACCGCGGTCTTCGTCATCGGTCGGACGGATCACCGAGGCGACGGCTGCCGACGCTGCGCCGCAGGTGGCTATGGCACGTTCGCGGGCGGCGCGGGCCGACTCGCGGGCTCGTCGCGCCCGCGCGATGGCGCCTGCCAAGCCGGGTAGGGGCACGACCTTATCGGCGGCACGGCGTCGGGCGATGGCGCGGTGGGATCTCTGTCGGCACGCCCCGCTGCAATAGTGTGCGTCGGCGCGACCGTAGAAGGCCGTGCCGCACTCCCAACACTGCAAGCGGCACGCAGCCATAACGGCAGGTTACGGCTATACGTAACGCATAGCAATATTGGGGCAGCCCGCACTTTTAACTGATACAGTGGGTTTTCTAGTAAAAAGACTCCACCCCCAGACGGTGACTTGCCCAGCCCAGCAAACATTTTTTTCAGCTGGGGCTTCGACTATCTTTCCGGCCGCCGGGCGTCAGTCGGGGAAGGTCGAGACATGCGCGAAGACGAGGGTAAATCGGCTTTTAGGCTGCGCCGCCCCGATTATCTCAGCCGGATGCATGAGCAGCTCGACGAGTTGGTTGCCGACCGTCAACAGATGGCACAACTGCTGCAAGTAGCGATCGAGATCGGCTCCGATCTTGAACTGGACGCGATATTGCACCGCATCGTGGCCGCCGCGATCGGCATGACCGGCGCCCGTTACGGAGCGATCGGGGTATGGGGCCCGGAGGGGCTTTTGGCATCCTTTGTGCACAGCGGTATGGATTCCGACACGGTGCGGCTGGTCGGTCATCTGCCGGTGGGCAAAGGGGTGCTGGGCGCCCTCCGCGACCGCACCGAGCCGCTGCGCCTGGCGCAGTTGTCCGAACATCCGGCCGCCGTTGGGTTCCCCGAGCACCACCCACCCATGGGCGCCTTCCTGGGCATGCCCGTCATCATCCGCGGCGCGGTGTTCGGCAGCCTGTATGTCACCGACGACCGGCCCGGGCGCGCCTTCAGCGAGGCCGACGAGATCACGTTGCGGGCACTGGCGTCGGCGGCATCGGTGGCCATCGACAACGCCCGGCTGTTTGACCGGGTCCGCGCGGGTGCCCGATGGACCGACGCGAGCCGCGAGATCAGCACCGCCCTGCTCTCGGAGTCGCACCCGGATCTGCCGCCGCTGCAACTGATCGCCGAACGCGCAGCAGAGCTGACGGACGCCGAGCAGGCGATCGTCCTGGTGCCGGTCGACCCGGATCAACCCAGCGATGACGTAGACCGTTTGGTGGTGTCCGCGGCGGTCGGCCTGCACGCCAAGGAGGTTGTGGGACAAGAGGTTCCGGTCCGGGGATCCACCACGGGCGACGTATTCCGGTCCGGCCGCCCCCTGCTCACCGAGACGTTCCGCCGACCCATCCCGGCATTCACCGACGTCGGCGAGCGACCCGCGATCTTGGTGCCGCTTCGATCCGACCAGCAGACGCTGGGCGTGATCGTGGTGGCGCGCAACACCGACGCGGCTCCCTTCGACGAAGAGCATCTCGACCTCGTTCGCGACTTCGCCGATCACGCCGCGATCGTCCTCACGCTGGCCACCGAACGACGCAACGCGAGGGACTTGAGCGTGTTGGTCGACCGGGAACGCATCGCCCGAGATCTGCACGACCAGGTCATCAGTCGCGTCTTCGCCGTAGGCATGGAACTGCAGGGAGTCGTCGGCCGCCTCCGCTCACCGCAACTCGCGGCGCGGGTGGCCCAATCCGTCGACGAGTTGCAGGCCGTCATCGGCGACATCCGGTGCACGGTCTTCGATCTGCAGCACCCGCCGGCGCGACGGCGCAGTTTCGCCGAGCGCGTCCAGGACGCGTTCGGGCGCCTCACCGACGAAGTTAACGAGGGAACGACGCTGCGCATGGCGGGGACGATGACCGCGGTGAGCGACGAACTCGCCGAACACGCCGAAGCCGTCGTCAGCGAAGCGCTCAGCAATGCGGTGCGCCACTCGCGCGCCGCGACCATCGCCGTCGAGGTCACCGTCACCGATGAGTTGCTCATCGAGATCACCGACGACGGGCGCGGCGCCGCCTTGGATCACTCCTACGGTGGCCTGGACGAGATCGCCCGCCACGCCAAAGACCTTGGCGGCGATTGCGCGATCACCAGTCCTGCCGGGGGCGGCACCCGGGTGCGCTGGAGCGCGCCGCTGCAGAATCCCTGACCCCGGATGCGGTCGGTGACGGCCGGCTAGACATTGTTTTCCCAGCCGTTGACCAGCTGTTTCCTTGCCCCCGTTTCCGCCACAGTTCGTCATCTGACGTGCACCGACATGTCACAGCCCCGATGCCGACTAGCTCATCGGCTCGGCCACGTTGTGTGTCATGAGCATCGCTTCTGTCCTCATACCCAGTGACAAACCGGAACGCCCGGCGGCCGGCCCGCCCGCCGGGCCCCGCTACTCGCTCTTGCTGTCCACCGACGCCAGCATGATCGAGGCGGCGCAGCGGCTCCGGTACGACGTCTTTTCCAGCACCCCCGGCTTCGCGCTGCCGACGAACAACCACGACCGACGCGACGTCGACAGGTTCGACGAGCACTGCGACCACCTCCTGGTCCGCGACGACAGCACCGGCGAACTGGTGGGCTGCTACCGCATGCTGGCGCCCGCGGGCGCTATCGCGGCCGGGGGCCTCTACACCGCTACGGAGTTCGATATCCGTGCTTTCGACCCGCTCCGGCCGTCGCTGGTGGAGATGGGACGCGCGGTGGTGCGCGAGGGCCACCGCAACGGCGGCGTCGTGCTGCTGATGTGGGCGGGCATCCTGGCCTACCTGGACCGCTACGGCTACGACTACGTGACCGGCTGCGTGTCGGTGCCGGTCTGCGGTGATTCCGACGATCCGGAGAATCGGGCCCCGGGCCGTCAGCTGCGCGGCGTCCGCGACTTCATCCTGAGCCGGCACGCCGCACCGGCGCAGTACCGGGTGCGTCCGCACCGCCCGGTGATCGTCGACGGGACGGCCCTCGACGACATCCCGGCGCCCGCGCGCCCGTCGGTCCCGGCGCTGATGCGCGGTTACCTGCGGCTGGGTGCCCAGGTGTGTGGCGAGCCCGCGCACGACCCCGACTTCGGGGTGGGTGATTTCTGCGTCCTACTCGACAAGGGGCGCGCCGATACCCGATATCTGAAACGCCTCCGGTCCGTATCGGCGGCCTCGCAAATGGCCGGCGGCGACCGATGAACGCTTCCGCGGCCGGCGCGCACTCCTGGCTCCCGCGCGCAACGTGTGACGCCGGTTGTGTGCGTCTCGGCGAGGTGGCGGCCTCGCGGCCGCTGTTGGTCGCGCTGCGGGTGACGCTTCGCCTCATGCTGGCGCTAGTGCTGGCGCCGGGGGTGGCGCTGCTGGCGATGCCCCTGCCCGGGCGGACGCGGGTGCAGCGCATCTACTGCCGGATGGTGTTGCGCTGCTTCGGCATCCGGATCACGGTCACCGGCAGCCCGATTCGCAACCTGAGCGGGGTATTGGTGGTCAGCCCGCACATGTCCTGGCTCGACGTCTTCGCCATCGGCTCGGTGTTGCCCGGGTCGTTCGTCGCGCGGGCCGACATGTTCACCGGGCCCGCCACCGGGATCGTGGCCCGCATCCTGAAAATCATCCCGATCGAGCGGTCCAGTCTGCGCCGGCTGCCCGCGGTGGTGGACACCGTCGCCCGCCGGCTGAGCGGCGGCCAGACGGTCGTGTGCTTCCCGGAGGGCACCACCTGGTGTGGTCGGGACGGCGGGGCTTTCTATCCCGCGATGTTCCAGGCCGCGATCGACGCCGGCCGTCCGGTGCAGCCGCTTCGACTCACCTACCACCACGCCGACGGCAGCGTCTCGACCGTGCCGGCCTTCGTCGGCGACGAGACCCTCGTGGGGTCCATCCGCCGGCTGCTGACCGTGCGACGGACGCTGGCGCGGGTGCACGTCGAATCTCTGCAGCTCCCGGGGACCGATCGGCGAGCCCTGGCGCGCCGCTGCCAGTCGGTGGTGGGCGCGCGAGCGACCCGGCCCGCCGGGCACGGGCCCGTGCTGGTGGCCTCCTAACAGAGTAGTGGGCTCCGGAGGCCCTCGGACCTGCCGGTATCGTGGGTCGCGTCATGGTCTACCTGGATCACGCGGCCACCACGCCGATGCACCCCGCCGCCGTCGAGGCGATGACGGCGGTGCTCGGCACTGTCGGCAACGCCTCCTCGCTGCACACCAGCGGCCGGACGGCGCGGCGGCGCATCGAGGAATCCCGCGAGCTGATCGCCGACCGGCTGGGCGCGCGTCCGTCCGAGGTCATCTTCACCGCGGGCGGGACCGAAAGCGACAACCTGGCGGTCAAGGGCATCTACTGGGCCCGCCGCGACGCCGAACCAAGCCGTCGGCGCATCATCACCAGCGAGGTGGAACACCACGCCGTCCTGGACTCGGTGAACTGGCTCGTCGAACACGAAGGCGCCGAGGTGACCTGGCTGCCGACCGGTGCCGACGGATCGGTGTCGGCGACCGCGCTGCGTGAGGCGCTGCGCAGCCATGACGACGTCGCGCTGGTGTCGGTGATGTGGGCCAACAACGAGGTCGGCACCGTCATGCCGGCCGCCGAGCTCGCCGCGGCCGCGGCCGAATTCGGGGTTCCGATGCACAGCGACGCCGTACAGGCGGTGGGGCAGCTGCCGGTGGCCTTCGCCGCCAGCGGGCTCTCGGCGATGAGCGTGGCCGCGCATAAATTCGGCGGTCCTCCGGGCGTGGGTGCGCTGCTGCTGCGCCGCGACGTGGCATGTGTCCCGCTGGCGCACGGGGGCGGACAGGAGCGAGACATTCGCTCCGGCACCGCCGATGTCGCCGGCGCGGTCGGCATGGCGGCCGCGGCCCGCATCGCGGTGGACAGCCTCGAAACGAATAGCGCGCGGCTGCGGGCGTTGCGCGATCGCCTGATCGACGGGGTGCTGACCGGCATCGAGGACGTCGGCCTCAACGGTGCCCGCGACCCGCTGCGGTTGCCCGGCAACGCGCACTTCACCTTCCGCGGTTGTGAAGGCGACGCGCTGTTGATGCTGTTGGACGCCAACGGAATCGAGTGTTCGACCGGGTCTGCGTGCACCGCCGGCGTCGCGCAGCCGTCGCACGTGTTGCTCGCGATGGGGGCCGACCCGACAAGTGCCCGCGGGTCCCTGCGACTTTCGTTGGGGCACACCAGCGTTGATTCCGATGTCGATGCGGTGTTACAGGTGCTGCCCGCGGCGGTGGACCGCGCCCGCCGGGCCGCACTGGCCGCCGCGGGGGCTCCTTAAGTGAAGGTACTCGCCGCGATGAGCGGTGGCGTCGACTCGTCGGTCGCCGCCGCCCGCATGGTCGACGCCGGGCACGACGTGGTCGGCGTGCACCTGGCGCTGTCGACCGCGCCCGGCACGTTGCGCACCGGCTCGCGCGGGTGCTGCTCCAAAGAAGACGCCTCGGACGCGAGCCGCGTCGCTGATGTCCTCGGAATCCCTTTCTACGTCTGGGATTTCGCCGAGAGATTTCAGGCGGACGTGATCGACGACTTCGTCTCGTCGTACGCGCGCGGCGAAACGCCCAACCCGTGTGTGCGGTGCAACCAGCGGATCAAGTTCTCGGCGCTGTCGGCGAAAGCCCTCGCGCTCGGCTTCGACACGGTGGCCACCGGCCACTACGCCAGGCTGTCCGGCGGGCGGCTGCGCCGCGCGGTCGACAGCGACAAGGACCAGTCCTACGTGCTGGCCGTGCTGACCGCCGAGCAGCTGCGCCACGCCACGTTCCCGATCGGCGACACCCCCAAGGCGCAGATCCGTGCCGAGGCCGCCCGTCGCGGCCTCGCGGTCGCGGAAAAGCCGGACAGCCACGACATCTGCTTCATCCCGTCCGGGAACACCCGGGCATTCCTGGGCGAGCGCATCGCGGTCCGCCGCGGCACCGTCGTCGGCGCCGACGGCGCTGTGCTCGCCGAGCACGATGGGGTGCACGGCTTCACCATCGGCCAGCGCAAAGGCCTGGGCATCGCCGGGCCGGGGCCCGACGGCCGCCCGCGCTACGTGACGGCCATCGACGCCGACACCGCGACCGTGCGGGTGGGGGAGGCGGCCGACCTCGACGTGCGTGAATTGCGCGGGCGTGAGCCGGTCTTCACCGCGGGACGGCCGCCGTCTGGTCCCCTCGAGTGCGTGGTGCAGGTGCGGGCGCACGGTGAGACTGTAAGTGCCGTAGCGGAATTGGTCGGCGACGAGCTGGTCGTGCGGTTGCGCGCCCCCCTTCGCGGAGTCGCGTGCGGTCAGACGCTGGTGCTGTACCGCCCCGACCCGGGCGGTGACGAGGTGCTCGGCAGCGCCATCATCGCCGCCACCGCGCGCTAGTTCGGCACGTTCGCGACGATGTTGGTCATCACGATGTCGGACACCGATTGCGCAAAGCCGCAGAACGTGACCTCCAGAATGGCCACCGAACGCAGCCGGTAGTCGCGGCCGCAGCCACCGGGCCGCAGGTGCAGCGAACCGGCGTCGGCCTTCCAGTCGCCGACGTACTGCTGGCCCGACGAGTCGTTCGCGCAGTCCCCGACCGTGGTCACCAACGCGCCGAACGCGCGCTGTGCGGTGTCGACGTCCCGGTAGGCCGCGGCCCCTTCAGAAATCAGCGCGCCGTCGGGCGGGTCCTGGAAGGTCGTCTTGTGGAACTCTTCGACCTCGGGCCCGAACGTCGCCGTCTCGGCGTAGATGAATCGGCATTCGTGCGGCGTGGTGTCGGCGAGCGCGTCGATGTCAACCAGGCTGGTGCCGTCCATGGAGGGGATGATCGTGAGGTGCTCGCCGGCGCCGGTGATCGCGCGCATCCGCGACTGGTCCAGCAGGACCGTGTCGACATTGACGCCGTGCACGGCCCTGTGTGGGGCACCGAATCCGGCCACCGCCGCGCCGTCCACCACCCGGGTGCACGCGGCAGCCAGCGCCACTGCCCCGCACCACAGCAGCGGGCGTGCCAATCTCGCCATCCGCGACACGTTTCGCACCCTTCCGGCGTCGAACCTACCCGTGCGGCCGCGCGGCAGACACCCCTGGCCATGGGCGTCCGAGGTGGCGTCGAATACGGTTGGGCGGGTGAGTGTTTTCGCGATCGGCAGTGGCATCGGGTCGTGGCCCGGCATCAAGCCCCGGGAGGCCGCCGAGGTCGTCGTCGGGGAGCTGGCCGGCGGGCTGCCCCACATCGTCGAGCTGCCCGCCCGCGGAGTCGGCGCCGACATGCTCGGCCGGGCCGGCGCGCTGCTGATCGATGTGGCCATCGACATCGTGCCGCGCGGCTATCGCGTTGCCGCTCGGCCGGGGGCGGTCGTCCGCCGCGCGGTGAGTTTCCTCGACGAGGACATGGACGCGCTGGAAGAGGCCTGGGAGTTAGCCGGCCTGGGCGGTGGCGACCGCGTGGTCAAGGTGCAGGCTCCCGGGCCGATCACGCTGGCCGCGGAGCTAGAGCTGACCAATGGCCACCGGGCGATCACCGACCCCGGCGCCGTGCGCGATCTGGCGGCGTCGCTGGCCGAAGGCGTCGCCGCCCACCGCGCGGCGCTGGCCCGCCGCCTCGAAACACCGGTGGTGGTGCAGTTCGACGAGCCGGCGCTGCCGCGGGCATTGGGCGGGCGGCTGGGCGGTGTGACGGCGCTGAGCCCGGTGGCGCCGCTCGACGAAGCGGTGGCCGCCGCCCTGCTCGACACTTGTGTCGCCACGGTCGGAGGCGAGGTGCTATTGCACAGTTGCGCTCCGGAACTGCCGTGGAAGATGTTGCAGGACAGCAGCTTTAATGCGGTATCGGTGGACGCCAGCACATTGGGCGCGGCGGATCTCGACGGTATCGCCGCCTTCGTCGAATCGGGCCGCACGGTGATGTTGGGAGTGGTTGCCGGCAACGCACCGCCACGTCGGCCGTCGACCGAGGAGGTGGCCGCCGCGCTGGTTGCGGTGACGGATCGGCTCGGCTTCGCTCGTTCGGCGTTGCGCGACCGCATCGGCGTCACCCCGGCGTGTGGCCTGGCCGGTGCGACGCCCGAGTGGGCCCGTTTGGCGATCGAGCTGGCCCGCAAGGCGGCCGAGGCGTTCGCCGAGGACCCCGACGCCATCTGATAGGCAACCAAAAAGTTGCGCTTTTTCTGGTCGCGTGATGGACTAATAGGCAACCAGGAGGTTGCGTATGAGGATCGAGAAGAGCGTCGTGCTGCACGCACCGTTGGATCGGGTATGGCGGGCCATCAGCGACGCCGACGAGTTCGGCCGCTGGTTCGGCGTCCGCTTCGACGGGCCCTTCGTCGCCGGGACTTCGGTCGGCGCGGTGATCAGCCCGACAACGGTCGACGACGAGGTCGCCAAACGTCAGGAGCCGCACGCCGGGGTGAAAAGCACCTGGCACATCGTCGCGGTCGAGCCGCAGCGGCGGTTCGCCTATCGCTGGCATCCCTTCGCCGTCGACCCGGACGTCGACTACGAGCAAGAGCCGACCACGCTGGTCGAGTTCACCTTGTCGGAGGCTGCCGATGGCGTGCTGCTCACCATCACCGAATCCGGATTCGAGGACATTCCCGAAGCGCGCCGCCCGTCCTCGTTCGAGGCCAACGCCCAGGGGTGGGCTATCCAGGCGGGACTGGTGCGCAGGTATCTGGAAGAAGCCCGCGAATGAGTGGTCGCGTCGCCGTGGGCGCGCCGCTCTTCGACGCACTCGGTGATCCGAACCGGCTGCGCATCATCGTGCGGCTCTGCGATCTGGGCCCGAGCTCGACATCGCAGCTCACCGGCGTCATCCCGGTCACCCGGCAGGCTGCCAGCAAACACCTGCAGCTGCTGGAGTCGGCGGGTTTGGTGACCAGCAGCAAGCGGGGGCGCGAGCGGGTGTGGGCGGTGCGGACGGCCCCCTTGGCCCAGGCCAGTGACTACCTCACCGCGTTGTCGCGCCGGTGGGATGCGGCGGTGGACCGGTTACGGGCCTACGTGGAGGACTGAGTCGGGAGTGTCGGCGTTCTCGGATAGCCTGCGAGGGTGAGCTCACCAGAAGCTGATTCGGTGGCGCCCGAGGTCCGGCGACAGTGGCAGGAACTGGCCGATGAAGTCCGCGAACACCAGTTCCGCTACTACATCAAGGACGCGCCGATCGTCTCCGACGCCGAATTCGACAAGATGTTCAACGACCTTGTCGCGCTGGAGGACCGTTACCCGGAGCTGCGGGTTCCGGATTCGCCGACGCAGCTGGTCGGCGGGGCGGGCTTTGCCACCGACTTCACCGAGGCCGCGCACCTCGAGCGCATGTTGAGCCTCGACGACGTGTTCGACCGCGACGAGCTGGTCGCCTGGAGCAACCGCGTCGAGAATGAGATCGGCCGTGAGCCGCACTACTTGTGCGAACTCAAGATCGACGGGGTGGCGTTGTCGCTGGTGTACCGCGACGGCCGGCTGGAACGGGCCGCCACGCGCGGCGACGGCCGGGTCGGTGAGGACGTGACGCTCAATGCGCGCACCATCGACGACGTGCCCGAACGGCTTACCGCCGGTGCCGATTTGCCGCTTCCCGCCGTGCTCGAGGTACGTGGCGAGGTCTTCTTCATGCTCGCCGATTTCGAGGCGCTCAACGCCAGCCTGGTCGAGGACGGCAAGGCGCCGTTCGCCAATCCGCGTAACAGCGCGGCCGGTTCGCTGCGGCAAAAGAACCCAGCGGTGACCGCGCGGCGCAAGCTGCGAATGATCTGTCACGGCATCGGCCGCACCGACGGGTTCGCGCCCAAGACGCTGCACGAGGCCTACACCGCGCTGAAAACCTGGGGCCTGCCGGTGGCCGAAGAGACCGCGCGCGTGCGTGGCCTCGCAGCCGTGGAGGATCGGATCGGGTATTGGGGTGAGCACCGCTATGACATCGACCACGAAATCGACGGCGTGGTGGTCAAAGTCGATGACTTTGCGCTGCAGCGCCGGCTTGGAACGACGTCGCGGGCGCCGCGCTGGGCGGTGGCGTACAAGTATCCGCCCCAGGAGGCACAGACCAAGCTGCTCGACATCCGGGTGAACGTCGGACGCACCGGGCGCGTCACGCCATTCGCGTTCATGACGCCGGTGAAGGTGGCCGGATCGACCGTGGGGCTGGCCACCCTGCACAACGCCGCCGAGGTCAAGCGCAAGGGGGTGCTGATCGGCGACACAGTGATGATCCGCAAGGCGGGCGACGTGATCCCGGAGGTGCTCGGCCCGGTCGTCGACCTCCGGGACGGGTCCGAGCGCGAGTTCGTCATGCCGACAACGTGTCCCGAATGCGGAACCACGCTGGCGCCCGCCAAGGAGGGCGACGCCGACATCCGCTGCCCCAATGCCCGGTCCTGCCCGGCGCAGCTGCGCGAGCGCGTCTTTCACGTCGCGGGCAGGGGAGCGTTCGACATCGAGGGGCTGGGCTACGAGGCGGCCATCGCGCTGCTGAAGGCCGGGGTGATCGCCGACGAGGGCGACCTGTTCACCCTCACCGAGGAAGACCTGTTGCGCACCGAGCTTTTCCGGACCAAGGCCGGCGCGTTGTCCGCCAACGGCAGGCGGCTGCTCGACAACCTCGACAAGGCCAAATCGGTGGCGCTGTGGCGTGTCCTGGTGGCGCTGTCGATCCGGCATGTCGGGCCGACGGCCGCGCGCGCGCTGGCCACCGAGTTCGGTGATTTGGACGCGATCATGGCGGCGTCCACCGAGCGGCTGGCCGCGGTCGAGGGTGTCGGACCGACGATCGCCGCCGCGCTCACCGAGTGGTTCACCGTCGACTGGCACCGCGCGATCGTCGACAAGTGGCGGGCCGCCGGTGTGCGGATGGCCGACGAACGCGACGCCACCGTGCCCCGCACGCTGGAAGGGCTGACGATTGTCGTCACCGGTTCGCTCGCCGGTTTCTCGCGCGACGACGCCAAGGAAGCGATCATCGCGCGCGGGGGGAAGGCCGCCGGTTCGGTGTCGAAGAAGACCGACTTCGTCGTCGCCGGGGATGCGCCGGGATCCAAGTACGACAAGGCGATCGAGCTGGGCGTGGCGGTCCTCGACGAGGACGGCTTCCGAAAACTGTTGGCCGAGGGCCCGCCGGAAACACCGGCGGACTAGGCCGATGAGCGGTCGCTACGGCGATTCCACCCGCAGCCTCAAAGCGGCCAGCCCACAGGCGATCTCGGGGCAACCGGTGGCGCCGCAGGCGGTGCTGGCCGCCGCCTACCACCTGTCCGGCGACGAAACCGGTGCGTTGGACAGCTACGGCCGCAGCTCGAATCCCACCTGGCGGCAAGCGGAGTCGGCGCTCGCCGAGCTGGAAGGGGCGACCGGTGCGCTGGTGTTCGGCTCGGGTATGGCGGCCATCGGCGCCGTGCTGCGGGCGCTGGCGACGCCGGGATCGGCTCTGGTGGTGCCCGCCGACGGCTACTACCAAGTGCGCCGCTTGGCCAGGGAAGACCTGGTGCCCGCGGGTGTGACCGTCATCGAGGCGTCGAGCCCGCAGATGTATGACGCTGCCGCGGCCGCCGACGTGGTGCTGGCCGAAACTCCCACCAACCCGGCGTTGGATGTGATCGATCTGCACCGGTTGGCCACCGTCTGCCGTGGCCGCGGTGCACGCTTGATCGTCGACAACACCGCCGCCACCCCGTTGGGTCAGCAGCCGCTGTCGCTGGGGGCGGACGCGGTGGTGGCCAGCGCCACCAAGGCGTTGTCCGGTCACAGCGACCTGGTGGCCGGCTACGTGGCCACCAACGATCCCGAGTTGCTCGCAGGCGCGGAGCGCCAACGACTGCTCGCCGGTGCGATTCTGGGCGGGTTCGAGGCTTGGCTGCTGTTGCGCAGCCTGGCAAGTGCCGGTCTGCGCTTCGAGCGTCAATGCCAGAACGCCCGGGCGGTGGCGACGATGTTGGCCCGCCACCCTGCGGTCCGTGCGGTCCGCTACCCGGGGTTGGCCGAGGACCCGGCGCATCGCGTGGCCATGGCGCAGATGCGCCGGTTCGGCGGTCTGGTCTCGGCCGAATTGGCCGACGCCGCCGCGGTCCACACCCTCATCGACAACAGCGAGCTGCTCATCGCGTCCACCAGCTTTGGTGGCCTCCACACCTCGGTGGACCGCCGCGCACGCTGGGGCGATCATGTCCCCGAGGGGTTCGCGCGCATCTCGCTGGGCATCGAGGACACCGACGATTTGGTCGCCGACATCGAGCAGGCGCTCAACACCATCCGGTCATAAAGTGGCCCGCATCGCCGAAGCGGTCCTATCGTGGGCGCTATGACGCAGACGGTCGAGGAGTGCACGCAGGCATCGCCGTGGTCACCCCGCGAGGCCGAGATACTGGCCGTGACCCTGCGGCTCCTGCAGGAACACGGCTATGACCAACTGACCGTCGAAGCCGTGGCCGGTGCCGCCCACGCCAGCAAGGCCACGGTGTACCGGCGGTGGCCTTCGAAGGCGGAATTGGTCCTGGCCGCCTTCATCGAAGGCGTCCGCCAGGTCGCGCTTCCGCCGAACACCGGCACTTTGCGAGGCGATCTGTTGAGCCTGGGGGAGACGTGCGGTCAGCACGGCGCCGAGCACGCCAGCACCATTCGCGCGGTGATGGTCGAGGTGTCGCGGCACCCGGCGCTCAACGACGCTTTGCAGGAGCAATTCCTCAAGCAGCGCAAGGCGCTGATTCAGCATGTGCTGCATCAGGCCGTCGACCGCGGTGAGATCAGCGAGGAAGTCATCACCGACGAACTCTGGGACCTGCTGCCGGGCTACCTCATCTTCCGGTCCATCATCCCCGGCCGGCCACCCACCCGCCGCACCGTGCAAGCGCTCGTCGACGGGTTCCTCATCCCGGGTCTGACCAGAACCACCGCGTAACGGCGGGTTAATCCGCCGAGACGGAATGTGTACGCTCGCGTCTCTTGTACAGTACGGTCCCGTACCGTACTGTCATACCTGTCGATCACGCCCGGCCCGCCGGCTGCCGCCGTCGGTTCGGGGGTGACGGTGTCGCCCGATGATCGAAAGGTGAACGGGTGAAGGGGATTTCGTTGGCAGCCCTCGTCAAGCGCGGGTGGATGGTGATGGTTGCGGTGCTGGTCGTCGTGCTCGCAGGCTTCGCCATCTATCGCCTGCACGGAATCTTCGGCTCCCAGAGCAGCACCTCGGCCGACAGCGGTCTGGCCAACGAGATCGTCCCGTTCAACCCCAAGCAGGTGGTGCTCGAGGTCTTTGGCAGGCCCGGCGCAACCGCGACCATCAACTACCTTGATGTCAACGCCCAGCCGCAGCAAGTCAAGGACGCCCCGTTGCCGTGGTCGTTCACGATCACCACGACGGAGCCCGCGGTCATCGGCAACGTCGTGGCGCAGGGCAACGGAGACAGTCTTGGCTGCCGCATCACCGTCAACGGGGAAGTGAAAGACCAACGCACCGTTGACAAAGCCGACGCCTACACTTTCTGCCTCGACAAGTCTGGATGAATTCCCGATGAGCAACCACGAACAGTCGCGGGCCCGCGTCCCGCGCACCATCCGCCGGCTCGCATTGCCCATCCTGCTGTTCTGGGTGGCGCTGGCCGCGATCACCAACATCGCGGTGCCGCAGTTGGAAGAGGTTGGCAAGACGCACAATGTGGCGCTGAACTCGCCCGACGCCCCGTCGCTCAAGGCCATCAAGCGCATCGGTGAAAAGTTTCACGAGTTCGACACCGACAGCTCGGCCATGATCGTGCTGGAAGGCGACAAGCCGCTCGGCGCGGACGCGCACCGTTTCTACGACGAGATGATCCGCCGGCTCGAGCAGGACAAAAAGCACGTCGAGCATGTCCAGGACTACTGGGGCGACACCCTGACCGCGGCGGGGTCGCAGAGCAGCGACGGCAAGGCCGCTTACGTTCAGGTGAACCTCGCGGGCAATCAGGGCTCGGCGTTGGCGAACGAGGGCGTCGGGGCGCTGCGCGACATCGTCGAGCGCATGAAGCCGCCGCCCGGCGTCAAGGCCTACGTGACCGGCGCGGCGCCACTGATCTCCGACCAGTTCGACGTCGGCAGCAAGGGAACCGCGAAGGTCACCATGATCACCGTCGGCGTGATCGCCCTGATGCTGTTTTTCGTCTACCGTTCGGTGCTCACCACGCTGCTGGTGCTCGCCACGGTCCTGATCGAGATGTCGGCCGCGCGGGGCCTGGTCGCGTTTCTCGGGAACGCCGGCGTCATCGGGTTGTCGACGTATGCGACGAATCTGTTGACGCTCTTAGTGATTGCCGCGGGCACCGACTACGCGATATTTTTCGTGGGCCGCTACCAGGAAGCGCGCGGAACCGGTGAAGACCGCGAAAGAGCTTTCTACACCATGTATCACGGCACGACCCATATCGTGCTGGGATCGGGGCTGACCGTCGCCGGCGCGGTCGCCTGTCTGGGCTTCACCCGGCTGCCCTACTTCCAGAGTTTGGGTATTCCGGCCGCGCTGGGCATCCTCGTCGCACTGTGCGCCGCGCTCACCCTGGGGCCTGCGATCCTCACCCTGGGCGCCAGGGTGGGCATCTTCGACCCCAAGCGCGCGGTCAGAACTCGCGGCTGGCGGCGGATCGGCACCGCCATCGTGCGCTGGCCCGGTGCCGTTCTCGCCGCGGCCTGCGCGCTGGCCCTGGTCGGTCTGATCGCCTTGCCCGGATACAAGACCAGTTACGACACTCGTCCCTACATGCCCGCCAGCGCGCCGGCCAATGTGGGCTACACCGCCGCCGAGAAGCATTTCTCGCGGGCCCGGCTCGAGCCCGAATTGCTCATGGTCGAGACCGACCACGACATGCGTAACCCGGAAAGCATGCTCGTCCTGGACAAGGTGGCCAAGGCGGTATTTCACGTTCCCGGCGTCGCGCAGGTGCAGACCATCACCCGTCCGTTGGGCACCCCACTGGTCCACAGCTCGCTCGCGTTCGTGGTCAGCAATTCCAGCGCGGCGCAGCAGGAAAACCTGACCTATCAACGAGATCGGGCCGAGGATGCGCTCAAGCAGGCCAATGAACTGAACAAAACCATCAACATCCTCAGGCAGCAGTACGAGCTGCAGCAGCAGTTGGCCAACACCACCCACGACGAAACTCAAAGCTTTCACGACACTCTCGGCACAATTCAGGATCTGCGCGACAAGATCGCCAACTTCGACGATTTCTTCCGGCCGGTGCGGAGTTACTTCTACTGGGAAAGGCATTGCTTCGACATTCCGATCTGCTTTGCTTTCCGATCACTCTTCGACGCGCTCGACGGCATTGACCAACTCACCGAAAAGTTCGAAGGCCTCACGGCTTCGCTCGACAAACTCGACGCGCTGCAGCCGAAACTGGTGGCGCTCATACCTCCGCAGATCGACAGCCAGCAGACCAACCGCGATCTGACGTTGGCCAATTACGCGACGCTGTCCGGCATTTACGCGCAGACCGCGGCCGCGATCGACAATGCGACGGCGTTGGGGCGGGCCTTCGACGCCGCCAAGAACGACGACACCTTCTACCTGCCGCCCGACGTTTTCAACAACCCCGATTTCAAGCGCGGGCTGAAACTGTTCCTGTCACCCGACGGTAAGGCCGCGCGCATGATCGTCACGCATGAAGGCGATCCCGCGACGCCCGAGGGCATTTCGCACATCGATCCGATGGCCAAGGCCGCGCGCGAGGCCCTGAAGGGCACGCCGATGGCGGGCGCGGGGATCTATCTCGGTGGGACCGCCTCGACGTACAAGGACATCCAGGATGGCGCCAAGTACGACCTGATGATCGTGGCGTTCGCCGCGCTGAGTCTCATCCTGTTGATCATGATGATCATCACGCGCAGTCTGATCGCCGCGCTCGTCATCGTGGGCACCGTCGCCCTGTCGCTGGGCGCCTCGTTCGGGTTGTCGGTTCTGGTGTGGCAGTACCTCTTCGGCATCCAGTTGTATTGGGTCGTGCTCGCGCTTGCCGTGATCCTGCTGCTGGCGGTCGGATCCGACTACAACCTGCTGTTGATCTCGCGGTTCAAGGAAGAAATTCATGCCGGCCTGAACACCGGCATCATCCGCGCGATGGCCGGCTCCGGGTCGGTGGTCACCTCGGCGGGCATCGTCTTCGCCGTGACCATGTGTGCGTTCGTGTTCAGCGGTTTTCAGGTTCTCGGTCAGATCGGCACGACGATCGGTCTCGGCTTGCTGTTCGACACGCTGATCGTGCGCTCGTTCATGACGCCCTCTGTTGCAAAAATTCTCGGGCGGTGGTTCTGGTGGCCGCAGCGGGTGCGGCCGCGCCCGGCGAGCACCATGCTGCGGCCTTACGGTTCGCGGCCGGCGGTCCGGCAGCTGCTGCTGTGGGACGACGACGATCATGCGGTGCTGGCGGGATCGAACTCGCAGGCGCACTGATTTAGCCCGGTCGCAACCGCCGCGCCGCCACACCCCGCGCGGGGCGCCGGGCCGGTCAGTAGGATGCGTCCGACGACCGCTTGGTCTCCCTCGTGGCAGAGCGGGCGGGGCGATCGTAGGTTGCCGACCAAATCCGATGGGCAACCGTCACCCGACTCAACTCTTCGCGAGGTTCTCCCATGCATGTCGCACTGTTCACCGATCTCCACCCCGACGGCCTGGGGGGGACGCAGGTTTCGGTGGCCACCCAGCGTCGTGCGCTCGAGCAGTGTGGGCACCGGGTCACGGTCTTCACGGCACCGATGCCCGGCGCGGTCGATCCCGACCCCTGCGTCGTCGAATTGAAGCCGGTGCCCGTCATCGACCCGATCATGCGCAAATTGGGCAGGCATGAGGACTTTGTTCTGGTGTGGCCCTCCAAGGCGAATCGCGCGATCATCGACGAGGCGTTCGGCAGCCGGGGACCCATCGATATCGTGCACACCCAGGGTGACTTGGGTGTGGCGATAGCCGGGGTGGAAGCCGCTCGCCGCCACGGCATTCCGGTGGTTCAGACCAAACACACTCGCTACGACACGTATTTCGAGCAAGCCACCCCGGCCCCGCTGTTCCTGGCGATATTGGTCAGTCAGGTGCAGAAGCGGTACCTCGCGCAGGAATTCCACCTGACCCCCGAAAAGGAAAGTGCGGCTTCGCGACTGGCGTGGCGGTTCATGGTGGCGAACGCACAAGCCGTGGACCACCAGATCACACCGACGCGGCATTTCGCGCGGTCGCTGGCCAAACGCGGGGTGACCCGTCCAATATCGGCGATTTCCAACGGCTTTGACGATGACGTCGTCGACCGGGCCCGGACGGCCGTGGTCGGCGCCTTGTCGGACGACGAGCCGCTCCGACTCGTGTGGTGTGGGCGCCTATCGTCGGAGAAGCGGGCTCTCGAAGCGATCGAGGCCGTCGCCCAGGTCAACAACTGCACACTCGACATCTACGGCCAGGGTCACCTCGAGGCGTCGATGAGGAAACTCATCCACTCGGCCGGACTCTCTGACCGAATCCGCCTGCACGGCCGGGTCGACCGCGAAGCCTGCCTGGTCGCGATGGGATCGAGCGATGCGCTGCTGTTCACGTCCTATGATTTCGACACCCAGGGGCTCGTCCTCCTGGAAGCGGTGGCCATGTCGTCGCCCGTCATCTACTGCGACCCCGCGCTGAGCGAAACCGTTCCGGAAGGCGGGGGCATCCTCGCCGCTGACCCGTCCCCGTCCGCACTGGCGGCGGCGATTCGTGCGCTCGCCTCGGACCGCGACCGATTGCGGGAAATGTCCGGCGTCGCCAATGAACACCGCGACAGCGGCCGTCAATCCGTGCAAACGGAGAAGATCATCGCCATCTACAACAGCCTGCTGGACCCGGTGCCCGCATAGCCGGCGTTCAGCGCAGCATGGTGGCGACGATCCCGGCCAGATAGCCCAGGCGAGCCACCTCCGACGGCCGGAATTCCGGGCCCGGGCGGCCGAGCACGACGGCCGTATGCGGATCGCCCAGCGGGGCGGCGACCATCGTGGTGTCCATGTCGCGCCACGACTGTGGCACCCACTCGCCCGTGCTGTCCAGCGTCGCGGCCCGTTCGATGGGCAGCCACGGGGCGGAATCCGCCGGCGTCTCCGGTGTGCCCGGGCTGAAGGCCAGGCGCTGCAGCTTATCGCCCGTGCCGCGCAGCACGGTGCACCAACTGACGCGCAGCACCCTGGGCGCCTCGTTGGCCAGCACCTGTAGCCGCGACGCCTTGTCGCCCGCGGCCGCGACGTGGTCGAGCAGCTCGAGCTCGCGATGGGCTTCCAACAACCCGGTGTGCGGGCGCACGCTCTCCACCCGGACGCCGGAAAGCGACTCCGCGGCGGTGATCAGCGTGTCCGGCATCGCCCCCAGCGGCAACTCGATCACCAGGTCGTCGATGGCATAGCCCGAGCTGCGCTCGACCACGTCGAGCGACAGGATGTCGGCGCCCACCGAACCGAGCGCCACGGCCAGCGAGCCGAGGCTGCCCGGGCGGTCGACCAACTCGATGCGCAACAGATACGACGGCACGGCCAACACTGTTACACAGCGATGCGTGGACTGCATTTTCGCGCAGAACCAACGGGCCTGAACCCGCCCGCACACTCGCGGCTAGGCTTTCCTGTCGTGTCTCAGATCTCCCGCGACGAGGTGGCGCACCTGGCCCGGCTGTCCCGGTTGGCGCTGACCGATAGCGAGCTCGACAGCTTCGCCGGCCAGCTCGACGCCATCCTGACCCATGTCAGCCAGGTGCAGGCGGTCGACGTCACCGGCGTCGAAGCGACCGGCAATCCGCTCAAGGACGTCAACGTCACCCGCCCGGACGAGCCGACCCCCTGCCTGACCCAGCAGGAGGCGCTGGCCGAGGCGCCCGAGGCCGCCGATGGCCGCTTCGCCGTGCCGCAGATCCTGGGAGACAGCGAGTGAACGACGTCATCCGCGCCGACGCCGCGACCCTGGCCGCCCGGATCGCCGCCAAGGAACTGTCGTCGGTCGAGGTCACCCAGGCGTGCCTGGACCAGATCGCCGCGACCGACGACCGGTATCGCGCCTTCCTGCACGTGGCCGCCGACGAGGCGCTTTCCGCGGCGGCCGTGGTCGACGCGGCGGTGGCCGCGGGGGAGCGCCTGCCGTCGCCGCTGGCCGGGGTGCCGCTGGCGCTCAAGGACGTCTTCACCACCGTCGACATGCCCACCACCTGCGGCTCCAAGATCCTCGAAGGCTGGCGGTCCCCCTACGACGCCACCGTCACCATGCGGTTGCGTGCCGCCGGCATCCCGATCCTCGGCAAGACCAACATGGACGAATTCGCGATGGGCTCGTCGACGGAGAACTCCGCCTACGGGCCCACCCGCAACCCGTGGAACCTCGACCGGGTGCCCGGCGGGTCCGGCGGAGGCAGCGCGGCGGCGTTGGCCGCATTCCAGGCGCCGCTGGCCATCGGATCCGACACCGGCGGCTCGATTCGGCAACCGGCGGCGCTGACGGCGACGGTCGGCGTCAAACCCACCTACGGCACGGTGTCGCGCTACGGGTTGGTGGCGTGCGCGTCCTCGTTGGATCAGGGCGGCCCGTGCGCGCGCACGGTGCTGGACACCGCACTGCTGCACCAGGTGATCGCCGGGCACGACCCCCGCGATTCCACGTCCGTCGACGCCGCGGTGCCCGATGTCGTCGGGGGCGCCAAGGCGGGTGCGGCCGGTGACCTCAAGGGCGTGCGCGTCGGGATCGTGAAGCAGCTGCGCGGCGACGGCTACCAGCCGGGAGTGCTGGCCTCCTTCGAGGCGGCCGTCGGTCAGCTGACCGAACTGGGCGCCGAGGTGAGCGAAGTCGACTGCCCGCACTTCGAATACGCGCTGGCCGCCTACTACCTGATCTTGCCGTCGGAGGTGTCGAGCAACCTGGCCCGCTTCGACGCGATGCGCTACGGCCTGCGCGTCGGTGACGACGGGACGCACAGCGCCGAGGAAGTGATGGCGCTGACCCGGGCCGCCGGTTTCGGACCGGAAGTCAAGCGGCGCATCATGATCGGCACCTACGCGCTGTCGGCCGGTTACTACGACGCCTATTACAACCAGGCGCAGAAGGTGCGCACGCTGATCGCCCGCGACCTCGACAAGGCGTACGAGTCCGTCGACGTGGTCGTGTCGCCCGCGACCCCGACCACCGCCTTCGCGCTCGGCGAGAAGGTCGACGATCCGCTGGCGATGTACCTGTTCGACCTGTGCACGCTGCCGCTGAATCTGGCCGGGCACTGCGGCATGTCGGTGCCGTCGGGGTTGTCGCCCGACGACGGCCTGCCCGTCGGGCTGCAGATCATGGCGCCGGCGCTGGCCGATGACCGCCTGTACCGGGTGGGCGCCGCCTACGAGGCCGCCCGCGGCCCGCTGCCGTCCGCCATCTGACCTTTCGTCGCCGTGCGAGTGTCGGGCAGGGCAAGATGAGGGCATGCGGATCGGAGTTCTCACCGGGGGCGGTGACTGCCCGGGGCTGAATGCCGTCATTCGGGCGGTGGTGCGCACCTGCGACGCCCGGTACGGCTCGTCGGTGGTCGGCTTCCAGGACGGGTGGCGCGGGTTGCTGGAAAACCGGCGCATTCAACTGCAGAACGACGATCGCAATGACCGGCTGTTGGCCAAGGGCGGCACGATGCTGGGGACCGCCCGGGTGCATCCCGACAAGTTGCGGGCCGGGCTCGACCAGATCAAGCAGACGCTGGACGACAACGGCATCGACGTCCTCATCCCGATCGGCGGCGAGGGCACCCTGACCGCCGCCCACTGGCTGTCCGACGAGAACGTGCCCGTCGTCGGGGTGCCGAAGACCATCGACAACGACATCGATTGCACCGATGTCACTTTCGGCCACGACACCGCGCTGACGGTGGCCACCGAAGCCATCGACCGCCTGCACAGCACCGCCGAATCCCACCAGCGGGTGATGCTGGTGGAGGTGATGGGCAGGCACGCCGGCTGGATCGCGCTGAACGCCGGGCTGGCTTCCGGCGCGCACATGACGCTGATTCCCGAACAGCCCTTCGACGTCGAGGAGGTGTGCCGGCTGGTCAAACGCCGCTTCCAGCGCGGGGATGCGCACTTCATCTGCGTCGTCGCCGAGGGTGCCAAACCCGTCCCCGGCTCGATCTCGTTGCGCGAAGGCGGAATTGACGAGTTCGGCCACGAGAAGTTCACCGGCGTCGCGGCCCAGCTGGGCGCCGAAGTGGAGAAGCGGATCAATAAGGACGTCCGGGTGACCGTGTTGGGCCATGTTCAGCGCGGCGGGACGCCCACGGCCTACGACCGGGTATTGGCCACCAGGTTCGGCGTCAACGCCGCCGACGCCGCGCACGCGGGCGAATACGGCCAGATGGTGTCGCTTCGGGGGCAGGACATCGGCCGGGTGGCGCTGGCCGACGCGGTCCGCCAGCTCAAACTGGTGCCGGAAAGTCGCTACGACGACGCCGCCGCCTTCTTCGGGTGATCCCGGCCGGTTCGGCGAACGTTGGGTGGCTTCGAGCTGACGCCGGCCTGAATTTGCCCGGCGATGGACCAGCTTAGGACCCGTCGGCGCAAATTGGTGGTTTCCGGACTGGTCCTCAGGGGTTATACCGGGGATGTGAGCAACCGCGGTTCGGTTCGCGGAGTCGTTCAGCATCCCGCGGCGTCGGCGGGGCCCCCGGCCCCGCCGCTCAATCCGCCGCAACCACCTCGGCGCGTCGACGGCGATCCGGCGGCGGCCACGGTGCCGCAGGCCCATCGCTCCGATCCGTCCATCCGCCGTCCGCCGTTCCAGGCGCCCCCGCCCGCGCGCGTCCCCGCGCCGCCGCGGCCGGCGCGACTTCCGGGCGGGACGGCGCTGGACGGACTCGACCAGCGGGGACACGAGGGCTCCGCGCGGTTCAACTGGCGCAAGGTGGTCCATCGCCTGACCGGCGTTGATCTGGGCCCCGGCAAGGACTCGCAGTACAAAGAGGACCTGCGGAACCGCATTCGCGCGGTCGTGGGCGGCGCATTTCCCATCGCCGTCCTCAACCTCAAAGGCGGCGTCGGCAAGACCTCGGTGGTGGAGGCGCTGGGGTCCACGTTCGTCGATGTGCGCCACGACCGGATCATCGCCGTCGACATCGACGCCGGGGATTTGGTGGAGCGGCATGGCCGTCCTAACTCCCTGAACATGGCCGACCTGCTCGCCGACGGGGCGATCACGAATTATGCGGATGTCCGGGCGCACACCTACATGAACAATTTCGGCCTGGAAGTGCTCGGATTGCCCGACTATGCGCACACCGACTGGCGGCTCGAGCGTCACCATGTGGTGAAAGCGTTTTCGCTGCTGCGAAATCACTATTCGGTGGTGCTGGTGGACTGCGCCAAGGCCCTCAATTCCGGTGTGATGGACGCGGTCCTGCCCGAGGCGCGGGCGCTGGTCGTGGTGACCAGCACTTCGATCGATGCGATACGCAAGACGGCGACCACGCTGGATTGGTTGGGCAACAACGGATATCAAGCGCTGGTGCGGTCGACGATACTGGCGATCAACCACGTCGAGCCGGCCAAGGTAGAGCTGCTGGCCGCCAAGGAACTCGAGCGATTGTCCGCACGCGTCGCCGCGACGGTGGTGCTGCCGTTCGATCGCCACATACACGAGGGCAAACAGATCGAGCTGGATCGGCTGAGCAAGGAAAGCCGGCGCAGTTACCTGGAGATGGCGGCCGTGCTGGCCGACATGTTCCCCGGCAGGGGTGAGGAGCGCAATCGGTTCCCGGTGCCGCGCTCGCCGCACTGGCCCTGAGTTCGCCCGGTCCCCCGCAAGCGGGAGGTGCCCCCACCGCCGCGCTCGCGGTCTTCGCCCGGCTCCGCCGCGCTCGCGGTCACCACTACGCCTGATGGTGGTGACCCGCTTCGCCCGGCTCCGCCGCGCTCGCGGTCACCACTACGCCTGATGGTGGTGACCCGCTTCGCCCGGCTCCGCCGCGCTCGCGGTCACCACTACGATCGACGGCATGAGTGTTGCTGCCAGCGCCGATCTCATGGACTACGACGACGTCATCGCGCGCTTCGACCCGGTACTCGGCCTCGAGGTGCACGTCGAGCTGTCGACCGTCACCAAGATGTTCTGCGGCTGCTCCACCGCTTTCGGCGCCGAACCCAACACCCAGGTATGTCCTGTATGCCTCGGCCTGCCCGGATCGCTGCCGGTACTCAACCGCACGGCGGTGGAATCGGCCATCCGGATCGGGCTGGCGCTGAACTGCGAGATCGTGCCCTGGTGCCGCTTCGCGCGGAAGAACTACTTCTACCCGGACATGCCGAAGAACTACCAGATCTCCCAGTACGACGAGCCGATCGCCATCAACGGCTACCTCGAAGCGCCGTTGGACGACGGCACCACCTGGCGGGTCGAGATCGAGCGCGCGCACATGGAGGAAGACACCGGCAAGCTGACCCACCTGGGCAGTGAGACCGGCCGGATCCACGGCGCCACCACGTCGCTGCTCGACTACAACCGTGCCGGGGTGCCGCTGATCGAGATCGTGACCAAGCCCATCGTCGGTACCGGTGCCCGGGCGCCGCAGATCGCCCGTGCCTATGTCACGGCGTTGCGAGACCTGTTGCGGGCCTTGGGCGTATCCGATGTTCGGATGGACCAGGGTTCGATGCGTTGCGATTCCAACGTGTCGCTGATGCCGACCGGAACGACCGAGTTCGGGACGCGCACCGAGACCAAGAACGTCAACTCGCTGAAAAGCGTTGAGGTGGCGGTGCGTTACGAGATGCAACGGCAGGCCGCCGTCCTCGCATCCGGCGGCCGGATCATCCAGGAGACGAGGCACTTTCACGAGGCGGGGTACACCAGCCCGGGCCGCGCCAAGGAGACGGCCCAGGACTACCGCTACTTCCCCGAGCCCGACCTGGAACCGGTCGCGCCCAGCCGCGAGTTGGTCGAGCGGCTACGCCAGACGATCCCGGAGCTCCCGTGGCTGAGCCGCAAGAGGATTCAGCAGGAGTGGGGCGTTTCCGACGAGGTGATGCGCGATCTGGTCAACGCCGGCGCCGTGGAACTGGTCATCGAGACCGTCAAGCACGGCGCGGCCAGCGAGCAGGCGCGCGCCTGGTGGGGAAACTTCCTGGTGCAGAAGGCCAACGAAGCGAACATCGGCCTCGACGAACTGGCGATCACCCCAGCCCAGGTCGCCGCGGTGATCGCACTCGTCGACGAGGGCAAGCTGTCCAACAAGCTGGCCCGCCAGGTCGTGGAGGGGGTGTTGGCCGGCGAGGGCGAACCCGAGCAGGTGATGACATCCCGCGGCCTCGAGCTGGTGCGTGACGATTCGGTGACCCAGGCCGCGGTCGACGAGGCGCTGGCAGCCAATCCCGATGTGGCGGAAAAGATCCGCGGCGGCAAGGTGGCGGCGGCGGGGGCGATCGTCGGCGCGGTGATGAAAGCCACGCGGGGGCAGGCCGACGCGGCCCGGGTGCGCGAACTGGTGCTGGCCGCCTGCGGGCAGAGCTGACGAGAGCTCTCGCAGCGTCCGCTAGGTCTTGTCGTCGTTGTTGCGGGGGAATCCGCCGCCCTGCGGGAACAACGGGAACACCACGTCGTCGAGCTTCTCGGCATCCCCGGCGGTCTTGTTGACCGTTGCGCCCCAGACGTTTCCGTCCGGTGACATCCGCAGCGCCCACGCGTGGGCATGGGTGTCCTTGCGCACCACGTCGGGTTCGCCGGTGACCGCACCCGTCGCCGGCGCCAGCCGCACCGCCACCGTCAGTTTGGTGTTGATCAGGTTGACCAGCACGGTCCCGTCCATCGCCGCGCAGCCGGCCACGCCGGGTTTGTCCGGCCACGTCCACACCGTGGAGACCTCGGAAGCCTTGGTGATTCGCTGCAACCGATCCGCCGTCGGCGTGCGGTCGGCCACGTACAACGAGCCGTCCACCGGATCGACGCACAAGCCGCCACCGGAGCCGACGCCCGACAGCGCCGTCGTGGGCGGCGCCTGACCGATGGTGGTCGGCTGCTCGATGCGAAGGACCTTGCCCGCCAGCGATTTCGGGTCAGATGCGGCGGCCGGATTACCGGCGTCACCCGTCAGCACCACCAACGTGGTGGGGCTGGTAAAGATCAGCGCGCCGGTATTGCCGGTCGCCCCCTTGGGGATCCCGGTGAGGATGTCCTTGGGGATGTCGCCATCGGCCACCCGGATCACCCGATTGTCCGTGGGCGTGCTGATGTAGGCGTACATCAGCCGGTCTTGCGCATAGGTCGGGGACAGCACGATGTCCATCAAGCCGCCGTCGCCGGACGGGTCGACCGGGATGACCATCTTCACCTTCGGCTCGGCGCTGACCGAGATCTCCTTGACGGCGCCGGTGGTGCGCTCGGCGACCAGCGCGGTTTTGCTGTCGGGCCCCATGATCAGTCCGCTGGTGCTCTCCAGGCAGCCCTGCATCACGCCGGGAGCCGGGCAAGCCTTGGGGAACGGCGTCGGCGGCAGCGGCGGCGGTGGGGGAGGCGTCGAGCTGGGTTGCGGCTTGAGTTCCGGGTTGGTGGTGAAAGGCTGCGACTGGGCGTCGTTGAACCGCGCGCAGCCGCTCGCGACCAGCACCACCGCGCAAAGCGCGGCAAACCCGCACCGAACCGAGTGCCGTAGTCGCATGACCGACAGGCTACGGATAGTGCGCCCGCCGCCGCCACATGCCTGGGGCTGCCCGCCCGGCGCCACACGATCCGACCACTTTTGGCGCCGGCCAACGGCCGCCCCAGGGGGCCGAAATGTGGGGTTTGGTGCCCGCTGGAGCCGCGAGCGGGCTAATTTCGGCCCAATCCGCGCCACTTTGGCGGGAAAACCATCGATTGCCTGGCGAAAGCGCCGCTCAAATCCCCAATTCAGCGCCAAATGCCCTTACCCTGTCACGCGTGACCAGTCAACCGAATGACGGACATTGGCAGCGGCCCGGCGAATCCCCGGAGCCAACCCCGGGACGCCCCGCGACGGCGCGTGTGGTTGACCCCGAAGATGATCTGACGCCCGTCGGTTACCCCGGCGACTTCAACCCCTCCACTGGAACCACCACCGTCATCCCCTACATGGGCGACCACGCCGGCGTGGGCCCCAGGGCGACGAGTTACAACTTGCTCGAACAGCAGGAACCCCTGCCCTACGTCCAGGGGCAATCCGCCCGGCACGCGGCCGCCGAACCGACCGAGATCGACGCGGACGAACACCACGACCGGCTGCACGACGTCGGTCGGCGCGGCACCCAGCATCTGGGTTTGCTGATACTGAGGGTCGGCCTCGGAGTCGTGTTGGCCGCCCACGGTCTGCAGAAGCTGTTCGGCTGGTGGGGCGGCTCCGGAGTCGGCGGGTTCAAGAACTCACTGTCCGACGTCGGCTACCAGCACGCCGACATCCTCGCCTACGTCAGCGCGGGCGGCGAGCTCGTCGCCGGTGTGCTGCTGGTGCTGGGGCTCTTCACCCCGCTGGCCGCGGCCGGTGCGCTGGCCTTTCTGATCAACGGCATGCTGGCCACCATCACGGCGCGCCCGCATCCGCACACCTTCACGTACTTCCTGCCGGACGGGCACGAATACCAGATCACCCTGATCGTCTTGGCCGTCGCGGTCATCCTGTGCGGGCCCGGACGTTACGGCCTCGACGCGCGGCGGGGCTGGGCCCATCGCCCGTTCATCGGGTCGTTCGTCGCGCTGCTGGTGGGCATCGCCGCCGGCATCGCGGTGTGGGTGCTGCTCAACGGGGTCAACCCGATCGCCTGACCCCTCACTGATAGGGGTTGGGCACGCGCCCGGAGCTGGCCTCGGTCAGCTGGGGCAGGGTCGCGAACGTCACGGCGGGCAACCGCAAATCCGCGCCGCTCTTGAGGTGCGCGCGTGCCCAGGAGCCCCGATGGAAGCGCAGCCCGTCGATGTCATCCCACTGCACCGTCTGGCTGCCCAGCAGCGTGCGGACCGTCACGCCCCGGTCGTCGGCGACGGTGCGTAGCCGGACGATCAGTGCCGACAGCAGCACGGGGATCACCAGCAGCGGCACGGACAGCGGCCACAGCATCACCGGTATCAGCAACCCCAGGGTCAAGAACCCGACGGCCAGGTGCGCGATGGGGGAGAGCTTGATCACCACGGGCGTGTGGGAAGACGAACCGGTAGCCACCCGACCATCATTTCACCCGGCACGGGACACCGGATCGCCGCGCGAGCGGACCGTAGCGGATTTGACGGCTGAGCTGTGCGAAGGCTACCGTCGGACGTTATGGATACCGCCGGACAGCCCGGGATGCTCGTAGTAATTAGTCGGCGCGTTGGTGCCTGACTAGCCTCTTCGGCATTTGAAGCTATCCAGACCAACGCGCAACCCTCGTGCAGCAGATGAGCTGTCGGGGGTTTTTTGTTGCCCCCAGCGAAACTCCCAGAGTGAATAAGGAACAAAGACAGTGAGCGCACCCACCAGGCAGCACGCCACACAGCCACAGCGTGCCGCCGACGTCGCCTCCGACGCGGCGGAAACCCCTGCCGCCGCCCCCACCAAAAAGCCGAAACGTGTTGGGCCCGAGAAACTTACCGGTGCCCAGTCGGTGATCCGGTCGCTGGAGGAGCTCGGCGTCGAGGTCATCTTCGGGATTCCCGGTGGTGCCGTATTGCCGGTTTACGACCCGCTGTTCGACTCGAAAAAGCTGCGCCACGTGCTGGTTCGCCACGAGCAGGGCGCCGGCCACGCCGCCAGCGGCTACGCGCACGCCACCGGCAAGGTCGGCGTCATGATGGCCACGTCGGGCCCCGGCGCCACCAATCTCGTCACGCCGCTGGCCGACGCCCAAATGGACTCGGTGCCCGTGGTCGCGATTACCGGCCAGGTCGGTCGCACCCTGATCGGCACCGATGCCTTCCAGGAAGCCGACATCTCGGGCATCACGATGCCGATCACCAAGCACAACTTCCTGGTCCGCTCGGGCGATGAGATCCCCCAGGTGATGGCCGAGGCCTTCCACATCGCCGCCTCGGGCCGTCCTGGCGCGGTGCTCGTCGACATCCCCAAAGACGTGCTGCAGGGGCAGTGCACGTTCAGCTGGCCGCCGCGCATGGACCTGCCCGGCTACAAGCCGAACACCAAGCCACACAACCGGCAGATCCGCGAGGCCGCCAAGCTGATCGCGGACGCCCGCAAGCCCGTGCTGTACGTCGGCGGTGGCGTCATCCGCGGCGAGGCGACCGAGCAGCTGCGCGAGCTGGCCGAGCTGACCGGCATCCCGGTGGTCACCACCCTGATGGCGCGCGGGGCGTTCCCCGACAGCCACCGACAGCACATGGGCATGCCCGGCATGCACGGCACGGTCGCCGCGGTGGCGGCGCTGCAGCGCAGCGACCTGCTGATCGCCCTGGGCACCCGCTTCGACGACCGGGTGACCGGCAAGCTCGACACCTTCGCGCCGGAGGCCAAGGTCATCCACGCCGACATCGACCCGGCCGAGATCGGCAAGAACCGCCATGCCGACGTGCCGATCGTCGGCGACGTCAAAGCGGTCATCACCGACCTGATCGCGATGCTGCGGCACTACGACATCCCCGGCAACGTCGACATGACGGAATGGTGGGCCTATCTGGACAGCGTTCAGTCCACCTACCCGCTGAGCTACGACCCGCAGAGCGACGGCAGCCTGGGCCCGGAATACGTCATCGAGAAGCTGGGTCAGATCGCCGGCCCGGACGCGGTGTATGTCGCCGGGGTGGGCCAGCACCAGATGTGGGCGGCGCAGTTCATCACGTACGAGAACCCGCGCACCTGGATCAACTCCGGTGGGCTGGGCACCATGGGGTTCGCCATTCCGGCGGCCATGGGGGCCAAGATGGCTCGCCCGGAGGCCGAGGTGTGGGCCATCGACGGCGACGGCTGCTTCCAGATGACCAACCAGGAGTTGGCGACCTGCGCCATCGAGGGCGTGCCGATCAAGGTGGCGCTGATCAACAACGGCAACCTGGGCATGGTGCGCCAGTGGCAGACGCTGTTCTACGAGGAGCGGTATTCGCAGACGGACCTGGCCACGCATTCGCATCGCATCCCGGACTTCGTCAAGCTGGCGGAGGCGTTGGGATGTGTCGGATTGCGTTGCGAGCGTGAGGAAGACGTCGAAGACGTGATCAATGCGGCTCGGGCGATCACCGACCGTCCCGTGGTGATCGACTTCATCGTCGGCGCGGACGCGCAGGTGTGGCCGATGGTGGCCGCCGGCACCAGCAACGACGAGATCCAGGCCGCCCGCGGCATTCGCCCGCTGTTCGACGACGAGAGCGAAGGGCACGCCTGATGCACACGCACACGCTGTCGGTGTTGGTGGAGGACAAACCCGGTGTGCTCGCCCGCGTGGCGGCGCTGTTCTCCCGGCGCGGTTTCAACATCGAGTCGCTGGCCGTCGGCGCCACCGAGCAGAAGGACATGTCGCGCATGACCATTGTGGTCAGCGCGGAGGAGACCCCGCTCGAGCAGATCACCAAGCAGCTGAACAAGCTGATCAACGTCATCAAGATCGTCGAGCTGGACGACGGGGCCGCGGTGTCACGGGAATTGGCGTTGATCAAGGTCCGCGCCGACGCGGGCAGCCGCAGTCAGGTGATCGAAGCGGTGAACCTGTTCCGCGCCAAGGTGATTGACGTATCGCCGGAGGCGCTGACCATCGAGGCGACCGGTGATCGCGGCAAGATCGAGGCGCTGCTGCGGGTGCTGGAACCGTTCGGCATCCGCGAGATAGTCCAATCGGGAGTGGTGTCGTTGTCCCGCGGTCCGCGCGGCATCGCCACGGCCAAGTAACACACAAGGAGATATTCAACAGTGGCACTAGAAATGTTCTACGACGACGACGCAGACCTGTCGATCATCCAGGGCCGCAAGGTCGGTGTGATCGGTTACGGCAGCCAGGGGCACGCGCACTCGCTGAGCCTGCGCGACTCCGGTGTGCAGGTGCGCGTCGGGCTCAAGGAGGGTTCGAAGTCGCGGGCCAAGGTCGAGGAGCAGGGCCTGGACGTCGACACGCCCGCCGAGGTGGCCAAGTGGGCCGACGTCATCATGCTGTTGGCGCCTGACACGGCGCAGGCGGACATCTTCAAGAACGACATCGAGCCCAACCTCAAGCCCGGTGACGCGCTGTTCTTCGGGCACGGCCTCAACATCCACTTCGGTCTGATCAAGCCGCCCGCCGACGTCACCGTCGCGATGGTGGCCCCGAAGGGGCCCGGTCACCTGGTGCGCCGCCAGTTCGTCGATGGCAAGGGCGTCCCCTGCCTGATCGCGGTCGACCAGGACCCGACCGGCAACGGCGAGGCGCTGGCGCTGTCCTACGCCAAGGCCATCGGCGGCACGCGGGCCGGCGTCATCAAGACCACCTTCAAGGACGAGACCGAAACCGACCTGTTCGGTGAGCAGGCCGTGTTGTGCGGCGGCACAGAGGAATTGGTGAAGACCGGTTTCGACGTCATGGTGGAGGCCGGCTACCCGCCGGAGATGGCGTACTTCGAGGTGCTGCACGAGCTGAAGCTGATCGTCGACCTGATGTATGAGGGCGGCATCGCCCGGATGAACTATTCGGTGTCCGACACCGCCGAGTTCGGCGGGTATCTGTCGGGCCCACGGGTCATCGACGCCGGCACCAAGGAGCGGATGCGAGAGATCTTGCGCGACATCCAGGACGGCACCTTCACCAAGAAGCTGGTCGCCAACGTCGAGGGCGGCAACAAGCAACTCGAGCAGCTGCGCAAGGAGAACGCCGAGCACCCCATCGAGGTGACCGGCAAGAAGCTGCGCGACCTGATGAGCTGGGTCGACCGGCCCATCACCGAGACGGCGTAGCCGCCAGCGTCGCGCCAGAGTGGCGCTCGGTCACCGCAGTCACTCTGGCGTGACGCTGGGCGACGCGAGCCGACCGGCGATTGCCACCACGCGCCGGGCCAGGTGATCCAGGGCGTTCTCGGTGGCCTCGTCGCATTTGTTGATGTTGTCGTGGGTGGAGACCAGGCTCACCCCATACGGATTGCCGTCGACGAACTTCAGCGGGTCGGTGTATCCAGGCGGGACGATGATGCCGCCGAAATGCATCAGCGTGATGTAGAGCGACAGCAGCGTGGTCTCCTGACCGCCGTGCACGGTGTTGGAAGACGTGAAAGCCGCGTACACCTTGTCCGCGAGTTTGCCCTCGGCCCACAGCCCGCCCAGCGAGTCCAGGAAATTGCGCAATTGCGCAGCGGGAGAGCCGAAGCGGGTCGGCGAACCGAAGATCACCGCGTCGGCCCAGACGATGTCCTCGCCGGTCGCGGCCGGAAGATCCTTGGTCGCTTGGTAATTCGCAGTCCAGGCCGGGTTCTGGGCAAACGACTCGGGGTCGCGGGTTTCGGCGACGTGACGCAGGCGGACTTCGGCGCCCGCCGACTCGGCCGCGGTGGCCACGCGTTGCGCCATCGCGCTGCCATGACCGGTGGCCGAGTAGTAGATGATCGCGAGTTTGGTCACGAGCGCATCCTAGGACCGCGATGACGCGCTCCCCAAGCGCGTGTCGGCGCAGGTGACGGCAGTGGTGAGCCCGTCGATGGCCGTCGAAGGCAGCCGTTAGGCTGGCCGGGTGAATCTGCCTGTTGTATTGATCGCCGACAAACTCGCCCAATCGACTGTCGCCGCCCTGGGAGACCAGGTCGAGGTGCGCTGGGTAGACGGGCCGGACCGGGAAAAGCTGCTGGCCGCGGTGGGCGAGGCCGACGCGCTGCTGGTGCGCTCGGCCACCACCGTCGACGCCGAGGTGCTGGCCGCCGCGCCCAAGCTGAAGATCGTCGCCCGCGCCGGGGTCGGGCTGGACAACGTCGACGTGCCCGCCGCGACTGAGCGCGGCGTGCTGGTGGTCAACGCCCCCACCTCCAACATCCACAGCGCCGCCGAGCACGCGTTGGCGCTGCTCTTGGCCGCTGCCCGGCAGATCCCGGCGGCCGACGCCTCGCTGCGCGAGCACGCCTGGAAGCGGTCATCGTTCAACGGCACCGAGATTTTCGGCAAGACGGTCGGGGTGGTGGGGCTGGGCCGGATCGGGCAGTTGGTCGCTCAACGGTTGACGGCCTTCGGCACCCACCTCGTCGCCTACGATCCGTACGTCTCGCCGGCCCGGGCCGCTCAGCTGGGCATCGAACTGCTGCCCCTCGACGACCTCCTCGGCCGCGCCGACTTCATCTCGGTGCACCTGCCGAAGACGCCCGAGACGGCGGGGCTGATCGGTAAGGAGGCGCTGGCGAAGACCAAGCCGGGCGTCATCATCGTCAACGCCGCCCGCGGCGGCCTGGTGGACGAGGCCGCGCTGGCCGAAGCGGTGAGCAGCGGACACGTCCGCGCGGCCGGTATCGACGTCTTCGCGAAGGAGCCGTGCACCGATAGCCCGCTGTTCGAGCTGCCGCAGGTGGTGGTCACGCCGCACCTGGGCGCGTCCACCTCCGAGGCCCAGGACCGGGCGGGCACCGACGTCGCCGCAAGCGTGAAGCTCGCGCTGGCCGGTGAATTCGTCCCCGACGCCGTCAACGTCGGCGGCGGCGCGGTCAACGAAGAGGTGGCGCCCTGGCTGGACCTGGTGCGCAAGCTCGGGGTGCTGGCCGCCTCGCTGTCCGACGGGCCGCCGGTTTCGGTTTCGGTCCAGGTACGCGGCGAGCTGGCCTCCGAAGACGTTGAGGTGCTGAAGCTTTCGGCTCTGCGCGGTCTGTTCTCGGCGGTGGTCGAGGGGCCGGTCACGTTCGTCAACGCACCGGCGCTGGCCGAAGAGCGCGGCGTCACCGCCGAACTCGCCAAGGCCTCGGAGAGCCCGAACCACCGCAGCGTCGTCGACGTGCGCGCAGTAGCCCCCGACGGCACCGCCGTCAACGTCGCCGGAACCCTGTCCGGCCCGCAGCTGGTGGAGAAGATCGTGCAGATCAACGGCCGCAACTTCGACCTGCGGGCACGGGGCACCAACCTGGTGATCAACTACGTCGACCAGCCCGGGGCGCTGGGCAAGATCGGCACCCTGCTCGGCTCGGCGGGCGTGAACATCCAAGCCGCGCAACTCTCCGAGGATGCCGAGGGCCCGGGTGCGACGATCCTGCTGCGGCTGGACCGCGACGTGCCGAGCGAGGTGCGGTCGGCGATCGGCGCGGCGGTGGGCGCCAACAAGCTTGAGGTGGTTGATCTGTCGTGAAACTCGCGGTTATCGGCGGCGACGGTATCGGGCCGGAAGTGACAGCCGAGGCGCTCAACGTCCTTGACGCGGTGTTGCCCGGTGTCGAGAAGACCGATTACAACCTGGGCGCCCGGCGTTTTCACGCCAGCGGTGAGTTGCTGCCGGAATCGGTGCTCGCCGAGCTGCGCCAGCACGACGCCATCCTGCTCGGGGCGATCGGCGATCCGTCTGTGCCCAGCGGTGTGCTGGAGCGGGGTCTGTTGCTGCGCCTGCGTTTTGAGCTGGACCATCACGTCAACCTGCGGCCGGGACGGCTGTATCCCGGTGTGAGCAGCCCGCTCGCCGGAAATCCGCACATCGATTTCGTGGTGGTGCGCGAGGGAACCGAGGGTCCCTACACCGGCACCGGCGGCGCGATCCGCACCGGAACGCCGCATGAGGTGGCCACCGAGGTGAGCCTGAACACCGCCTTCGGCGTGCGCCGTGTGGTGGCCGACGCCTTCGAACGGGCCCAGCGCCGCCGCAAGCACCTGACGCTGGTGCACAAGACCAATGTGCTGACCTTCGCGGGGAAGCTGTGGTCGCGGATCGTGGCCGAGGTCGGGGAGGGCTACCCCGACGTCGAGGTCGCTTACCAACACGTCGACGCCGCCACCATCTTCATGGTCACCGACCCCGGTCGCTTCGACGTGATCGTCACCGACAACCTGTTCGGTGACATCATCACCGACTTGGCGGCGGCGGTGTGCGGCGGAATTGGCTTGGCCGCCAGCGGAAATATCGACGCCACCCGGACCAACCCGTCGATGTTCGAGCCGGTACACGGCAGCGCGCCGGACATCGCCGGTAAGGGCATCGCCGACCCGACCGCGGCGATCATGTCGGTGGCGTTGCTGCTCGCCCATCTCGGCGAGGACGATGCGGCTAGGCGGGTGGATCGGGCTGTCGAGGCCTACCTGTCAACGCGTGGGAGCGAACGGCTCGCCACCACCGAAGTCGGCGAACGGATTGCCGCCGGGCTGTAGTTTCCAACCCGGGCGGGAGCAACCGCGTCGGCACCAACGGCACGGCGGCCACCGGAAACAGTCCGCACAATATCCACGCGTTCGGGTATTTCGCAGCGGTGATCAACGCACCGAACAGCGGCGGCGCGGCCGCCGCCAACACCCGCTGGGTGGTGTTCTGAATGCCGAGGGCGCGTCCGCTCCAGAACGGCCCGGCGAATTCGGTGATGGCCGTGGCCTCCAAACCGTTGTCCAGCACGGCAATCACCGAAATGGCGACCATCAAGGGCGCCTGCCAACTCGAATTCAGGAAGTCGGCCCAGGCCAGAAGGAAGAGGATGACGGCGGCGGCGCCCGCGATGATGCGGACCGGTCGCATGCGCGAGCCGACGCGGTCGGACCAGCGGCCCACCATGACGCGGCCGATCGCACCCAGCAGCTGCGAAAGGGTCACCAGACTGCCGGCGGCCGCGACCGACCAGTGCAGATTCTTGATCAGCCATACCAGCATGAACGTGACGGTCACCGTCTGCGGGACCATCATCAGGCCCGCCACCGTGTGAATTCGCCACAGCACCAAGGACCCTCGGTACGGGCTGGCGAGTTCGGAATCGGTGGCCTTCTCCCGGGGCTTGCGCGGCGGGTCGATGATGCCGACCGCACTCGCTGCCGCCCCGAACGCGCACGCCAAGGCCGTGAATCTGAGCCCCGCAGCCGGCCCGTGTTCGGCCAGCTCGGGAATCACCAGCGCCCCCAAGGCGATTCCCAGGGGCTGCGCGGTTTGGCGAAAGCCCATGGCCAGGCCGCGTTGGTGCGGCGGGAACCACGCCGACACCAGCCGCCCGCCGGCGGTATTGCAACTGGCCGCCGCCATGCCCCCGAGGAACAGATAGACGGCGATCAACACCATCGAATGCGCCGACGCCGCGGCGTAGGCGGCCACCGCGGTGAGCGCCGAACCCGCGGCCATCACTAGCCGCTCGCCCACGCGGTCGAGCACGTAGCCCCACAGCACCAGTGTCACCACCATGCCCCAGCTCGGCATGGAGGACAGCAGACCGGCTTCATCGAGCGGGATTCCGCGCGCCGTCTGGAGCGAGGGAATCAAAAACGCGACGCCGTTGATGAAGAGGAAGGAACTCGCCGTGGCCACCAGCGATACGACCATGATGGACCAGCGCCCGCGCGCGCCCAGCTCCCGCGTCGTGGCCGTCCCCGTTTGCATCCTTAATGCTTGCACACGCACCGAAAACCGCTGGTAATACTGGTGCGGGAGGTGCCCCCAACAGCTCGCTCGCGACCGTCACTAGGCTCAACGAAATGCGCCTTGGTCGAATCGCCAGCCCGGACGGTGTCGCCTTCGTCAGCATCGAGGGCGAACTCTCCGATCCCGCCGCCATGATCGCCCGCGAAATCGCCGAGCATCCCTTTGGCACGCCGAACTTCACCGGCCGATCATGGCCGCTGGCCGATGTGCGACTGCTGGCTCCGATATTGGCCAGCAAGGTGGTCTGCATCGGCAAGAACTACGCCGATCACATCGCCGAGATGACCGAGCTCACCGGCCCCGCGGCACCGGATCCCATCATCTTCCTCAAGCCCAATACGGCCATCGTCGGCCCGAACGTGCCGATCCGGTTGCCCGCCAACGCATCACCCGTGCACTTCGAGGGCGAGCTGGCCGCGGTCATCGGCCGGCCCTGCAAGGACGTCTCCGCCGCCGAGGCCGCCGACAGCATCCTGGGCTACACCATCGGAAACGACGTGTCGGCCCGCGACCAACAGAAAGCCGACGGCCAATGGACCCGGGCCAAGGGGCACGACACCTTCTGCCCGGTGGGTCCGTGGATCGTCACCGATGCCGATCCGGCTGATCTCGAAATCCGAACCGAGGTCAACGGCGAGGTGAAGCAACACAGCCGTACCTCGCTGATGATCCACGACGTCGGCGCCATCATCGAATGGATCTCGGCCGTGATGACCCTGCTGCCCGGCGACCTCATTCTCACCGGAACGCCGGCCGGGGTCGGTCCGATCGAGGACGGCGACACCGTCTCCATCACCATCGAGGGCATCGGTACCCTCACCAATCCCGTGGTCCGTAAGGGAAAGTCGTGACCCCCGAAACGAAAGTCCGCGTCAGGTTCTGTCCGTCGCCCACCGGCACCCCGCACGTCGGAATGGTCCGCACCGCGCTGTTCAACTGGGCCTACGCGCGGCACACGGGCGGCACCTTCGTCTTCCGCATCGAGGACACCGACGCCGAACGCGACAGCGAGGAAAGCTATCTGGCGCTGCTCGACGCGCTGCGCTGGCTGGGCCTCGACTGGGACGAGGGGCCCGAGGTCGGCGGGCCCTACGGTCCATACCGGCAGTCGCAGCGCAAAGAGATCTACCGCGACGTGGTGGGCAAGCTGCTGGAAGCGGGCGAGGCCTACTACGCCTTCTCGACACCGGAAGAAGTCGAGGCGCGCCACATCGCGGCGGGCCGCAACCCCAAATTGGGATACGACAATTTCGACCGGCAGCTCACCGATGCCCAGCGCGCCGCGTTCCTGGCGGAGGGCCGCAAGCCCGTGGTGCGGCTGCGGATGCCCGATGAGGACCTCGGCTGGCACGATCTCGTGCGCGGACCCACCAATTTCGCCGCGGGCAGCGTGCCGGACTTCGCGTTGACCCGCGCCAACGGAGATCCGTTGTACACCTTGGTCAACCCGTGCGACGACGCGCTGATGAAAATCACCCACGTGCTGCGGGGCGAGGACCTGCTGCCCTCGACGCCGCGGCAGCTCGCGCTGTACCAGTCGCTCATCCGAGTCGGCGTCGCCGAGCGCATCCCGGAGTTCGCGCACCTGCCAACGGTATTGGGGGAGGGGACCAAGAAACTCTCCAAGCGCGACCCGCAGTCGAATCTGTTCGCCCACCGCGACCGGGGTTTCATCCCCGAGGGGCTGCTGAATTATCTCGCGTTGCTCGGCTGGGCGATCGCCGACGACCATGACCTGTTCAGTCTCGACGAAATGGTCGCCGCGTTCGACGTCGTCGACGTCAATTCCAACCCGGCCCGTTTCGATCAGAAGAAGGCCGACGCGCTCAACGGCGAGCACATCCGCATGCTCAAGCCAGCGGATTTCGCGGGCCGGCTGCGCGACTACTTCGACGTCCACGGACATCGCATCGGATTGGATCCGGGTAATTACGAAGCGGCGTTCGCCACCGCCGCCGACCTGGTGCAGACACGCATCGTCGTGCTCGCCGACGCGTGGGAACTGCTCAGGTTCCTCAACGACGACGAATACGCCATCGACCCGAAGGCCGCCGCCAAGGAGCTCGGTCCGGACGCGGCCGCGGTGCTGGACGCCGCACTGGCGGCGCTGGACGGCATGACGGACTGGACCACGGCGCAGATCGAGGCCGCCCTCAAGGGCGCGCTCATCGAAAGCCTGGGCCTCAAACCGCGCAAGGCGTTCGGCCCGATCAGGGTGGCCGCCACGGGAACGACGGTGAGCCCGCCGTTGTTCGAATCGCTGGAGCTGCTCGGCCGTGACCGCAGCTTGCAGCGCCTACGCGCCGCACGCGAAACGGTCGCCGGATAGGCGAAGACCTCGCATGCGAATTGTGCCGGGAGTCTTTGGTAGTCTGCACTGCGGTTCACAAAGGCCGACAACTGTTGGCGGCAGCGGTCTTCCGAGCAGCTCGATAAGGCTCCGAATGACCGCTGACCAGCGGTTTTAGGCAGCCAATGGGGTATGGTGTAATTGGCAACACAGCTGATTCTGGTTCAGCCATTCTAGGTTCGAGTCCTGGTACCCCAGCAAAAATCTCGCCACCTCAAGCGATTAGGTGGGCCTCTGCGTGTGAGCTATGCTGACTCTCCGGATCGTGTCCGGCCCCGTCGTCTAGCGGCCTAGGACGCCGCCCTCTCACGGCGGTAGCGTGGGTTCGAATCCCATCGGGGCTACAAAAATTTATTGGCCGGTGCCCAGCACGGCCGGTGCCGTGGATCCACCCACCGGCATGGCCGGCAGGCCGAGTTTGCGGTGATCCCACGAGCGGGCGCGTTGGGCGACGATGCGCACGCAGACGCGCTTGTTCATCATCTGCTCGACGAACGGCTTCATCTCGTCGGTGTAGGGCCCGGTGTACCGCTCGAACACGCTGACCCCGACCCGGTGTGAGACGTCGGGGTCGTCGACGATCTCGGCGACGCCCTCGAAGGAAACTCCACGCAGGGTGTCGTAGGTATCGCCGTCCTCGATCAGGAAGCTCACCCGGGGATCGCGTTTGAGGTTGACGGCCTTCTGCGACTTGGCCTTGGTCTCCAGCCAGATTTCGCCGTCCACGACGGCGTACCACATTGCGGTCAGGTGCGGCTGGCCGTCGGGGCCGATGGTAGCCAGCGTCCCGGTGCGGCTCTTGACGACGAAGTCGGCGATTTCGTCCTCGGACATGACGATGCTCGCGCGCTGATTGGTTCCCATGGCGGCCAGTCTGTCAGGTCGCGAGCGGTCGAGTGTGCGCTGGTGGCAGAGGAAGCGCCCCACCACGTTCAGAGCCGGCGGGTGAGCGCTTCGGCCGCGGACAGCAGATCGGCAGCCCAGCGCGCACCGGGGCGCCGGCCGATGCGGTCGACGGGTCCCGACACCGAGATGGCGGCGATGACGGCACCGCGGCCGTCGCGCACGGGAACCGACACGCTCGCCACCCCGGGCTCGCGCTCGGCCACGCTTTGCGCCCAGCCGCGCCGCCGCACTTCGGCCAGGGTGCGCTCGGTGAATTTCGCCGCCGGTAGCACCGCTTTTTGCGTCGCCGCGTCGCTGTGGGCCAGCAGCACCTTGGCGCCCGAGCCCGCCGTCATCGGCAATCGCGCCCCGACGGGGACCGTATCGCGAAGGCCCGCAGCGGGTTCCAGGGCGGCCACGCAGACTCGTTCGGTGCCCTCGCGGCGGTACAGCTGCACGCTTTCGCCGGTGGCCTCGCGCAACAAGGGAAGCACCCCGGCGCTGGCGGCCAGCAGCGGATCGTTGACATGGGCGGCGAGCTCGGTGAGGGCCGGACCGAGTCCCCAGCGTCCTTCGTCGTCGCGGGCCAGCAGGCGATGGATCTCCAGCGCCGCTGCCAGCCGATACGCGGTGGCCCTGGGCAGTCCGGTTCTTTCGCACAGTTCGGCCAATCCGCACGGGGATTGGCCGATGGTGTGCAGGACGTCCACGGCTTTGTCGAGGACGCCGATGCCGCTATGCTGTCTCACAAGGAGATACTAGCGTCTCGCATTCTGAGATCACAGCCCATGGTCGATCCGCGAGCCGCAGATGAGGGAATCGAGGCGAATTTTCAGATGGGATCCGGCAAGCCGCGCACCCTGGCCGAAAAGGTCTGGGAAGACCACGTTGTGGATAAAGGGAGCGATGACGCGCCCGACCTGATCTACATCGATCTGCATCTGGTGCACGAGGTCACCAGCCCGCAGGCCTTCGACGGGCTGCGGCTGGCCGGCCGGCCGGTGCGTCGGCCCGATCTGACGCTAGCCACCGAGGATCACAACGTGCCCACCGTCGACATCGACAAGCCGATCGCCGACCCGGTGTCGCGCATCCAGGTCGAGACGTTGCGCCGCAACTGCGCCGAATTCGGCATTCGCCTTTATCCGATGGGCGATATCGAGCAGGGCATCGTGCATGTCGTCGGGCCGCAATTGGGGCTGACCCAACCGGGAATGACCGTTGTCTGTGGTGATAGTCACACGTCGACGCACGGCGCATTCGGCGCACTGGCAATGGGCATTGGCACATCGGAGGTCGAGCACGTGCTCGCCACCCAGACTTTGCCGCTGCGGCCGTTCAAAACGATGGCGGTCAATGTCGACGGCGAATTGCCCGCCGGTGTGACGGCCAAGGACATCATTCTTGCCTTGATCGCCAAGATCGGCACCGGCGGCGGGCAGGGGCACGTCATCGAATACCGCGGCAGCGCCATCGAATCGCTGTCGATGGAAGGCCGGATGACGATCTGCAACATGAGCATCGAGGCCGGTGCCCGAGCGGGCATGGTGGCCCCGGACGCCACCACCTTCGAATTCCTGCGCGACAAGCCGCACGCGCCGCAGGGGCCGCAATGGGACGCGGCGATGCGCTATTGGCAGGAGCTGCACACCGACCCCGGTGCCGTCTTCGACACCGAGGTGCACCTCGACGCAACATCGTTGAGCCCGTTCGTGACGTGGGGAACCAACCCTGGGCAGGGCGTGCCGCTGGCCGCGGCCGTTCCCGACCCGGAGCTGATGACCGGCGACGCCGAGCGGCAGGCCGCCGAGAAAGCCTTGGCTTACATGAACCTTCGGCCGGGCACTCCGATGCGCGATATCGCGGTCGACACCGTGTTCGTGGGCTCTTGTACCAACGGTCGTATCGAAGACCTGCGGGTGGTCGCCGACGTGCTGCGCGGTCGCAAGCTGGCGCCCGGGGTGCGGATGCTCGTGGTGCCCGGGTCCATGCGGGTGCGCGCGCAGGCCGAAGCCGAAGGGCTGGGCGAGGTTTTCACCGCAGCGGGCGCCGAATGGCGACAGGCGGGCTGCTCGATGTGCCTGGGAATGAACCCGGACCAGCTGGCGCCGGGGGAGCGGTGCGCGGCGACGTCCAACCGCAACTTCGAAGGGCGCCAGGGGAAAGGCGGCCGCACGCATCTGGTGTCGCCGGCCGTGGCCGCCGCGACGGCGGTTCGCGGCACATTGTCTGCCCCGGCCGATTTGACCTGACCCAATCGAGAAGAAGAGATGAGCATGGAAGCATTTCACTCCCACACCGGTATCGGTGTGCCGTTGCGGCGGTCCAATGTCGACACCGATCAGATCATTCCTGCGGTGTATTTGAAGCGGGTCACCCGAACCGGTTTCGAGGACGGGTTGTTCGCCAGCTGGCGCTCGGATCCCTCATTCATCCTCAACCTCAGCCCCTTTGACCGTGGGACCGTCCTGGTCGCCGGCCCGGATTTCGGGACGGGCTCGTCGCGCGAGCACGCGGTGTGGGCGCTCATGGACTACGGGTTCCGGGTGGTCATCTCGTCTCGATTCGGTGACATCTTCCGGGGCAACGCCGGCAAGGCGGGCCTCTTGGCGGCCGAAGTTTCTCAGGACGGCGTGGAACTCCTTTGGAAGCTCATCGAGCAGAGCCCGGGACTGGAAATCACTGCCAATCTTCAAGATCGAAATATCACCGCGGGAACGACGGTGTTGCCGTTCAAGATTGACGACCACACCGCCTGGCGACTGCTCGAAGGCCTCGACGATATAGCCCTTACGCTGCGGAAACTCGACAAAATCGAATCTTACGAGGCCACCTATCCGCGGTGGAAACCGCGCACTCTGCCCGCCTCCTGAACGGTCGAGAACGCCGGAATTTCTTCTCGCTCACCTAACTAAACCGGGCCGATTTCCAAGTCCCGCCACCGGTCAAGGGCGGCAACCGGATTGCGAAACCTCGGATTGTCCGACCCTGAAATTGCGCGTGGCTCTTGGAAATTTGCTGGGTGAGGGTTTACCGTGTGCACTAGTCGGTTCAAATCGAGGACCACTAGCGTCGGAGGGATTGGATGAATAAGGCAGAGCTCATAGATGTGCTCACTCAAAAATTGAACACCGACCGTCGGCAGGCAACCGCCGCCGTCGAGAACGTCGTCGACACCATTGTGCGTGCCGTGCACAAGGGCGACAGCGTCACCATTACCGGGTTCGGTGTTTTCGAGCAACGGCGCCGCGCGGCCCGGGTGGCCCGCAACCCGCGTACCGGCGAGACGGTGAAGGTGAAGCCGACCTCCGTCCCGGCGTTCCGTCCTGGTGCTCAATTCAAAGCGGTTGTCTCTGGCGCACAGCGTCTCCCGTCGGAAGGACCTGCAGTGAAGCGTGGTGTAGTGGCAAGCGGCGCGGCCAAGAAGACCGCCGCCAAGAAGGCTCCCGCCAAGAAGGCCGCGGCGAAGAAGGCTCCCGCCAAGAAGGCCGCGGCGAAGAAGGCTCCCGCCAAGAAGGCTCCGGCCAAGAAGGCCGCGACCAAGGCTCCGGCCAAGAAGACCGTGGCGAAGAAGGCTCCCGCCAAGAAGACCGCGGCGAAGAAGGTCGTGGCGAAGAAGGCTCCGGCCAAGAAGGCCGCGACCAAGGCTCCGGCCAAGAAGACCGCGGCGAAGAAGGCTCCCGCCAAGAAGGCCACCGCGCGTCGCGGTCGCCGTTAAGGCAACAGCCGAGTTCTCAACGCGAATACCCTTCGGGCCGCAGCGGTGCGCCCGAAGGGTATTCGTGTGTCAGGCCCGCACGTTGGCGGCCAGCGCGCCGCCGATGTGGTCGGCCGCCACCAGTCGGCCACCCGATAGTGAGAGCACCCAGGTGCTGCCTTTGTGGTTGCGCGACTTGTCGGGACGTATCCCGTCCCGTTCGCACCACCAGGAGATCAAGTCCGGGATCACCTTGCCCTGAGTGCAAATGACCGGTGTGCCTTGCTGCTCGGCGATCTCGAGCATTCGGTGCCGGCCACGTTTGGGGCTCTTGCCGTAGGCCTCCTCGGTGAGGGTCGGCTCGTTGTGCACCGTCACGCCCAATTCCTCGGCCAGCGGTTCCACCGTCTGGTGGCAGCGCAGGCGGTCGGCCGCGTACACGTCGGTGGCGCCGAAGGCCAGCAGCTGCGGAACCAGCGCCTCGGCCTGCGCGCGTCCCCGTTTGTCCAGCGGTCGCTGGGTGTCGTCGCCCTTGAACCGTGATTTCCGTCCCGCCGTGCCATGCCGCACCACCACCACCGAATGCGTGTCGGCGGGGTGTTTCATGAAGTGGCGCAACATCTTTCGGTCATGTGAATAACTGAGCTTCTTGAGCGCCTCGGGCATCGGCAGCCAGACCAGTTCGTCGACCTCGTTGCCGGGGATGAAGTCCCCGCCGGTGCTGCGCGCCGCCCAGTAGTAGACCTTCTTGACGCCCGCCTCGATCGGGTAACTCACCATGTCGAGCCGCCGGCCCAGGACCGCATGCTGCCCGGTCTCCTCGCACACTTCCCGCACCGCGGCGACGGGCGCCGTCTCGCCCGGGTCTACCTTGCCCTTCGGCAGTGACCAGTCGTCGTAGCGGGGGCGGTGGATCACCGCGAGCTCGAGGCCGGGGTTGGAGGAATCCGTCGGCCGCCACAAGACCGCGCCGGCGGCGTACACGATCCGGCTTCCCGGACGCCGAGCGGTGGATGAGCTCTTGGTCGGCAACTCAACTCCTGCAGGTCAATTCGGTCGGGACCGCGCACACGTTTGCGATGCGGCCGGAGAACAACCGTAAATCACCACGCAGGGGCTACGGACTGCGGTGTCGCTCCATCAACGACACTTGGTGATCGCGCACGGTGTGGCCGTCCTGCGGTGACGCGATCCACTGTCCGTCGGCCCCCAGCTCCCAGCACCGGGTGGACGGGTCCAGCGCGGACTCGAACAGGTCGTCCAGGTATGAGGTCAGCCGGGGATCTTTCACTTGAACCAGCGCCTCGACGCGCCGGTCGAGGTTGCGGTGCATCATGTCCGCGCTGCCGATCCAGAACTCGTTGATGCGATTGAAATGCATGATGCGGGAATGCTCCAGGAAGCGACCGAGAATCGAACGGACCGTGATGTTCTCCGAGAATCCTTCGGCGCCGGGGCGCAGCGCGCAGATGCCGCGCACCACCACCTCTACCCGCACGTCCGCCAGCGACGCACGGTACAGCGCGTCGATGACCTGCTCGTCGACGAGCGCATTCATCTTGAGCCGGATCCGCCCGCCGCCGTGCTCGCGGTGGGCGGCGATCTCACGCTCGACGCGTTCGATGATGCCGGTGCGAATGCTGTGCGGGGCGACCAGAAGGTTGCGGTAGGAGACCTTGCGGGAGTAGCCGGTCAGCGAATTGAACAGGTCCGTCAGGTCGGCCCCGATCTCGGGAGACGCGGTCAGCAGGCCGACGTCCTCGTACAGTCGCGCCGTCTTTCCGTTGTAGTTGCCGGTTCCGATGTGGCAGTAGCGCCGGATCGTCGAACCCTCGCGGCGGACCACCAGGCAGGTCTTGCAGTGCGTCTTGAGTCCGACGTACCCGTAAACGACGTGCACGCCCGCCTGTTCCAGCTCGCGCGCCCAGCGGATGTTGGCCTGCTCGTCGAAGCGCGCCTTGATCTCCACGAGCGCCACCACTTGCTTGCCGGCCTCGGCGGCGTTGATGAGCGCCCGAACGATGGGCGAATCGCCGGATGTGCGGTACAGCGTCTGCTTGATCGCCAGCACATTGGGGTCGGCGGCGGCCTGCTCGATGAATCGCTGCACGCTGGTGGAGAACGACTCATAAGGATGATGCAGCAGCACATCGCCTTCGCGCAGCGTGGCGAAGATGCTCCTGGGCGTCTCGCGGTCGACGAATGCGGGACTGGTTGCCGGAACGAACGCCGGGTCCTTGAGCGCCGGCCGGTCGAGGCTGTAGACCTGCCACAACGACGACAGATCGAGCAGGCCGGGCACCTCGATGACGTCGCCCGGGTTCACGTCGAGTTCGCGCAGCAGCAGTTCCAGCATGCTCTCGGTCATGTCGTTGGCGACCTCTAGTCGCACCGGCGACCCGAACCGCCTGCGCGCCAATTCCCGTTCCAGCGCTTGCAGCAGGTCCTCGTCGCGGTCCTCTTCGACCTCGTAGTCCGCGTTGCGGGTAATGCGGAAAGCGTGATGCTGGACGATCTCCATGCCGGGGAACAGCACCGGCAGGAAGGCCGCGATCAGCTCTTCCATTGGCAGGTAGCGAATTATGGTGGGGCCTTCGCTGTCCTCCGTATCGCGTGCGCCCAGCTCCACGAAGCGATTGACGTTGTTGGGCACCTTGACTCGCGCGAAATGTTGGCCGCCTTCCTCGGGCTGGCGCACCATGACCGCCAGGTTCAGGCTCAGCCCACTGACGAACGGGAAGGGGTGAGCGGGATCGACGGCGAGCGGCGTGAGAACGGGAAAGACTTGTTCGTGGAAATAGGTGGACAGTTCGTCGCGTTCACCCTGATCCAAATCGGCCCAGGTGACTATATGTATGCCTTCCCCGGCGAGCGCCGGTCGCACCGAATCGAGGAACACCCGCGCATGCCGGGTCGCGATCCGCTGCGTCTGTTCACCGATGAGGGCCAGTTGCTCGCGCGGCGTCAGGCCGTCGGCGGAGCGCACGGACAGCCCCATCTCGTCGCGACGCTTGAGGCCGGCGACCCGGACCATGTAGAACTCGTCGAGGTTGGAGGCGAAGATCGCCAGAAACTTGGCCCGCTCCAACAACGGCAACGAGTTGTCGGCGGCCAGCGACAGCACCCGGGCATTGAAGTCCAGCCAGCTCAGCTCCCGGTTGAGATAGCGGTCCTCCGGCAGGTCAGTGAGTGCGGCGTGCGTCGCGGCGGGCGGCGCTGCCACAGCCGAGTCGCCCTGATGCCACACGTTCTCTTCGGGGCGCGCCTCAGCTTCGATTTCAGTCACCCTGCGATCATTGCTCATCACGCGCCGATGCTGCTAGCGCTCGACGGACATCCATTCGCCGTTGGGTCGTCGTTAACCGCGTGGACAGGTACGCCGCGTCGACGGATGAGTCACTGCTGGGCGAGGGCACGAGCGGTCGCCGCACCCACCCCCAGCCGGCGCGCGGTGGCGAGGTCGTCGGGAGTGTCGACGTCACAGCGCAGGCCCGGCCACGCACCGGTCAGCTCTATCGCACCCGAACGTCGGTGTCGCGCCGACGAATCGGAACCGAACTGCGGATCGAGCGGAGCGCCGAAGGCGAAGAGCGCGGCGGTTCCCGTCGCCAGCCGGTCGGCGACGAAGCTGCGCCGGTGATGACGCGCGGCGGCGATCGCCTCGGCCAGCTCCTGCGTTTGAAGCGCCGGCAAATCGCCTTGCAGCACAACGACATTCGGGAAAAAACCGCCCACCGCCCGTTCCGCGGTGGCGATGGCGTTGTTGAGGGGGTCGCCGTGCCCCTCGGGCGTCGGGTCGTTGAGCACCTCGGCGCCCAGCTCGGTCGCCGCGGCGGCCGCTGCCTCGTCGGGCGTGATGACGGTGATCGAGCCCAGTGAACCGACGCGGCCCGCGGCGGTCAGGGTGTCTATCAACATGGCCAGCACCACGCCCTCCCGGGTGCGTGCCGAGAACACCGGGGCCAGCCTCGTCTTGGCCGCGGCCAACCGCTTGACCGCGACGATCAGGGCAACGTCTCTACCCGCATCGTCGGCTCGTGTGCCGCTCATGAGATCTCATCCTGCCAGCGACCGCTGAAGGCGGACGCCCTAGCTCGCGTGACGGCCGCTGATCTAGGGTGTAGCGGCTGCAACACGGGAGACGACAGACGGGGATAGCGGATGACCGGTTCGAAGGGCGCCGTCGCGGTCATGGGTGCCGGGGCGTGGGGCACCGCGCTGGCCAAGGTGCTCGTCGAGGCCGGCGAACCCGACGCGGAGGTCATGCTGTGGGCCCGTCGGTCCGAGGTCGCCGACCGGATCAACGCCTCCCGCTCCAACCCCGACTATCTGCCCGGCGCGACACTGCCGGCGAACGTCCGCGCGACCACCGACGCCGCCGAGGCGCTGGGCTTTGCCTCGACGGTGCTGCTGGCGGTTCCCGCGCAGACGATGCGGGCCAACCTCGAGGCGTGGGCGCCGTTGATACCCGACGGCGCCACCCTGGTCAGCCTGGCCAAGGGCATCGAGCTGGGCACGCTGATGCGGATGAGTCAGGTCATCGTTTCGGTGACGGGTGTCGATCCCGCTCAGGTCGCGGTCGTCTCGGGGCCCAACCTGGCCAGCGAGATCGCCGAATGTCAGCCCGCCGCCACCGTCGTCGCGTGCAGCGACTCCGGGCGCGCGGTCGCCCTGCAGCGCATGCTGAACACCGGGTATTTCCGCCCGTACACCAACAGCGATGTCGTCGGCACCGAGGTCGGCGGGGCGTGCAAGAACGTCATCGCGCTCGCGTGCGGCATGGCGGCCGGGGTCGGACTCGGGGAGAACACCGCGGCGGCGATCATCACCCGCGGTCTGGCGGAGATCATGCGGCTGGGCATCGCGCTCGGCGCCAAGGGCACCACCCTGGCCGGGCTGGCCGGGGTGGGTGACCTGGTCGCGACGTGCACGTCGCCGTATTCGCGCAACCGGTCCTTCGGTGAACGCCTGGGTCGCGGCGGGACGATGGAATCGGCGATGCAGGCCAGGGAAGGGCACGTCGTGGAGGGCGTGACATCGAGCGAGTCGGTGCTGGCACTGGCGTCCAGTTACGACGTCGAGATGCCGCTCACCGACGCCGTGCACCGGGTCTGCCACAAGGGGCTGTTGGTGGACGAGGCGATGGCCCTGCTGCTGGGCCGCAGGACCAAGCCCGAGTGACTGCCGCGCGGCGACCGAAACCCCAGCTAGCGGCCCGCCGCCCGGCCCGCGTGCCGCACAACCGGTAGCCTCTCCAGGTTGTGAGTGCCAGCGGAAGCCGCGTTCGCGTCGCCGTCGTCTTCGGCGGGCGCAGCAACGAGCACGCCATCTCGTGCGTGTCCGCGGGCAGCATCCTGCGCAATCTCGACCCCGAGCGGTTCGAGGTGGTCGCGATCGGCATCACCCCGCAAGGGTCGTGGGTGCTCACCGACGGCGACCCGGATGCGCTGGCCATCAGCGACCGGCAGTTGCCGGAGGTGACCGCGCAGTCGGGCACCGAACTGGCCCTGCCGGCGGATCCGCGGCGCAGCGGCCAACTGGTCTCCCTCTCGTCCGGGGCCGGCGAGGTCCTGGCGTCGGTCGACGTGGTGTTCCCGGTGCTGCACGGTCCGTACGGAGAAGACGGCACGATCCAGGGCCTGCTGGAGTTGGCCGGCGTGCCCTATGTCGGCGCCGGCGTGCTGGCCAGCGCGGCGGGCATGGACAAGGAGTTCACCAAGAAGCTGTTCGTCGCCGAAGGCCTGCCGGTCGGCCCGTACGCGGTGCTACGCCCGTCGCGGTCGACCCTGCGACCCGATGAGTGCGAGCGGCTGGGTCTGCCGGTGTTCGTCAAACCCGCCCGGGGTGGCTCCTCGATCGGCGTCACCCGGGTAGCGCGCTGGGAGGACCTCGCCGCCGCTGTCGCGGTGGCGCGTCGGCACGACCCGAAAGTGATCGTGGAGGCGGCGATCACCGGTCGCGAGCTGGAGTGCGGCGTGCTCGAAATGCCCGATGGCACAATAGAAGCCAGCACATTGGGCGAGATCCGGGTGGCCGGGGTGCGGGGACGTGAGGATTCGTTTTACGACTTCGCCACCAAATATCTGGATGACGCAGCGGAATTGGACGTGCCCGCCAAGGTTGACGACGATATCGCCGACACCATCCGGCATTTGGCGATCCGGGCCTTCAACGCCATCGACTGTCAGGGGTTGGCCCGGGTCGACTTCTTCCTCACCGATGACGGGCCGGTGCTCAACGAAATCAACACGATGCCCGGGTTCACCACGATTTCGATGTACCCGAGGATGTGGGCTGCCAGCGGCGTGGACTACCCGACCCTGCTGGCGACCATGGTCGAAACGGCGTTGGCCCGGGGCGTGGGCCTGCGCTAGTGGCGATCGCGAGCGCGGCGTAGCCGGGCGATGCGGGTCGCCACCATCGGACTAGTGGTGATCGCGAGCGCGGCGTAGCCGGGCGATGCGGGTCGCCACCATCGGACTAGTGGCGATCGCGAGCGCGGCGTAGGCGGGCGATGCGGGTCGCCACCATCGGACTAGTGGCGATCGCGAGCGCGGCGTAGGCGGGCGATGCGGGTCGCCACCGTCGGACTAGCCCGCCGCCGGCCCCGGGTTGATGGGCACCGCCGCGATGGTGCGGTCGACCACCTCGGAGAGTTGCTGGATCGGCGTCGGGCCCGATCCCGACGGCAACGTGAGCGCCACATACACCGGCCGGTCCACGGTGTACCAGGTCGACCTGCCCGCGTCACCGGCGGATTGCTGTTCGGGGCGCACCGCGAACCACTGCACGCGGTCGACGACCTGAATCGGAGATCCCACGACGAACTCCGCTGGCCGGTCGAGTCCGCAGCGCAGCACGACCGGCTCGCCGTCCGGGCCGGCCCGCCACGCGGCGGCCCCATGGGGCGCCGGTTGGGCGAGGGGCGCGCGCTGATAGTCGCCGAGCCGCTGCGGCAGCGCCCCGGCCAATGCCCGGCAGGCGGGGCTGTCGGCCTGCGGCGCCGGTGCGGCGGGCACGGCGACCGGTTGCGGCGGCGCCTCACGATTCGCCGCGATCACCAGGATCACGCCGATCGCCACGACGGCCACCGCGACCGCCGCAATGATCGCCGCGGGCGGTGGCCCCGTGTCGACGGCGGGGCCGGTATCGGGGTCGGTCGTCACCGCCGCGCACCTCCTATCTCTGGCACAGCGGTGCAGGGTTCTACACTGGCGCGGGCCGCTCGCGCGGGCAGTAAATTAACTTACCGCAGGTCGGCGACCCGTCAGAGGCCCACGCAGGGGACGACAGCGCCGGAGGAGGTGGCGTGCGCGACGACGCATCGGAGCCCACACTGCAGCAGCTCGGGGAGTTCGCCGTCATCGATCGTTTGGTGCGCGGCCGCCGGCAGCCGGCCGCGGTGGCCGTCGGGCCGGGCGACGACGCGGCGGTGGTACAAGCCAGGGACGGCCGCATCGCTGTGTCGACCGACATGCTCGTGCAGGATCGGCATTTTCGGCTGGACTGGTCGACCCCCCGCGACGTCGGCCGCAAGGCCATCGCCCAGAACGCCGCGGACATCGAGGCGATGGGAGCGCGGCCGACGGCCTTCGTGGTCGCGTTCGGCGCGCCCGGTGACACTCGGGCGGCCGACGTCGACGGACTGGTCGGCGGCATGTGGGACGAGGCGCAGCGTATCGGCGCGGGCATCGCCGGCGGCGATCTCGTCAGCTGCCCGCAATGGGTGATCTCCGTGACGGTGCTGGGTGACCTCGATGGCCGCGCGCCGGTGCTGCGGTCCGGGGCGAAAGCGGGCTCGGTGATCGCGGTCGCCGGTGAACTCGGCCGTTCGGCGGCTGGACTTTCGTTATTGGGCAAGGGGATCGAGGGATTCGATCCGCTGCGCCATCGACATCTGGTTCCCCAGCCGCCCTACGGGCAGGGCGTGGCGGCGGCCGCCGGAGGAGCGCAAGCGATGATCGATGTCTCCGACGGCCTGGTCGCCGACCTGCGGCACGTCGCCGAGGCGTCGGCGGTGGCGATGGACTTGTCCACGGCGGCACTGACCGCCGACCACGACTCGCTGACCGCTGCGGCCGCCGCCGCGGGCGCCGACCCATGGTCGTGGGTGCTCGGCGGCGGCGAAGACCACGCCCTGGTGGCCTGTTTCCCCGGCCCCGCGCCCGCCGGATGGCGGATCATCGGACGGGTTCTCGAGGGGAAGGCCGAAGTCCTTGTCGACGGGCAACAGTGGACCGGCTACGCCGGCTGGCAGTCATATGACCGTTAGGGTGGCGCGATGAGCCTTGATGCTTCGAAAGGACCGGTGACGACGGCGCGGCCCCTGAGCGAACTCGTCGAGCAGGGTTGGGCGACCGCGCTGCAACCGGTGGCCGATCAGGTCGCCGCGATGGGCCAATTCTTGCGGGCCGAGATCGCGGCCGGGCGCAGGTACTTACCGGCCGGGCCGAATGTGTTGCGCGCGTTCACCTTTCCCTTCGACAGCGTCCGGGTGTTGATCGTCGGGCAAGACCCGTACCCGACGCCGGGGCACGCGGTGGGCCTGAGTTTTTCGGTGGCCCCGGACGTGCGCCCGTTGCCACGCAGCCTGGCCAACATCTTCGACGAGTACGCCGCCGACCTCGGGCATCCGCAGCCCTCGTCCGGCGACCTGACGCCGTGGGCCGAGCGGGGGGTGATGCTGCTGAACAGGGTGCTCACCGTGCGCCCGAGCAACCCCGCCTCGCACCGGGGGAAGGGCTGGGAGGCGGTGACCGAATGCGCGATCCGTGCGCTGGCGGCGCGCTCGCAGCCGATGGTGGCGATCCTCTGGGGCCGCGACGCCTCGACGCTGAAACCGATTCTGGCCGAGGACAATTGTGTGGCGATCGAGTCGCCACACCCGTCGCCGCTGTCGGCATCTCGGGGATTCTTCGGGTCGCGTCCGTTCAGCCGCGCCAACGAACTGCTCACGGGCATGGGCGCCGATCCCATCGATTGGCGACTGCCTTGACCGAGATGAGGGCTTTGCGGGCGCACCACCGGGGCGGCCCGGAGCAGCTGGTGGTCGAGCCGGCGCCCGTGCCGGCCCCGGCCGCGGGCGAAGTCTTGCTGGCCGTCCACGCCGCCGCCATCACGTTCGATGAGCTGACGTGGGACGAGACCTGGACCCGAGACGGTGTCAGCCGCACGCCGGTGATCCCGTCGCACGAAGTCTCGGGCGTCGTCCGCGAGGCCGCCGCGGGCGTGACGGACTTCGCGCCCGGGGACGAGGTCTACGGCCTGGTCCCGTTCGACCGCGACGGCGCCGCAGCCGAATTCGTCTGCGTCCCCGCGGCCGACCTGGCCGCCAAGCCGTCGACGGTGTCGCACGTCGTCGCCGCCGCGCTGCCGCTGGCCGGCCTGACCGCCCTGCAGGCGTTGGTCGACCACGCGGGCGTGCGCCCGGGTGAGGCCGTGCTGGTGCACGGCGGCGCGGGTGGTGTGGGCGCCTTGACGGTTCAGCTCGCCGCGACGCTGGGCGCGCGCGTCACCGCGACCGTGCGCAGCGACGCCGGTGACCTCGTCCGTGGATTCGGTGCCGTCCGGGTGATCGACGTCCGCACCGAGACAGTCGAAGACGCCGTCTACGACGTCGTGATCGACACCGTCGGCGGTGAGACGCTGGACCGATCGTTTCCGGCGCTCCGCCCGGGTGGGCGGCTGGTCACCCTGTCGGCGCCGCCGCCGGCGGGCGTAGCCGATGAATACGGCGTCAGGGCAACCTTTTTCATCGTCACGCCGAATCGGGATCAGCTGGTCGAGCTAGCGGCGCTGGTTGACCGGGGACAATTGCGGGTGGAGATCGCCGAGACGTTCCCGCTCGAGCAGGGCCGCGAGGCTTTCGAGAGCGGCGGCCGCCCGGGCCGGCGGCCCGGCAAGACGGTCATCGTCGTTCGGGACTAGGGCCTTCTCGGCGATCACGCTGGCGTGACGCTCGGCGACGACCGTCACGCTGGGTGACCCTTGGAAGCGGGAGGCGCTCGTCCGCTCGGCGCCTGACACCATGAAGCTATGTACGACCTCGAAGACACCATTCGGCTGCGGCATTCGACGCGGCTCTTCCTGCCGGACCCGGTACCGCGCCACCTGGTGCAGGAATCGCTGGAGCTGGCGATGCGCGCGCCGTCGAATTCGAACGTGCAGCCATGGCACCTGGTGTTCGTATCCGGTGCGGCCCGGGACCGGTTGGTCGCCGCCATGCTGGAAAAGGCGCGCGCCGAACCGCCCCGCGTCCCGCAACTGCCCGCCGCGTTCGCTCATTTCCGGAGTGACACCGGCGCACACGTTTACGGTTCGATGGGCATCGCCCGCCATGACAGCGAGGCCCGGCGCATCGCCGTCCTGCGCAACTGGGAGTTCTTCCGCGCACCGCTGGGCGGCATCGTGTGCATGCACCGCGACCTCGGTTACGCCGACAGCATGGGCGTCGGCATGTTCCTGCAGACGCTGCTGCTGGCGTTGACCGCACGCGGATTGGGCACCTGCGTGCAGGTGGCCATCGCCGGTTATCCCGACGTCGTGCGCGAGCAGCTCGATATCCCGCCGGAGATGAACATCCTGTGCGGCCTGTCGATCGGTTATTCCGATCCCGATTTTGCCGCCAACAACCTGCACATCGGGCGAGACCCCGTGGACCGGCACGCCGTGTTCCTCGACGAGTGACTTAGGAGCTCTCGAAGTTGACGTCCTTGGTGACGGCTTTCCACTGTTCGATCGACGACGACAGCGCGGCGATCTTGTCGCGCATGGCCTTGAGTACGTCGCGGCCCAGCAGCAGCCGCAGCGGTGGCTCGTCGAGCGTGGTCACCATCAGCACGGCGTCGGCAACCTTTTTGGGGTCACCAGGGAGATGATCGGCGAACTGCTTGATCAGGTCCTTGCGGGCCGCCACGTCGACGTAATCGGCTATCGGGGTGCCCGACTCCTTCATCGACCGCGTCGCCCAGTCGGTGCGGAAGGCGCCCGGCTCGATGGCGGTCACCTTGATCCCGAGCGGCCGCACCTCGGTGGCCAGCGCCTCGGTGATCGCTTCGAGCGCGAATTTCGTCGACGAGTAATACGCGTTGGGCGGGTTGGCGACCAGGCCGGTCATCGACGACATGTTGATGATGTGACCGGATCCGCGGGCCCGCATGGCCGGCAGCACCGCCTTGATCATGTTGACCGCACCGAAGTAGTTGACCTCGAACAGCTTTCGAACCTCGGCGTCCTCGCCCTCCTCCACTGCGGACAGGTAGCCATGACCGGCGTTGTTGACCAGGACGTCGATGCCGCCGAACGCTGCATCGGCCGCCGACACCGCCGCTGCGATCTGGTCGGCGTCGGTCACGTCGAGCGCGACGGCCAGCGCCCGGTCGCCGAACTCGTCGACGAAGTCGCGTACCGAGTCGGTCCGCCGCGCGGTCACCACCGCGCTGTGGCCCGCTTCCAGTGCGGCGCGCGCGATCTCGCGCCCGAAGCCGGTGGAGCATCCGGTGATCAGCCAGCGCGACATCGCTAGATCGGCCCTTCCGGTAGTCGGCGCAGATACGCGGTTCGCCGAGCCGCGAGTTGGGCGGCCCGTTGCTGCGAGCCCACCCGCGGCAAGTGCGGCACCTCGGCGTCGAGCCGGTCCAGCTTGACCACCCGCCCGCGGGCGCCGAGGTCTTCGCGGGGACCCGCCTCACCGAATTCCGCCATGCGCAGGGTCAAGATCCCCTCGCGCAGGCCGTCGGAGTCGATCCAGTTGGCCGCCCCGGGATCGGCCGGCGCGATCACGTAGGTGTAGCTGCCGTCCTCGTTGGCGACCGATTGCGCCTTGTTGAGGCTGCCGGTGCGGTCGAGGATGTCCAGCGTGGTGCCCCAGATGTTGCTCAGCGGCACCGTGAAGTATTCGGCGCCACCGTCGTTGAGGTCCACCACGAACGCCTCGTCGGGTGCGAGATCGAAACGCCCCATGACGTAGACCTGGTTGCGCATCGCGCCGACCTTGTCGGCCGACCACGCCAGGTTGAAATGGTTGGCCGGCATTTTGTACACGCCGTGGCTGAGCTTGCCGGTGAAGTTGGCGAAGTAGTCCATCATCGCCGCGGTGGCCTCGGCCTGCTCGTCGAGCGTGCGTGCCGGTGTCGTGGGCGGCCCCCCGAGCCGTTGCACCTCAAGATGATTGGGGTCGTCGCGGCTCCAGTCCAGCAGCACGTCGCGGATGTAGAACTCGTGTGCCGCGGGTGTGGTCCGCACGTGGTTGGGCCGCCCGCCGGCGGGGTCGGCGTCCACGGTGATGGTGAAGCTTCCGTCGGAGTCGACCTGCATTGTCCGGCCGTTGAGCACGTCGACGGTGCCCATGTTCGCATCCCACAACGTGAAGTAGTTCTCGGTCATCCGGTGTTCGCCCACCCGGCCGTGGATTTCGTAGCGTTCGTCACCGGAGATCGGGATCACCCGGTACACGCTGTCCGGATTGTCGATGCCCCAACGTGACCCGGGGATGGGCCGGCCGTCGACGGGATGCGCCAGCCGGGTGATGCAGCTGACCTTCGGCCTCAGCTTGTCCTGATTGGACGACCACACCGCCGCCGAGAACATCACCTCGGCGAACGCGTCGTCGAACCGCTCCCGCATCGCGTCGGACGCCTTGTCGCGGCCCAGCCAGGTATCGGCCACCGTCCGATAGGCGGCCTTGACGGTCGGGTGCTCGATCAGGTCAAGGGCGGCCAGTTCCTGTTCGTGCTGGGATGTCGTCGCGACGGGGTCGTCATGCATGCGCTGTTCCTCCGATGTACTGCTCAAAACGCTTGGCACACAACGCGATCAGAACTTCAAATGCTGGCTGACGTCGCCGACCTGATCGATGAACATGGTGCGGCTGTCGAACCGCCAGGCGCCGTCCACCCGCGCAAACGTGTCCTTGTAGTGCCCGGTCACGATCACCTGCAGCGGCAGGTCGGGGGTGGCCTGCGTGACGCAGTAGTAGGAAGTGCTGCGGGCGGTCCCTTCGGCCTCGTCGATGTGCAGCTGCACGTTGGTCGTGTTGTGCTTGGTCTTCGGGGTGCCGTCGGAGTAGATGCGCGTGGCCATCTCATACATCTCGCGCACCCGGGCGGCCCCGGCGAACACCGTCTCCGGTGGACCGTCCTCCACGCCGCAGATGCGGCCGTGTTCGAACAGCCGGGCCACTCCGTCCAGGTCGCCGCGGTCGAGAAGCTCGGCGTAGGTGTAGATGAGGTTGGTGATTTCGGTTGCGCTGTCACTCATGTGGAACCACCTTTGGACCCATCTCCTCCGCTTCCGCGAACAATGGTGGCAGAACCGGTCCAATTTACATAGAACCGACCATTACTCTTGATCGCCGTGACGTTACCTTGGACGCCGAGCCGACTCGGCAATCTGACCGGCAAGCGAATCGTCGTGACCGGAGCGACCAACGGGGTCGGGCTGGGCACCGCACGTGCCCTGGCCAAAGCCGGCGCGCACGTGATCCTGGCGGTGCGCAACATCGAACTGGGCGAGCAACGCGCTGCCGAGATGGGTGGCTCGACGTCGGTGGCCAGGGTCGACCTCGCCGACCTGTCGTCGGTGCGCGCCTTCGCGAAGTCGGTCGACGACGACATCGACATCCTGGTCAACAACGCCGGCGCGCTGACCGAGCGCCGCACCGACACGGTCGACGGATTCGAGATGACGCTGGGCACCAACCTGCTCGGGCCGTTCGCCCTGACCAACCTGCTGCTGCCCAAGGTGCGCACGCAGATCATCAACGTCGGCTCCGACGCACACCGGTCGGCGACGCTGCGTATGGACGACCTGCACCTGCGCCGGCACAAGTGGACCCGGCTGGGCGCCTACGCACAGTCCAAGCTCGCGGTCATGCTGTGGGGCTTGGAGCTGGACCGCCGGTTGCGCGCCGCCGGGTCGCCGATCGTCACCCAGCTCACCCACCCGGGCTGGGTGGCCTCGAACCTGTCGCAGCTCGGCGACTCGCCGGTGCTGGCGGCGGCCCACAAAGTGGTCAAGGTGGTGGCCGACCGGCTGGCCAACGGCATCGACGAGGGGGCGGCACCCACGCTGTACTGCATCAGCGAACCGGTGCCCCCGGGCAGCTACGTCGGGGTCAGCGGCAGGTTCGGCCTGCGCGGCGGGCCGGTGCTGATCGGACGGTCACCGGTCGCCTGCGACTATGACACGGCCGCTCGCCTGGTGGCCTTCGCCGAAGAACAAACCGGCACGAAGCTGGAGGTATAGCCATGGGTGAACTCGACAACAAGGTCGCCGTTATCACCGGTGCGGCGCGCGGCCAGGGTCGCAGTCACGCCGTCGCCCTGGCCGAACAGGGCGCCGACATCATCGCGGTGGACATCTGCGCCGACATCGACGCGATTCCCTACCCGCTGGGGACCAAATCGGATCTCGACGAGACCGCGCGGCTGGTCGAAGCCGCGGGCCGCAAGGTGGTGCCCGTCGTCGCCGACGTCCGCGACCTGCCCCAACTGGAGGCCGCGGTGCAAAGCGGAATCGACGAGCTAGGGGAGGTGGACATCGTCATCGCCAACGCCGGGGTGGTGGCGATCGGTGACCCGGAAGCCCATTCCGAACCGGTGTTCACCTCGATCGTGGACACCAACCTCAAGGGGGTGTGGCACACGTTGTTGGCGACGGTCCCGTCGATCATCCGCAAGGGCCAGGGGGGGTCGATCGTCCTGGTCAGCTCGTCGCAGGGGCTGACCGGCCGGGGCGGCGACGGCAGTGCGGCGATGTTCGCCTACGCCGCGTCCAAGCACGGGGTGGTCGGGTTGATGCGGTCAGCGGCCAACGCCTATGCGCAACACAAGATTCGGGTCAACTCTGTCCACCCGAGCGGCGTCATGACGCCGATGATCCTCAACGACTTCGTCGTCAACCGGATGCTGGAGAACCCGAACCCGGCCGTCTCCCAGATGCTGCTGCCCGACGTGCCGTTGGTCGAGCCGCAGGACGTGACGGAAGCGGTGCTGTGGCTGGTCGGTCCCCGTGCCCGCTACGTGACGGGCGTGTCGATACCCGTGGACGCCGGGCACATCGTGATGTAGCGGCGGACTAGCCCCGGACGACCTTGCCGGCCTTGATGCAGGACGTGCAGACGTTCAGGCGCTGCTTGTTGCCGCCCGGCCGGGTGACGACGTGCACGGTCTGAACGTTGGGGTCCCACCGACGGCTGGTGCGGCGGTGGGAGTGCGACACCGACTTACCGAAGCCGGGGCCTTTCCCGCAGATGTCGCACACAGCGGCCATGGTTCAAGCTCCTCAAATCTCGGGGGTCCGGCTCGGCGGTCTGACACGCGGCCGGGACAGCCCGGGCTGACCGGGCCCAACCAGGATAGGCGATTGTCCTGGCAACCACCAAAACGATCGACGCCGCTGTCGCCCCGTCTGGCTAGGCTCAATGGGTCGGATCGCCCCGCCGGCGGGTGGTGGTCACGGGCAGCCGTCGCCCGGGCCGCCGAGCTACGCTGGCGCCCACCGGGAGCTGGGTGTGGAGGAGGTGGGTAACACTGGGAGCGTCGGAGCGTCTGCTGGACGCCATCACCTTGCGGGACTGGGCGCACACCGCCGTCAGCGACCTGATCACCCACATCGATGAGATCAACCGGCTCAATGTCTTTCCGGTTGCCGATTCCGACACCGGCGCGAACATGCTGTTCACCATGCGCTCGGCGCTGGCCGAGGCCAACGCGGGCGTCAATTCCGAGGGCGGCTCGGCCTGCGTCGCCCGGACGGCCGCGGCGATGTCGGCCGGTGCGCTGAACGGCGCCCGCGGCAATTCCGGCGTGATCTTGTCCCAAATCCTGCGGGGCATCGCCGACGTCACCGCCCTCGCGGCCACCGATTCCGGCGGTGAGCTGCCCCACATGGACGCGGCCATCCTCGAGGCGTCGTTGCGCCGCGGCGTGGACCTGGTCATCACCTCGATGGGCGGGGACGAGATCCCGGGGACCATCGTCTCGGTGCTGCGGGCCGCGGCCGACGCCGTCGGGGAGTGCGCCCAGGCCGGGGAAGGGCTCGCCGCGGCGATCATCGCCGCCGGCGATGCGGCGGTCGTCGCGCTGGAGAAGACGCCCGAACAGCTCGACGTGCTCGCCGACGCCGGTGCCGTGGACGCCGGCGGGCGGGGCCTGCTGGTCCTACTGGACGCCCTGCGCACCACCGTCACCGGCCAGGCGCCCGCCCGAACGGTGTACGAGCTCTCGCCGCCGGCACCGCAACCGGACGGCGCCGCCGAGCGGCCGGCACCGCAGTTCGAGGTGATGTACCGGCTGGACGGATGCGATCCGTCCGCGGCCGACGCGCTGCGCGACCGGCTCGGGGAGCTGGGGGACTCCGTGGGCATCGCCGCCGCGCCGTCGTCGGCCGATTGCACGTACTCGGTGCACGTGCACACCGACGACGCCGGCGCCGCGGTCGAGGCGGGGCTGGCGGCTGGGCGGCTGAGTCGCATCGTGATTTCTGCGTTGAGCTCCGGCGGCACGGGGCTGCCGGCCGGTGGCTGGACACGGGAACGCGCCGTGCTGGCGGTGGTCGACGGCGATGGCGCCGCCGAGCTGTTCGGCGGCGAAGGTGCCTGTGTGCTGCAGCGCGATCCGGCCGCCAACGAACCCAACATCAGCGCCCACCAGCTGATGCGGGCGGTGGTCGACACCGCTGCTGCGCAGGTGATGGTGCTGCCCAACGGCTACGTGCCCGCCGAGGAGCTGGTGGCCGGGTGCACCGCGGCCATCGGGTGGGGCATCGACGTGGTGCCGATCCCGACGGGGTCGATGGTGCAGGGGCTGGCCGCGCTGGCCGTGCACGAAACCGACCGGCAGGCGGTGGACGACGGCTACACGATGGCCCGTGCCGCCGGTGCCGCCCGGCACGCATCGGTGCGCATCGCGACCGAGAGCGCGTTGACGTGGGCGGGCCGCTGCCAGCCGGGCGACGGCCTGGGGATCGCCGGGGACGAGGTGTTGATCGTGGCCGCCGACGCGGTCGCGGCTGCCATCGGCCTGCTCGACCTGCTGTTGGCCTCCGGCGGCGACCTGGTGACGGTGCTGGTCGGCGCCGACATCGACACGCAAGAGAACGCGGCGGCCGTGGGCGACGTCCTGGAAAAGCACATGCACGACCACCACCCGGGAACCGAACTCGTCACCTACCGCACCGGCCATCGCGGTGATGCGCTCTTGATCGGGGTCGAGTAGCCGTGGCGTCGCTGGGCGACCGGCTGGACTTCGTGGTGGGCGCCAAGGCCGCCGACCAGCTCGACGAGGAATTGGGCATCCGGACCGTCGACGATCTGCTGCGCCACTATCCGCGCAGCTACACCGAGGGCGCCACCCGCTGGGGCTCCGACGATCAACGCCCGCCGGCCGGCGAGCACATCACGATCGTCGACACGATCACCGAAACCAAGACGTGGCCGATGAAGAAGACCCCGAAGAAGCTGTGCCACCGCATCACCCTCGGCGCCGGCCGCAACAAGGTGACCGCGACGTTCTTCAACGCGAACTATTTGAAGAAGGACCTGACCGAAGGCGCCAAGGTGATGCTCTCCGGGGAGGTCGGATTCTTCAACAACGTCATGCAGCTGACGCACCCGGCGTTCCTCATCCTCGACTCCCCGGACGGCAAGAACCGCGGCACCAGCTCCCTGAAGAACATCGCCATCGCCTCGCAAGCCACCACCGGCGAGGTGCAGATGGCGGCCTTCGAGCGAGCCTTCTTTCCGATTTATCCGGCCACCACGAAGTTGCAGAGCTGGGACATATTCAGGTGCGTGCGCCAAGTGCTCGACGTCCTGGATCCGGTGGACGACCCGCTGCCCGCCGACCTGCGCGGCCGTTACGGCCTGGTCTCCGAAGACCTCGCGTTGCGCGACATCCACTTGGCCGAAGACGAGGCGGCACGGAGGCGGGCGCGGGAGCGCCTGACCTTCGACGAAGCCGTCGGGCTGCAGTGGGCGCTGGTCGCCCGGCGGCACAGCGAGTTGTCGGAATCCGGGCCCCCGGCGCCGCCGCGCCCCGACGGTCTGGCCGCGGAACTGCTGCGGCGGTTGCCGTTTGAGCTGACCGCGGGGCAGCGCGAGGTGCTCGACGTGTTCGGGCAAGAGCTGTCGGCAACCCGGCCGATGAACCGCCTGCTCCAAGGTGAGGTCGGTTCGGGCAAGACCATCATCGCGGTGCTGGCGATGCTGCAGCTGGTGGATACCGGTTATCAGTGTGCGCTGCTTGCGCCCACGGAAGTCCTTGCCGCCCAACACCTGCGGTCGATCAATGACGTGCTCGGCCCGTTGGCGATGGCGGGCCAGCTCGGCGGCGCGGACAACGCGACCCGGGTCGGCCTGCTCACGGGTTCGATGACGGCCGCGCAGAAGAAGCAAGTCCGTGACGAAGTGGCAAGCGGTCAGGTCGGGATCGTCGTCGGCACGCATGCGCTGTTGCAGGACGCGGTGGAATTCCACAACCTGGGCATGGTGGTGGTCGACGAGCAACACCGGTTCGGTGTCGAACAGCGAGACCAATTGCGCGCCAAGGCCCGTCCCGGCGTCACCCCCCACCTGCTGGTGATGACGGCGACGCCGATACCGCGCACGGTCGCGTTGACCGTCTACGGCGATCTGGAAACCTCGACGCTGCGCGAGCTTCCGCGCGGACGCCAGCCGATCACCAGCAACGTCATCTTCGTCAAGGACAAGCCCGCGTGGCTCGAGCGGGCCTGGCGGCGTGTCATCGAAGAGGTCGCCGCCGGGCGCCAGGCCTACGTGGTGGCGCCGCGGATCGACGAGACCGACGACGCGGAGAAGCAGGAGCAGAACGTCAGACCGTCGGCAACCGCCGAGGGTCTCTACGCCCGGCTGCGTTCCGGCGAGCTGGCCGATGTGCGTCTGGGGCTGATGCACGGGCGGTTGTCCGCCGACGAGAAGGACGCCGCGATGGCAGCCTTCCGGGCCGGTGAGATCGATGTGCTGGTATGCACCACCGTCATCGAGGTGGGTGTGGATGTTCCCAATGCCACGGTGATGCTGGTGATGGACGCCGACCGCTTCGGGATCAGCCAGCTGCATCAACTGCGCGGCCGCATCGGCCGCGGCCAGCATCCCAGCCTGTGCCTGCTCGCCAGCTGGGTTTCGCCGGAGTCACCGGCGGGCCGGCGGCTTTCCGCCGTTGCCGCCACCTTGGACGGGTTCGCGCTCGCCGACCTGGACCTCAAGGAGCGTCGGGAGGGAGACGTCTTGGGCCGCAACCAGTCCGGTCGAGCGATCAATCTGCGCTTGCTCTCGTTGGCCGACCATCGCGACGTCATCGAGGCCGCGCGCGACTTCTGCGTGCGGGCCTACGCCGATGATCCGGCCAGCCCCGAATTGGCTTTGCTGGCAGCGCCTTTCGTGAACACTGACCGGATCGAATACCTGGACAAGTCGTGACCGCCGGCGACGATGCAGTGGGGGCACCTCCCACTTGTGGGGGACGGCGCCGGTGAATCGCAAGGTGCTGCTGTGGTTGTCCGCGGTCGCGGCGCTCGCGCTGCTGGTCGCCTACCAGACGGTCGGATCCTCGACCGCCAGGCATGCCGCCGAGTACGCGGCTCGCGCCGACGTTCCCACCGTGCAACCCGGCACCGACGTGCTCGCGGGCATCGCGGTGCTGCCGCTGCGCGCACACCGGTACGACTATCGCAGGGCGGCCTTCGGCGACGCGTGGGACGACGACAACGACGCCCCGCTGGGGCACAACGGCTGCGACACCCGCGACGACATCCTCAACCGCGACCTCGTCGACAAGACCTATGTGTCGACCAAACGGTGTCCGGACGCGGTGGCCACCGGCACCCTGCACGACCCGTATACCAACACCACGATCGCGTTCCAGCGCGGCGCCAAGGTCGGCGAGGCGGTGCAGATCGACCACATCGTCCCGCTCGCCTACGCCTGGGACATGGGCGCCTATGCCTGGCCGGCGGGCGAGCGGCTGCGGTTCGCCAACGATCCGGCCAACCTCCTGGCCGTCCAAGGACAGGCCAATCAGGACAAGGGCGACGCGCCGCCGGCGCTGTGGATGCCGCCGAATGCCGCGTTCGCCTGTCAGTACGCCATGCAGTTCATCGCCGTGCTGCGCGGCTATTCGTTACCGGTGGACCAGCCGTCGACTCCGATATTGCGTCAGGCGGCGGCCACCTGCCCGGCGGGCTAGGTCAGGTGCCGTCGTAGGTGTTCGGGTCCGGGCGCAGCCGGGTGCCGTCGTTGAGCCCGTTGATGGCGTCCATGTGCTCGGCGGCCAACTCGAAGTCGAACACGTCGAGGTTCCCGGCGATGTGCTCGGGATTGGCGGAGCGGAAGACGACCGCGTTGCCCAGCTGCAGGTTCCACCGCAGCAGCACCTGCGCAGGCGTCTTGCCGTACTCGCCGGCAACGGAAGTCACCGTCGGGTTGTCGTTCAACTTGCCGAGCGCCAGCGGCGTGTAGGCCTGGGTAACCACGTTGTGTTCGGCGTTGGTTTTGCGCAGCGCTTCCTGGTTGAGCAGCGGGTGCAACTCGACCTGGTTGACCACCGGGGTCACAAAGCTCAGGTCGATGACGTCCGTCACGTGTATGTCGGTGAAGTTCGAGACGCCGATCGAACGCGCGAGCCCGTCCCCGCGGCACTGGATCAGCCCGCCGAAGGAATTCACATATTCGCCTCGTGCCGGGACCGGCCAGTGGATCAGGTACAGGTCGAGATAATCCAGGCCCAGCCGCTCCAGGCTCTCCTTGCAGGCCTCCATGGAGCGCAGGAACCCGTGGTCGGCGGTGGCGAGTTTGGTGGTGACGAACAGTTCGGCGCGCGGAATCCCGGAGGACGCAATCGCGCGGCCGACGGCCGCTTCGTTGCCGTAGGCCGAGGCGGTGTCGATCAGCCGGCAGCCCATCTCCAGCGCCGCGGAGACCGCGCGCTCGGTCTCGTCCTCCGACAAATCCGCGACGCCAAGGCCAAGGACGGGCATCGTGTTTTCGTCATTAAGAGCTATCGAGGGCACGGCAACGCCCGACTCGCCAGCCAATGTATTCACCTGCCTATGAAATTAAACGTTCGTGGACCAAACCGGATGTCGTCATCGAGCGAGGAGATCGACGCCATTCCATCGGCGCGATATTACCGGGCTGCAAAATACCACCTCGTCAAACGCCGGGGCGGGGCGCGCAGTGTTATCGGACCCTGGTCTGCATTTCGCATAATCGTGACCACGTAGTGTTGGTCACACGGCGCACCGGAACCGGCAAGTGCCCTGTCGGCCGCGCAGCGCGCCCGGCACCAAGGGCACTCACCGGTGGCCGCCGGGGCCGGAGGGCTCCGAGACGACGGCGGGCAGCGTCGAGCGTTACGACGTTTTATTCGAGGGAGTACCCATGACCAAGAGCGTGCCCGCGCCGGACCTGCACCTCGGCGTGAAGCACACGCCCATGCGCCTGACCAGTCGCATGCAGGGCGCGGTTTCCACGATCGGGGTCAAGGTCATTCCGTGGATCCCGACCCCTGCCAAGCGCGCGCTGTTCGGTGGCCGCTCGGTGACCATCGACGGCAACACACTGGACCCCACGCTTCAGCTGATGCTCTCCGGTCTGCGCGCCGTCGGCATCGACGGCCTGGTCGTCGACGACGATCCGGGCGCGTCCCGCGCTCAGATGCGCCAGCTGTCGCTGGAGCTTCCCGGGCCGCAGATCCACGTCGACGTCCAGGAGCTGTCGCTGCCCGGGCCGGCCGGCGAGATCCCGGCGCGTCACTACCGTCCCGCCAACGGCGCGTCCGCGCCCGTACTGGTCTTCTACCACGGCGGCGGATGGTCGATCGGCGACTTGGACTCCTACGACGCGCTGTGCCGGTTGACGTGCCGTGACGCCGGCATCCACGTGCTGTCGATCGACTACCGCCTGGCTCCCGAGCACCCGGCGCCGGCCGCGGTCGAGGACGCGTACGCCGCCTTCAGGTGGGCGTACGACCACGCCGGGGAACTCGGCGCCGCGCCCGGGCGGGTCGCGGTCGGCGGCGACAGTGCGGGCGGCAACCTGGCCGCCGTCGTGTGCCAACGGGCGCGCGACGAGGGTGACCCCGCCCCCGTGCTGCAGTGGCTGATTTACCCCCGGACCGACTTCACCGCGCAGACCCGTTCGATGGGCCTGTTCGCCCGCGGGTTCCTGCTGACCAAGCGCGACATCGATTGGTTCGAGTCGCAATACCTCAGGCGTTCGGGCATCGACCGGGCGGACCCGCAGGTCTCGCCGCTGCTGGCCGAGTCGCTGGCCGGGCTGGCGCCCGCGCTGATCGCCGTCGCCGGGTTCGACCCATTGCGCGACGAAGGCGAGAGCTACGCGGCGGCCCTGCAGGCCGCCGGGACCGCGGTCGATCTGCGGTGCATGGGGTCGCTGACGCACGGCTTCGCCAATCTGTTCCAGCTCGGCGGCGGCAGCGCCGCCGCGACCACCGAGTTGATTTCCGCGCTGCGCGCCCACATGAGCCGGGTCTGACCTGTTGCGCGGTCGCCGCCGGTAATCTAGAGGCGCCCACGAACGAGTGACGTCCACCACCGAACGACAACCCGAGCACCGAAGGATCACGGAAACTGTGGCCGACAAATCCAAACGCCCCCCGCGCTTTGACATGAAGGCCGCCGACGGTAAATCGGGCCGACTCCTCCAGATCGGCGGGACCGCGGTCGTCGTCATCTTCCTCGTCGCGCTGGTCTCCTACATCGTGGTCACGCACCACAAGAAGACCGCGGCCATCGGCGCGGGCGACACCGTGCGGGTGACATCGAGCAAGCTGGTCACCCAGCCCGGTACGAGCAACCCCAAGGCCGTGGTCACTTTCTACGAGGACTTCCTCTGCCCGGCCTGCGGCAACTTCGAGCGCACCTTCGGCCCGACGGTCTCCAGGCTGATCGACGTCGGCGCTATTGCGGCCGACTACTCCATGGTGTCGATCCTCGACAACTCCAGGAACCAGAACTACTCGTCGCGCGCGGGCGCCGCGGCCCTGTGCGTGGCCGACGAGTCCCTTGACGCGTTCCGCCGATTCCACACCGCGCTGTTCACTACCGACCTGCAGCCCAGCGAACGCGGCACCAGCTTTCCCGACAACGCCCGGTTGATCGAACTCGCGCGCGAGGCCGGCGTCGTGGGCAAGGTGCCCGACTGCATCAACAGCGGCAAGTACATCGCCAAGGTCACGGGTGAGGCGGCGGCCGCGAAGATCAACGCCACGCCGACCATCAAGATCAACGGCGACGATTACGACCCGTCCACGCCCGATGCGCTGGTCGCCAAGATCAAGAGCATCGTGGGCGACGTGCCGGGCATCGACGGCGCCGCGACCCCCCCGGCCACGTGACCACCCCGGTGTCAGCCCAAACCGCCGGCCTGACACCGGAATCGGGTCCCGAAGCGCGCGTGCCCTTGCCGAGCGCGTGGTGGGTGCTGATCGCCGGTGTGATCGGCTTGGTGGCCTCCGCGACGCTGACCGTGGAGAAGATCGACCTCCTGCTCAACCCGGCGTACGTGCCGTCGTGCAACTTCAACCCGATCCTGTCGTGCGGTTCGGTGATGGTCACGCCGCAGGCGTCGGTGCTGGGATTCCCCAACCCGCTGCTCGGCCTGGGGGCGTTCACCGTTGTGGTCGTCACCGGGCTGCTCGCGGTGACCAAAGTGGCGTTGCCGCAATGGTATTGGATCGGCCTGATGATCGGGCTGCTGATCGGGGCCGTGTTCGTGCACTGGCTGATCTACGAGAGCCTGTACAGCATCGGCGCGTTGTGCCCGTACTGCATGGTGGTCTGGGCGGCCACCATGACGCTGCTCGTGGTCGTCGCCTCGATCGTGTTCTCCCCGGCGCTGCAACGCCGGGGACGCGGTGTGGCGTGGGTGCTGTACCAGTGGCGGTGGTCCATCGCCGCGCTGTGGTTCACCGCGGTGTTTCTGCTGATCATGGCGCGGTTCTGGGACTATTGGTCGACGCTGCTGTAAGTGGTGGCAGGTGACCCGGATCATCGGCGGCGTGGCAGGCGGCCGGCGCATCGCCGTCCCGCCGCGAGGGACCAGGCCGACCACCGATCGGGTGCGTGAGTCGCTCTTCAACATCTTGACTGTGCGGCGCGACCTGAACGGCGTCGCGGTGCTCGACCTCTATGCCGGCTCCGGCGCACTGGGATTGGAGGCGCTGTCGCGAGGGGCCGCCTCGGCGCTGTTCGTGGAATCGGATCAGCGCAGCGCTTCCGTCATCGCACGCAACATCGACGCGCTCGGTCTTCCCGGCGCGGCGGTGCGCCGCGGCGCGGTCGCGACCGTCTTGGCGACCGGAACCCAGAGCCCGGTCGACCTCGTGCTGGCCGACCCGCCCTACGACGTCGAGGCCGCCGACGTGGAAGCCGCGCTGGCCGCTTTGGACACCCACGGCTGGACGCAGGCCGGAACCGTGGCGGTGGTGGAGCGGGCGGCGTTCGGCGCGGAGCTGACCTGGCCGCGCGGCTGGTCCGTCTGGCCGCCGCGCGTGTACGGCGACACCCGTTTGGAGATGGCCGAACGACTGTGAGGCGGGCGTGTACCGTCTGTCGTCATGTGCGCCGCTCTCCCCCGCAAGCGGGAGGGGGTACCTCCCACGTGCGGGGGCGTACCTCCGTCTCATCTCTGTGTTCCGCATCGTCGCCGGCGCGCGTCATGAGTGGCGCGGTATGCCCGGGGTCGTTTGATCCAGTGACGTTGGGCCACATCGACGTCTTCGAGCGGGCGGCGGCTCAGTTCGACGAGGTGGTGGTGGCGATCCTGACCAATCCCGCCAAGAAGGGCATGTTCGAACTCGACGAGCGGATCGCGATGATCAACGAGTCGACGACACATCTGCCCAACCTGCGCGTCGAGGCCGGCCAGGGCCTGGTGGTGGACTTCGTCAGGTCGCAGGGGATGACCGCGATCGTGAAGGGCCTGCGCACCGGCACCGACTTCGAATACGAGCTGCAGATGGCGCAGATGAACAAGCACATCGCCGGCGTCGACACGTTTTTCGTCGCGACGACGCCGCGGTATTCGTTCGTGTCGTCGTCCTTGGCCAAAGAGGTTGCGCTGTTGGGCGGCGACGTCTCGGAACTTCTGCCCGAACCGGTCAATCGCCGCCTGCGCGAGAAGCTCGCCGGCCGGTCCTAAATCCTCACTCGCTCAAGAGTTTTCACGCCGTTAGCTAGTGGCACTCGTGATCGTGGTCGTGCCCACCGTCGGGGGAGCCGCCCATCATCCGTGCCATCGGAACTCCGCCCGTGGTGACGAACCGGACCACCAGAATGGCCGCGACGGCAAGGAAGGCGATGTTGAGCCAGGTCGTGTAGTTCCACGAAATCGTCGCTTCCATGACCGTGGCGTTGCGCTGCTTGGGAATGAGACTCGCTGCGCCGAAAATCAATTCGACCAGATAGCCCGCGGTGACCATGGCGGCGTAGAACGTGCCCAGCAGCGTCAGCATCATCTTCGTGCCGTAGTACTTGCGGTAGATGTTGAGGATCGGCAGGATCAGCAGGTCGGCGTAAATGAACGCGATGACACCGCCGAAACTGATGCCCCCGTTCCACAGCACCGCGGCCAGCGGGACATTGCCGATCGAGCAGACGAAGGACACGATCGCCACGATTGGTCCGACGATCGGACCCCATATCGTCGACCAGCCCGGATGGTCGGTCAAAAAGAAGACCTGCCAAAACTTTTCGGGTACCCACGCCGCGATGGCCCCCGCGATCAACAAGCCCAGGACGAGGTCGCGCAGGATCGCCAGCCACTCCATCACGAACACGTGGGCAACGGACGTGAAGCCCTCCCTGGAAAAGAGGCGCTGAGCGAACGAGCCCTGCTTCTTGATGGACATGTCCATGGCCGCATGGCCTTCCATCGAGCCGGCGATTCCGCGGTCGGCCTGCTCACGGGCGGCATCGACAAGCCGAGAGCGCACGAACAACCGGAACAACACGGCGAGCACCACGATCATCAGCGGGCCGCCGACGAATTCCGCGGCGGTGAACTGCCAGCCCATCAGCAGGGCCAAGATGATGCCCAGTTCCACCACCAGGTTGGTGGAGCCGATCTCGAATGCCATGGCGGCGGTGAAGCTGGCCCCCTTGCGGAAGAGCGATCGGGCCAACGCCACCGCGGCGTACGAGCACGACGACGCCGCACCGAGGCCGGCGGCCAGCGCCAGGGTGCGCGGCCGGTCGTCGCCCAGCAGCGCCACGATGGTCGAGCGCCGCACCACCGCCTGCACCACCGCCGACAGGGCAAACCCCAAGATCAGCGCCCACAGGATTTCCCACGTCATCGATCCCGCCACCGCCAGGGCGTGTCCGACCGCTGCTAGCACGAGTTCCAATCCTTCCCCTCGATGGGCTGGGCCCCCAAACTTATACCCCCCAGGGGTATAGGTCAAGCGCCGTGGAGCGCGCTGGCCGGCGCCTGGGGCCTCCGCGATCCCTAGAATGGCCGCAACAGGTGCAGCCAACCTTGGCGGCGCGGACGGGCGTTTCGATGCATTTCACCGGTGATGGCGAGGCCGAAGCCGGTTTTTGGCGGCGTTTCGCGTCGTTGTCGCGGTCAAATGTCCGACACACCGACCTCGCCACCGCTGTCACAAAGGCAACACCAGGCACACTAGTAACAACAGGGTTTTTGCAGACGCCAGGAGGACATGGCCGTGTACAGAGTCTTTGAAGCGCTCGACGAACTGAGCGCCATCGTTGAAGAAGCACGCGGCGTTCCGATGACGGCCGGCTGCGTGGTGCCGCGCGGTGACGTGCTGGAACTGATCGACGACATCAAGGATGCGATCCCCGGCGAGCTGGATGACGCCCAGGACGTGCTCGACGCGCGCGATTCGATGCTGCAGGACGCCAAGTCGCACGCCGACTCCATGGTCTCCTCGGCGACCACCGAGTCGGAGTCGATGCTCAACCACGCCCGCGCGGAGGCCGACCGGCTGTTGTCCGACGCAAAAGCGCAGGCCGACCGCATGGTGAGCGAGGCCCGCCAGCACAGCGAGCGGATGGTCGGCGAGGCCCGCGAGGAGTCGATGCGCATCGCCACGGCGGCCAAACGCGAGTACGAGGCCAGCGTCGGCCGCGCGCAGGCCGAGGCCGACCGGCTGCTTGAGAACGGCAACATCTCCTACGAGAAGGCCGTGCAAGAGGGCATCAAGGAGCAGCAGCGCCTGGTATCGCAGAACAGCGTGGTGGAGGCGGCAAACGCCGAGGCCACCCGGCTGATCGACTCGGCGCACGCCGAGGCCGACCGGCTGCGCGGTGAATGCGACATCTACGTCGACAACAAGCTCGCCGAGTTCGAGGAATTCCTCAACGGCACCCTGCGCTCGGTCGGGCGCGGTCGTCACCAACTCCGGACGGCGGCCGGTACGCACGACTACGCGGTGCGCTAGCGCGTCGACCGGGCGGCCGCGCCCTGGAATTATGCGGCCCGCGCCGTAGGATTTCTGATATGACGCGGCAGCACAGCACCACCTCGCGGCGCCATCTGAGCTCGCCGATGACGATTGACATCGCCCGGCTCGGGCGGCGCCCCGGCGCGATGGTGACCCTGCGGAAGACCGTGCCCACCCCGTCGCGCATCGGACTCGACATGATCGCGATCGAGGCGGGCGCTCCGTTGGAACTCGACCTGCAAGTTCAGTCGGTCTCCGAGGGCGTATTGGTGACGGGGACGGTGGATGCGCCCACCGTGGGCGAATGCTCCCGTTGCCTGACCCCGGTCAAGGGCCACGTGCAGGTCCGGTTGACCGAACTGTTCGCCTACCCCGACAGCACGACCGAGGCGACCACCGAGGAAGACGAGGTCGGTCACATTGTCGACGACATCATCGACCTCGAGCAGTCGATCGTCGATGCCGTGGGACTGGAGCTGCCGTTCTCGCCCGTGTGCACGCCCGACTGCCCGGGTTTGTGCCCCGAATGCGGCGTTGCCCTCGCGGCCGAGCCAGACCATCACCACGACCGCATCGACCCGCGGTGGGCCAAGCTGGCGGGAATGTATCCCGAGGCCGACGCTGCGCGGGGTGAGCAGTGACGTCACGGCAAGACCTGCTCGATGCCCTCGGGGTCGAGCTGCCCGACGAGCTGCTCTCGCTGGCGTTGACGCACCGCAGCTACGCCTACGAGCACGGCGGGCTGCCGACCAACGAACGGCTGGAATTCCTCGGCGACGCCGTACTCGGCCTGACCATCACCGACGAGCTCTACCACCGGCATCCCGACCGTTCGGAAGGGGACCTGGCCAAGCTGCGGGCCAGCGTCGTCAACACCCAGGCGCTGGCCGACGTCGCGCGCAAGCTGTCCGCGGACGGCCTGGGCGTGCACCTCTACCTCGGGCGCGGGGAAGCCAACACCGGCGGCGCAGACAAGTCGAGCATCCTGGCCGACGGCATGGAATCGCTGCTGGGCGCCATCTACCTGCAGCACGGAATCGACACGGCCCGCGAGGTGATCCTGCGGTTGTTCGGCCCGCTGCTGGACGCCGCGCCGACCCTGGGCGCCGGGCTGGACTGGAAAACCAGCCTGCAGGAGCTGACCGCGGCGCGGGGCATGGGCGCGCCGTCCTACGTCGTCACCTCCACGGGCCCGGACCACGACAAGGAATTCACCGCCGTCGTCGTCGTGATGGACACCGAATACGGCTCCGGCGTGGGGCGCTCCAAGAAGGAAGCCGAGCAGAAGGCCGCGGCGGCCACCTGGAAAGCGCTGGAAGTGCTGGACACCGCCGGACAAACGTCCGTCTAGATGCCCGAGCTGCCCGAAGTCGAGGTGGTGCGCCGCGGCTTGCAGGCCCGCGTCGTGGGCAAAACCATCACGGCCGTGCGGGTGCACCATCCGCGCGCCGTGCGCCGTCACGGGGCCGGGCCCGCCGACCTCACCGCCCGGCTGCTCAATGCCCGGATCACCGGCACCGATCGGCGCGGCAAGTACCTGTGGCTGCTGCTCGACGGTCCGGGCCAGCCCGACACCGCGCTCGTGGTGCACCTCGGCATGAGCGGGCAGATGCTGCTGGGGGAAGTGCCGCGCGCCGACCACGTCCGCATCTCCGCGCTGCTCGACGACGGAACGGTGCTGAGCTTCGCCGACCAACGCACCTTCGGCGGATGGATGCTCGCCGATCTGGTGAGCGTGGACGGCAGCATCGTGCCGGTCCCCGTCGCGCACCTCGCCCGCGACCCGCTGGACCCGCTCTTCGACCGCGATGCTGTCGTTAATGTCTTGCGGCGCAAGCATTCCGAGATCAAGCGGCAGCTCCTCGACCAAACGGTGGTGTCGGGCATCGGCAACATCTATGCCGACGAGGCGCTTTGGCGGGCCAAGGTCAACGGCGCCCGGATCGCCGCCGGGTTGAGCCGCCGTCAGCTGGCCGCCGTCCTGGACGCCGCGGCCGACGTGATGCGCGACGCGCTCGCGCAAGGCGGGACGTCGTTCGACTCGCTGTATATCAACGTCAACGGCGAATCGGGCTATTTCGACCGGTCGCTGGACGCCTATGGCCGCGAGGGGCAGAACTGCCGGCGCTGTGGCGCCGTGATGCGCCGGGAGAAGTTCATGAACCGGTCGTCGTTCTTCTGCCCGAGATGTCAGCCGCGACCGCGAGTTTGACTATGCGTCCAGGGTTTGCCAGCGTGCACCAACGCCGAGCGGGTCGAAGGCGGATCAATCGAAGATGTCCCGGCGCGCGGATCCCGCGGGCAAGGCCGGGTCGACAAACCACTCGCGGGGAAACAACAGGCCGAACGCCTGGGGTGGCAGTCGAAGTAGGACCCCGTACATGCGGGCGCCCACGCTGGACTCACCGATCTGCGAGCGGTGGGCGGCGAACGCGTCTCGCTTCTGGCGCGCGAATCCGAAGACGTCAATGCGGTGGGTGATGCTCGCCCGCGGCGCGTACGCGGTGCGCGCAACGTGCGGCTCGTAGGGCGCCGGCAGCCGCAGCAGACTGGCGAGATGGCCGATGCGCAAGAGCAATTCGCGCGGCATCGTCGCCTCCAGCACTCGCGGGGTCGCCGCGAGTTCGGCGGCCCGCTTGCCGACGTGATGCACCTGGACATGATCCCGGTGGCCGTAGCCGCCGTTGGGCTGATAGCTGAGCAGGAGGTCCGCGTCTTCCTCGCTGAGTATTGCCGCGAGCCGCTGCGCCGCCTCCTCGACGTTTGCTCGCCCGAAGCGGACCCGTCCCGGCGGGTCCGGGTAGAACAGCGGGCCATAACCGCTATCGGCATAGCCGAGGCACTCAACCCGCCGCGCCCCCAAAATGTCTGCGCTCAAACGCAATTCGTCCAGCCGGAAATCGCTTTCCGCGTTGTGCACGCGCCCATCGGTCGCGGTGACGACGACCACGCGATGCCCGCCCGCCGCCGCCCGCGCGAGCGTGCCTCCGGTGAGGATCACCTCGTCGTCCGGATGTGCGTGGAATGCGACCACGGTGGCCATGAAACGCAGTATGCCCAGGGCGCGGTGAAAGCACGCCCGGTAAAAAGTAGGGCATGACCGAACTCTGGGTGGAGCGCACGGGATCGCGCCGTTACATCGGATACAGCTCGCGCGGTGCGCAGGTCCTCATCGGCTCGGAGGACGTCGAGGGCGTGTTCACCCCCGGCGAGCTGCTGAAGATCGCGCTCGGCGCGTGCAGCGGGATGTCCAGCGACCAGCCGCTCGCCCGCCGGCTCGGCGACGACTACAAAGCGGTGGTCAAGGTGTCCGGGGACGCCGACCGCGAACGCGAGGTCTATCCGCTGCTGGAAGAGACGCTCGAGCTCGACCTGTCCGGGCTCTCCTCGGAGGAGAGGGAGCGGCTGCTGGTGGTGGTCGATCGGGCGATCGACCTGGTCTGCACCGTGGGGCGCACGCTGAAAGCCGGCACGCAGGTCAATTTCAAGGTCGCCGATGTCGGATCCTGACGTCCGGCTCACCGCCTGGGTGCACGGCACGGTCCAGGGCGTCGGCTTTCGCTGGTGGACGCGCTGTCGGGCGCTCGAGTTGGGCCTGACCGGCTACGCGGCCAACCAGGCCGACGGCCGCGTCCTGGTGGTCGCTCAGGGTCCGCGGGAGGCCGGCGAGAAGCTGCTGGCCCTGCTGGAAGGTGGCGAGTCGTGGCCGCCCAGGCCGGGCCGCGTCGAGAAGGTCGTCGCCGACTGGTCGCAGCCGCAGGAACGTTACGAAGGCTTCGTCGAGCGCTGACGAACGTGATAGCGCCGGCGCTATCACGTTTCGGCTCCGGGATTCGCTTCCGTTCCCGTGACTGATGTGGTCACTGTGGCCAGTGCGTCGACTGTGTTCGGCGGCTGTATTTCGACCCCGGCGACACCCCTCGGTGAGGGTGGCACGGGCGATTTGAGCGGTAGTCTGGCTCGCCGTGTACCTCAAGAGTCTGACGCTGAAGGGCTTCAAGTCCTTCGCATCGCCGACGACTCTGCGTTTCGAGCCGGGCATCACCGCGGTCGTCGGGCCCAACGGTTCCGGCAAATCCAACGTCGTCGACGCCCTGGCCTGGGTGATGGGGGAGCAGGGAGCAAAGACCCTGCGCGGCGGCAAGATGGAAGACGTCATCTTCGCCGGCACCTCGTCGCGGGCCCCACTGGGCCGCGCCGAAGTCACGGTCACCATCGACAACTCCGACAATGCGCTGCCGATCGAATACTCGGAGGTGTCGATCACCCGCCGGATGTTCCGTGACGGCGCCAGCGAATACGAAATCAACGGCGCCAGTTGCCGTTTGATGGACGTGCAGGAGCTGCTGAGCGATTCCGGGATCGGCCGCGAGATGCACGTCATCGTGGGGCAGGGCAAGCTCGACGAGATCCTGCAGTCGCGACCCGAAGACCGTCGCGCCTTCATCGAAGAGGCCGCCGGCGTGCTCAAGCACCGCAAGCGCAAGGAGAAGGCCCTCCGCAAACTCGACGCGATGTCGGCGAACCTGGCCCGGCTCACCGATCTGACCACCGAGCTGCGCCGCCAGCTCAAACCGCTGGGCCGCCAGGCCGAGGTGGCCCGTCGCGCCCAGACCATCCAGGCCGACCTGCGTGACGCCCGGTTGCGCCTGGCGGCCGACGACCTGGTCAGCCGGCAGGTGCAGCGCGACGCCATCTTCGAGGCCGAGGCGGCCATCCGCCGCGAGCACGACGAGGCCGCCGCCCGCCTGGCCGTGGCGTCCGAGGAGCTCACCGCGCACGAGGCGGCGGTGACCGAACTGTCGGTTCGCGCCGAATCCGTGCAGCACACCTGGTTCGGGCTGTCCGCGCTGGCCGAACGGGTGGCCGCGACGGTCCGCATCGCCAGCGAACGCACGCACCATCTCGACACCGAACCCGCGCCGCCCAGCGACACCGACCCCAGAAAGCCGGAAGAGCTGGAAGCCGAGGCCGAGCGGGTGGCCGTCGCCGAGCAGCAATTGCTGGCCGAATTGGCCGAGACGCGCAAGCGGCTCGATGCCGCCCGCGCCGAACTGGGCGAACGTGAACGCGAGGCCGCCGAGGCCGACCGGGCTCACCTCGCTGCTGTGCGGGCCGAGGCGGACCGGCGGGAAGGCCTGGCGCGGCTGGCCGGTCAGGTGGAGACCATGCGGGCGCGGGTCGAATCGATCGACGACAGCGTCGCCCGGCTGTCCGAACGCATCGAACAGGCCGCCAGCCGCGCGCAGCAGTCCAAGGCGGAATTCGAAACCGTGCAGAGCCGCGTCGGCGAACTCGACCAGGGCGAGGTGGGTCTGGACGAGCACCACGAGCGCACCGTCGCCGCGTTGCGGTTGGCCGACGCACGCGTCGCCGAACTGCAATCCGCCGAACGCGACGCCGAACGCCGGGTGGCCTCGCTGCGGGCCCGCATCGACGCGCTGTCGGTCGGGCTGGAGCGCAAGGACGGCGCGGCCTGGCTTACCGAAAATCATTCTCAGGCCGGGCTTTTCGGGCCAATCGCTAAGCTGGTCAAAGTCCGCTCCGGCTACGAGGCGGCGCTGGCGGCTGTGCTGGGATCGGCGGCCGACGCGCTGGCCGCCGAAAGCTTCGGGGCGGCCCGGTCCGCCGTCGCCGCCCTCAAACAGGCCGATGGCGGCCGCGCGGCGCTGGTGCTCGGTGACTGGCCCGCCGACCACCAGGCGGCGCGCGACGCCCTGCCGGGCACCGCCTTATGGGCGCTGGACCTGATCGAGGCGCCCGCGCGGCTTCGCGGTGCCATCACGGCGATGCTCTCGCGGGTCGCGGTGGTCGACGACCTGGATCAGGCGCTCGAACTGGTGGCGACGCGGCCGCAGTTGCGCGCGGTCACGCTCGACGGCGACCTGGTCGGCGCGGGCTGGGTGAGCGGGGGCTCCGACCGCAAGCTGTCCACGCTCGAGGTGACTTCGGAAATCGACAAGGCCGGCAGCGAGCTGGCCGCCGCGGAGTCGCAGGTCGCCCAGTTGACCGCGGCGCTCTCGGGCGCGCTGACCGAGCAGGCCGCGCGCCAGGACTCCGCCGAACAGGCATTGGCCGCGCTGAACGAGTCCGACACCGCGATCTCGGCGATGTACGAGCAGCTGGGCCGGCTCGGGCAGGAGGCCCGCACGACCGAAGACGAGTGGAGCAGGCTGCTGCGGCAGCGCGAGGAGCTCGAATCCGGTCGCGCGCAGACGCTCGAGGAAGTCACCGAGCTGGAAAACCGGCTGCGCAACGCTCAACAGACGCAGCACTCGGACGCCGAAGAACCCACCCATGCGGAGGTCCGCCAGCGGATCGCCGCCGCCGCGGAGGCCGCCCGCAGCGCCGAGGTGGAGGCCCGGCTGGCGGTGCGGACCGCCGAGGAGCGGGCCAATGCGGTGCGCGGGCGCGCGGATTCGCTGCGCCGTGCCGCGGCCGCCGAACGCGAGGCACGGCTGCGGGCCCAACAGGCGCGCGAGGCGCGGCTGCGCGCGGCCGCCGTGGCCGCCGCGGTGGCCGACTCCGGCCGGCTGCTGGCGCAGCGGCTGGACAGGGTGGTCGCGGCGGCGTCGAAGATCCGCGACGCGCTGGCGGCCGAACGCCAGGAGCGCGCGACGGCGATGGCGGCGGTGCGCGAAGAGGTGAACGTGTTGAGCGCCCGGGTGGCCACCCTCACCGACTCGCTGCACCGGGATGAGGTGGCCAACGCGCAGGCGGCCATGCGCATCGAGCAGCTGGAACAGATGGTGCTCGAGCAGTTCGGAATGGCGCCGCCCGACCTGATCGCCGAGTACGGGCCGGACGTGGCCCTGCCGCCCACCGAGCTCGAGATGGCCGAATTCGAGCAGGCGCGCGAACGCGGTGAGCAAGTGGTCGCGCCCGCTCCGATGCCGTACGACCGGGCCACCCAGGAGCGGCGCGCGAAACGCGCCGAGCGGGAACTCGCGGAGCTGGGCCGGGTCAACCCGCTGGCGCTGGAGGAGTTCGCCGCGCTGGAGGAGCGCTACAACTTCCTGTCCACCCAGCTCGAGGACGTCAAGGCCGCCCGCAAGGACCTGCTGGACGTCGTCGCCGACGTCGATGCCCGCATCCTGCAGGTGTTCAGCGATGCCTTCGTCGACGTGGAACGCGAATTCCGGGAAGTCTTCACGGTGCTGTTCCCCGGCGGCGAGGGCCGGCTGCGGCTCACCGATCCGGACGACATGCTCACCACCGGCATCGAGGTGGAGGCCCGTCCGCCCGGCAAGAAGATCACCCGGCTCTCGTTGCTGTCCGGTGGCGAGAAGGCGCTGACCGCGGTGGCGATGCTGGTGGCCATCTTCCGCGCCCGTCCGTCGCCGTTCTACATCATGGACGAGGTGGAGGCCGCGCTCGACGACACCAACCTGCGCCGGCTGATCAGCCTGTTCGAGCTGCTGAGGGCCCGGTCGCAGCTGATCATCATCACGCACCAGAAGCCGACGATGGAGGTCGCCGACGCGCTGTACGGCGTGACCATGCAGGGCGACGGCATCACCGCGGTGATCTCACAGCGGATGCGCGGGCAGCAGGTGGAGCAGCTGGTCTCGCAGTCTTCGTAGCGGCGTAGACCCCGCGCCGACCGCGCGGCGTCGCGCCCCTGAAACAATGTCACCGTGTCCCAAGGTCTTTGGATCGCCATCGCGGTCGTCGCTGTCCTGGTTGTCGTCGCGGCGCTGGTCCTGGGGCTGGTGCGGTACCGCCGCCGGCAGATCACCTTCACGGCCAAGCCGGAGCCCGGCGCGATCGACCGCTCGGGCGGCTACACCGCGTCGTCGGGCATCACCTTCAGCCAGACCGCAACCGCCGATCGGCTCGACACCACGGGCCTGCCCGCGGTGGGCGACGACGCCACCATTCCTCGCGACGCGCCGCGGCGCACCATCTCGGAGGTCGAGCTCCCCGAACCGGAGACGCTGGAGACCCCCGCCGCACCGCCGGTAGCACCGGCGCCCACGCCGCCGGCCGCCGAGCCGCCACCAGCGGCCCCCGAGATCGAGGCCATCGCGCCGCCCGAAGGCCGCCTCGAGCGCCTTCGCGGCCGGCTGGCCAGGTCGCAGAACGCGTTGGGACGCAGCGTGCTGGGCCTGATCGGCGGCGGCGACCTGGACGAAGACGCTTGGCAGGACGTCGAGGACACCCTGCTGGTCGCCGACCTCGGCCCGGTGGTCACCGAGTCGGTGATGGCGCAGCTGCGCGCCCGCCTGGCCGGCAGCGATGTGCGCACCGAAGCCGACGCGAAGGCCGTACTGCGCGACGTGCTGATCCGGGAGCTGCACCCCGACATGGACCGCTCGATCCGCGCGCTGCCGCACGATGACCACCCGTCGGTGCTGCTGGTCGTCGGTGTGAACGGCACCGGAAAGACCACCACCGTAGGCAAATTGGCCCGGGTGCTGGTGGCCGACGGACGTCGTGTCGTGCTCGGCGCCGCCGACACCTTCCGGGCCGCGGCGGCCGATCAACTGCAAACCTGGGCGTCCCGCGTGGGCGCGGAGGTAGTACGCGGGCCCGAAGGCGCCGACCCGGCATCGGTGGCGTTCGACGCCGTCGACAAGGGCATCGCCTCGGGCGCCGACGTGGTGCTCATCGACACCGCCGGCCGGCTGCACACCAAGGTCGGGCTGATGGACGAGCTCGACAAGGTTAAACGCGTGGTAACACGACGCGCCGCGGTCGACGAGGTGCTGCTGGTGCTCGACGCCACCATCGGGCAGAACGGCCTGGCCCAGGCGCGGGTCTTCGCCGAGGTCGTCGAGATCACCGGCGCCGTGCTGACCAAGCTGGACGGTACGGCCAAGGGCGGCATCGTATTCCGCGTCCAACAGGAACTCGGGGTACCGGTGAAGCTGGTCGGGCTCGGGGAGGGTCCCGACGATCTGGCGCCGTTCGAGCCGGGTGCCTTCGTCGACGCCCTGCTCGGCTGAAACCCCTTACAGGGCGAGCCGGACGTTAATACCGCCGAAACACGGCGGCCCCACTGCGGAAACAACAATTGCGCATGGTTCTCGCAGGCCACAGGCGTCGCCTGCCGGCCATTCATGTCCGACCGGAGGTGAGCGAGTGGCATTCCCGCAATTGGGCCAACCAGATACCGGCGATACCGCCTGGATGTTGGCGAGTTCCGCGCTAGTGCTGTTGATGACGCCAGGTCTTGCGTTCTTCTACGGCGGCATGGTGCGCACCAGAAGCGTGCTCAACATGATCATGATGAGCATCAGCGCCATGGGCGTCGTGACGGTGCTCTGGGTGCTCTACGGCTACTCGATGTCGTTCGGTGACGACCGGGGCGGCGTCGTGGGTAATCCGACCGATTACTGGGGCCTGGCGAAGCTCATCGGCGGCAACGCCGTCAAGGCGGACCCGAGCAAGGGCGTCACGCAGGTGGACATCCCGTTGGCCGGCACCATGCCCGCGACGGTGTTCGTGGCCTTCCAGCTGATGTTCGCGATCATCACCGTCGCGCTGATCTCGGGCGCGGTGGCCGATCGGCTCAAGTTCACCGCGTGGCTGGTGTTCGCCGGGCTGTGGGCGACGCTGGTCTACTTCCCGGTCGCACACTGGGTCTTCGCCGCCGACGGCTTCGCGTCTGAGCACGGTGGCTGGATCAACAACAAGCTGCACGCCATCGACTTCGCCGGAGGGACGGCGGTCCATATCAACTCCGGTGTGGCCGGCCTGGCGCTGGCGATCGTCCTGGGCAAGCGCCGCGGGTGGCCCACCACGCTGTTCCGGCCGCACAACCTGCCGTTCGTGATGCTCGGCGCAGGCTTGCTGTGGTTCGGCTGGTTCGGATTCAACGCCGGTTCGGCGACCAGTTCGAACGGGTCCGCCGGAGCGACGTTCATGACCACCACGGTCGCCACGGCCACGGGCATGCTCGCGTGGCTGCTGACCGAGCGCATCCGCGACGGGAAACCCACGACGCTGGGAGCGGCGTCCGGCATCGTCGCCGGACTGGTCGCCATCACACCGTCCTGCTCGTCGGTCAACATCCTGGGCGCGATCGTCGTCGGCGCGGTGGCCGGAGTGGTGTGCGCGCTGGCGGTCGGGCTGAAATTCCGGTTCGGCTTCGACGACTCGCTCGACGTGGTCGGGGTGCACATGGTCGGCGGTCTGGCGGGCACCTTGCTGGTCGGCCTGCTCGCCGCGCCGGAGTCCACCGCGATCAACGGGGTGGCCGGGGTGTCGAAGGGGTTGTTCTACGGCGGCGGCTGGGCCCAGCTGGAGCGGCAGGCGGTCGGCGCCTTCGCCGTCCTCTTCTACTCCGGCATCGTCACGCTGATCTTGGCTTTGATCCTGAAGTACACGATCGGGTTGCGTGTCGACGCCGAGGAAGAATCAACCGGCATCGACGAGTCTGAGCACGCGGAGAGCGCGTACGATTTCGGAACGATCGGTGGGCAGGGATCCGTTCTTCCGGCGGCGCGGGTTCCCCTGGAGGACCGCAACGGCCTGGAGGAGGACCGAGTGGGCGACAAAGTGGAGGCAGAGCAGGCATGAAGCTAGTCACCGCAATTGTGAAGCCGTTCACCCTCGATGACGTGAAGACCAGCCTCGAGGACGCGGGCGTCCTGGGCATGACGGTCAGCGAAATCCAGGGGTACGGGCGGCAGAAGGGCCACACCGAGGTTTACCGGGGTGCTGAATACTCGGTGGATTTCGTGCCGAAGGTGCGGATCGAGGTGGTGGTCGACGATTCCATCGTGGACAAGGTCGTGGACAGCATCGTCCGGGCGGCGCGCACCGGCAAGATCGGTGACGGCAAGGTCTGGGTAACCCCCGTGGAAACCATTGTGCGCGTGCGCACGGGTGAACGCGGAACCGATGCCCTCTGACTCCTAGCCGCACATTGCTGAACCAGGCCGGACGGGCCGGGAGGGTATGACAAGCCCATCCGACAGGTCATCTGAAGCGGGGACAGGAAGCGCCGGCGGGGCAGCCGATTTGGCTGCCTCGCGGCGCCAACTGCTGTCGGAGGGCGCTCACCTCGGCGCCGCGGAGCTCCGGAAAGCCTGGCTGGAGCTTCATGAATCCTGGCTGGTCGCCAAGGCCGGCGAGATCGGCATCGCCGACGGTAGCGGTTTCGCGGTCGTCGGGGTCGGTGGTGTGGGCCGCCGCGAGCTGTTGCCGTATTCCGATCTCGATCTAATGCTGTTGCACGACAACAAGTCTGATACCCAATTGCAGCGGGTCGCCGACGGATTGTGGTATCCGCTGTGGGACGCCAACGTCAGGCTCGACCACAGCGTGCGATCGGTGTCCGGGGCCCTCGGCGTCGCCAACAGCGACCTGGTGGCCGCGCTGGGCATGCTGGACGCCCGCCACATCGCCGGGGACGAGCGCCTGTCGGCGGAGCTGATCGACGGGGCTCGACGCCAGTGGCGCAGCGCAATCCGGTCCCGCATGGACGAGCTCGTCGCCATGACATATGAACGCTGGCAACGGTGTTGGCGAATCGCTCAGCGGGCCGAACCGGATCTGAAGTCGGGGCGCGGCGGCCTGCGCGACGTCCAACTGCTCGACGCGCTGGGCGTCGCGCAGCTCATCGACCGCCACGGCATGGGTCATCCCGACGCGCCCGGCGGATCGCTGAACGCCGCGTACCTCACGCTGCTCGATGTCCGCACAGAACTGCACCGGGTATCCAAGCGCGGACTCGACCAACTGCTGGCTCAGTTCGCCGACGAGGTCAGTGCGGCCTTGGGCGTCGGGGATCGATTTGCGTTGTCCCGCATGCTCTCCAGCGTCAGCCGCACCATCGCGTACCACGCCGAAACCGGGCTCCGGACCGCGCAGAACGCCCTGCCCCGACGCGGCCTCACCGCCCTGGTGCGGCGCCCGAAGCGGCGACCGCTGGACGAGGGGGTGGTCGAGTACGACGGCGAGGTGGTGCTCGCCCGCGACGCCCAACCCCAAACCGATGCCGGCCTGGTGTTGCGAGTCGCCGCCGCGTCGGCGGACACCGGCCTGCCGATCGGCGCCGGCACGCTCAAGCGACTCGCCGACAGCGTCCCGGATTTACCCTCGCCATGGCCGCGGGAGGCGCTGGACGACCTGCTGGTCGTGCTGCTGGCCGGGCCCACGGCGGTGAACACGATCGAGTCCCTGGACCGCACCGGGCTGTGGGGCCGACTGTTCCCGGAATGGGATGCGGTGCGCGACCTTCCGCCGCGCGACGTCTCGCACAAGTGGACCGTCGACCGGCACATCGTCGAAACCACTGTCAACGCGGCCCCGCTCACCACCCGCGTGGCGCGATCTGACCTGCTCGCCCTCGGCGCGCTGCTGCACGACATCGGCAAGGGGCGCGGCACGGACCACTGTGTGCTCGGCGCGGAATTGACGATCCCGATCGGCAACCGGCTGGGGCTGTCGGCCCAGGACACCGACACGCTCGCGGGAATGGTCCGCCACCACCTCCTGCTGCCGATCACGGCCACCCGAAGCGATCTCAACGATCCCAAGACCATCGAGTCGGTGGCCGCGGCCCTGCGCGGCGACCCGCAACTGCTCGAACTCCTGCACGCACTGGCCGAGGCGGATTCGAAGTCCACCGGTCCCGGGGTGTGGAGCGACTGGAAGGCGTCGTTGATCGACGACTTGGTCCGTCGCTGCCGGCTGGTGATGGCGGGCGAGCCGCTGCCGGAGGCCGAACCGATTGCGCCCCACTATCTTTCGCTGGCGGCTGGCCGCGGCGTGCACGTGGAGCTGCACCCCGGTGACCGGGAGCGCTTGACCGCGGTGATGCTCGCGCCGAACCAGCGCGGGCTGGTTTCGAAAGCAGCGGCAGTGCTGGCGGTGAACTCCCTGCGTATCCATTCGGCGTTGGCCAACATTCACGACGGCGTGGCGATCGTCGAGTTCGTCGCGTCGCCGGTGTTCGGCTCGCCGCCCGAATCAGGCTTACTGCGCCAGCAATTCAACGGTGCCCTGGCCGGCGACCTCGACATCCTCGGCACGCTGGAAAGACGCGACAGCGACGCGGTCAGCGCCGCGACGGCCCGGGCCGGCGAGATTCAGGCCGGGGTGCCCGTCACCCGGTCTACCGCCCCGCCGCGCATCCTGTGGCTCGACGCGACGACCGCCGGCCAGTTGATCTTCGAGGTCCGGGCCATGGATCGGCTGGGTCTGCTCGCGCTGTTGACCCGTGCGCTGGAACGCGCGGGGTCCGACATCGTCTGGGCCAAGGTCAACACGTTCGGCTCGACCGCCGCCGACGTCTTCTGCGTGACGGTGCCGGCGCACGGCGAGCACGACGCGCGAGCCGCGATCGAGCAGAACCTGCTCGCCGTGTTGGGCGGCCCCACGGTCGAAGTGCTCCAGGAGCCGGTCGGCGACTAGCGGGGTCAGGCGTGCTCGGCGTTGAGTCGCCGCAGCGCCTCGATGCGGTCCTGGATCTGTTCGCGGGTCGCGGCGGCGATCGGTGGCCCCCCGCAACGACGGCGAAGTTCGCTGTGAATCCAGCCGTGCGGCTTGCCGATGCGGTGGTGGGTGGCCGACACCAGGCTGTTGAGCTCGCGGCGCAGCTCGCGCAGTTGGCCATGCATCGACGGCGGCCCCGACACCGCGGCCGGCGCAGCCTGTGCGGCCCGTCGCTGCAGCTGCTCGTCCTGCCGGCGGTGCAGCAGCGCCCGCATCTGATCGGCATCGAGCAACCCCGGAATGCCGAGGTAATCGGCCTCCTCGTCGCTTCCGGCCGGCGCGGCGGTGCCGAACGACGACCCATCGAAGATGACCTGATCCAGCTCCGCGTCGGCGCCCAGTGAGGTGAAGCCGTTGTCGGCCTCGGTCTTTTCGGTCTGCGTCCTGATGGCGGGATCGCCGTCGAGGGGGTCGTCGTCGGGGCGGTGCGGATCCCCCAGCACGTGATTGCGCTGGGCCTCCAGCTCGCTGGCGAGCTGCAGCAGATTGGGCACCGACGGCAGGAAGATGCTGGCGGTCTCGCCCGGCCGCCGCGATCGTACGAAGCGGCCGATGGCCTGCGCGAAGAACAGGGGAGTGGAGGCGCTGGTGGCGTAGATGCCGACCGAGAGCCGGGGCACGTCGACGCCTTCGGAGACCATCCGCACGGCCACCAGCCACCGGCTGGTGCCGGCGGCGAATTCGCTGATGCGCGCGGAGGATCCGGGATCGTCGGACAGCACCACCGTCGGCGCCTCGGAGGTCAGCCTGGTCAGCAGGGTTGCGTAGGCGCGCGCCGCGGTGCGGTCCGAGGCGATGATCATGCCGCCGGCGTCGGGCACGTGCGCGCGCTTCTGGCTCAGCCGCTGGTCGGCGGCCGCGATCACCGCGGGCATCCATTCGCCGGCCGGGTCGAGCGCCGTGCGCCAGGCCCGCGCCGTGTGCTCGGCGGTCAGCGGCTCGCCCAGCCGCGCGGCGTGCTCCTCGCCGGCACTGTCCCGCCAGCGCGCCTCCCCGGAGTAGGCCAGGAAGACCACCGGTCGGACCACCCCGTCGGCAAGAGCCTCGGCGTAGCCGTAAGTGTGGTCGGCCTGCGAACGCCGCACCCCGTCGGCGCCCGATTCGTAGGCGACGAACGGGATGGGGCTGTCGTCGCTGCGAAAGGGCGTGCCCGTCAAGGCGAGCCGGCGCGTCGCATCGCCGAAGGCCTCGCGGATGGCCTCACCCCAGGTCTTGGCGTCACCGCCGTGGTGAATCTCGTCGAAGACCACCAACGTCTTGCGCTGCTCGGTGCGTACCCGGTGCAGCGTCGGATGCGCCGCGACCTGAGCGTAGGTGACCATCACGCCGTGGTACTCGCCCGACATCAGGGCATGGGAGTTGGAGAACTTCGGGTCCAGGGCGATGCCGTGCCGTGCGGCGGCCTGGGCCCACTGCACCTTGAGGTGCTCGGTGGGCACCACGACCGTGATCTGCTCGACGACGCGCTGGCTCAGCAGTTCCGCGGCCACCCGCAGGGCGAACGTCGTCTTGCCGGAGCCCGGGGTCGCCACGGCCAGGAAATCGCGCGGTTGGCCGGCCAGGTATTTCACCAACGCCCGGCGCTGCCAACCCCGCAGCGCACGGCCGCTGTCGTCGACGGGAGACTCCGTGCGAGCGAGCGGTTGCACGGACATTTCCCCCCGTTTGTTGTAATTGTCGACCCGGCCAGAGTGGTGAAGCGGTGGCTGTGAAATCTAGCACGCCAACGCTTTTCGGCGCAGTAACGACTCGGGCGCGGCTACCGTGGCCGGCCCGCGAGGTCGCGGGTCTGCAGCCACCCGTGGATGCGTTGCGCGACGTCAGCCCACCCCGGCTCGAGCATCATGTTGTGGCCCATCGGGAAGAATTCCGGTTCGGTCGCATACGCGCGCGCCGTGGCACGCACATCGCCGGCGCTGACGAAGCCGTCGTACTGCGCGCCGAGGACCAGGATCGGCGTGGTCACCCGCCGCGTTCTGACACGGCGGACCACGGGATCGGTCATGGCGGCGCGGATGCTCTCGGCCCCCGCGCGTTGCCTGCAGGATTCGACGACCGCCTCGGGCGTGTCGGCGCAGAACAGGTACTCACGGACCAGAGCCGGGGTGGCGAGGAATTTCAGCAGCGTGGGGTCGGTCCAGGCTTCCATCGTCATCGATGGCCGGCGGCGCCAGACGCGCACCGCCAACCTGAGCACGCCCTGCGGCGGCACGGAGCCCACCAGGACCGCCGCCGGGGCGCCGCGTGTTTCGAGGTGGCGCTGGATGACGAAGCCACCCAGCGAATGGCCTATCAGCACGGGGTCGCCGCCCAGTTCGTCGGCCACCGAACGGAGGTCGTCGATGTAGTCGGCGATGGAAACCTTGTGCAGCGGCTTGGCCGTCGGGCTGGCGCCGTGCCCCCGCAGGCTCATCGCGACCGCGCGGTAGCCCGCGTCGGCGAAGAAGTCCAGGAAGTGCTCCCAGCACCACGCGCCGTGCCAGCCGCCGTGCACGAACAGCAGCGGCACCGGATGATCTCGGCTGCAGGATCCTTTGTCGATCACCTCGAGCATGGGAACCATTCAAACCCGCTCGCCGTTTCGGCGAGACTGAAACTACGCACACCTTTATCGGCGCGTCGTGTGCGTAGTTGCGGTGTCGCGGTCGATGGGCGGCGCCAAGCCGGCCGGGCTGGACTACCACTAGGCTGGCGGGGTGTTTGAATCGCTGTCCGACCGGTTGACCGGTGCACTTCAGGGACTACGCGGCAAGGGTCGACTGACCGACGCCGACATCGAGGCCACCACCCGCGAGATCCGGCTGGCGCTGCTGGAAGCCGACGTGTCGTTGCCCGTGGTGCGCGCGTTCGTCACCCGGATCAAGGACCGCGCCCGGGGTGCCGAGGTCTCCGGCGCCCTCAACCCGGCGCAGCAGGTCGTCAAGATCGTCAACGAAGAGCTCATCGGCATCCTGGGTGGGGAAACCCGCCAGCTGGCGTTCGCCAAGACGCCGCCGACCGTGGTGATGCTCGCCGGTCTGCAGGGTTCCGGTAAGACCTCGCTGGCCGGAAAGCTGGCCGCGTGGCTGCGCGGGCAGGGGCACACTCCGCTGTTGGTGGCGTGCGACCTGCAGCGGCCGGCCGCGGTGAACCAGCTGCAAGTCGTCGGTGAGCGCGCCGGGGTACCGGTGTTCGCGCCGCATCCCGGCGAGTCCCCCGGATCGGGGCCCGGTGACCCGGTCGCGGTCGCGGCGGCGGGGCTCGCCGAGGCCCGGGCGAAGCACCACGACGTCGTCATCGTCGACACCGCCGGCCGGCTGGGCATCGACGACGAGCTGATGTCCCAGGCCGCGGCCATCCGCGACGCCGTCAATCCCGACGAAGTGCTGTTCGTGCTGGACGCGATGATCGGGCAGGACGCCGTGACCACCGCGGAGGCGTTCCGCGAGGGCGTCGGCTTCACCGGGGTGGTATTGACCAAGCTCGACGGTGACGCCCGCGGTGGCGCCGCGTTGTCGGTGCGCGAGGTGACCGGCGTCCCAATCCTTTTCGCCTCCACCGGCGAGAAGCTGGAGGACTTCGACGTCTTCCACCCCGACCGGATGGCCGGCCGCATCCTGGGCATGGGCGACGTGCTGAGCCTGATCGAACAGGCCGAGCAGGTCTTCGACGCCGAGCAGGCCGAGGCCGCCGCCGCCAAGATCGGCACCGGCGAGCTGACGCTGGAGGACTTCCTCGAGCAGATGCTCGCCATCCGCAAGATGGGTCCGATCGGCAACCTGCTGGGCATGCTTCCCGGCGCCGGGCAGATGAAGGACGCGCTGGCACAGGTCGACGACAAGCAACTCGACCGCCTGCAGGCCATCATCCGCGGCATGACGCCCCAAGAGCGGGCCGACCCGAAGATCATCAACGCTTCCCGGCGGCTGCGCATCGCCAACGGGTCCGGCGTCTCGGTGTCCGAGGTGAACCAGCTGGTGGACCGGTTCTTCGAGGCCCGCAAGATGATGTCGTCGATGCTCGGCGGCATGGGCATCCCCGGCATGGGGCGCAAGTCGGCGACCCGAAAGGCCAAGGGCGGCAAGGGCAAGAAGGGCAAGAAGGGCGGGCGGGGCCCGACGCCGCCCAAGGCCAGGAACCCGCTCGGCGCCGGGATGCCGGGCATGCCGGCCGGATTCCCCGACCTCTCGCACATGCCCGAAGGCCTCAACGAGCTGCCGCCCGGCCTGGCGGATTTCGACCTGTCCAAACTCAAGTTCCCAGGCAAGTCGTGACGATCGCGAGCGCGGCGAAGCCGGGCGAAGTCCCCCGCAAGCGGGAGGTGCCCCCAGGTCGTCACCGTCGGACCCGACGAAACTGACCCGCTGTGCGCATGCACGTGCGAGGTGTCGGGCTGCCGGACGAGACCCCAACCGAGCTGTGGATCGTCGGCGGGTGCATCAGCACCGAACCGGTCGCGGGGGCCGACACCGTCTTTGACGGCGGCTGGATCATCCCCGGCCTGGTGGACGCGCACTGCCACGTCGGGCTCGGCGAGCACGGCGAGATTCCGCTCGACGAGGCGATCGCCCAGGCCGAGATCGAACGCGACGTCGGTGCGCTGCTGTTGCGGGACTGCGGCTCACCCACCGACACCCGCAGCCTCGACGACCACGAGGATCTGCCCCGCATCATCCGGGCCGGAAAACATCTGGCCCGGCCCAAGCGGTATGCGGCGGGTTTCTCGCGCGAGCTGGAAGACGAGTGGCAACTGCCCGAGGCGGTGGCGGAAGAGGCGCGGCGCGGCGATGGCTGGATCAAGCTGGTCGGCGACTGGATCGATCGCAGCGTCGGCGACCTCGCACCGCTGTGGTCCGACGACGTGCTCAAGGCGGCCATCGACACCGCACATGCCCATGGCGCCCGGGTCACCGCGCACGTCTTCAGTGAGGACGCGCTGCCGGGCCTGGTCAAGGCCGGCATCGACTGCATCGAGCACGGCACCGGCCTCACCGATGACACCATCGCGCTGATGGTCGAGCACGGGACCGTCCTGGTCCCCACGCTGGTCAACATCGTCGAGAATTTCCCGGGTATCGCCGACGCCGCGGCCGGGAAGTATCCGACCTACGCCGCCCACATGCGCGACCTGCATGCACGCGGGCTGTCGCGGATCGCCGCGGCCCGTGATGCGGGCGTGCCGATCTACGCCGGCAGTGACGCCGGCACCATGGTCGCGCCCGGGCGCATCGCCGACGAGATCGAAGCGCTCAAGGGCATCGGCATGAGCCCGACCGATGCGTTGGGCGCGGGGTGCTGGGACGCCCGGCGCTGGCTGGGGCGCCCCGGGCTCGATCACGGCGCGTCCGCCGACCTGCTGTGCTTCGCGGACGATCCGCGGTCGAGCCCGGCCGCCCTGCACCGTCCGGACCTGGTGATTTTGCGCGGCAAGGTGTTCCGCTCGCCGACGTAGACCGGAATCGGCCCTGTTCACGGGGTTGCCGCGCCGACTTCCGGAAAAGATTGCGAGTGCTTGCTATCTATGTTACGGTCCATGTCACCACGACAACTGGAGGCAAAGTGGCTTACGACGTGATCATTCGCGAAGGGCTGTGGTTCGACGGCACCGGCAGCGCGCCGCAGACCCGCACGCTGGGTATTCGCGACGGCGTGGTGGCCACCGTGTCGGACGGGCCGCTGGACGAGACGGGCTGCCCCGAGGTGATCGACGCGGCCGGCAAGTGGATCGTGCCCGGCTTCGTCGACGTGCACACCCACTATGACGCCGAGGTGCTGCTGGATCCGGGCCTGCGGGAGTCCGTGCGGCACGGTGTCACCACCGTGTTGCTCGGGAACTGCTCGTTGTCGACGGTCTACGCCAGCTCCGAGGACGCCGCCGACCTGTTCAGCCGCGTCGAAGCCGTGCCGCGCGAGTTCGTCTACGGCGCCCTGCAGAACAAGACGTGGTCCACCGCAGCGGAATACATCAAGGCCATCGACGCCCTGCCGCTCGGGCCGAATGTCGGCTCGCTGCTTGGCCATTCGGACCTGCGGACGGCGGTTCTCGGGCTCGATCGGGCCACCGACGCCACCGTCACGCCCACCCCCGCCGAGCTGGAGCAGATGGCGGCCCTGCTGGAGGAGGCGCTCGACGCCGGGGTGCTCGGCATGTCGGGGATGGACGCGGCCATCGACAAGCTCGACGGTGAGCGATTCCGGTCGCGGGCGCTGCCGTCCACCTTCGCGACCTGGCGCGAGCGCCGCCGGCTCATCAAGGTGCTGCGCAAGCGCGGACGCATGCTGCAGAGCGCGCCCAACGTGGCGAAGCCGTCGTCCGGAATGCTCTTCTTCCTGGCCAGTAGCCGGATCCTCAACCGCGGCAAGGGCGTTCGCATGAGCATGCTGGTATCCGCCGATGCCAAGTCGATGCCGCTGTCGGTATACGTCTTCGGCCCGGGGACCCGCTTGCTGAACAAGCTGCTGGGCTCTCATGTGCGATTCCAGCATCTGCCGGTGCCGTTCGAGTTGTACTCCGACGGAATCGATCTGCCGGTCTTCGAGGAATTCGGCGCCGGAACGGCCGCCCTGCACCTGCGGGACCAGTTGGAGCGCAACGAGTTACTTGCCGACAAGGAATACCGCCGGAAGTTCCGCAAGGAGTTCGACCGGATCAAACTCGGACCGTCGTTGTGGCACCGCGACTTCCACGACGCGGTCATCGTCGAGTGCCCCGACGAGTCGTTGATAGGCAAGAGCTTTGGGGCCATCGCCGACGAGCGCAAGCTGCACCCGCTCGACGCATTCCTGGACGTGCTCGTCGAGAACGGCGAACGCAACGTCCGGTGGACGACCGTCGTGGCCAACCACCGCCCCGAGCTGCTCAACGCGCTCGCCAATGAGGGCAGCGTGCACATGGGCTTCTCGGATGCCGGTGCGCACCTGCGCAACATGGCCTTCTACAACTTCCCGATCAAGCTGCTCAAGCGGGCTCGGGACGCCTCCCGGGCGGGCGCACCGTTCATGCCCATCGAGCAGGCGGTGCATCGCCTGACCGGCGAACTGGGGGAGTGGTTCGGCGTCGACGCCGGCACGCTGCGGCAGGGCGACCGCGCGGACTTCGTGGTGATCGACCCGGCCGGCCTCAACGAAACGGTCGAGGGCTACTACGAGGAGGAGGTGCCGTTCTACGGGGGCTTGCGGCGCATGGTCAATCGCAACGACGACGCCGTCGTCGCGACCGGTGTGGGCGGGGCCGTCGTCTTCCGCGCGGGGCAGTTCAGGGACGGCTACGGCCGGACCGTGAAGTCGGGCCGCTACCTGCGCGCGGGCCAGCGACACCGGGGCCGGAGCGCCCTGAAAATCGGGGGCTGACGTGGCCAGAACCCAGCAGCAGCGTCGGGAAGAGACCGTGGGACGGCTTCTCGACGCCTGCATCGCCACCATCATCGAGGTCGGATACGCCCGGGCGTCGGCGGCCGTGATCACCAAGCGCGCCGGGGTGTCGGTGGGCGCCCTGTTCCGGCACTTCGAGACGATGGGCGATTTCATGGCCGCCACGGCGTCGGAGGTGCTGCGTCGTCAGCTCGAGACGTTCACCAAGCGGGTCGCCGAAATACCGGCCGATCGGCCGGCGCTCGAAGCCGCCCTGGCGATACTCCGCGACATCACCGCCGCCCCCAGCAATGCCGTGCTCTACGAGCTGTTGGTCGCCGCGCGCACCGACGAAAAGCTCAGGGCCACTTTGCAAACCGAGCTGCGACAGTACTCGGCGAAGATTCACGACGCCGCCCGTACGCTGCCCGGGGCCGAAAGCTTCCCCGAGGAAACGTTCCCGGTGCTGGTCGCGTTGCTGACCAACGTGTTCGACGGGGCCGCGGTGGTGGAGGGGGTGCTGCCGCAGCCGCAGATCGCCGAGCAACGGATCCCGATGCTGATGACGCTGCTGTCCGCGGCGGCGGCGGACGCGGGCCTGGCGGAATAGCTACAGCGAGCCGATGCTGGACTGCGGGCCTTGGGCGAATCCCCAGTCGAACAACGTCGCCGCCTGGTCCCAGTACGTCGGGCCGCCCTCTTTGATCAACCCGTACATCATGGCGATGACCAACCGACGGCCACCGCGGGCGGCGGCCCCGACAAAGGTCTTGCGGGCCGCGTTGGTGAACCCGGTCTTGCCGCCGATCGCGCCGGGGTAGCGCTGCAACAGCTCGTCCTGATTGGTGATGAGGTGTTCGCCGTTATCGCCGGGGAACATCGCCGACGGCTCGGCCGTGATCTGCGCGAACACCGGGTTGGCCATCGCGGCGCGGAAGATGACGGCCAGGTCGTGCGCGGTCGATGACCCGGATCCGCCTGGCCCATCGAGCCCGGACGGCGTCGCGGCATGGGTGCTCGTCGCGCCGAGCGAGGCGGCCTTGGCGTTCATCTTGGCGACCGTGACTTCGGGCCCGCCCAGCATGTGCGCCAGCGTGTTGGCGGCGTCGTTACCCGAGACCAGCAGCAGGCCGTCGAGGAGCTGACGTGCGGTGTAGGTGCGGCCCGGTTTGATGCCGACGCAATTGCACTCCACCTGGGTGTCGGCGGTGTCGGCGACGACGGTGGAGTCCAGGCTCACCGAGTCGAGGACCACCTGGGCCAGCAGCGTCTTGATCGTGCTCGCCGGCGGGTGGGCCACGTTCTGGTCGCGGTCGGCCAGCACCTGGCCGGTGTCGAGATCGGCGACGATCCAGGTCTGGGCCGGGCCGTCCGGGATCGGCACCGAGCCCACCGGCTGCATGCTGTCGGCCCGGGCCGTGGGGACGGTTGCCCCGTACGCACCCACCGTGAGCAGGGCCGCCGCTGCGGCCATGACCTTGCGCATGGCCGGAAAGTCTAACTTCCGGGCCTGTTCGGCGTCGATTTTCAGTACTGTCCGATGCATGTTGAGCCTGGCCGAGATTTCCGACCGCTTAGAGATCCAGCAGCTTCTGGTGGACTATTCCACCGCCATTGACCAGCGCCGATTCGACGACCTCGACCAGGTGTTCACGGAAGACGCGTACATCGACTACACCGCCCTCGGCGGCATCGAGGGCCACTACCCGGAGGTCAAGAAGTGGCTGTCGGAGGTGCTGCCGAACTTCCCGGTGTACGCGCACATGCTCGGCAACTTCTCGGTGCGCATCGACGGGGATAAGGCCTCGTCGCGGGTGATCTGCTTCAACCCGATGGTGCTCGGCGGGGACAAGGAGCAGGTGTTGTTCTGCGGGCTCTGGTACGACGACGAGTTCGTCCGCACGCCGGACGGCTGGCGGATGACCCGTCGGGTCGAGACCAAGGTCTTCCAGAAGGTCATGTAGGCGGCGGCCGCCGCCGCGATTTCTGGGGCGGCGCCCTGGTCTGGCACAATGGGCGGCTGTCCGCCGAGCGATTACGCATCGCTTCGTGGTCATACACGCGAGGCAAAACCGGATCCGGGCATCCCCGCCCCGATCGCTGAATTGCAGCGTGACACACACAGGAGAACCCGCTTAACCATGGCTGTGAAGATCAAGCTGACCCGGCTTGGCAAGATCCGCAATCCCCAGTACCGCATCGCCGTCGCCGACGCTCGGACGCGGCGCGACGGTCGCTCCATCGAGGTCATCGGCCGCTACCACCCGAAGGAAGACCCGAGCCTCATCGAGATCAACTCCGAGCGCGCGCAGTACTGGCTGTCCGTGGGTGCTCAGCCCACCGAGCCCGTCCTCAAGCTGCTCAAGATCACCGGCGACTGGCAGAAGTTCAAGGGCCTGCCGGGCGCCGAGGGCCGCTTGAAGGTCGCCCCGCCGAAGCCGAGCAAGCTCGAGCTGTTCAACGCCGCGCTGGCCGAGGCCGAGGGCGGTCCCACCACCGAGGCGGCGAAGCCGAAGAAGAAGTCGCCCGCCAAGAAGGCCGCCAAGGCCGCCGAGCCAGAGGCGGCGGCTGCCCCCGAGACGCCGGCGGAGCCGGCCGCTGAGGCCGCGCCGGCGGAGACGGCCGCCGAGGGCGGCGAGCAGGCCGCGCCGAGCGCCGAAAGCTGACCGACGTGAGCACCGTCGTCGTTGACGCAGTGGAGCACCTGGTCCGTGGGATCGTCGACAACCCCGACGACGTCCGGGTGGACATGGTGACCAGCCGCCGTGGCAGAACGGTCGAGGTCCACGTCCATCCCGACGACCTGGGCAAGGTGATCGGTCGCGGCGGACGCACCGCGACTGCGCTGCGCACGCTGGTCGCCGGTATCGGTGGCCGCGGTATCCGCGTCGACGTGGTGGACACCGACCAGTAGCCGCTGATGGAGCTCCGTTGGAGTTGACCGTCGGGCGCGTCGCGAAAGCGCATGGTATCGGCGGCGAGGTCGTCGTCGAGATCCGCACCGACGACCCCGCTGCCCGGTTCGCGCCGGGTAACACCCTGCGCGGCAAGCCATCCCGCGGTGGTGAAGAACGTGACTTCGTAGTCGAGAGCGCGCGCGAACACGGCGGGCGGCTGCTGTTGCGATTGGCCGGGGTGGCCGACCGGGACTCCGCCGACGCGCTGCGCGGCACCCTGTTCGTGGTCGATTCCGCTGATTTGCCCCCCATCGATGAGCCGGACACCTACTACGACCACCAACTCGAAGGGCTGCACGTCCGGACTGTTGCGGGCGACGACGTCGGTGTCGTCGCCGAGGTGTTGCACACCGCCGGGGGTGAGTTGTTGGCGGTGCGCCGAGGCGACGGTGGGGAAGTGCTGGTGCCGTTCGTCGGTGCGATCGTCACGTCGGTGTCGCTCGATGACCGCAGTGTCGAGATCGATCCGCCCGAGGGCCTGCTGGATCTCGCATGAGAATCGACGTCGTCACGATCTTCCCGAACTTCCTCGACCCGTTGCGACAATCGTTGCCGGGCAAGGCAATTCAGTCGGGACTGGTCGACCTGCGGGTGCACGATCTGCGTCGGTGGACGCACGACGTGCATCGCTCGGTCGACGACGCGCCGTACGGCGGCGGCCCGGGGATGGTGATGAAGGCCCCGGTGTGGGGCGAAGCGCTGGACGAGATTTGCTCGGAGCAAACCGTTTTGGTTGTCCCCACCCCCGCTGGTGCGTTGTTCACGCAGGCTGACGCCCAGCGGTGGAGCGCCGAGAAGCACCTGGTGTTCGCGTGCGGCCGCTACGAGGGCATCGACCAGCGGGTCATCGAGGATGCCGCCCGGCGGATGCGGGTCGAGGAGGTCTCGATCGGCGACTATGTCCTGCCGGGTGGGGAGTCGGCGGCGGTGGTGATGATCGAAGCCGTGGTGCGCCTGCTCGAGGGCGTCCTCGGCAATCCGGCGTCGCATCGCGAGGATTCGCACTCCCCGGCGCTGGACCGGCTGCTGGAGGGGCCCAGCTACACCCGGCCGCCGAGCTGGCGCGGGCTCGACGTTCCCGAGGTGTTGTTATCCGGCGACCACGCGCGCGTCGCCGCCTGGCGCCGGGAGGTCTCGTTGCAGCGCACCCGCGAACGACGCCCGGAGCTGTTGGACGAGCCCGGGCAAGAGGATTAGAGCCCGCGCCCCAACGGGTCGATTCGGCCCTCGGGAAATATCGTCCTGACCGCCCGGGTGATGGTGTCGCGGGCGGTGGCGTCGTCGGAGGGCTGCAGCGACTGCACCACCATGATGTAGCGACGGTCCGAGCCGATCACCCCGGTCGACAAGTGCATCCAGTCGCTGCCGATGCAGCACATCCAGCCCTGCTTGACCGCCACCGGTTCGGCGTACAGACCCTCCGGGATGCCGAAGCGTTGCGGGTAGCCGTCCAGCCCGTTGGGCGTGGACTGGGCCAGGTCGTCGACGATGATCTTCGCCTTGTCCGCGGGCAGCCCGCCCGACCCGTCGAGCAGCATCTCGTAGTAGCGGATCAGGTCGGTCGTCGTGCTCATGGTGTTCCACCAGCGTCCGTCGCTGGGCGGGGTGGTCGACGTGAGCCCGTAGCGGGCCGCGACCGCGGTGATGATGGCGTTCTCGCCGCCCTGGCCCCAGAACTTCTCGGCCGCGCCGTCGTCGGATGACTGCAACATGATGTCCAACGCCTGGCGGTCGTTGGCGGTCAGCGCGGCCTTGCCCTCCGATTCGTGCAGCAGCAGGTCGTCGGCGATGAACAGCTTGGCCACCGACGCGGTGCCGATGACCTGGCTGTTGCCGGTGGAGACCAGCTGGTGGGTCTTGCGATCGAGGATCGCCACCGAGAGGGCGGCTCCGCCGGCGGCGGCTTCGTCGGTTGCCTGCTGCACCCGCGCCTGCAGGCCGACGGGCCCCGGGGCGGTCAGCTGCAGTTCGGGCTGCGGTGGCTTGACCGCCTCGAGCAGGACCTCGGCCGACTGCGGGGGCGGCTGGCGCAGGCCTCGGTCGGGCGTGACGTAGACCGGGAGGCTATATACGTTGGCCTGTACCTTCGCCTCGCATCCGGCGGCCACGATCAACGCCACCGCCGCTGTGGCGGTGAACAAAATCAGCGGCCGAACGCGCATTCCTCTCCTCCGACGTGGCTCCGACGCACCCAAGCGCACTGGTGTGGGCCGCATCGCGCCACCTGTCCCGGCCATTACGCAAGGTCGGGTAGCGCGTTCTGGCCCCAGTCATATGTACCATTCACCAGCGTTTTCGGCTCGTTGCGAACCGCCTCCGACGCTGTGATTTTCGTGGCAAGCCTCCTGTCTGGCACAATTGACCAGTTGTCTCCAGCGGTTCCAGGCCGGCCGGGCCGCTTCTTGCCTGCTGCGAGATACGCCCAAGTTGCCCCAAACCATCGGCTTGGCGACTGCCTCACGTGCAGGTGAGAGCTGTTGCCGCAGGCCGCGACCGCAAGGAAGTGTCTTCTCAGATGAACCGCCTGGACTTCGTCGACCAAGCGTCGCTGCGCGACGACATCCCCGTTTTCGGCCCGGGCGACACCATCAACGTGCACGTCAAGGTCATCGAGGGCGCCAAGGAGCGTATCCAGGTGTTCAAGGGCGCGGTGATCCGTCGACAGGGCGGCGGCGTCCGCGAGACCTTCACCGTGCGCAAGGAGAGCTACGGCGTCGGCGTCGAGCGGACGTTTCCGGTGCATTCGCCGAACATCGACCACATCGAGGTGGTGACCCGTGGAGATGTCCGCCGCGCCAAGCTCTACTACCTGCGTGAGCTCCGCGGCAAGAAGGCCAAGATCAAGGAAAAGCGCTGAGCTGGGACGGCCGGGCGGCAGTCACGGTCGGTTTAGCGCGCCACAATCTGCGCTGGCTACTCTGATCTCGTGACCGAACCCACGGACTCATCTGAGCCCCAGTCCGCCCAGTCAGAGCCGAAGGTCTCCACTCAAATCCCGGACACGCCCGAAGGCGAGTCGCCGAAGGTCCCCGAACCGGGAGAGGCGCCCGACGAGGACACGCCGGAGCGCACCAAGCGATCCACGCTGCGGGAATTCGCGCTGCTGGCGGTAATCGCGGTGGCCCTCTATTACGTCATGTTGACGTTCGTGGCACGGCCCTACCTGATCCCGTCGGAATCGATGGAGCCGACGCTGCACGGCTGCGCCGGTTGTGTCGGTGACCGGATCATGGTCGACAAGGTCAGCTATCGCTTCGAGTCACCCCGCCCCGGTGACGTCATCGTCTTCAAGGGGCCGCCCTCCTGGAACCTGGGGTACAAGTCGATCCGGTCCAACAACACCGTGCTGCGGTGGGCACAGGATGCGCTGTCCTTCATCGGCTTCGTGCCTCCCGACGAAAACGACTTGGTGAAGCGGGTCATCGCCGTCGGCGGGCAGACGGTGCAGTGCCGGGCCGACACCGGCTTGACGGTCAACGGCAAGCCGCTCAAAGAGCCCTACCTGGATCCGGCCACCATGATGGCCGACCCGTCGGTGTATCCGTGCCTGGGCAGCGAGTTCGGGCCGGTCACCGTTCCGCAGGGGCGGCTGTGGGTGATGGGCGACAACCGGACCCACTCGGCGGATTCCCGCGCCCACTGCAACAGTGTCCCGACCGAGGCGCTCAAGGGCGTGTTGTGCACGGGCGATCCCGCGTCGGGGACCGTGCCGGTGTCCAACGTGATCGGCAAGGCGAGGTTCATCGTGTGGCCGCCCGGGCGATGGGGTGGCGTGTCTTCGGTGAACCCGCAGCAGCATCAGTAGCCATGACCACGACGTGGCCGCCGCGGACGGTGATCCGCAAATCGTCGGGATTGCGCACCCTGGAATCCGCGCTGTATCGCAGCGGGTTGGGGCCGGTCGCCGGCGTGGACGAAGTCGGCCGCGGCGCCTGCGCGGGCCCATTGGTGGTGGCGGCCTGCGTGCTGGGGCCTGGCCGCCTGGAAAGCCTTGCTGCGCTTGATGATTCGAAAAAGCTCACCGAGAGTGCCAGGGAGAAGTTGTTCCCGCTGATCCGTCGTTACGCGCTGGCCTACCACGTCGTGTTCATCCCCCCGGCCGAAGTGGACCGGCGCGGCGTGCACGTCGCCAACATCGAAGGCATGCGCCGCGCCGTGGCCGGCCTGTCGCTGCGGCCCGGTTACGTGCTCAGCGACGGATTCCGGGTGCCCGGCCTGCCGGTGCCGTCGCTCCCGGTCATCGGCGGCGACGCGGTGGCGGCGTGCATCGCCGCGGCCAGCGTGCTGGCGAAGGTCAGCCGGGACCGGCTGATGGTCGCCATGGACGCCGACCACCCGGGCTACGGCTTCGCCGAACACAAGGGTTACAGCACACCGGCGCACAGCACGGCGCTGACGCGGCTGGGTCCCTGCCCCGAACACCGCCACTCGTTCATCAATGTCCGGCGCGTGGCCATAGGGTCAGCAGGGTTGGGCGGCCGCGTCGTGGCCGAATGCCGACCGGACCCTCGCCCGCGCGCGGCGGATATCGGTGAGGAAAGATGGGGCCAGGATTCCCCGGGCGGAACGCCGGGGAAGTGTTTCTCCGAGAAGGACGTCTGAACAGATGAGTGCCGAGGATCTCGAAAAGTACGAAACCGAGATGGAGCTCTCGCTGTATCGCGAATACAAGGACATCGTCGGCCAGTTCAGCTTCGTCGTCGAAACCGAGCGGCGCTTCTACCTGGCCAACAGCGTGGAGATGGTGCCCCGCAACGCCGACGGCGAGGTGTACTTCGAGCTGCGACTGTCCGACGCCTGGGTGTGGGACATGTACCGCCCGGCCCGGTTCGTCAAGCAGGTGCGGGTGGTGACGTTCAAGGACGTCAACATCGAAGAGGTGGAAAAGCCCGAGCTGCGGTTGCCGGAGTAGCGAGCTAGTCGTTCTCCTGCTCTTCGGCGGGCGGCAATTGGCCGCGTCTATCGATGACCTCCCGCGCCACATCGGCCAGCTTGATGTTCAGCGTCTGGGAATGGCGCCGCAGCAGGTCGAACGCCTGCGTCTCGGTCATGTCGTGGAGCAGCATCAACATGCCGACCGCCTTGCCGATCTCGCGGTTGCTCAGCAATCCGCGGCGCAGGCTGGTGGCGTCCTCGCCCTTGGCGACCGCATTGATGGCCACGCTGGCGAACGCGGCCAGCACCGCCGCGCGCCCGGCCGACTCGGCGTCGAACACGTTGGGTGTGTCGCTGAACAGGTTGAGCGCAGCGCCTTTGCGTTTGTCCACCAACAGCCGAAAGCCCATCGCCCCGCGCACCGGGGTTTCCGCCACCAGCACCTTCGCCAGCTGCGGCCACAGCGACGGCGTCGTCAGGTCCGGGTCGATCTGGGGGGTCTCCTCCTCGATCGCGTCGATGCACGGACCGTCCCCCGAACGCCGTTCCAGCTCGTCGATCTGCCGCGCCAGTTGGTCACTGGCGCCCACGGTGACGTAGCGGTCGCCGTCGCGCACCAACAGGCTGGCGTGGTCGCATCCGCGCACGACCATGGTGGCGGCGATGCAGATGGCCGCGTACATCTGGCCGGCGTCCGAGCCCTGGTAGATGATCTCGGCCAGCGCGGCGAACACCGTCCCGGGGTCGGCCATTTCCCCGCCCGGCGTCGGCCTGCCTGCGGCCGTCGATTCGTCCGCCATGTTGTGCCTCATTCCCTGCGCATTCCGCAGTCTGACCCCGCGTTTCGATCGCCGTAGATTATCGGTCCTGGGCGCGACCCTCACACGCTGTTCGGTGCTATTGCGACGAATCCTATGCGCCTCGGCCGCCAGTCCCCGGACCGGCGAAAGCACCCGCTGACAATACGGGTACCCCAGCACCTTGCACGCACGAATCGGGGCGCTCGCGGCGGCGCCCGTTGGTGACATTTCCCACCGGGGGTTTCGGCGGGCGCCCGGCGGGAAAAAGCCTTCAAGTGGGAATTACCGTCGCGGTGACAGGGCCAACCGGCGAGATCGGCATGTCTGCGGTGACGGCGCTGGAGCGTGAACCCGCCGTGGACGCCATCGTCGGGATGGCGCGCCGGCCGTTCGATCCGTCTTCGCGCGGCTGGCAGAAGACGACCTATCAGCAGGGCGACATCCTGGACCGCGAGGCTGTCGACGCGCTGGTGGCGCAGGCCGACGTGGTCATCCACCTGGCCTTCATCATCATGGGGTCGCGGGAAGAGAGTGCCCGCATCAACCTGCAGGGCACCCGCAACGTGTTCGAGGCGACGGTCGCCAGCGAGCGGACGCGGCGCCTGGTGTACACCTCGTCGGTGGCGGCCTACGGCTATCACGGCGACAACCCGGACCCGCTGACCGAGGACGTCCCGGCTCGGGGCTCCGACGAGCATTACTACTCCGCGCAGAAGGCGGCGTGCGAGGCGCTGCTCGGCGAGATCACCAAGGACTCGCCCCTCGAGGTGTTCGTATTGCGGCCGTGCATCGTCGCCGGGCCCAATGCCACCGTCCTGGCCGACGCCATGCCGTGGAACCAGTTGCCGGGCCCGATGCGCGCCGTGGTCAAGGCGGTGCCGATTTTGAAGCCGGTCGTCCCGGACCCGGGCATCCCGTTACAGCTGGTGCACCACGACGACGTCGCGAGCGCGATCGCGCTGGCGGCCACCACTCCGGCGCCGCCCGGGGCGTACAACATCGCCGGGGAGGGCGTGGTGACGGTGGGGGATGTGGCCAGGGCGCTGGGCGGTCGCCCGGTGCGGGTGCCGGCCGTCGCGGCGTCGGCGGCGTCGGCGGCGCTGTCGCGGGTGCCGCTGGTCCCGTCCATGCTGGAATGGCTGCACACCGCGCGCACGTCGATGGTCATGGACACCACCAAAGCGCGCACCCAGCTGGGCTGGCGGCCGGTGCACTCGTCGGCGGAAACCCTGAGGGCGCTGGCTTCGGCGGTGTGACGCCGACCAGGGTAGTTTGGCTGCGTGAGGTTCCAGCGTTCCGCCGCGATCCCGGCTGACGGTGAATTCGCCTAGTGCGGCACGTAACTGCGCGCCGGCGGGTAAAGCATCTCACCGCCGGGAAAGCGATCAGCCGGCCGGAGACGCTGGTCGTCGAGGAGCCGCTGGAGATCCGGGTGAACGGCGCGGCGGTCACCGTGACGATGCGCACCCCGGGCGCGGATTTCGAACTGGCCCAAGGCTTTCTGCTCACCGAGGGGATCATCACCGGCCGCGACGACGTGCTGACCATCCGGTATTGCGACGGCGCCGTCGAGGGCACGAACACCTATAACGTCCTCGACGTGACACTGGCCGCCGGCGTCACGGTGCCGACCCTCGACGTGACCCGCAACTTCTACACCACCTCGTCGTGCGGGGTGTGCGGCAAGGCCTCGCTGGACGCCGTGCGGCTGATCGGCCGCTTCTCGCCCGGCGCGGACCCCGCCACCGTCGAGGCGGCCGCGCTCGAGGCGATGCCGGCCCAATTGCGTTCGGCGCAAAAGGTTTTCGACAGCACGGGCGGGCTGCACGCCGCGGCGCTGTTCGGCGTCGACGGCACCATGCTGGCGGTGCGGGAGGACGTCGGCAGGCACAACGCGGTCGACAAGGTCATCGGTTGGGCTCTGGAACATCGGCGGGTGCCGCTGGTCGGCTCGGTGCTGCTGGTCAGTGGGCGGGCCTCCTTCGAGTTGACGCAAAAAGCGGTGCTGGCCGGGATTCCGGTGCTGGCCGCAGTGTCCGCGCCGTCGTCGCTGGCGGTCGCGTTGGCCGAGGAGTCGGGCATCACGTTGGTGGCGTTCCTGCGCGAGGACTCGATGAACATCTACACCAGGGCGGACCGCATCGGCTAGTAGTTTGCGGCCAGTTGTGGATGTAGCCGGCACTGGGGATAACCGGCCGTCGCGGATGGGTCGCAGGCGTCGCTGCGGCACGCCGTGTCGGGGTCCTCGAGCACATTGGCTCCCATGACGACCGAAACGACTTTGACTCGGGCCCAACTCGGGGCGATGGGTGAGGCGCTCGCCGTGGATCACCTGAAGAGGATGGGATTGTCGATCCTGCAACGCAACTGGCGTTGCCGATACGGCGAACTCGACGCCATCGCCTGCGATGAGGCCACCCACACGGTGGTGTTCGTCGAGGTGAAAACCCGTACCGGGGACGGCTACGGTGGGCTGGCTTACGCGGTCACCGAGCGTAAGGTTCGCCGGCTGCGCCGACTGGCCGGCCTGTGGCTGGCCGGCCAGGACGAGCGCTGGGCGGCGCTACGGATCGACGTGATCCGGGTGCGGATCGGGCGCCGGCGCACACCCGAAATCACCCATCTGCAAGGGATCGGCTGATGGCGCTGGGTCGCGCGTTCTCGGTCGCCGTGCGCGGGGTGGACGGCCAAATCGTGGAGATCGAAGCCGACATCACCTCTGGACTGCCGGGCGTGCATCTGGTGGGTCTGCCCGACGCCGCCCTGCAGGAGTCCCGCGACCGGGTCAGGGCGGCAGTGGCCAATTGCGGCAACAGCTGGCCGATGGCGCGGCTCACGCTGGCGCTGTCCCCGGCGACGCTGCCCAAGATGGGCTCCGTCTACGACATCGCCCTGGCCGCGGCCGTCCTGTCGGCGCAACGCAAGAACCCGTGGGACCGCCTGGAGAAGACGGTACTGCTGGGGGAGCTGTCGCTGGACGGACGGGTCCGTCCGGTGCGCGGCGTACTGCCGGCGGTGCTGGCCGCCAAACGCGACGGCTGGCCGGCCGTCGTCGTCCCGGTGGACAACCTGGCCGAGGCCAGCCTGGTCGACGGCATCGACGTCTGGGGCGTGCGCACGCTGCGGCAGCTGCAGAAGTGGCTCAGCGGGTCCGCCGCCCTGGACAACAGGATCACCGCGACGGCCACCGAACCCGAGGCCGCGACAGATCTCTCCGATGTGGTGGGGCAGACGCAGGCTCGCTTCGCGGTGGAGGTCGCCGCCGCCGGGTCGCATCACCTCATGCTCACCGGCCCGCCGGGCGTCGGCAAAACCATGCTCGCGCAACGGCTTCCGGGCCTGTTACCGCCGCTGTCGGAGAGCGAGTCGCTGGAAGTCACCGCAATCCACTCCGTGGCCGGGCTGCTATCGGGGGACACGCCGCTGATCACCACGCCGCCGTTCGTGGCGCCACATCACAGCTCCAGCGTGGCGGCGCTCGTCGGCGGCGGTTCGGGCATGGCGCGCCCGGGCGCGGTCAGCCGCGCGCACCGCGGGGTGCTCTTCCTCGACGAATGCGCCGAAATCAGCGTCAGCGCGCTGGAGGCATTGCGAACGCCATTGGAAGACGGGGAGATTCGGCTCGCCCGACGCGACGGGGTGGCCTGTTACCCGGCCCGGTTCCAGCTGGTGTTGGCGGCCAACCTATGCCCGTGCGCGCCCGCCGATCCGCAGGACTGCATTTGCGCGGCGGCGGTCAAGCGTCGTTACCTGGGCAAGCTGTCCGGGCCGCTGCTCGACCGGGTGGACCTGCGGGTGGAGATGCATGCGGTGCGCGCGGGCGCCTTCTCGGGCACCGAAGCCGAATCGACGGCACAGGTTCGCCAGCGGGTGGCGCAGGCCCGCGCGGCCGCGGCCGAGCGGTGGTCACCGCACGGATTCCGCACCAACGCCGAGGTCAGCGGGGTGCTGTTGCGCCGCAAGTTCCGGCCGGGCAACGCCGCGATGACGCCGCTACAGAAAGCGCTGGACCGGGGGCTGCTCAGCATCCGCGGCCTGGACCGAACCCTGCGGGTCGCGTGGAGCCTGACCGACTTGGCCGGCGGGGTGTCGCCCGGGCCCGCGGAGGTCGCGGCCGCGCTCAGCTTCCGGCAGCCGGGAGCGCAGCGATGAGCGTCGTATCCGGGTCACCAGTACGCCTTCGCCAGCCAGTCGTTGTGCCCGCCCCGGACCGCGATCGCGACGGTCACCAGGATGGCGAACGCCCTGGCGAACTGGGCCATCGCGCGGCCGCCCTCACCGCGCTGTTCCATGTCGCGCAGCGCCACGGACGCGAGGGCGCCGCTCAGGATCGGAATGGGCAAGCCGCACCAACTGACCAGGCTCAAAGCGAACGCGGCGACCGCCCACGGGTTTACGGGGCGGGCGGGCGCGGCGAGCTGGGTCGGCTGGCAGACGATCATTGTTCGCTCCGTTCCGTGCCGGCTGCGCGATGGCGAATGGGGGTCGACGACACCACATTCCCGTACGGGCCTATACGGATCCTTGGCGAATTCTTGGACCCCGGAACACGGCGATGCTGACCGCGGTCGACGATCCCGTGCTGCGCGCCTGGGCATACCTGTCCCGGGTGGCCGAGCCGCCCTGCGCCGAGCTCGCCACCCTGGTGCGACGTGTTGGTCCGGTGGAGGCGGCCGACCGGGTCCGCCGCGGGCTGGTGGACGACGGCCTGGCGCGGCACACCGCAGCGCGGCGCGAAATCGACTGCGCCGCCGCCGACCTCGAGCTGCTCGCCCGCCGGGGCGGACGGTTGATCACCCCCGACGACGACGAGTGGCCGCTGCTGGCGTTCGCCGCGTTCGGGAATGCCCCGGCGAAAGCTCGCGGCGGGGCGCCGATGGTGTTGTGGGCGCAGGGCCCGACCCGGCTCGACGAGGTCGCGCACCGCGCCGCCGCCCTGGTGGGCACTCGCGCGGCGACGGCCTATGGCGAGCAGGTGGCCGAGGACCTCGCGGCGGGGCTCGCGCAACGCGAGGTCGCGGTCGTCTCCGGTGGCGCCTACGGCATCGACGGCGCGGCGCACCGGGCGGTGCTGAACGCGGACGGCATCACCGTGGCCGTTCTCGCCGGCGGGCTCGACATCCCCTATCCGAGTGGCCACACGGCGTTGCTGCACCGCGTGGGGCAACACGGGCTGCTTTTCACCGAATACCCGCCCGGTGTTCGGCCGGCCCGCCACCGATTCCTGACCCGCAATCGCCTGGTGGCCGCCGTCGCGGGGGCCGCGGTGGTGGTGGAAGCCGGCTTGCGCAGCGGCGCCGCGAATACGGCCGCCTGGGCGAGGGCGCTGGGGCGGGTGGTGGCCGCCGTGCCCGGGCCCGTGACGTCGTCCGCGTCGGCGGGGTGCCATGCGCTGCTGCGCAACGGCGCCGAACTGGTGACCCGGGCCGACCACATCGTCGAGCTGATCGGCCGCATCGGCGAGCTGGCGGCCGAGGAACCGCGCCCGGCGACGGCGCTCGACGGGCTCAGCGACGATGAGCGCCGGGTGTACGAGGCGCTGCCGGGCCGCGGCGACGCAACCGTCGAGCAACTCGCGGTCGTGTCGGGGCTGGCGCCCGAGCGGGTGTTGGGGCCGCTGGCGATCCTCGAGCTGGCTGGGTTGGTGCAGCGCCAGGAGGGCAAGTGGCGACTTGTGCGGGCCGCAAGGGGTCAAGCTGCATCGACGACGCGGCTCGTATAGTCGACGGGGGTCGGGCGGGGACAGGAGGACAAGTGGCGGGTCGACCTCTGCAACGCTTCGAGGTTGTCGATACCAAGGAGCTCACACCGCACATGGTCGCGGTCGTGCTGGGCAGCAAGGACTTCGACGCCTTCGTGCCCAGCAAATTCACCGACTCCTACGTCAAGTTGGCGTTCGTCGCCGACGACATCGACGTCGCGGACCTGCCCCAGCCGCTGACCCTGGACAGCTTCGCCGGCCTGCCCCCCGAGAAGAGGCCGTCGGTCCGGACCATGACCGTCCGGCACGTGGACGCGGCGGCCGGCGAAATCACGCTGAACATCGTCGTGCACGGCGAGCACGGGGTCGCGGGCCAGTGGGCCGCGGCGGCCCAGCCCGGCCAGCGCATCTACCTGATGGGCCCCGGCGGTGCCTACACACCCGATCCCGCCGCCGATTGGCATCTGCTGGCCGGCGATGAATCGGCGCTTCCGGCCATCGCCGCGGCGCTGGAAGCGTTGCCCGCCAGCGCCGTTGGTAAGGCGTTCATCGAGGTGGCGGGCCAGGAAGACGAGATTCCGCTGACCGCACCGGAAGGCGTCGAGGTGCATTGGGTCTATCGCGGCGGGCGGGCCGATCTGGTCCCCGAGGACCGCGCGGGCGACCACGCCCCGCTCATCGAGGCGGTCACCACCACGCCGTGGCTTCCCGGTCAGGTGCACGTCTTCATTCACGGCGAGGCGCAAAGCGTCATGCACAATCTGCGGCCCTACATCCGCAAGGAGCGCGGCGTGGACGCCAGGTGGGCGTCGTCCATCTCGGGTTACTGGCGTCGCGGCCGCACCGAAGAGACGTTCCGGCAATGGAAGAAGGAACTGGCCGAGGCGGAGGCCGGGGCCTCCTAGCGGCTTGAACGCCGGCTGGCATCCTCTACTCCCATGGCGCATTTCGGGGACTACCAGAACGAGATCTACTTCAAGGGCCTGGGCGGGATCGCGCCCGCGCTGCCGATAGCCTTCGCGGAGCTGGAGGCCCGGGCCGAGCGGGCCATGTCGCCGTCGGTGTGGTCCTACGTCGCCGGTGGTGCCGGCGACGAGCGCACCCAGCGGGCCAATCGCGAGGCGTTCGACCGCTGGGGCTTGATGCCCCGTATGTTCGTCGGCGCCGCCGAGCGTGACCTGTCGGTAGAGATGTTCGGCCTGACGTTGCCGTCGCCGCTGTTCATGGCCCCGATCGGTGTCATCGGCATCTGTGCTCAGGACGGCCACGGCGACGTGGCCACCGCGCAAGCCGCAGCGGTCACCGGCGTTCCGATGGTCGTTTCCACCCTGACCGCCGACCCGTTGGAAGACGTCGCCGCCCAGTTCGGCGACACCCCGGGCTTTTTCCAGCTGTACACGCCGAAGAATCGCGAGCTCGCCGCCAGCCTGGTGCAGCGGGCCGAGGCCGCCGGCTACCGGGGCATCATCGTCACCCTGGACACCTGGATTCCCGGGTGGCGTCCGCGCGATCTCCGCACGGCAAACTTTCCGCAGTTGCGCGGGCTATGCCTGAGCAACTACACCAGCGACCCGGTCTTTCGCGACGGCCTGCAGCGGCCGCCCGAGGAGGACCCGCAAGCCGCTGTGCTGCAGTGGATCACGACGTTCGGCAATCCGTTGACGTGGGACGACCTTCCCTGGCTGCGGTCGCTGACCAAGCTGCCGCTCATCATCAAGGGCATCTGCCATCCCGACGACGCCCGGCGCGCCAAGGACGGCGGCGTCGACGGCATCTACTGCTCCAACCACGGTGGCCGCCAGGCCAACGGCGGCCTGCCCGCGCTCGATTGCCTGCCGGGCGTGGTCGAGGCCGCCGACGGTCTTCCGGTGCTGTTCGACTCCGGGGTCCGCAGCGGCGCCGACATCGTCAAGGCGCTCGCGCTGGGCGCGACCGCGGTGGGCATCGGCCGCCCGTACGCGTATGGCCTGGCGCTCGGTGGGGTCGACGGCATCGTGCACGTCCTGCGTTCGCTGCTGGCCGAAGCCGACCTGATCATGGCCGTCGACGGATATCCGCTGCTCAAAGATCTCACCCCGGACACACTTCGGCGCGTCGACTGATTCAGGTCCCCGGCCCCTGCGAACGTTGCAGGCGTGGAGGCCATCCTCGAGGAGTTCGACGAATACCTGTCGCTGCAATGCGGCAGGTCGGCGCACACCCGCCGCGCCTACCTCGGCGACGTGCGCTCGCTGCTGGCCTTTCTCGACGACCGCAATGCCGGGCTGGACGGATTGAGCCTGTCCCTGCTGCGCTCGTGGTTGTCGGCCTCGGGCGCCGCCGGCGCCGCTCGCACGACGCTGGCCCGTCGCACCTCGGCGATCAAGGCGTTCACCGCGTGGGCCGCGCGGCGCGGCCTGCTGGCCGCGGACCCGGCGGTCCGGCTACAGGTGCCCAAGGCGCACCGCACCCTGCCGGCGGTGCTGCGCCAAGACCAGGCGCTCGACGCCATGGCAGCCGCGAAATCTGGTGCCCAACAAGGTGATCCGATGGCTTTGCGAGACCGGCTGATCGTCGAGATGCTGTATGCCACCGGAATCCGGGTGAGCGAACTGTGCGGCCTGGACCTCGACGATGTGGACGCCGGGCATCGGCTGATCCGGGTCCTGGGTAAGGGCAACAAGCAGCGCACCGTGCCGTTCGGGACGCCGGCCGCCGAGGCGCTGCGCGCCTGGCTGGACGAGGGGCGCCCCGCCCTGGTGACCGCCGCGTCGGGGCCGGCGCTGCTGCTGGGTGCGCGAGGGCGGCGGCTCGACGTCCGCCAGGCTCGCACCGTCGTGCACGAGACGGTGTCGGCGGTGGACGGCGCGCCCGACATGGGCCCGCACGGCCTGCGGCACAGCGCGGCCACGCACCTGCTCGAGGGCGGCGCCGACCTGCGCGTCGTGCAGGAACTGCTCGGCCATTCGAGCCTGGCGACCACCCAGCTCTACACCCATGTCGCCGTCTCGCGGTTGCGGGCGGTGCACGATCAGGCCCATCCGCGGGCGTGACGCCCCCCTCAACCCCGCAGCGGCTTGAGCCGGATCGGCGTCGACTTCACCAAACCCAACGGATCGACGTAGTGGGCGCCCGACGCCGGACCCCACATCGCGCCCCAGTGCAGACAGGCCGCGGCCCGGCAGCCGGCATGCCCGGCCTGCAACGAGCCGATGACGGTCTGGGCCGTCACCGGTTGGCCCACCCGCACCGCCGCCCGGACCGGCTCGTAGCTGGTGCGCAGCCCGCCCGGGTGGGCCAGCGAAACCACCGGCCGCCCCGCCAGCTGCCCGGCGAACACCACGGTGGCGGTGCCCGCCGCATACACCGGCTGACCTGCAGCCCCGGGCAGATCCACGCCCCGATGCCCGGGTTTCCAGTCCGGTGACGGGGCGTCGAATCCGCGGGCTTGCCCGTCCAGGGCCGGCGGCGGTCGCAACGGCCAATCCAGGCGAGCGTCGTCCGCAACCGCGGGCACCGCGCTGAGCACCGCCAGGCACAGCATCAGCCGCAAAACCCGTCGCATCGGCTCAGTTCATCGCCCCGCCTGCGGCGGCACCACTCAGGGCGGGCCGGTGCTGTGCAAAACCACCAGCGGAGTCGGTGTAAACTCCTGGTCGCAGCTCGTTCGCGGGCTGACTTCGCGCGTCCGCCCCGCGTCTCCTTAGTTCCACCAGGAGTTCGCATTGCGTGCCGGGCGGTCCCTTAACAGGGTCCGGCATCGCAGCAGGCGCCAGGGCCCGGCTTCACCCGATGCCGGGCGACAACCGACACAAGTAAGGCACGAGCATGGCCGTCGTAACCATGAAACAGCTGCTGGACAGCGGCACTCACTTCGGGCACCAGACCCGTCGTTGGAATCCCAAGATGAAGCGGTTCATCTTCACCGACCGCAACGGCATCTACATCATCGACCTGCAGCAGACGCTGACCTACATCGACAAGGCGTACGAGTTCGTCAAGGAGACCGTCGCCCACGGTGGCAGCATCATGTTCGTCGGCACCAAGAAGCAGGCGCAGGAGTCCGTCGCCGCCGAGGCGACCCGCGTCGGCATGCCGTTCGTGAACCAGCGCTGGCTGGGCGGGATGCTCACCAACTTCTCCACCGTGCACAAGCGCCTGCAGCGCCTCAAGGAGCTCGAGGCGATGGAGCAGACCGGCGGCTTCGAGGGCCGCACCAAGAAAGAAATCTTGATGCTGACCCGGGAGAAGAACAAGCTGGAGCGCAGCCTCGGCGGTATCCGCGACATGGCCAAGGTGCCCTCGGCGATCTGGGTCGTCGACACCAACAAGGAGCATCTCGCGGTCGCGGAGGCCCGCAAGCTGAACATCCCGATCATCGCGATCCTGGACACCAACTGCGACCCCGACGAGGTCGACTACCCGATCCCGGGTAACGACGACGCGATCCGCTCGGCCGCGCTGTTGACCAAGGTGATCGCTTCCGCGGTCGCCGAGGGCCTGCAGGCCCGCGCCGGGGTCGGCCGCACCGACGGCAAGCCCGAAGTCGAGGCCGCCGAGCCGCTGCCCGAATGGGAGCAGGAACTGCTGGCCTCCGCTGCTGCCAGCGCCCCCACCGACGTCGCTGCGGGCGCACCCGAATCGACCACTGAACCCTCCTAGGGAAGGCTGATATGGCCAACTTCACCGCCGCCGACGTCAAGAAGCTTCGGGAGCTCACCGGCGCCGGCATGCTCGACTGCAAGAACGCGCTGGCCGAGAGCGACGGCGACTTCGACAAGGCCGTCGAGGCGTTGCGCATCAAGGGCGCCAAGGACGTCGGCAAGCGCGCCGAGCGCGCCACGGCCGAAGGCCTGGTCGCGGCCAAGGGCGGCGCGCTGATCGAGCTGAACTCCGAGACCGACTTCGTCGCCAAGAACGCCGAGTTCCAGAAGCTCGCCGATGACATCGTCGCGGCGGCGGCCGAATCCAAGGCCACCGATGTCGAGGCGCTCAAGGCTGCCGCTACGGGCGGTAAGACGGTCGAGCAGGCCATCGCCGACCTGTCGGCCAAGATCGGCGAGAAGCTCGAGCTGCGCCGTGTCGCGTACTTCGACGGCACCGTCGAGGCCTACCTGCACAAGCGGGCGGCGGACCTGCCGCCGGCCGTCGGGGTGCTGGTGGAATACAGCGGCTCCGACGTCGAGGCCGCGCACTCGGTCGCGCTGCAGATCGCCGCGCTCAAGGCGCGCTTCTTGTCACGCGACGACGTCCCCGAGGACGTGGTGGCCAGCGAGCGCCGTATCGCCGAGGAAACGGCCAAGGCCGAGGGCAAGCCGGAGCAGGCGCTGCCCAAGATCGTCGAAGGCCGGCTGAACGGCTTCTTCAAGGACTCCGTGCTGCTGGAGCAGCCCTCGGTGTCCGACAGCAAGAAGACGGTCAAGGCCCTGCTCGACGAGGCCGGCGTGACGGTGACGCGGTTCGTGCGCTTCGAGGTGGGGCAGGCCTAAGCCCCGCGCGGGCGCGGGCTAGCGTCGGTTAAATGCGACACGTGCATGCGTTCGGCGACGACGCCCTCGGTGATCTGGACGCGGTCGGGCTCGCCCACGCGATACAGGCCGGCTGGGTCAGCAGGGCCGAGGTGGTCGAGGCCGCCATCGCCCGCACCGAGGCCGTGGATCCGATCCTCAACGGCCTGGCCTATGCGGCCTTCCAGCAGGCGCGAACCGCCGCGGCGGCGAACGGCTTCTTTGACGGCGTCCCGACGTTTCTCAAGGACAACGTCGACATCGCCGGCCAGCCGACGATGCACGGCACCGACGCGTGGACTCCGTGGAATGCCACCTCCGACGGCGCATTCACCCGGTTGTTCCTGGCCACCGGGCTGGCCCCGGTGGGCAAGACGCAGCTGTCGGAATTCGGTTTCAGTGCTTCGGCCGAACACCCCCGGCTGGGTCCGGTCCGCAACCCGTGGAACACCGACTACAGCGCGGGCGCATCCTCGTCGGGCTCGGGTGCGTTCGTTGCCGCCGGTGTGGTGCCGATCGCCCACGCCAACGACGGCGGCGGCTCCATCCGCATCCCTGCCGCCTGCAACGGGCTTGTCGGGCTGAAGCCGTCACGTGGGCGGCTGCCGCTGGACGCCCACCTGCGCCGGATGCCGGTGGGCATCGTCGCCAACGGTGTGGTGACCCGTTCGGTGCGTGACACGGCGGCGTTCTACCGGGAGGCCGAACGGATTTGGCGCAATCCGAAACTGGCACCGGTCGGTGACGTCGTCGGACCCGGCAGGCAGCGGCTGCGGATCGCCGTGCTGACCCGGTCGGTGCAACGCGACTGCAGCCCCCAGGTGCGCGAGCTGACGCTGAAGTCCGCCGGCCTTCTCGAGGAGCTGGGGCATCGCGTCGAATACCTCGACGAGCCCCCGGTGCCGGCCAGCTTCGTCGACGATTTCGTCCTTTACTGGGGATTCCTCGCGCTGGCCCAGGTGCGCACCGGGCGGCACATGTTCGGCAAGACGTTCGACCGCAGCCGGCTGGACAGCCTGACGCTCGGGCTGGAGCGACACACCGCCCACAACATTCATCGACTGCCGCTGGCGATCATGCGCCTGCGCCGAATCCGCAGGCGCACCGCACAATTCTTCGACACCTACGACGTAGTGCTCACCCCGACGCTCGCCGACGAGACGCCCCGCATCGGCTATCTGGCACCCACCGACTACCACCAGGTCATCGAGCGGCTGATCGACTGGGTCTCGTTCACCCCGTTGCAGAACGTAACCGGCGAGCCGGCGGTCTCGCTTCCGTTGGCGCAGTCCGACGAAGGCATGCCGGTGGGCATGATGTTCTCGACCAACATCGGGCAGGAGGCGCTACTGCTCGAGCTGGCCTACGAACTCGAAGAGGCCCGACCATGGGCCCGGATCCAAACCGCTTGATCTGCGGCCTCGGCGGCGGCCCGCTTCGCCGCGGGGTCAGTCGGACCCGAGCTTGTCGAGCATCCGCTTGAAGTCGCGCTGCTGAGTTTCGGTCAGCTTGGCCAAGATGCGCGCATCGGCGGTCCGCACCGCGCCTTCGGCGCGTTTCAAAAGGGCGCGGCCCTGACCGGTCAGCGTGGCCGGTAGCGCGCGACCGCTGGACACAGATGTCGGACGGGCGACGGCGCCGATGTCTTCCAGCTTGCGCAGCACCGTGTTCATCGCCTGCGGTGTGACTCCGGCCTGCCGGGACAGTTCGGCGCTCGACATCCCCGGAACCAGGGAAAGCATGCGGAGGCAGACGAATTCGGGCAGCGTCAGGCCGAGCGGGCCCAATACCGCGGAAACCTCCGGTCGCAGCAGGCTGGCCACCCGGTACAGCAGGTAACCAAGCGGGGCGTCTTCGGCCTGAACCATGTCAATGATATTGACATATTTTCGGGCTCTGGACGCGGCTTCGCTGGGCGAAGTGCTGATTGCCGGCCCGTCGATGGGGTAACCGAGTGTCACTCGCACCGCGCGTGCGTATCAGGAGGTTTTCATGCCGAAGACGACGAAAGGCGGCAAGCCGAAGAAGGACGAACTGCCGAGCACTTTGCGGCGTTCCAACGCCAAAGCGCAACGCACGTTCGCGAAAACGCATGACGCAGCGGCCGACGAATACGGCAGCGAAGAGCGCGCGCACCGGGTGGCGTATTCCGCCCTTAAGCACAGCTTCGAAAAGATCGGCGATCATTGGGAGCCCAAAGAACAGAAGGGCCCGTCCGACGAGCGCGCCAAGAGCGGCGGGCCGCGTGCCTCCGGCCCGACGGCCGAGGGGGTGGACGCCAACGCGAGCAAGAAGCACCTGCTCGACGTGGCCCGCCGACTCGACGTGCGGGGCCGGTCGAAGATGAGCAAGGCGGAGTTGGTCGACGCGATCATGAAGCACAACCGCAGAGTCCGCGGCCGTTGAGAAAGGCGTTTCACGGCCGCGCCGATGTGACCGAGACGTCACCCCGGGGCCGGGTTTAGCGGTTTAGCCCTTTGGGCACCGGGCATCCCGACAGCCATGGTTGCGTCCGTTAGTCCCAATCAGCTGCGTCAATGCTTCACCGATGTGGACTTTCCGGCGAACAAGCAGGATCTGCTTGACGCCGCCGATCGCAATGGCTGCGACGACGACACGATCCGCGCCCTGCGCAGCATTCCGCCCGAGACCTACAACAATGCCGCCCAGGTCCTCGCGTCGGTCACCATCATCGACGATCGCGACCTCGGCGACGCCGACAAGGCCGCGGCTCGTCGCACCCACACCAAACCAGGGCTGGCCGAAAACGCAAAAGACATCCCCGCTTCGAGCCCGATCGTCGAGGAACTGGGCGAGAACCGGGGCTCCTGAACCGTCCGCAAGTGCAAAGCGATGCGGCGCTAGAGAATTGGCCGGCCTCCGGTGACGGCCACCCGCGCGCCGGAGATATAACTGGCGTCGTCGGAGGCCAACAGCACGTAGATCGGCGCGAGTTCGGCGGGCTGGCCGGCGCGGCCGAGCGGCGTGTTGTCGCCGAACGACTCAACGCTGTCCGGGGGCATGGTGGAGGGGATCAACGGTGTCCAGATCGGGCCGGGCGCGACGCTGTTCACCCGAATCCCCTTCTCGCCCAGCAACTGAGCGAGGCTGGCCGAAAAGTTGGCGATCGCCGCCTTGGTGGCGGCGTAGGGCGCCAGCGTCGGATTGGGCGTGTCGGAGTTGACCGACGAACTGCCGATGATCGACGCCCCCGCGTTCATGTGCGGCACCGCCGCCTTGGTGAGATAAAAATATGCGCCGACATTGAGCCGGAACGTGTAATCCCATTCCTCATCGCTGATTTCGTCAAGGCTCTTGTGCATCATCTGGTAGGCCGCATTGTTGACCAGGATGTCGATGCCGCCGAATTCTTCGACGGCCCGGTCGACGACGGCGCGGCAATGCGCAGCATCGGAAAGGTCGCCGGACACCAGGACGCATTTGCGCCCGGCGTCTTCCACGTAGCGCGCGACGTCGCGGGCGTCGTCGTCCTCGTCGAGGTAGGAGATCAGCACGTCGGCGCCTTCGCGCGCGAAAGCGATAGCGACCGCGCGGCCGATGCCGCTATCACCCCCGGTGATGATCGCCCTTTTGCCGGTGAGCTTTCCCGAGCCCTGGTAAGTGTTTTCGCCGCAGTCGGGCACGGGGTTCATCCGGCTCTGCACACCCGGGGCGGTCTGTTGCTGAGGCGCAAAGCCCATCTGATTCCTCCATTGGTGGTCGAATCCGGTCTAAGGTTCGCGTGTCATCGGGCGGCCCGCGGGAACGTCGGGGTCGTCGTCGGCCGGAGGCTCGGGATCGCGCCATTCCTCGGCGCGACTTGGCCGGTTACCGCGCAGCGTGCCATCCAATTCGTGCTTGAGTTCGTCGTCCTCGCGGGGACTGTGTTTAGCGCTTCCGCGTCCATCGACGGCCCCTTTCGTCTGGTCGGATTTCTCCCGCTCTGACTACCCGCCACAGCCGGGGCTAATCGTGCGCCTAGAGCGTCGTCGCCCAAGTCATTCGACGTGAATAGCGATACGGATGTTAAAAACTGATGCGAAAGATACTGTCCAGCAAAACAACACCGTTTCGCCAGCTGACCGGCCGAAAATCACGAATAAACCGGGCGCATATGTTTAAAGCGGGCAGCAAGGGGCTATTTGCGGCCTATGTGCGTATTGCCCTTCTGGGGGGCGATTGTTCGACACGAAAGGAATGAGCAATGAAGGTCACCAAGACCGCGCTGAAGACAGCTGCCGCTGCCGGGGGGATTGCGGCGGCAGGGATTTTCGCGGCGGTGCCGGCTTCTGCCGCGCCGCCCAACATCCAGGGCTTCGGCACCAGTGAGCAACTCGTGGACGGGCCGCTGGTCACCAACTACACGGTGAGCAACCTGCAGCCGAGCAATGTCTCGATTCCCGGCTACACGCCCAAGGGGACGCTCTACCAGGCGGACGTTACCGCTCGGTCGGACGGCGGGCTCGTTACCCCGATGGTGAACGACTTCATCGCCCGCGGGCCCAACGGCCAGAACTACCGGGTGATCGACAAGGTGGGGGCCCCTAACGGCCTCAACCCGGCGCCGATCGCGCAGGGTAGCGAGTCGACCGGGACGCTGTACTTCGACGTGACCGGCGCGCCGCCCAACGGCGTGGTCTACAACGACGGCATGCAAGACGTCCTGATGTGGACGTCGAACGTGCAGGGTAGCTCGGCGCCCGGCGCTCCCAGCCGCTCAGTCCTCCGCCCTGACCGCTGCGCCGATCCTCCATCGCCGCCCGCGCCCGCTCGG
>NZ_LZIL01000064.1 GCF_001667075.1 Mycobacterium sp. 852014-52450_SCH5900713 | reverse complement strand
GGTCACAATGTGGTCTTTTTTGTCGGTGGGTGTTCGTAGGGTTTGAGGTGTGGGTGTCAGTAGTCGTGAGGAGATCGTCGAGGTTTTCGACGCGCTCGACGACGACGTGGATCGGTTGTGCGGGTTGTCTTTTGACGTGCTCACCACCCCGGAGCGGCTGCGTGCCTTGGAGCGGGTGGAACGGGTGTATCGCCGGCTGCGCGCCCCGCAGCACGCGTTGATCAACCAGCTCGGCGCCCAAGCCAGTGCCGAGGAGTTGGGCGGTTCGCTGCGGGTGGGGCTGGCCGACCGGCTGCGCATCACCAAGTGCGAGGCCGCCCGGCGCATCGCCGAAGCCGCCGACCTCGGGGAACGCCGGGGGTTGACCGGCCAGCCGTTGGCGCCGCAGCTGAGCGCGACCGCGGCCGGTCAACGCGAGGGGCTCATCGGTGACGGGCACGTGAAGGTGATCCGTGGCTTTTTTGCCCAGCTGCCCGCCGCGGTGGACGTGTTGACCCGGCAGGCCGCCGAGGCCGACCTGGCCAAGCAGGCCCGCGGGTATCGGCCCGACGAGTTGGCCAAATACGCCGGACGAGTGATGGATTGGCTACACCCCGACGGGCATTTCAGCGACGCCGAGCGGGCCCGCAAACGCGGGATCACCCTGGGCACCCAGGAATGCGACGGGATGTCGCGCATCGGCGGGCTGGTGACCCCGGAGTTGCGGGCCGCGATCGAAGCCATGTTGGCCAAGCTGGCCGCCCCCGGGGCGTGCAACCCCGAGGACCAGACTCCGGTGATCGATGCGACACCCGATGAGGACGCGGTGCGCCGCGACACCCGCAGCCCGGCTCAACGCAACCACGACGCCATGCTGGCCGGGCTGCGCGCCCTGCTGGCCTGCGGGGAACTGGGCCGGCACAACGGGCTGCCGGTGTCGATCGTGGTGACCACCACGTTGCAGGACTTGGAGGCCGCCGCCGGCAAGGCCCTGACCGCCGGCGGCACACTGGTACCCATGTCGGATGTCATCCGCTGGGCCGGCCACGCCCACCACTACCTCGCGGTCTTCGACAACGGCCGATCGCTGGCGCTGCATCACACCAAACGGTTCGCCTCCCCCGCACAACGAATCATGCTGTACGCCAAGGACCGCGGGTGCACCAAACCAGGATGTGATGCCCCCGCCTACCACAGCCAGGTCCACCACATCACCGGCTGGCAAACCACCCGCCGCACCGACATCGACGACCTCACCCTGGCCTGCGGCCCCGACAACCGGCTCGCCGAAAAAGGCTGGACCACCCGCACCAACGCCCGCGGCGAAACCGAATGGCTACCACCACCACACCTCGACCACGGACAACCCCGCACCAACACCTACCACCACCCCGAAAGAATCCTCCGCGACGGTGACGACGACGAACCCGATTGACGCAACG
>NZ_LZIL01000063.1 GCF_001667075.1 Mycobacterium sp. 852014-52450_SCH5900713 | reverse complement strand
GGCGCGCCCGTATAAAATCCCCCGCGGGCGGGGCCCCGAAAAAAATTTGCCGGGGGGGGGGGCGGGGGGGGGGGGGGGGTGGGGGCGGAAAGTCTTGCGGCAGCGGTGCATACGCGTCCGGTGGCGGGACATTGGCGTTGATAGTATCGGCAACGTTGGTGCACCCGCTCACGGAGACACGCCTGCCGACGCTTGCGCAGACGTCGGCGTTGGCCACACCGGAAGGCTCTACGACGGCATACATCTCAGGAATCGCGGTAAGGGTCAATACTGCTATCGCCCCTGCAGTCCAAGGCCGCACCCACCCGTTCATCGGGATCTCCTCACTCTGACCGGTGGCAAGTTTTGGGCGTGCTTGTTTCGATCGCTCAAGGGGTCGCGCCGCCCTGCCCCAGCAGCGGTGTCCACTGACAACGCTGCCTGATGTCAGCCAGGGGCTGACGGATGTTTTCGAGATCGGCTTGCTCTTCCGGGTTGGCGTTGAAGTACTGCTGGACGTCGTCGCCGATCTGGTCTTTGGGACGATCCTGGAGTCCGGTGTAGAACTCGTTCAGGTCCGGATGAGTGAACAGGTAGCCCGAGAGCGCTGCCGCGACACCTGACGCGACGCCGGCTACATCCGCTGCCGTGCAGCCGGGGGGCCGAGGCGGGGAGTCAGCCGCGGCGGTCGCCGCGGTGCTACATAGCAGCGTGCCGGTAATTGCGCCGGCACCGATTGCCCCGACTAGTAGCCGACGCGGGGTCAGATGTGCGAAGAACATAGCTGGCTCCTTTATGCGGCAATTACCTGCGGTTGGCATGGTGTTAACTCTGGACACCGACCGGGTTGGTTACTCGGGCCGAAAGTCACTATTACAACGGCCAACCGTCACAACGCGATGGCGATGTTCACGCACCGAACTTCGTTGCGGTGCGAGAAAATCAGCCGTCATCTTCGGCGCGCAACAGCGAGTGCGTGACGCGACCGCCCTCGAAACGGAACTCATGCGCGGGATGACGGAGAGCCTCGATAGTGCCGTCTGCGTGCACCATGACTCCGGCGCCTGATGGGATTCCGAGGCCGCCGGCCGATCCCTCGAGCTCTTCGACGGTTCGCGATAGCCGCGCCCACCCGCCTCGCTCGTCATGCGCGTCAACCACCAAGGGTACGAGGTTGAACACATCGACTAGTTCAAGCGGGGGCGATTCGGGCGTCTCGACGATTCCATAGCGTCCGAGCTGGACGGCGCCGGCCGAGATGCCCACCAGGACGGCCCCTTGGGCGTGCCTGCGCAGGATCACGTCCTTCATGCCGGCTTTCTCGAACGTGTCCCAGCCGAGTCGTACATCGCCACCCGCGAGGACGATCAACCGGGCACGCTCGAGGAAGGCGCGATCGTCGGAGCCGAAGGACGAAAGAATCATGCGACGGTCGGTGATTCCAATCGCATCCATAGCCGTCTCGAAGATCCCGTAGTACTCGGGGCGGTCCCCGTTGGAGGCACCGATGTAGGCCGCGCTAAGCGGTGTGTCCCGCGCCAATCCATCGAGGGCTCCCTCGAGGAGCAGCCGGTCCCGTCGCTTCCAGAACAGCAGCTGACTGTCCGCTAGCAGATAAAGCGGTTGTCGTCGTGGCACCGTCTCAGTCACCGCAGACGAGCTCGTCGAATTTAGCGAGCGCAGCATCGAGCTCCGTCTCGTCAAAGGTTTCGTAGCGGCTGAGCAGGTCACCTTCGAAGGTGAAGATAGCGATCGTTTGCCATTCGGCGTCGAAGCCCTCTTGTGAGGTCCCTTTCACCACTTGGGTGGCGACGGCTCCAAGTTCGGTCAGCCGATGCACGGTCTCGACGTAGACGTGCACCTGCGGAAGAAGATCCAAATTGGCGCGAACAGTTATGGCCAGATCGGCGCCCTCGATTGTGACGCCCCGTCGATGGTCGATGTAAACCACGTCCGGCATCATCGTTGGAAGTTCGTGCCGATTGAACTGAGCGTGGCCTTGCGCGACCAACGACCATATCCGCGCACGGGTGGCCGCTTCGCCGGCGATGTACCGAGCTTCGAGTTCGGCGAAAGCGACGTCGAAGTCGTCGGCGTCGAATATGGAGTGAACAATCATCCGGTTGTCCCCGTCGATCTCCACGATGCCGATCATGTCCGCGCTAATCTCACCGGGCTCAAGTCCGGGGGCGGAGGACCGAATGCGGGAGAGGGCAAGGCGTTGTCCACGAAGCGCGAGGACCGTCCAGACAACGCCCTCGAAACCGACGTCAGCGACTGCCCGCAGGTTTGCGAGGTTCACATCGCGCCCGCGCAGTTCACCGGAGTTGACAACCCGACGGTTGTCATGCGACACAACGTTCTCGGCGAGTATCTCGGCCATCGTCGCCCAATCGCGCGTCGCCAGGCAGGTCCAAAATCGTTCATTCACTTGGCTTGCCGCATTGTCCAAGCGGTGCGGCTGCGCTTGCAATTCGTCGAAGCGGGCAAGCGCGGAGTCGAGTTCTGTTTCGTCGAAGATCTCGGAGCGGTTGATCAGAGCGCCTTTGACGGTCGAGATGCCTATCTCTCGCCATTCGGCCTGGAAGCCGTCGCTCGACGTCCCCTCCACAACTCGGGTGACTACCGCGCCCAGCTCGTTCAACCGATGCACGGTTTCGATGTAGGCGTGGAGCCCCGGCGCGAGCAGGTCCCAAGAGGCTTCGAGGTATCCCTTCAGATTTCCCGGTGCGAACGCTATTGCTCGTCGGTGGTCGATGTTGGTCCAGTCCGGCGTCGTCGCCGGTAGCTCGTGACGATTAACCGCGGCATAGGCCTGTGCGATGGCTGACCACGTGCGGGAATGCTCGGTTGCCTCTCCGGCGAGGTACCGGGCTTCAAGTCCTTCGAAGGCGGCGTCAAAGTCGTCGGCATCGAAAAAGACGTGGGCCGCAATCCGCCCGTCTGTGTCGATCTCGGTGATTCCCAGCATCTCGATGACGAATTCGCCGCGCTGCAACTCGCGGTCGAAGGAGGCGATTCGAATGAGGGCCAGGCGCTCCCCGCGGGTCGCGATGACCGTCAGCGTTACCTGCGCGAGGCCCTCGGCCAGGGCGCGCATGTTTGCCATCACGGCATCGCGACCGTCCCAGACGCCGACATTCACCACCCGACGGTGATCGTCGACAAAACTGTTGCCGGCCAGGATTTCGGCGACCGCCGCCCAATCGCCGGCCGCCGAGCGCGCAAAGAGGCGGTCCTCCGCTCGGCTTGCTGCGTTCTCGAGTTGCCGCGTCGGGCGGCTCAGCTCGTCGAATCGGGCAAGGGCGGCATCCAGATCCGCCTCGTCGAATATCTCGCAGCGATTGAGCATGCCGCCATCAACTGCCAAGATGATGACCTCACGCCACTCGGCTTCAAACCCCTCCGGGGAGGTCCCAGCCGCAGTGTGGGCGACGACCGCGCCGTATCGACTGAGACGATGTACAGCTGCAATGCGGATCGTCAGATTAGGCGTCTGGTCCAACGCGCTACGGAGGAATGCGAGAAGTTCACCCGGTGTCGCCGCTGCTCCTCGGCGATGGTCGGTGTCGGCGAAGTCTGTTGTCGTCGACGGAAGGTGGCCCCTATTGACCGTGGCGTAGCTCTGTGCGATGGCTGCCCAGGTGTGCGAGTGGGGGGCCGCTTCGCCTGCGAGGTAACGATTGTCGATTTCTTCAAATGCGGCGTCGATATCGTCAGGGTCGAACACCACGGTCGACCCGAATCGGTTGTCGTCGTTGACCTCGATGACGGCAAGCGCCGCAGCCTGGAAAGCCTCGGGAAGCGATTCTTGGCTTGCGAAGGTGAAACGAGAGAGCATGAGGCGCTCTCCGCGGGTCGCGATAACGGTCGCCCGAACATCAGTCGTCCAGACCTCGCCAGTGGCACGCCAATTCGCCATCTCGGCGTCTCGACCGCGTCGGATTCCGGCGTTGATGACGGACCGGCGGTCGTCTGAGCGAAAGTCGTCGGCGAGCAGTTCTGCCATGGCATCCCAGTCGCGACCCCCAAAGTGGGCGAGGAACTCCTCGAGCACGAGGCTTGCCGCGTTTTTGAGCTGGGGTGTCGGACGACTGAGCTGATCGAATAGTGCGATCGCTGTGTCCAACTCACTCTCGTCGAACAGGTCGCAGCGGGTGAGTCGGTCGCCTTCAACGATGAGGACTTGGATCATGCGCCATTCGACGTCCAAGCCGTCAGCCGAGAACCCATGGGAGTCATGTGTGATGACAGCCCCGAAATCGTTGAGCCGGTGCACCGTTTCGATGCGGACCTCAAACTCCGGCGTCAGATCGAAGAAGTTCTGGAGAGCTGGAGGAAGGTCGCCGGACGCGAACGGCGTGCCACGCCGGTGGTCGACCATGACCCAGTCCACTTTGAAATGCTCATTCCGGTTGAACAAAGCGTAGATGTCGGCGATGACCGTCCACGTACGCGCATGGCCGGCCGCCTCGCCGGCGAGGTACCGAGCCTCAAGTTCCCCGAACGCCGCGTCCGGGTCTTCCACGTCGAACACGATGCGCGCCACGACGCGGCCCACGGCGTCGATCTCGATGACGTCGAGAGCGAATGCGTGGAAGCCATCAACTCCTTGGCCGCGGAGGGTGGTTCGGATGCGGTTCAGGACAAGGCGGTCGCCACGGGTGGCGACGACCTCTGAGGTGATGTCGAATCCGGCCTCGCACAGCCCGGAGACCTCGGCGATCACCGCGTCGGTCCCCTGTCGGAGGCCTGAATTGACTACATGGCGACGGTCCTCGCTCCGAATGTCGTCATCTAGCATCGTGGCTACCGCGCGCCAGTCACGAACCGCATAAGCCGCCTTGAACCGTTCGTATAGACGGCTCGCCGCGTTTTCCTGTCGTTGCGTCAGTTGGCTGAGTTGTTCGAAGCGCGCAAGCGCGGCATCAATGTCTGCTTCGTCGAAAACTTCGGAGCGGCTGACCAGGTCACCGTCGACCGTCACGAGGCTGATCCCTCGCCACTCAGCGTCGAAGCCCTCGCGCGATATCCCATGCGCGACATGGGTATAGACGGCTCCTACGTCGGTCAGTCGATGCACTACCTCTGGGTAGGTGCAAACTCGCTGATCGAGGTCCCATCCCGCGCGGACGTATTCAATCAGCTCACCGGGGGCGTATGCCGTCCCTCGGCGGTGGTCGATGCTTGCGAAATTCGGCGTAGTCGGCGGCAATTCGTGCCGGTTCAGTGCGGCATAACCATTCATGATGACTGACCAAGCCCGCGAGTGAGTAGCCGCTTCGCCTTTCAGGTAACGGGAATCAAGTTCTTCGTAGGCGGCGTCGCCCTCGTCGCTATCGAAGAAGACGACCGCGGTAATCCGCCCGGCGGCGTTGATTTCGAGCACGCCGAACACGTCTGTGAGAAAGGCATCGGGCCCTTGATCATGGTCAGCGAAGCGCAGGCGCATGAGGGCAAGTCCGTCGCCGCGAATCGCCACGACGTTTGTCACCACGCTTGCCGTCCACAGGTCGGCGACGGTCTGCATGTCGGCGATCTGGGCGTCTCGGCCATGTTGCGGTCCGGCACCCACCACGCGGCGGCGATCGTCATTCACGAAGTTGTGGTCCAGCATCTCGGTCATGGCGTCCCAGTCGCTGGCCGCAAAACGCGCTAGATACCGCCTTCCCACTTGGCTTGCCGCGTTCTCCAGCCGTGGCGCCGTGCGGCCTAGCTCTTCAAACCGCGCCAGCGCGGCCTCGAGCTCTGCCTCGTCGAATACCTCAGTGCGGCTGATGAGGTCGCCTTTGACCGTGATGACGCTGATGACTCGCCATTCGGCATGGAATCCGTCTGCTGAGGTCTCATTCGCCACGTGGGTGATGACCGCACCGCGATCGTTCAGACGGTGCACCGACTCGATGAAGCATTTCAGATCAGACGTAGAACTCCATGCGGCGCCCATCAAGGCAGCCATTTCACCGGGTGCAATCGAGGTCCCTCGGCGGTGGTCGATGTTTACCCAATCCGGCGTTGTCGGAGGCATTTCGCGCCGATTGATCGACGCAAAGCTTCGCGCGATGGCCGACCACGTGCGCGCATGCGTTGCCGCTTCGCCAGCGATGTATCTCGCCTCGAGCTCATCGATGCCGGCCTCGAAGTCGTTCAGATCAAAGATGATCCGGGCGGTGAGCCGGCCTTCGGCGTTGATTTCAACGACGTCGAAAACATCGGTGTGGAATGCCTCCGGGCGCTTGTCGCGGCCCCAGGTTTGGGTGCGGCATAACGCGAGGCGGTCGCCGCGGGTGGCGATGATATCCGACGTCAAGCTCTCAACGCCGATTCCGATGGTTGCCGACATCTCTTGGAGTACGGCGCTGCGGCCCTCTCGCGTGCCGGCATTCACCGGCCGACGGCGATCGTCGGTTGAAACGTCCTTCGCGAGTATCTCGGATATCGCGTCCCAGTCGCGGGCCTCGAAGCACGCCTGCAGGCGCTGGTGCGTTTTGGTTGCCGTGGTCTCGAGGCGCGGTTCTACCCGGGTGAGCTGATCGAATCTCGCGAGGGCGGCGGCGAGGTCTGTCTCGTCGAAAAGCTCACTGTGGCTGATCCGGTCGCCGTCGAATATCACTATGTCGGTCACCCGCCACTCGGCGTCGAAACCGTCTGGCGAGGTCCCGATTGCCACGTGGGTGATCACCGCGCCGCGATTGCCTAGCCGGTGCACAGCCTCAATGTAGATGCGGGACTGCGGCGAGAGTTCCCAGGCAACACGGAGATACGCGCCCAGGTCACCGGCACCGATTGGTGCAAGCCGTCGATGGTCGATGGTCGCCCAGTCAGAGGTCGTTGGTGGGATTCTCCGCTGGTTCAGCGCTGCGAAGCCCTCCGAAAGGAGCGACCAGGTGCGGGCATAGGCAGCCGCTTCCCCGGCGAGGTAGCGACGATCAAGCTCTCCAAAGGCAGTGTCGATGTCGTCGAGATCGAAGACGACGATCGCCGTGATCCGCCCGTCGGCGTCGACCTCGACGACGTTAAGTGCATCGTTTTGGATCGTGTCGGGATCGGTGCCGGAGGTGCGTACCCGTGCCAAAGCGAGGTGCGTGCCGCGGGTGGCGACGACATCCAACGTCGATATCGTGAAGCCGATGTTGGCGGACACCTTCAGATTGTCGATGACGGCATCTCGACCGCGCCGGCTTCCCTCATTCACCACCCTTCGGTGGTCGGCACCGGAGAAGCCATCGGCGACGGTTTCGCGCAGCGCATCCCAGTCGCGGGCGGCGAAGTGCGACCAGAAATGGTCGAATGCCAGCGTTGCCGCGTTTTCCAAATGCGATGCCGGGCGGGTCAGCTCGTCGAATTTCGCGATCGCGAGGTCTAGGTCTTCCTCGTCGAATAACTCGCAGCAGCTGATCACTTCCCCTTCGACAGCCAGTAAGAAGAGTTCCCGCCACTCGGCTTCGAAGCCCTCTTGCGACGTTCCACGCGTTACATGGGTGACGATCGCTCCGACGTTGGTCAGCCGATGGACAGACTCGATGTGGGTCGTGCCGTCCTGTGCGAGATTCCAAGCGGCACGGACATAAGCGATCAGGTCACCGGGTGCGAACGCGGCCCCTCGCCGATGGTCGATGCTCACAAAGTCCCTCGCGGTCGCCGGCAGCTCGAATCTGTTGAGCGCAGCGTATGCCTGCGTAATCACCGACCACGTGGACGCATAAGGCGCAGCTTCGCCAGCAACGTAACGGCCATCGAGCTGGGCGATGGCGGCGCCGATGTCTTCGACGTCGTACGTGAAGACGTTCGCGATCCGGTCGTCGGCGTCGATCTCGACGACGTTGAGGGCATCGTTTTGAATCGACTCGGGGTCGCGGCCGGCGGCGCGAACACGTGCGAGGACGAGACGCTCCCCGCGAATCGCCATGGCGCTCACCATCGAGATCGCGAAGCCGACTTCGGCGGCCGCTTGCAAATCCCGCACCACGGCATTTCGACTGTGTTGGGTCTCGGCATTCACGACCCGACGGTGATCGATGCCCACATAGTTGTCGGCGACGGTATTCGCCAGGGCGTCCCAGTCGTGCGCCGCGAAATGCGACCAGACGTGCTCGAATACGCGCGCCGCCGTGTTTTCGAGCCGCCGCGTGACCGGGTGCTCCGCCTCGAATCGGGCTTCGAGCTCGGCCATAGCGGCATCGATGTCGTCGATGTCGAACCACACCTGTGAGGCGATTCGGCCGTCCTCATCGATGCCGTAAATACTGAAGAATTCGTCCGCCGGCGCCCCAGGACTCGTGTCCGCAGTGCCCACCGCCAATCGAGCGAGGGCTAGGCGCTCGCCTCGCACAGCGATGACGACTGAAGTGATCCGCACGCCGCCCGCCTCAAGGACCCGCCTATTCTCGAGTGCCCAATCGTCCGACGGCAGGTCAGCCCTGGTGAAGCCAACGATCTTCCGGTGGCTCTCGACGGTGACCGCGCGTGCATAGAGCTGCTCGAACTCATCCCAATTCCCGGTATTGATAGCGGCGGCCACGCGTTGTCCCGCTCGCACGCAAGCGTTTTCGGGTTCGACGACGGCCGGTTCGGATGGAGGCGCGGTGGGTGGTTGTTCGGCACCGAGAACGTCGAGCGCCTTTTCGGCAAGCGCCGCAGCGCCTTTGCGCTCGTACAACTCGGCTGCCCGCTCGGCGGCGGCCCGCGCACCGGCAAGGTCGCCGGCGGCGGCCGAAACCGTTGCCAGCGTCAGGCACGCGTCGCCGTGATCCACCAGCGCGTCGGTGCGCTCGGCCAGCGCGACGGCCTCCTGGGCAAGCCGCCGCGCCGCGCCGTGGTCACCGCGCCGCGATAGTAACCGCGCCCGAAGGGTGCGCCAGGCGATCGACGCCTTCAGCGCATGACCGGCGAGACGCTCACTCTCGGCGCACAATTCGTCGGCCTCAGCGTCTCGGTCGAGCGCGAGACAAGCGCGGCCCAGCAGCGCCGCGGTTTCGGCGGTATCGGCGTCGAGGCCCATGCGACGAAAGCCGTTGTAGGCCTTGCGCAAGGGTGGCTCGGCTGCCGTGGGCTCGTCGACCACCAGCTCCACGATCCCGGCGAACTGCTCAACCTCCATGAGAGAATGGCGCAGTCCAATCTCGGTGGCCGTACGCCGGGCCGAGTCGATCATCCGCCGCGCCGCCGCCGCCCGACCGCGGAAAGCCTCCAACACCGCTTGGCACCGCGTCGATGTCGCTTCGACCGCCGGTGAGTCGGTAGTGATTCGGAGCAGCCGCACCACATCCAGGCATCGTCCACCCGCGCGCGGAACGGGATTGGGGCCCCACAGCGCGGCAAGCGGCGCGTTCGCCAGAACCGCATTCACCCGGCGGTGTTCACGCGCGCGTCGCGCCGCTGAAAGAGCGTCGTCCAGGGCGATTTCGCAGTCGCCGATCCTGCCCAGCCGGGCGAGACAGCCGGCACGAACGGTGTGTGCCATGGCTTCTCCAGCGGCGTCGCCGAGTTGGGCGAGCTCTTCGGCGGCCGCGCCGACCGCGGCAGCGACGTCGTCCAGTCGTTCCGGGTGGGTCAGCATCGAGAGTTGACCGTCGAAGCAGGTGGCCCATGCCGCGAGTTGGGCGGAATCGACCGTGGCCGTTTGCAATTGAGCGACGGCATCGGACGCCGAAGCCACGTCGCCCGCGGCCAGCAGTGCCTCGCAGCGCGCGATCAGCAGCGCCGCAGCTTGGTCGTCGCGGTCGGGCAACTCCTCGTCGATCTCTTCGAGTGCGTGCAGGGCCCGGTCGTAGAGGTCGGCGGCGCCTTCATAGGCGAGCCGTGCCATCGCCTGGTCCGCCGCCCGCCGGCAATATTCGACCGCCTTCGCCGCGTTCCCCGCCCACGCGCATTCGAAGTAGTGGTACGCCAGTTCGGCGAGCAGTTCGTCGTCGGGGCCTGCCTCGCTTTCCAACGTTGTGGCGATGCGCTGGTGCAGCCGCATGCGCCGCACCGACGGCAACTCGGCCAGCAGCGATTGTCGGACGATCGCATGGTTGAACCGGTAGCGACCGCCGGGCTCTTCGATGACGATGCCGGCCTTGCACGCCTCGTCGAACGCGTCGACCAGGTCCTCCTCCACCACGCGTTCCACCAGATCCAAGGCGAACCGGCTGCCGACGACCGCGGCTGCGGCAAGCGCCTTGTTCGCCTGCGCCGGAAGTCGCGAAAGGCGGCGACTCACTGCCTCCCGCACCCCTTGTGGCAGGGTGCTCTGATCCCAGCGTCCACCGCTTTCATCCACGTGGCGCAGGGCCTCGATGAGGAAGAACGGATTGCCTCCCGTGACGGACGCCAATGCCCGGGCGAGCTCTTCGTCGTTGTAACCCGCCTCGGCGACGTAGGCGGTCACGTCGTCCTCGTCGAGGCCGCTCAGGCTGAGCCGGTTGGCCGTGCCGTCGCGGTGGAGGTCGGCGAGCATCGCCGCCAGGGGGTGGGAGCGGTCGAGGTCCGTGCTGCGGTAGGTGCCGATGATCTGCATGCGGGCGTGTTCGCCGAAACGCAAGAGATGCCGTAACAACAGCAGCGTGGGCTTGGCCGCCCAGTGCAGGTCGTCGAGGATCAGAACCACCGGCGCGCTTGCCGAGGCCATAGCCAACAGCGCGACGACGGCGTCGAAAAGTGCGTAGCGTTCGGTGTCCGGGTCGGCGCGGGTCGGCGCGGCCAGGTCGGGAAGCAGGTCGGCCAGCCCGGGCACGAGTGTGAGGAGTGCTTCGACGCCGCGCAGCCCACGGAGCCCACCCGCAGCGAGGCATGGCACCAGCGAACGCAGGGCTTCGGCGAACGGCTGGTATGGCGCGCCGAGGTCCTCGTCGCATCGGCCGTAAATGACCAGAGCGCCTAATTCATAAGCCTGTCGCGACCACTCGCCGGCCAGACGCGTCTTACCGACGCCTGGTTCGCCCGCGATCAGCATCGCGTTGGTGCCGCCGGCGAGTGCGGTCTGCCACGCCGAAGACAGCCGCTCGAGCTCGTGCCCGCGCCCGACGAACGGCCCTGGCCCGGCGAGCACGGGGGGCAGGCTCGGGCGCTCCAGAGGCACCTCGATCGAATCCGCCGGATCGTCGAGCAGGGTGCTCTGCAGTTGAAGTTCGAAAACGTGTTCCGGGCGCACGAGATTGCGCAGCTGGCGCGTCCCCAGGTCGGCGAGCACGACATCATCGGGGAGCGAGTCGATGACGAGCTCCGCCGTCGCACCCGAGCACAGGATCTGGCCACCGGTAGCCAGCGACCGGAGGCGGGCGGCGCGGTTGACCGCGCGGCCGAAGTAGTCGCCGTCGCGAAATTCGACCTCCCCGGTGTGCAAAGCCACGCGAATGCGCATGGGCTCCCGTAGCGCCCAGGGCTCGTGGACGATCGCATCTTGAAGCTCGATGGCCGCGGCGGCGGCCGCCGATGGCCGCTCGAAAACCGAGAACGTGGCGTCGCCCTCGCCGCGCGTCTTGATCAGCCGACCTCCGCGGGACGTCACGACCTGCTCGACGACCTCGTCGTGTCGCGCCAGCGCCACCGCCATGGCGCCGGCGTCTGCCTCCCATGCGGCCGTCGACCCTTCGATGTCGGTCAGCAGGAACGTCACGGCCCGGGTCACGGACGGGAGCTGTTGTGCGGCAGGCGTTTCCAGCGCAGAGTCCTGCGCGACGATCGCGGCCTCCAGCCGGCGAAGGTCCGGTCCCGGGTCTACTCCCAATTCATCGGCGAGCAGCGCACGCGCACGTTGGTACGCGCCAAGTGCCTCGCCCTGCCTGCCGGCGCGATACAGCGCGAGCATCAGCTGGCCCCAACGCCGCTCGCGCAGCGGCGCGTCGGCCACTGCGGCCTCGAGCTCGCCGATGATCTCCGCGGCCCGGCCCGTCGCGAGAAGCGCATCGGCCCGATCCTCCACCAGCGCGGCGTGGCCCTCGATCCATCGCGTTTTCTCAGAGGTTCCCCGCCGGCCGTCGGGCAGCTCGGGCATTCCGCGCCAGAGGGCGAGCGCCTCCTCGAAGCGGGCCACCGCCTGGCTGGTGTCGCCGGCCGCCGCGGCGTCGCGTCCCAGTCGGGCTGCCGATTTGTAGCGCGCCGCGTCAACCTGGGTCTCGGCCAAAGTCCAGCCCGCGCCCGCCGTCAGAACGAAGCCGTCACCCAGGGTGCGACGTAACGAGGAGATGTGGGTTTGCAGGGCCTTGGCTGCGGTGCGTGGCGGATTCTCGCCCCAGAGGAGCTCGACGAGCGTGTCGGCCGCCACGACCGAGCCGCCGTGCAGCCCGAGCATGGAAAGGATCGCGCGCGGTTTGGCGCCCGGGATAGTGACGGGCGCCCCGTCTAGCCGGACCTGGAGAGGTCCCAAAACCCCCAGTTCCACCGATGGAAGCGTACTCACATCAGCCATCGTCGGTGGGGGGATTCAATGCACGGTCAAGGTCGAGTAAAGGCGTCGTATCCAGGCCCGAAGTCACCGCCACTGGAATGCTCACGAGCGTGAGCAGTTAGGTTTGTATCCATGGGCAACGAAGGGGGTGGATCGGCGTTTACCTGGGAGGGCCGGCGTGAGCTGGTGAGCCAGATTCATGAGCAGCTCGACGAGCTGGTCGAAGCCCGCGACCAGATGGAACAACTGGTGCGGGTCATCAGCGAAATCGGTTCTGATCTGGACCTGGACGTGACGTTGCACCGGATCGTCAAGGGGGCGATGGAGCTGACCGGCTGCCGCTACGCCGCCCTGGGTATCCGCGCTGCCGACGGCGCCCTGGCCACTTTCGTCCGCGCGGGAATCGATGACGACACCGCCCGGCGGCTCGGCGATCTGCCGGTCGGGGAGGGTCTCCGTCTCGAAGATGTGAGTGCTCATCCGCAGGCCGCCAACCTGCAGGCCCAAGATCCGCCCATGCAGGCCCTCCTCGGATTACCGATCACCGTGCGGGGCGCGGACTTTGGGAGCCTCTACCTCGCCGACGACCGGACCGGCCGAGTCTTCTCCGACTCCCAGGCGGCCGCGGTGCGGGCCTTGGCGACGGCCGCGGCGGCCGCCATCGACAACGCGCGCCTGTTCGAGCGAGAACGTGAGACGGCCAGATGGACGAAGGCCAGCCGGGAGATCACCACCGCGCTGCTGTCGGGCGACCCCCAGACCGGGCCGTTGCAGCTCATCGTGAACAGAGCGCTGGAGTTGGCCGGCGCCGAACAGGCGATTTTGCTGATTCCGAAGGAGCCCGATCTGCCTGCCGACGAGGTCGACACCCTGGTGGTGGCCGCGACGGCGGGGCGGTACTCCTCGGAGGTGATCGGTCGCCAGGTGCCGATGGACGGCTCCACTACGGGTGGTGTCGCGCGGCGCGGCCAACCGCTGATCACCGAGTCCTTTCAATATCCGATCGAGGGGTTCACCGACGTCGGTGAACGCTCGGCGATCGTCATGCCGCTGATCGCGGACGGCGCGGTGCTCGGCGTCATCGCGGTCGCTCGCGACCCCCAGCAGTCACCATTCGGCGACGATTACCTCGAGCTCGTCAGCGACTTCGCCCGGCACGCGGCTATCGCCCTGGCGTTGGCGGCGGGTCGTGAACACGCGCTCAACCAGGAACTCGCCCAGGCGGACACCGTCGACGACGCGGTGAACGCCGCCGCCGAGGAATTGCGCCGACTGTGGCGGGCGCGCCGAGTCCTGGCTGTCACCTTCCCGACGCACACTTCCTCCACCGGAACGGCCTTTGGCGCGCCGCTCGTCGTGTCGGTCGGCGAGCCCGCGCAGTGGGGCGACCTGCCGTCCCACACCCAAAAGGTGCTCAGCGCATTGCGCGACGGTGACTTGCTCACCACGAGAACGGGCGAGGCCGGGACCGCAGGCATCGCGCTGCAGCACCCCGAGGGCGTGCTCGTCGTCTGGATCGATCTGGCCGAGCGTCGCGCGTTCACCCTCGAGGACCAGACCTTGCTCACGGTGCTCGCAGGCCGGCTCGGCCAGGGGCTGCAGCGGGTCCATCAGGTCGACCAGCAGCGCGAGACCGCCCTGGCGCTGCAACACGCGATCCTCGGCCCGGCCGATCTGCCGCACGGTTTCGCGGTCCGCTATCAGGCCGCCAGCCGGCCCCTGCAGGTGGGCGGTGACTGGTACGACATCGTCGACCTGGAGGACGGGCGCATCGCAATGGTCGTCGGCGACTGCGTGGGGCACGGCCTCGCCGCCGCCACCGTCATGGGTCAGGTGCGCAGCGCCTGCCGCGCGTTGCTGTTCGAGAATCCCAGCCCCGGCGCCGCTCTTGCCGGGATGGATCGCTTCGCCGCGCGGCTGCCCGGCGCCCAGTGCACAACGGCCGTCTGCGCGGTGCTCAACCCCGAGACCGGTGAGCTGGTCTATTCGAGCGCCGGGCACCCGCCGCCCATCCTGGTCCACTCGGACGGCACCACCCAGATCCTCGATGACGGCCACACCATCGCGCTGGGAGTACGAGCCGGCTGGTCGCGCCCCGAGGCCCGGGTGACCATGCCGGCGCGCGCGACCCTGCTGCTCTACACGGACGGGCTGGTCGAACGCCGCCGCACCGCACTGGGACAGGGGATCTCCCGCGCGGCAGGGCTGGTGCAGGACGGCCGCGCGTCCATGCTCGACGACTTGGCGAACGACATCATGTCCGGCCTGGCCCCTGACGGCGGCTACCAGGATGATGTCGTCCTGATGCTTTATCGCCATCCCGCGCCGCTGGAGCTGACGTTCCCTGCCGACGTCAGCCACCTCGCCCCGGCGCGAACCGCGTTGCGCACCTGGTTGATGCGGACCCGTCTGGACCCGGAACAGGCGATGAACGTGCTCGTCGCCGCCGGGGAGGCCGTCGCCAACGCCATCGAGCACGGTCACCGCGACAAGCCGGAAGGCACGATCAGCCTGGGCGCGACCGCACTGGTCGACCAGGTGCAGCTGACTATCACCGACACCGGCTCGTGGAAGGTTCCGCAACCGGCCAGCTATCCCCATCGGGGCCGGGGTATCGCCCTCATGCGAGGGCTCATGCACGACGTGACCATCAGCCCCGACGCCGCCGGGACCACGGTTCACCTATCCGCGAGGATCACATGATGCCCACGTCGCTCACCCTCGACACCGCGCGCCGAGACGACGGGAAACTGATGTTGGTCGCCGCGGGGGAGATCGATCTGAGCAACATCGACACGTTCGTCCAGGCCCTGACCAGCGCGAGCGGCGAGTCCCCCGGCGGCGGCCCGCTCACGGTCGACCTCAGTGGCGTCGAATACCTCGACAGCGCCGCCATCAACGCGCTGTTCACCCACGCCGACCACATCCACCTGATCGCCCACCCGATCTTGATGCCGATCCTCACCATCAGCGGCCTCACCGAACTGGTTGCCGTCGATCCCGCGTCGCCGTCATCGGAGAACTGACGAGCTTCCGGCGCGAAGTCAGGGGTTTTCGGCGATCCAAGTGCTGGTGAAGTGCTGTAGCGCGGGGATGCTCTTAGTCAGGTCGGCTTCCATCGACTTCTCGAATTTGCGGCCCACCAACGGGATTTTGACCGCGACCTCCACGGCGAAGCGCAGCCGCGCGCCGTTGCCCGCGGGCGCCATCCACGCTTCCGCACGGCCCGATCCAATGCCGCCGGAGCTGACGACGCTGATTTGGCCGCGGACCTCGCCGTCGCCGGCTGGTCGCCATGTCTCGCTGTGGACGATCTTCAGCTCGCCGGGGACGGCTCTGGCAATGAGCGTGGGCATTACCTGGCGGGCCACGTGCTGGGTGGCGCGAACTGTCACGGTGCCGTCGGCGTCAACTACCAGCGAATCGAGCGTCGTGGGGGCGTTGCTGGCTTTCAGGCGGGCCAGCCAGTAGTCCTCGCGGCCGAACGTCGTATGGATCTGCTCAACGCTGGCGGGCGATTCGATCAGGATGTCGAAGGAACGCGACATGGCAACGATTCTTCCAAAGCACCATGTTTCGAACGTACGTGCGATGGCTATCCCTCGTCGCGGAGGTGAAGGACATGACAGACAACCGACAGGCACCGAGCGAGAATCCCGAGAAGGAAACGTCTGAGTGGGTGACCGGCGACGAGCCGATGACCGGTCCGCAGCGCAGCTACGTGCACACCTTGGCGCAGGAGGCAGGGCGCGAGGTTCCCGACGATTTGACGAAGGCGCAAGCGTCGGAGCTCATCGACGAACTGCAGCAACAAACCGGACGTGGTAACTGACTAGCCGGCGGGCCGGCTGTGGACGGTCGGCGTCGTCGGCGTCGGGGGGTCGGCCGCCTTGCGGCGGAGGTCGCCGAACCTGACGCTGACGCGCTGAAAGCCCTTGACGCGCTCGGCTTTTGCCTTCTTGGTGTAGGTCTTGCGGTCAGCCGGTGTGAGTTCCGCGTCGTCGGTGAACGGAGTGAGCAAGGCCCGCGGGTAAAGCCCTTCCACCAGGACGACATTGATCTCGGCGCACAGCACCAGCGCGGACGAGATCAGGAAAAGGAAGGCAAGCAATCCCAGCACCAATGCGAAGACGCTGTTGGTAGCGCTGGCCGTCTTCACAGTGTGGCGGATGTATCCGGCACCGCCCCACTGCAATATCTGCCAGATCACGGCTGCCGCAAGCGCTCCCGGTAAGACTTGACGGTAGGTGAGTTCTCGCGCGGTCGTCACGCGAAATGCCACCAGGCAGATCAACGCATTGATCACCACGGCCACCAGTGCCACGCCGATTTTTCCGAATACGCCTAGCGCCCCGGTGGCCTGGCCGGCCGCGGACAGGGCGGTAGCGGCTAGGGCCGCCGAGCCGAGGACCAACAACAACATCAAGCTGCGCAGGCGTGAGCGAATCGGATCAGGACGCTTGTTTCTCGGGACGGCCCACACCGAGTCCATCGCGTTCTGCACCGCCTGGCCGACGCCCAGACCCCCGTAAAGCGCGCCGAGGACGCCGACGACTATGGCTACGGTTCCTCCGCTGAGCCCGGCGGG
>NZ_LZIL01000062.1 GCF_001667075.1 Mycobacterium sp. 852014-52450_SCH5900713 | reverse complement strand
TCGAGGGCGCCGCCGCCCCCCCCCCCGGGCGCCCGCGGGCCGCGGGCGCCCCCCACGCGGTTTTGGGGGGGGGGGGGGCGGGGCCCCCCCCCCCCCCCGCCGCCCGCTGTGCGGCTCGCCGCACACTCGGCGAAAGCCGGCGCCGCTAGACCAGTTCGGGCACCCGCAGGTGAGCGATCGCCAGCTCAAATTCGGCCACGTCAACGACCTCGGCGCCCAGCTCCCGGACGCGCCTGCTGCGCAATTCGCTGGCCCGGTCGCGGTTGCGGGCCATGGCGTCCATCGAGTCGAACGTCGAGCAGGACACCGCCCGCCGGCACGCGGGATGGTCGACCAGCAGGCTGGCGCTGCAGAACCCGTCGAGATCCTCCAGCTCCGGCAGCACCGACGTCCGGTAGAAGTCCAGGGATCGGCTCAGCTGATCAGGCACCACCTTGAGCCAGGTGGCTCGCACGCAGGCCCCCGGACGGGACGGATGGTCGCGGTGCAGCAAAGCGATGTCCCACTCCTCGACCCGCGCGCTGCCGTCGAACATCAGCGCGGCCTGATCGCGGATCGGGGCGACCCGTTCGGCGCTGGCGCGCATGGCGTCGATGCTGTCCCACGAGCTGGTGGCGATGCAGGTTCCGGACTGCCGGTCGACCAACAGTGACAGTCCGACACACCCGTCGATCTCCATGAGGGCCGGCATGACGATGTCGCGAACGTGCGCGATACCGATATCTACCGATAAGGGTTGCGCCTGGATGGTGGTGGAGCGTGCGTACACGGCCGACCTCCTCTGTTGGGGCTTGTACCGAAGGGGCCCGGTGGGCGACCGGCCCATCAGTAACCTTCCTCCTGCCCGTTGCGCGCCGCAATGCCTTGATGTGGTCGCGCTCACAAACGATTGGCTGGTCGCAACAGGTGCGCCGTAGGCTGGTTCGGATGCATACCGATGTGCTCGACGTGGACACCACACGGCGCCGCATCGTCGATCTGACCGAGGCGGTGCGGGGCTTCTGCTGGTCGCGGGGCGACGGCTTGTGCAACGTGTTCGTCCCGCACGCGACGGCGGGCGTCGCCATCATCGAGACCGGGGCCGGCTCCGACGACGACCTTCTCGACACGCTGGAACGGCTGCTGCCGCGCGACGACCGTTACCGGCACTCGCATGGCTCGCCGGGCCACGGCGCCGATCACGTGATGCCGGCGCTGGTCGCGCCGTCGGTGACGGTGCCGGTCTCCGCCGGCGAGCCGATGCTGGGCACGTGGCAAAGCATCGTGCTGGTCGACCTGAACCGGGACAACCCGCACCGCTCGGTGCGGTTGAGCTTTCTGGAGGGTTAGCGGCCCGATAGCCAGCAATTCCGGCGAATACGCTGGAATAGACGTCCACGCACAAAAAGCAAACAGGAAGAAGCGGACCAGAAGTGCAGACACACGAGATCAGGAAGAGGTTTCTTGATCACTTCGTGAAGGCGGGTCACACCGAGGTGCCCAGCGCATCGGTGATCCTCGACGACCCCAACCTGCTGTTCGTCAACGCGGGCATGGTCCAGTTCGTGCCGTACTTCCTGGGCGCCCGCACACCGCCGTATTCGACGGCCACCAGCATTCAGAAGTGCATCCGCACGCCCGACATCGACGAGGTGGGCATCACCACCCGGCACAACACCTTCTTCCAGATGGCCGGCAACTTCTCGTTCGGCGACTACTTCAAGAGCCGCGCCATCGAGCTGGCGTGGACCCTGCTGACCAACGGCGTGTCCGAGGGTGGCTACGGCCTGGACCCCGAAAGAATCTGGACGACGGTCTATTTCGACGACGACGAGGCCGTGCAGCTGTGGCAGGACATCGCCGGGCTGCCGCCCGAGCGGATCCAGCGCCGCGGCATGGAAGACAACTACTGGTCCATGGGCATCCCCGGTCCATGCGGCCCGTCGTCGGAGATCTACTACGACCGCGGCGAGGAGTTCGGCGTCGGCGGGGGCCCGGTGGCCAACGAAGACCGCTACATCGAGATCTGGAACCTCGTGTTCATGCAGAACGAACGCGGCGAGGGCACCGGCAAAACCGACTTCGAAATCCTAGGGCCCTTGCCGCGCAAGAACATTGACACCGGCATGGGCGTCGAGCGCGTCGCGTTCGTCCTGCAGGGCGTGCACAACGTCTACGAGACCGACCTGCTGAGGCCCGTCATCGATGCCGTGGCCGCCCGTGCGCCGCGCGGTTACGACGCCGGCAATCACGAGGACGACGTGCGCTACCGGGTCATCGCCGACCACAGCCGCACCGCGGCGATCCTGATCGGAGACGGCGTCACTCCCGGCAACGATGGGCGCGGGTACGTGCTGCGCCGCCTGCTGCGCCGGGTGATCCGGTCGGCCAAGCTGCTCGACATCGAAGGCCCGATCGTCGGCGAGCTGATGGCAACCGTGCGCGACGCGATGGGGCCGTCGTATCCCGAACTGGTCGCCGACTTCGACCGGATCAGGCGCATCGCCGTCGCCGAGGAGACCGCGTTCAACCGCACGCTGGCGGCCGGCTCCAAGCTGTTCGACGAGGTGGCCGGCACCACGAAAGCGTCTGGTAAGAAAGCGATTTCCGGCTCGGATGCCTTTACGCTGCATGACACCTACGGCTTCCCGATCGAGCTGACCCTGGAGATGGCCTCCGAGGCCGGCCTGCAGGTCGACGAGATCGGCTTCCGGGAACTGATGGCCGAACAGCGCCGCCGGGCCAAGGCGGACGCCGCCGCCCGCAAGCACGCGCACGCCGACCTGAGCGCCTACCGCGAGCTGGTCGACGCCGGCCCAACCGAATTCACCGGATTCGACGAACTGGCTTCCGAGGCAAGGATTCTGGGCATCTTCGTCGACGGGAAGCGGGTGCCGGTGGTCACCCACGGCTCGCAAACGGAAGGGGCCGGGGCGCACCAGGTCGAACTCGTGCTGGACCGCACCCCGCTGTACGCCGAATCCGGCGGCCAGATCGCCGACGAGGGCACCATCACCGGGACCGGGGCGGGCGAGAGCGCCCGCGCGGCGGTCACCGACGTGCAGAAGATCGCCAAAACCCTGTGGGTGCACCGGATTAACGTCGAGTCCGGCGAATTCGTGGAGGGCGACACCGTGGTGGCGGCGGTCGACCCGGAATGGCGCCGCGGTGCCACCCAGGGTCACTCGGGCACCCACATGGTGCACGCCGCGCTGCGACAGGTGCTCGGCCCCAACGCCGTTCAGGCCGGGTCGCTGAACCGCCCGGGCTACCTGCGGTTCGACTTCAACTGGCAGGGTTCGCTGTCCGACGAGCAGCGCACGCAGATCGAAGAGGTCACCAACGAGGCCGTCCAGGCGGACTTCGAGGTGCACACCTTCACCGAGCAGCTCGAGAAGGCCAAGGCCATGGGGGCGGTCGCGCTGTTCGGCGAGAGCTACCCGGAGCAGGTGCGGGTGGTGGAGATCGGCGGCCCGTTCTCGCTGGAACTCTGCGGTGGCACCCATGTCCACAACTCGGCGCAGATCGGGCCGGTGACCATCCTGGGCGAATCGTCGGTCGGTTCCGGGGTGCGCCGCGTGGAGGCCTACGTCGGGCTGGACTCGTTCCGCCACCTGGCCAAGGAGCGCGCCCTGATGGCTGGGCTGGCTTCGTCGCTGAAGGTGCCGTCCGACGAGGTGCCCATCCGGGTGGCCGGCCTGGTGGAGCGGCTCAAGGCCGCCGAGAAGGAACTCGAACGCGCGCGGCTGGCCGGGGCGCGCGCCGCCGCGCCCAACGCCGCGGCCGGCGCGGAGCGTATCGGTAACGTCCGTGTGGTGGCGCAACGGATGTCGGCGGGGATGACGGCGGGCGACCTGCGTTCCCTGGTGGGCGACATTCGCGGCAAGCTGGGCAGCGACCCCGCCGTGGTGGCGCTGATCGCGGAAGGGGAGGGCGGCACCGTGCCCTACGCGATCGCCGCGAACCCGGCCGCCCAAGACCTCGGGATCCGCGCCAATGACCTGATCAAGCAGCTGGCCGCGACCGTCGACGGCCGCGGCGGGGGCAAACCGGATCTCGCGCAGGGTTCCGGAAAGGACCCGACCCGCATCGACGCCGCGCTCGAGGCCGTCCGCTCTGAGATAGCGCGGGTCGGCTGAGTGGTTCCCACAGAGCATCGCCTGCCCGACCGGCCCGGCGACCCTGACCAGGATCCCGGACGGGGCCCACGGCTCGGCGTCGACGTGGGCAGCGTGCGCATCGGTGTCGCCTGCAGCGACCCCGACGGCATCCTGGCCACGCCCGTGGAAACCGTGCGCCGCGACCGTTCCGGCAAACACGTGCGGCGGCTGGCCGAGCTGGCCGCGGAGCTCGGGGCGGTCGAGGTGGTCGTCGGGTTGCCGCGGACACTGGCCGACCGCACCGGTCCGTCGGCGGTCGACGCGATGGAGCTGGCCGACGCATTGGCCCAGCGCATCGCCCCGACGCCCGTGCGGCTGGCCGACGAGCGCCTGACCACCGTCAGCGCGCAGCGATCGCTGCGCGCGGCCGGCGTGCGCGCCAGGGAGCAGCGGGCGGTGATCGACCAGGCGGCCGCGGTGGCCATCCTGCAGAGCTGGCTCGACCAACGCCGAGCCACCCTGACGGCGGGGGACTCCACCGATGGTTGACAGCGCACGGCGCGAACGGGCCGAGCCCGAAGCGGTCGGTTCGTCGCGCAAAGGGAGCCGCGTTTCCCGGAACCGGGCCGAGCGGGGGCGTCGCCGGCGGCGGTTCGCCGGCAAGATCATGCTCGCGGTCGTCGCCGTCGTCGTGCTGGTGGGAGTCTTCGTCGGCGCCAAGCTGTGGCACACGGTATTCGGCTCCGGCGACGACTACACCGGAACCGGCAAGCGCGACATCGTGATTCAGATCAAGGACGGTGACTCGACCACCATGGTCGGGGAGACGCTGCAGCACGAGCAGGTGACCAAGACCGTTCGGGCATTCGTCAACGCCGCGCACGGCAACACCAAGATCTCTTCGATCCAGCCCGGCTTCTACCGGATGCGCACCGAGATCCCGGCGGCCAATGCCGTCGAGCGGCTGGCCGACCCGAACAGCCGGGTGGGCCGGCTGGTCATCCCGGAAGGCCGCCAGCTCGACGACACCACCGACATGAAGACCAACAAGGTGACCCCGGGGATCCTGACGCTGATCTCCCGTGCCACCTGCGTGACCCTGGACGGCAACCAGCACTGCGTCGCGGTGGAGGAGCTGCGGGCGGCGGCGACCAACAGCGCGCCCGCGGCCCTGGCGGTGCCGCCGTGGGCGCTCGAGCCGTTCACCGAGCTCGGCAAGGACCATCGCCGGATCGAGGGGCTGATCGCGCCGGGCACCTTCAACGTCGACCCCTCTACGTCGGCCGAGACGATCCTGTCGGGCCTGATCAGCGCCGGCGCCGTGGAGTACATGAAGTCGGGGTTGGTCGACACCGCCCAGGCCATGGGCCTGTCGCCCTACGACATCCTGGTGGTGGCGTCGCTGGTCGAGCAGGAATCCAAGTCGCAGGACTTCGCGAAGGTCGCACAGGTCATCTACAACCGCCTGCACGCTCACCACACGCTGGAATTCGACTCGACGGTCAACTACCCGCTGGACCGCCGGGAAGTGGCCACCACCGACGCCGACCGTGCCCAGAAGACGCCGTGGAACACCTACGTGTCGCAGGGGTTGCCGGCGACCGCGATCTGTTCGCCCGGGGTGGACGCCCTGCACGCCGCCGAGCATCCCGAGCCCGGTGACTGGTTGTACTTCGTCACCATCGATGCCCAGGGGACGACGCTGTTCACCAAGGATTATCAGCAGCATCTGGCCAACATCGAGCTGGCTAAGCGCAACGGTGTCCTCGATAGCGCGCGCTGACGGCGCACCGCGAAAAGCGGCGGTGCTCGGCAAGCCGATCGCCCACTCGAAGTCCCCGCAACTGCACCTGGCCGCCTACCGGGCGCTGGGGCTGCACGACTGGACCTACGAGCGGATCGAGTGCGACGCCGAGCAGCTGCCGGCGGTGGTCGGCGGGTTCGGACCCGAGTGGGTCGGGGTGTCGGTGACCATGCCGGGCAAGTTCGCCGCGTTGCGGTTCGCCGACGAGCGCACCGAACGTGCCGAGCGGGTGGGGTCGGCCAACACCCTGGTCCGCACGGAAGCGGGCTGGCGGGCGGACAACACCGACATCGACGGCGTGGCGGGGGCGCTGGGGTCAGCGGCCGGGCCGGCGCTGGTGTGCGGGTCGGGTGGCACCGCGCCGGCGGCCGTGTTGGGGCTGGCCCAGCTGGGCGTCACCGCCATCACCGTCGTCGCGCGCAATCCGGACAAGGCCGCCCGGCTGGTGGAGCTCGGCACGGGAATCGGGGTGTCGACGCGGTTCGTGGGTCTGGACAGCGACGAGTTGCCCGCCGCGGTGGCCGGCGCGGAGGTGCTGGTCAGCACGATTCCCGCCGAGGTCGGGGCGCGGTATGCGAACACCTTCGCGGCCATCCCGGTGCTGCTCGACGCCGTCTACGACCCGTGGCCCACGCCGCTGGCCGCCGCGGTCGCCGACGCCGGCGGGCGCGTGATCAGCGGCCTGCAGATGCTGCTGCATCAGGCCGTCACCCAGGTCGAGCTATTCACAGGCCTGCCGGCGCCGCGAGAGGCGATGGCCGCCGCCTTGGGCTAGCGTCCCGCGGCATGCGGGTGACTGCGGCGGTCGCGGTGCTGGTCTGGCTGGCGGTGTTGAGCGGTTACGACATCCGCGAGCGCCGGTTGCCGAACCTGCTGACGCTGCCCGGGGCCGGGATGATCCTGCTGGCGGCCGCCGTGTCCGGGCGCGGCTGGCCCGCCCTCGCAGGGGCGACGGCGTTGACCGCGGTCTATCTGCTGGTGCATTCCGTGGCCCCGGCGGGGATGGGGGCGGGAGACGTCAAGCTCGCGATCGGCCTGGGGGCGCTGGCCGGCTGTTTCGGCGTCGGGGTGTGGTTCCTGGCGGCGCTGGCGGCGCCGCTGCTGACCGTGTCGTGGGGCCTGCTCGGCGGCGCGGACGCCGCGTCGGTGCCGCACGGCCCCTCGATGTGCGCGGCCACCGCCGCCGCAATCGGCCTGGTGCTGATGTGAGCCCGACGGCCACGCGCGGATTTAAGCCCACCCGGGCGCACATGGGAAGATGATCGGGTGTTGCGTTGGATCACCGCCGGGGAGTCCCATGGCCGCGCCTTGGTGGCCATGCTCGAGGGCATGGTCGCCGGCGTCGAGGTCAACTCGACCGATATCGGCGACCAGTTGGCCCGCCGCCGGCTCGGTTACGGCCGTGGCGCGCGGATGAAGTTCGAGCGCGACGCGGTGACCGTGCTCTCCGGGGTGCGCCACGGCATCACGCTGGGCGGCCCCATCGCCATCGAGATCGGCAACACCGAGTGGCCCAAGTGGGAGACCGTGATGGCCGCCGACCCGGTCGACCCGGCGGAGCTGGCCAATGTCGCGCGCAACGAACCGCTCACCCGGCCGCGGCCCGGCCATGCCGATTACGCGGGCATGCTCAAGTACGGCTTCGACGACGCCCGGCCGGTGCTGGAGCGGGCCAGCGCCCGGGAGACGGCAGCCCGCGTCGCGGTGGGCACCGTCGCGCGGTCCTTCCTGCGCCAGGCCCTGGGTGTCGAGGTGCTTTCGCACGTGATCGCGATCGGTCCGTCGGCTCCCTACGACGGCCCGCCGCCCCGCCCGGAAGACCTGCCCGCGATCGACGACAGCCCGGTGCGCGCCTTCGACAAAGAGGCTGAGCAGTCCATGATCGCCGAGATCGAGGCGGCCAAGAAGGACGGCGACACCCTCGGCGGCGTGGTCGAGGTGGTGGCCACGGGTCTGCCGGTCGGGCTGGGTTCGTTCACCAGCGGCGACAACCGGCTCGACAGCCAGCTCGCCGCCGCGGTGATGGGCATCCAGGCCATCAAGGGCGTGGAGATCGGCGACGGGTTCGAAACCGCCCGCCGCCGCGGTAGCCGCGCCCACGATGAGATGTATCCCGGACCCGACGGTGTGGTCCGCTCGACCAACCGTGCGGGCGGGCTCGAGGGCGGCATGACCAACGGGCAGCCGCTGCGGGTGCGCGCCGCAATGAAACCCATCTCCACCGTGCCGCGGGCGCTGGCCACCGTCGACATGGCGACCGGCGACGAGGCCGTCGCCATCCACCAGCGCTCGGACGTGTGCGCGGTGCCGGCCGCAGGCGTCGTGGTCGAGGCCATGGTGGCGTTGGTGCTGGCCCGGGCGGCGCTGGAGAAGTTCGGCGGCGATTCGCTCACCGAAACCCGCCGCAACATCGAGGCGTATCAGCGCGCGGTCGCCGACCGGGAAGCGCCGGCCGCCCGGGGTACCGCGTGATGGCACCCAGGGCCGTACTCGTCGGGCTGCCCGGCTCGGGCAAGTCCACCATCGGGCGGCGCCTGGCCAAGGCGCTCGGTGTCGGGTTCCTCGACACCGACGCGGCGATCGAGCAGCAGACCGGGCGCAGCATCGCCGACATCTTCGCCGCGGAGGGGGAGCAGGAGTTCCGCCGCATCGAGGAGGGCGCGGTGCGCGCCGCGCTGGCCGACCATGACGGCGTGGTGTCGCTCGGCGGTGGGGCCGTTACCAGCCCGGGGGTCTGCGCGGCGCTCGCCGGCCACACCGTCATCTACCTGGAGATCAGCGCCAACGAGGGCGTGCGGCGCACCGGCGGCAGCGCCGTGCGCCCGCTGCTCGCCGGCCCGGACCGGGCCGAGAGATACAAAGCGCTGATGGCCGAGCGGGTCCCGCTGTACCGGCGCGTGTCGACGATCCGCGTCGACACCAACCGCCGCAATCCCGGGGCGGTCGTGCGCTACATCGTGTCCCGGCTGCAGACCCCCGAGAACGCCCACGCGAAGGCGGCGACATGACCCACACCGTGCAGGTGGCCGTCGATCCGCCCTACCCGGTGATCATCGGCACCGACCTGGGCGACGAGCTGGCCGAACTGCTCTGCGACCGGCATCGGGTGGCCATCGTGCACCAACCGCCGCTCGCGCAAACCGCCGAAGCGATCCGAAGCCGCTTGGCGGACAAGGGCGTTGACGCGCACCGCATCGAAATCCCGGACGCCGAGGCCGGAAAGGATCTTCCCGTTGTGGGCTTCCTCTGGGAAGTCTTGGGCCGCATCGGGATTGACCGCAAAGACGCGTTGGTCAGCCTCGGCGGCGGCGCCGCCACCGACGTCGCCGGGTTCGCGGCGGCCACCTGGCTGCGCGGCGTCGACATCGTCCACATTCCCACCACGTTGCTCGGCATGGTCGACGCGGCCGTCGGCGGCAAGACGGGCATCAACACCGACGCGGGCAAGAACCTGGTGGGTGCGTTCCATCAGCCGCTGGCGGTGCTGGTCGACCTGGCGACCCTGGAAACGTTGCCGCACAACGAACTCGTCGCCGGAATGGCCGAGGTGGTCAAGGCCGGCTTCATCGCCGACCCGGTGATCCTCGATCTCATCGAGGCCGACCCGCAGGCCGCCGTGGACCCCGCGGGTGACGTGCTTCCGGAGCTGATCCGGCGCTCGATCGCCGTCAAGGCGGAGGTGGTCGCCGCCGACGAGAAGGAGTCGGAGCTGCGCGAAATTTTGAACTATGGCCACACGTTGGCGCATGCGATCGAGCGCAGGGAGCGCTACGAGTGGCGGCACGGCGCCGCGGTGTCGGTGGGCCTGGTGTTCGCCGCGGAACTGGCCCGGCTGGCCGGCCGGCTCGACGACGCGACCGCGCAGCGTCATCGCACCGTCCTGTCGGCGCTCGGCCTGCCGGTCGGCTACGACGCCGACGCGTTGCCGCAACTGCTGGAATACATGGCCCAGGACAAGAAGTCGCGCGCCGGGGTGCTGAGGTTCGTGGTGCTCGACGGCCTGGCCAAGCCGGGGCGGCTGGCCGGCCCCGACCCGTCGTTGCTGGCGGCGGCATACGCGGGGCTGTCCGACGAAGAGGACGCCTGATGACCCCCACCGTCAACGTGATCAATGGCCCGAACCTGGGCCGCCTGGGCCGCCGCGAGCCGGAGGTCTACGGGGACACCACGCACGACCAACTGGCCGAGCTCATTGAGCGGGAGGCCGCCGCGCTCGGCTTGAAAGCCGTTGTGCGCCAAAGCGACAACGAAGCCCAACTGCTGGATTGGATCCATTCTGCCGCCGACGCGGGCGAACCGGTGATCCTCAACGCCGGCGGGCTGACCCACACCTCGGTTGCGCTTCGCGACGCGTGCGCCGAGTTACGCGCGCCCCTGATCGAGGTGCACATCTCCAACGTGCATGCCCGCGAAGACTTTCGGCGGCACTCGTACCTCAGCCCGGTCGCGACGGGGGTGATCGTCGGGCTCGGAATCCAGGGCTACCTGCTCGCCCTGCGCTACCTGGCGGAAACCGCCAAGGGTTAGCCCTTGCCGGGCTCGCTGCCCGGCGTGGTGGGCTCGTCGCCGGCCTTGCGGATCACCTCGGTTTTGGGCTCGGACTCGGTCTTGGCGATCGTTTCGGTGGGCGCCTCCCGCTCGGCCGTGGCGACCGCCGCGGTCCGCTCCTCGTGCTGCGCTCTCGCCGTGGGGATCTCCCCGGTCGGCGCGTCGTCACCGCGTACCGCGGAGAACACGTCAGTGTCGCTGTCCCGCCCTTCCTTGTCGCCAAGGCCGTGGCGCTTCTCCGGCTCCTTCTCGTACTGCCGGTCCACCCGCCAGCGGCCGATGGTCACGCCGATGATCCCGGGCAGGAACACGCAGAGCGCGGTGAACGCCGCGAACGTGGTCAGCTCGTTGATCAGGCCGCCGGTGTAGAGACCCTTGTACACCAGCGCGATGAGCCAGGAGACGGCGCCGGACAGGACGCCGGCCACCAGGCCGGCCAGCAGCCAGGTCATCGCCAGATCGCGGCGCCGGTCCGGGTCCGGGTTCGCGTGGGCGTCGGCCCGGCCGTCGAATACCCCCCAAACGGCCACGCCGATGATGAACAGAAGCAGCAGCACCACGCTGAATAGCCCGGCCTGCGTCTGCCATGCATTTATCAACGCGCCTTGGAACAAGCGGACGATTACCATCGCCGCGGCGTACACCAATCCGCGCAGCATCCAGGACCTCATGGGCAATCAGCGTAGCGAGTACCGTCAAGGGTCGTGACACATTCTCAGCGCCGAGACAACCTGAAGGCGCAAATTCGAGCCGCTGGACTGGACGCGATGCTGGTCAGCGACCTGAACAACGTGCGCTACCTATCCGGTTTCACCGGATCGAACGGCGCGTTGTTGGTTTTCGCCGACGATCGGGGCGCGGTGCTGGCCACCGACGGCCGGTATCGCACCCAGGCCGCGGAGCAGGCGCCCGGGCTCGAGATCGCCATCGAACGCGCCCTCGGGCGCCACCTGGTCGGCCGGGCCGCCGAGGACGGCGTCGAGAAGCTGGGCTTCGAAAGCAACGTGGTGACCGTCGACGCCTTCGACGTCCTGACCGGCGAGCTCGGCGAGCGCAAGGCGGGCACCGAGCTGGTGCGGGCCGCCGGGACGGTCGAGGCGCTGCGCGAGGTCAAGGACGACGGCGAGGTGGCGCTGCTGCGGCTGGCCTGCGAGGCGGCCGACGCCGCCCTCGCCGCCCTGGTGGAGGGCGGCGGCCTGCGGCCCGGCCGGACTGAACGTGAGGTGAGCCGCGAGCTCGAGGCGCTGATGCTCGACCACGGCGCCGACGCGATCTCGTTCGAAACCATCGTGGCCGCCGGGCCGAATTCGGCGATCCCGCATCACCGTCCCACCGACGCCGCGCTGGCGGACGGGGACTTCGTGAAGATCGACTTCGGCGCGCTGGTGGCCGGCTATCACTCCGACATGACCCGCACCTTCGTGCTCGGCAAGGCCGCCGACTGGCAGCTGGAGATCTATCAGCTGGTCGCCGATGCCCAGCGGGCCGGGCGGGAGGCGTTGCGGGCGGGCGCCAACCTGCGCGACGTCGACGGCGCGGCGCGCCAGCTGATCGTCGACGCCGGGTATGGCGATCAGTTCGGCCACGGGTTGGGGCACGGCGTGGGGTTGCAGATCCACGAGGCGCCGGGAATCGGCGCCACGTCCACCGGCACGTTGCTGGCCGGTTCGGTGGTGACCGTCGAGCCGGGCGTCTACTTGCCGGGCCGCGGCGGCGTGCGCATCGAGGACACCCTGGTCGTGCCCGGCGAGGCGGCGGCGACCCGCGGGCGGGCGCCGGAGTTGCTCACCCGGTTTCCGAAGGATTTCGCGGTTCTGGCCTAGGCGAACCGCGCGGGTCGGCGGCCTGGTGCCCGGGGGTAAAGTCGGGTGGCGTGAATGGGGTGGAGCCAATCGAGCGTGGGCTGGCGCGCCTGCGGGACTTTAGGTGGGAGCTGAGCGCCCAGCCCCTGCGGGAGCTGCGGCTGGAGATCGACATCGTGTATTTCCCTGTCGCGGTGCCCTTTTCCGGCGGGAGAAAGCTCAACGTTCCCTTCCTGACGATGATCAAGCGGCTGCGGTCTTCGCCGAGCGAGCCGGCCGAGGCCGGCCCCTAACGCGGGAGCTTCCCACCGCCAGCCGACGCGCGGGCGCCGGCCGCGCCGCGCTTTAGACTGACCGACAAATTGCAGACAGTTCGCGAACGACTGTCCATCCTCTAGGAGATACACCGAACCGTGGCAAGCACCGCCGATTTCAAGAACGGACTGGTGCTGGTGATCGACGGCCAGCTCTGGCAGATCGTCGAGTTCCAGCACGTCAAACCCGGCAAGGGCCCGGCCTTCGTGCGCACCAAGCTGAAGAACGTGCTTTCCGGCAAGGTCGTCGACAAGACGTACAACGCCGGCGTGAAGGTGGAGACGGCCACCGTCGACCGGCGCGACGCCACCTACCTGTACCGCGACGGCTCGGACTTCGTCTTCATGGACAGCCAGGACTACGAGCAGCACCCGCTGCCGGAGTCGCTGGTCGGCGACGCCGCCCGGTTCCTGCTCGAGGGACTGCCGGTGCAGGTGGCGTTCCACAACGGGGCCCCGCTGTACCTCGAGCTGCCGGTGTCGGTCGAGATGGAGGTCACCCACACCGAGCCGGGCCTGCAGGGCGACCGGTCCAGCGCCGGCACCAAACCCGCCACCGTGGAGACCGGGGCGGAGATTCAGGTGCCGCTGTTCATCAACACCGGCGACAAGCTGAAGGTGGACACGCGCGACGGCAGCTATTTGGGGCGCGTCAACGCGTGAGCAGGCCCGTCAGGGGGCGCCATCAGGCCCGCAAGCGTGCCGTCGACCTGTTGTTCGAGGCCGAGGCCCGCGGGCTGGGCCCGGCCGAGGTGGTCGACGGGCGCGCCACCCTGGCCGCGGCGAACTCCGAGGTGGCGCCGTTGCAGCCGTACACGGTCGCGGCCGCCCGGGGCGTCGGTGAGCACGCCGCCCATATCGACGACTTGATCAGCTCGCACCTGCAGGGCTGGACGCTGGACCGGCTGCCCGCCGTCGATCGCGCCATCCTGCGGGTCGCGGTGTGGGAGCTGCTCTACGCCGACGACGTGCCGGAGCCGGTCGCCGTGGACGAGGCCGTGCAGCTGGCCAAGGAGCTGTCCACCGACGACTCGCCGGGCTTCGTCAACGGCGTGCTGGGCCAGGTCATGCTGGTGACCCCGCAGATCCGGGCGGCCGCCGAGGCGGTGCGCATCCGTGCGGCCGGCGCGCCGGAAACCGAGGAACACCAGGCGTGACCCGGCTGGAGCTGAGCGCCGTCGTCGCGGGGTTGCTGGCCGCGACGGTGGTGCTGGGTGCTGTGGTCTGCGCCGCCTTCGGCTGGACCATCGTCGCGTCGGCGCTGTCGATCTACGCGCTCGCGGTGGGCGCCTGGTTGTATCACTGCGTCGAGCGGCTGATCGTCGCCCGCCGCATCAGCACGGTTCGCACCGCCGCGCGGCCGCTGCAGCCGCTGCTGCCCGTGATGGCCGCGCTCATGGGCCTGACCCAGTCCGTGGTGCGATCGCTGTCCGACGTCACCGAGTTGCCCGCCCGCCGCTGGGAGCTTCCGGTCCTGCGCTGGGTGGACAGCACGCGGGCCAACCGGCGCATCGTGGACGCCGACGAGGATGACGACGAGCTGAACAGCTGAGGAGAGCTCACGCGAAACGATCACGCGGGCAGCGCGGCGGGGTGAGAATACAAGTCGCTCAGAAGAACAGGTGAGGTCATGACTCGATACACCACCCAGCCGCGACGACTCCGCGTCTCCGCGCTGGCGGCGGTGGCCAACCCGTCCTACGCCCGCGTCGACACGTGGAATCTGCTCGACGACGCGTGCCGCCACCTCGCCGAGGTCGACCTGGCCGGGCTCGACAAGACCCACGACGTGGCCCGGGTCAAGCGCCTGATGGACCGCATCGCCGCCTACGAGCGGTACTGGCTGTATCCGGGTGCGGCGAACCTGGCGACCTTCCGCGCGCACCTCGAGAGCCTGTCCACGGTGCGGCTCACCGAAGAGGTTTCCATGGCCGTCCGGCTACTGAGCGAATACGGCGACCGCGCAGGGCTTTTCGACACATCGGCGCCGCTGGCCGACCAGGAGCTGGTGGCCCAGGCCAAACAGCAGCAGTTCTACACCGTCTTGCTCGCCGACGACGCGCCCGCGACGGCCCCGGACTGCCTGGCCGAATGCCTGCGGGACCTGCGCAACCCGTCCGACGACGTGCAGTTCGAGATCCTGGTGGTGCCCAGCGTCGAAGACGCGATCGCCGCGGTCGCCCTGAACGGCGAGATCCAGGCCGCCATCATCCGCGACGACCTGCCACTGCGCTCCCGAGACCGGCTGCCGCTGATGAACACCCTGCTGGGGGCCAACGAAGACGTGGATATTCCCGACCGCGCCAACGACTGGGTGGAGTGTGGCGAATGGATCCGCGAATTGCGGCCCCACATCGACCTGTATCTGCTGACCGACGAGTCCATCGCGGCGGGCGATGACACCGAGCCCGACGTCTACGACCGGACGTTCTACCGGCTCAACGATGTCACCGACCTGCACAGCACCGTCCTCGCAGGGCTTCGGAATCGTTACGCCACACCATTTTTCGATGCGCTACGGGCGTATGCGGCGGCACCGGTCGGCCAATTCCACGCGCTGCCCGTCGCGCGCGGTGCCAGCATCTTCAACTCGAAGTCGTTGCAAGACATGGGCGAGTTCTACGGCCGCAACATCTTCATGGCCGAGACCTCGACCACATCCGGCGGCCTGGACTCGTTGCTCGACCCGCACGGCAACATCAAGAAGGCGATGGATAAGGCCGCGCACACGTGGAATTCCGACCACACGTATTTCGTCACCAATGGGACGTCCACCGCCAACAAGATCGTCGTCCAGTCCCTGACCCGGCCGGGCGACATCGTGCTGATCGACCGCAACTGCCACAAGTCGCACCACTACGGGCTGGTGCTGGCCGGCGCCTACCCGCTGTACCTGGATGCTTATCCGTTGCCGCAGTTCGCGATCTACGGGGCGGTGTCGCTGCGCACGATCAAGCAGACGCTGCTGGATCTCGAGGCGGCCGGCCAGCTGGACCGGGTGCGGATGCTGCTGCTGACCAACTGCACCTTTGACGGCGTGGTCTACAACCCGCTGCAGGTCATGCTGGAGGTGCTGGCCATCAAGCCGGACATCTGCTTCCTGTGGGACGAGGCGTGGTACGCGTTCGCCACGGCCGTGCCCTGGGCCCGGCAGCGAACGGCGATGGTGTCGGCCGAGCGCCTCGAGAAGATGCTGGCGTCGCCGGAATACGCTGCCGAGTACCGGGATTGGGCGGCATCGATGGAAGGTGCCGATCGGTCGGAGTGGGTCGACCGCCCGCTCTTGCCCGACCCCGCCCGTGCGCGGGTCCGCGTGTACGCGACACATTCGACGCACAAGTCGCTGTCGGCGCTGCGGCAGGCGTCGATGATCCACGTCCGGGACCAGGATTTCAACGCGCTGGCCCGCGACGCCTTCGGTGAGGCGTTCCTGACGCACACCTCCACCTCACCGAACCAGCAACTCCTGGCGTCGCTGGACCTGGCGCGCCGGCAGGTCGACATCGAGGGCTTCCAGCTGGTCCGGCAGACCTACGACATGGCGCTGGTATTCCGCCACCGGGTGCGCCGAGACCGGTTGATCAGCAAGTGGTTCCGCATCCTCGACGAGTCCGACCTGGTGCCCGAGGAGTTTCGGGCGTCGTCGGTGAGTTCCTACCGCGAGGTCCGGCAGGGGGCGCTGGCCGAGTGGAATGAGGCGTGGCGGTCCGATCAGTTCGTGCTGGACGCGACGCGGGTGACCTTGTTCGTCGGCAAGACGGGGATGAACGGATACGACTTCCGCGAAAAGATCCTGATGGACCGATTCGGCATCCAGATCAACAAGACGTCCATCAACAGCGTGCTGCTGATCTTCACCATCGGTGTGACCTGGTCGAGCGTGCACTATCTCCTCGACGTATTACGCAGGGTGGCAATCGATTTCGACCGCGCCGAGAACGCCGCCAGTGTCGCCGACCGGGCATTGCAGGAGCGTCACGTCGAGGAGATCACGCAGGACCTGCCGCACCTGCCCGACTTCAGCGAGTTCGACGTCGCCTTCCGGCCGGTGGACGCGTGCATCTTCGGCGACATGCGGTCGGCCTTCTACGCCGGATACGAGGAGTCCGATCGCGAGCACGTCCTGATCGGCATGGCGGGCCGGCGGTTGGCGGAGGGCAAGACGCTGGTGTCCACCACGTTCGTGGTGCCCTACCCGCCCGGCTTCCCGGTGCTGGTCCCCGGTCAGGTGGTGTCCAAGGAGATCATCTACTTCCTGGCCCAGCTGGACGTGAAGGAGATCCACGGCTACAACCCCGACCTGGGGCTGTCGGTGTTCACCGAGACGGCGCTGGCGCGGATGGAGGCCCAGCGGAACGCGGCGCTGGCGGCGGTGGGTACGGCGTATCCCTCGTTCGAGTTGCCGTCGGACGCTACGGGGATGAACGGCACCGGCAATGGTGACCGTGTCGCGCGAGCCGTCAGCGAAGGTGCCGGCGGCTAGGGGCGCGACGGGGCCGGGTGTGGGGGTGCGGGCTGCGCCCAGCCGAGCTCGCCTGCCCGGATCCCTCGGGTGATCTCGTCGCTGCGGGCCGGGCTGCCGGCCGGCGCCGTTTCCGGACAGCTGCAGCTGAGGGTCCTGAACGGGCCCGGGTCGGCGCCCGCGGGCACCGCTGCCACCAGCCCCAATCCAACGGCAATGGCGGCGTGGACCAGCATTCGGGTGGTCGCGCGGTTCTTGTGACGCGCCGGGCGTGCAGTACCAGACATGACGGTGTCAGCGTAGGAGCCGATCGCTGAGAAGCCGCTGAGAAGAGGGCTGACCTCGATGTTTCCCGGTTGGGCGCGGCCCTGCAGAATCGGAGGGGTGTTGTCGCCTCGCCTCCCGCACTGGGGCATCGCCGCTCGCTCGGCCGCCGTGTCGGCTGTCGTCGTGCTCTGTGCCCTCGCCCTCGCCGGCGCGGGGCTGGACGCGATTCTGTACCGGTCGCTACTGGTGGGCGTCGATTATGCCGCCGCCGAACGAGTTCGCGACCTGGCGAAGGCGCTGCAGGCCGAGCCGCCGGCCGGCCTCGACAACGCCCTGTTGACCACCGACCCGAGGGTGGTCGCTGTGCAAGTGATCGCCCCCGACGGGCGGGTGGTCAAGCGGTCGCGCTCGGCACCCGCCACGCCGCTCGTTCCCGTGAGCGGGTTCGACTTCGCGCTGCGTCGCGGTCTGCCCGACGACGCGGTGGCGGGTGACGACATGCGCGTCAGCGGTCAGCGGGTCGCAACCCCGTCCGGCGAATACACGGTGCTCGTGGGCGGGGGGAGCGAGGCGGTCGAGGAGACCGCGCGGACCGTCGCCCTGCTCCTGGCGGCCGGTGCGCCCATCGTCATCGCGGGGGCGGCGGTCGCGACGTTCTTGCTGGTTCGCCGGTCGCTGCGATCGGTGGACGCGATCCGCGCGCGCGTGGCCGAGATCTCGACCTCCGACCTGGCCGAGCGGGTGCCGGTACCCAATGGCCGCGACGAGATCGCGGCTCTGGCGGTGACCATGAACCGGATGCTGTCCCGTATCGAAGCCGGCCACCGTGCGCAACAGCGCTTTATCGGCGACGCGTCGCATGAACTGCGCAGCCCGCTGGCCACCATCATCTCCGGGCTGGAAGTGGCCGAGGCCCATCCAGACCTGCTCGACGCCGAGTTGGCGGTCAACACGCTGCTTCCCGAGGCGCAACGCATGCACGCGCTGATCGAAGACCTGCTGCTGCTGGCCCGCGCCGACGAGCAGAGCCTGGTGCGGCGCAAGGAAGTACTGGCCCTCGATGAGGTCGCCGATGTCGAGGTCACCCGCGTGCGACGGGAGGGTCGCTGCGCAATCGACACCGACATCCGTCCGGTTCGTTGCACCGGCGACCCGATGGCCATCTCGCGAATTATCCGCAACCTGGTGGAAAACGCTGTCCGCCACGCTACTTCGCGTGTCGCCGTACAAGTCGGCAGCGGCAACGGGACGGCCATCGTTACCATCAGCGATGACGGCCCGGGGATCTCCCCGGCCGACCGAACCCGGGTGTTCGAGCGCTTCGTGCGTCTGGATTCCGACCGTGCCCGCAGCGGCGGGGGAGCCGGCCTGGGCCTCGCGATCGTCGCCGAGGTGGTCGCCGCTCACGGCGGCTCGGTCACGATCGAGGACCGGCCGGGCGGCGGAACCCGGATGGTGGTGTCCCTGCCGTTACGCGACCCTCAGCACAGCAGCCGGTAACCGACGCCCCGCATGGTTTCGATGGTGTTGGTGCCGAAGGGAATATCGATCTTGCGACGCAGATATCCCACGTAGACCTCGACCACGTTGTCGGGCCCGCGGTAGTGCGCATCCCACACGTTGCGCAGTATCTCGGCCTTGGTCACGACCATGTCCTTGTTGCGCATGAGGAATTCGAGCACCCCGAATTCCCTGGGGGTCAACGTGATCGGGGTCGAGTCGCGGTGGACGGTGTGCCGCGCGGGGTCCAGGCGCAGCGATCCGGCGGTCAGCACCGTGGGCCGCTCCGGCACGCCGCGGCGCATCAGGGCGCGCAGCCGCGCCACCAGCACCCGAAACGAGAACGGTTTGGTCAGGTAGTCGTCGGCTCCCAGGTCGAAAGCGTCCGTTTCGTCGTACTCACCGTCCTTGGCGGTCAGCATCAGGACCGGCGTCCACACGTTTTGCGTCCGCATCCGGCGCAACACCTCGTATCCGCTGTGGCCGGGCAGCATGATGTCGAGGATCACCACGTCGAAGCCGGTGTCGACCGCCTCCCGCAGGCCGTCGACGCCCGTGCCGACGGCCACGACGACGAATCCCTCCGCCCTGAGCCCCCGAGCGAGAGTGGCCGACAGCCGCGCTTCGTCCTCGACGAGAAGGACTCTCATGCCATCACGCCTCTTCGTGGGCCGCGCCGGGGTGGTGTCCCGGACGCTGCGGCAAGACCACGATCAACGCCACGATGATCACCGCGAGCACGGCCGAGGCCAGCGGGCGGCTCAGGTTGAGGCCGCCGTCGGCGACCGGCTTGTCGATGAAGTCGCCGATCGTCGCGCCCAATGGGCGGGTCAGGATGAACGCAACCCAGAACAACGCGACCCGCGATAGGGCGGTCCAGTAGTAGAGCGCGATGACGACGGCAAGGCCGGCGGCGAACACCAACGCCCCACGCTCGTAACCGAATCCGCGGGTGTCGGCGAGCCAGTCGCCCAGCGCGGTGCCCAGGGTCTGCGAGAACGTGATGGTCGCCCAATAGAAGGCCTCGACTTTCGGCGTCGAGACGGTGGTGACCGAGACGGTGCCCTCCGACCAGCGCCACAGGCCCAAGGTGGCTAGGAGGCAACCCAGCAGCAGGAGCGACCCGCCGGTGTAACCGATGCCGAGCGATCGGTCGGCGAAGTCGGCCAGCGTCGTGCCGAACGTCGTCGACGCCACGATCGTCGCCCAGTACAGGCTCGCGTGGAAACGCTTGGCGACGATCTGAGCGGCAACCAGCACCACCAGCGCGACGCCGAAAAGGGCGACCCCGGCCGCGTAGCCCCAGTTCAGCGTCATCGTGACGGTGTCGCCGCCCGTCTCGCCCAACGTGGTCGCCAAGATCTTGATGATCCAGAAACCCAGGGTGACTGCTGGCACTTTGGTCAGGGCTTGCCGCGAAACGTCACTCATCCACAGTCGTCTTCCCGTGTCGTCGTTGATGCCTTCCTAGGGTAGTCGCGCTGAGAAAACGCTGAGTGCGCGGATAAGAAAGCGCTGTGTCCACACTGTGAATCGCGGTCTCGGATGGCCGTCCCTCCCGGGCCCCAAACAGCCGGGTGCACAATACAGTTCGCAGTTCGGGCGATGGCGGCCGGCGCGTGGACGCTGAGATTTTTGTGTCAATTGCCTTAGCGTTCAATAAGTTACAGCGCTCTTGGCGCCAGGCGCCGGGTGAACGTCGTGCCACGATGGTTTGCATGCTTTCCGGGGCGGGTAGCGTGAGCCAACTGGGCGCGGGCGCGCGCTGGTCGGTCATGATCGTCTCCTTGGGGGTGACGGCGACGTCGTTCCTGTTCATCAATGGCGTTGCGTTCCTGATCCCGTCGCTGCAGGGCCGCCGCGGCATCCCGTTGACGGAAGCCGGCCTGGTGTCGTCCATGCCGAGCTGGGGGATGGTGGTGACACTTGTGCTCTGGGGCTGGGTGCTGGACCGCGTCGGCGAGCGGCTGGTGCTGACGGCGGGCTCGGCGCTCACGGCGGCAGCGGCCTACGCCGCGGCGTCGGCCCATTCGATGGTGGCCATCGGTGTCTTCCTCTTTCTCGGTGGGATGGCCGCGGCCAGCTGTAACACCGCCGGCGGGCGGCTGGTGTCCGCGTGGTTCCCGGCGCACCAACGCGGCCTGGCGATGGGCATCCGCCAGGCCGCGCAGCCGTTGGGTATCGCGTTGGGCGCGTTGGTGATTCCGGAGCTGGCCGAGCATGGTCCCCGTTCGGGGCTGATGTTCCTCGCGCTCATGTGCACGGTGGCGGCTGCGGCCAGCGCGCTGGGGATCGTCGATCCGCCGCGGAAATCGCGCCAGGCGGCCACCGACACGGAACTGGCCAGTCCATATCGCGGGTCGTTCGTGCTGTGGCGGATTCACGCGGTAGGCGCCCTGCTGATGATGCCGCAAACGGTGACCGTGACGTTCGTGCTCGTGTGGCTGATGAATCGCCATGGCTGGTCGGTCGCTGCCGCCGGCGGTCTGGTCACCGTGTGCCAGCTGCTGGGCGCGCTGGGCCGAATCGCGGTCGGGCGGTGGTCGGACCGCGTCGGCTCGCGGATGCGGCCGGTCCGCGCCATCGCCATCGCCGCCGCGCTGGCGCTGCTCCTGCTCGCCCTCACCGACGGCACGGGGTCGGGCTACGACGTGTTGCTCATGGCCGCCGTCACGGTGATCGCGATGCTCGACAATGGGCTCGAGGCCACCGCCATCACCGAGTTCGCCGGCCCGTTCTGGAGCGGGCGCGCCCTGGGCGTGCAGAACACCACTCAGCGACTGATGGCCGCCGCAGGGCCACCATTGTTCGGCGCGCTGATCGTCGCCGCCGAATACCCGCCCGCCTGGGCGCTTTGCGCGCTGTTCCCATTGGCGGCCGTCCCGCTGGTGCCCACCCGGCTGCGACCGTCGGGACCGGGCAACCCGAAAAGCGCTGCGCCATCACAATTTACGCTGAATCGGGAGGTGACTGCCGCTCCGTAATCGCGCTCGACGAACCCGGGCAGCGGTGTTCGAGTGTGCTCAGCGCAGAATCCTCGCGTAGAGCAGGCTGTCTTGCGGCTCGGGCCCCAAGTTGGGGTAGACCGCGTGGCGGGCCAGCCGGCCCTCCAACACGAAACCGGCCCGTTGCAGCAACCGCGCCGAACGCTCGTTTTCCACATTGCAAGTGGCCCACACCCGATACACCGACCGGTCGCTGTCGAGCGCGGTCAACAGCATGTCGAGCACCTCGGCCATCAGACCCTTGCCCCACCACCGTCGACCCAGGCAATAACCGATCTCGACCGAGTGCGGCACCGGACGCCGGCAGCTCGCCAGCCCGACCACCTCACCGCTGTGCCGCAGCTCGATCGCCCAGGTCCGCTCGTCGGCCGTGGCGTTGAGCTTTTCGGTGATCACCCGCCGTGTCGCCGCCACGTCGGGATGCGGTGCCCACATCAGGTACCTGGTGACCTCGGGGTCGCGGGCCACCCGCTGGAAGAGTGCCCCGGCGTCGTCGAGCACGGGCCGGCGCAGCACCAGCCGCGGCCCGGTGATGCGGTCGGGTGGGTAATCGGCCACGGCGCTAGAGGCCGAGCGCTTGATAGGTGCGGCGGACGAATTTCGGCTGCGCCGATTGGAGCTTCGCCAGCGAGGTGTTACCGGCTATGGCCGCCGCCACGTCCGCGGACATGTCGGGCAGGTTCTGCACGAGATAGATCAAGACCAGGTCGGCGCTCGGATCGGCCTGCCACCACGTCCCATAGGCACCCGGCCAGCTGAACGTCCCGAGGCCGCCCGGCCCGAACAACGGCGCGCTCTTGGCGGGATCGGTCACCACCGACAGGTTCAGGCCGAAGCCGCGGCCCACCCAATACGGCGCCCCGAGGAAGTTGTGCCGCTTCTGTTCGTCGGTGAGCCGGTCGGTGCGCATCAGACGGGCGGATTCGGGTGACAACACCCGCTCGCCGTCGATCGCTCCGTCGCCGAGCAGCATCCGCACGAACCGCAGGTAGTCGTCGGCGGTCGACCACAGGCCGCCACCCGCGTTGGGGAACGACGGCGGCGTGATGTGCGGCGGCCCCATCACGTCGTGGTGCAGTTGGCCCTGCCCGTCGAGCCGGTACATGGTCGCGGCGCGCCGGCGCGCCTCGGGGGACACGAAGAACCCGGTGTCGGGCATGCCCACCGGGCCCAGCACGCGTTCGTCGAGAACCTGGTGGAACGGCTTGTCTTCGATGCGTGCCGCGATGACGCCCAGCAGGTCGATGGAGTGGCTGTAGGTGAGTCGGTCGCCCGGCTGATGCACCAGCGGCAGCTTGGCCAGCTCGGCCAGCCAGGCGTCCGGGCCCTGGTTGAACGGCAGCCGCACGTAGGCCTTGGCGATCGGCCCGGACACCGAGAATCCGTAGGCCATGCCGCTGGTGTGGGTGAGCAGATCTTCGATGAGGATGGCGCGCCGCGCCGGATGCGTCCGGTCCAAGGGGCCGTGCGGGTCGTCGAGCACCCGCACGTCGGCCAGCTCGGGCGCCCAGCGCACGATCGGGTCTTTCAGCGTCAGCTTGCCCTCGTCGACCAGGCTCATCACCGCCGCGACGGTGACCGGCTTGGTCATCGACGCGATCCGGAACAGCGTGTCGCGCTGCATCGGCAGGCCCGCGTCCACATCGCGATGACCGATTTCGTTGACCTGCAGCACTTCTCCGCGCTGCCACACCAGCGTCAGCGCACCGGCGAGCAGTCCCGCGTCGCACACTTCGCGGATGGAGGCCGCATTGGCGTCGAGATTCACCCGAATCAGGTTAGCGTCGGGTCCGGGGGAGCCGCGGCCAAGGCTTCATCAACGGTGGGATAGAGGTCGATGAACTCGTCGAGGCCCACGATGCGCAGCGGCCGGCTGGTGGCCGAGCCGTCGGCGGCCACCCGCAGTGACGTCGGGCTGTTCTCGGTCAGGCGATGCACCTCGACCAGCACGGTGATGCCGGCAGAGGACAAGAAATCGACCTCGGTGAGGTCGATGACGAGCACCGCGGGCGTGTCGGCCAGGGCAATGTCTATATGCGTGGCGAGCGAGGGCGCGGTGATGATGTCCACCACACCACTGACCTGCAACACCACCGCGTCACCGGCATCGCGGCGGCTGACCCAGAACTCCTCGCTCCTCACCATCCGAACGTACTGTCTACCCCGCAACGCGCCATCACCCGGGCCGACTCTTGGCCGGGAGGGTTCGGTCAGCGCCGCTGCGCGCGGACGTACCAGAACGCCATTTCGACCTGCGCGCCCTCGACCTCGCGGCGCATCGTGGCGGGCTCCAGCGACGCGATGTCCCAGCCCGCGCCATCGAGGACGTCGCGCAGCGTGGACTCCGAGACCGCGGGCCGGGGCCACCGCTCGTCCGGGGCGTTGGCGTCGGAGAAGCAGCTGATCAGCAGCGTGGCGCCCGGCCTGGTCGCGCGGTGCACCGCGACGGCGTAGTTGCGCTTGCCGTCGTCGTCGAGGCAGTGGAACATCCCGCTGTCGATGACGGTGTCGAACGCATCGGTATAGCCCTCCAGCTTGGTGGAGTCGGCCACCGCGAACGTCACGTCGACCCCGGCGTCATGGGCCCGGCGCTGTGCGGTGACCAGCGCGGTGGGCGAGATGTCCAGCCCGGTGACCCGGAACCCGTTCTGCGCGAGGTAGATGGCGTTGTCGCCGAGCCCGCAGCCGATGTCCAGGACGTCGCCGTGGACCCAGCCGCCGGCGTGCCACGCGATGACGTTGTCCTTGGGCGCCTTGGTGTCCCACGGGGGTGTGGGCATCGGCGGGATGCCTTCGCCGGGGCTCTCGCCGCGGTAGAGCGCGTCGAAGTCCATTTGCTGCAATCTGGAGAAGCCCGAGCCCGTCATTTTCGCCAGGGTAGCGCGGCGCGGTGTCGCCGTGTGAGCACACATCTTGACGTATCGCGGCCAAATTTCATCACGGTTTCGGTTGCGCAAAGGTACTGCAGCGTGCCCGCGATGCAAGGGCCGGTATCGCCTGCTTGGCTTTAGTGTTGGGTGCATGGCCGAACTGAACACCTGCGTGAAGCGCTGGCGCGCAGCGCTTCACGTATCCGTGTCGGCATTGATGGTTGCCATCCTCGCACTGGCCGGCACCCCGGTAGCTCACGCGGCTGCGGCATCGGCGACGTTGTCGGTGGAACATGCGTGGCAGACCGGTTTCATCGCCAACTTCACCGTCACCAACTTGAGCATGGCGCCGCTAACCGATTGGCGGCTCGACTTCGACATGCCGGCGGGACAATCCGTCGTGCACACGTGGAACAGCACCATCACCCAATCGGGCACCCACTTCGTTCTCACCCCCGCGAACTGGAATCGCAGTATCGCACCGGGTGGTTCAGCCACGGGTGGCCTGAGAGGCGTGGTGAGCGGTTCCTTCACGCCGCCGTCGAATTGTCTGCTCAACGGGCAATACCCCTGCACCTAGCGGCGGCTGCGCACTGAGACTCGCGGGTAGCGCGGTCGAAGTCCCTTCGCTGCGGTGGGCGAAACCCGAGCGCGGCGGGGCACCTGGGACGGGTGGGGCTCAGCGGGTGTTCGGGGACGGCACCACCCGTGCCTCGCACCGGCGCGCCTTCGAAGAAGTGCTACGCTGCCGGGCAGTCGACATCCTTTAACGATCCGTCCGGCGAGGCGGAGAAGGAGGTCAAGTCTCGTATGGGTGCTTTGGGTGAGAGCGGCGTGGGCCGCGAATCCCGGGAATTGATGTCGGCGGCCGACGTGGGCCGCACCATTTCCCGTATCGCACACCAGATCATCGAAAAGACCGCTCTGGATAGTCCCGACGCGCCGCGGGTGGTGCTGTTGGGCATCCCGACCCGCGGCGTGATCCTGGCCAAGCGCCTGGCCACCAACATCGCCGAGTACAGCGGTGTTCAGGTCGGCCACGGCGGGCTCGACATCACCCTTTACCGCGACGATCTGATGCAGAAGCCGCCGCGGCCGCTCGAGGCCACCTCGATCCCCGCCGGCGGGATCGACGACGCGCTGGTGATCCTCATCGACGACGTGCTCTACTCCGGGCGCTCGGTGCGCTCCGCGCTGGACGCGCTGCGCGACGTCGGCCGCCCGCGGGTGGTGCAGCTGGCGGTGCTGGTCGACCGCGGCCACCGCGAACTGCCGCTGCGCGCCGACTACGTCGGCAAGAACGTCCCCACCTCCCGCAGCGAGAGCGTGCACGTGCTGCTGGCTGAGCAGGACGGTCGCGACGGGGTGGTGATCTCGCGATGACGCGTCACCTGCTGGCCGCCGGCGACCTGAGCCGCGACGAGGCCACCGCCATCCTCGACGACGCGGACCGGTTCGCCGAGGCGCTGGTGGGCCGCGAGATCAAGAAGCTGCCGACGCTGCGCGGCCGCACCGTGATCACGATGTTCTATGAGAACTCCACCCGCACCCGGGTGTCGTTCGAGGTGGCCGGCAAGTGGATGAGCGCCGACGTCATCAACGTCAGCGCGGCCGGATCGTCGGTGGGCAAGGGGGAGTCGCTGCGCGACACCGCGCTGACACTGCGGGCGGCCGGCGCCGACGCGCTGATCATCCGTCATCCGGCGTCCGGGGCGGCGCACCTGCTCGCCGACTGGACGTGCGCCGGCAACGACTCCGGGCCGTCGGTGATCAACGCCGGGGACGGCACCCACGAGCACCCGACGCAGGCGCTGCTGGATGCGCTCACCATCCGCCAGCGCCTGGGCGGCATCGAGGGCCGGCGCATCGTGATCGTCGGCGACATCCTGCACAGCCGGGTCGCCCGCTCCAACGTCATGCTGCTGAACACCCTGGGCGCCGAGGTGGTGCTGGTGGCGCCGCCGACGCTGTTGCCGGTCGGGGTCGACGGGTGGCCGGTCACCGTGACAGGCGACTTCGACGCCGAGTTGCCCGCCGCCGACGCCGTGTTGATGCTGCGGGTGCAGGCCGAGCGGATGAACGGCGGCTTCTTTCCGTCGGTGCGCGAATACTCCGCCCGCTACGGGCTTTCCGATCGCCGCCAGGCCATGCTGCCCGGCCACGCCGCAGTGCTGCACCCTGGGCCGATGCTGCGCGGCATGGAGATCGCGTCGTCGGTGGCCGACTCGTCGCAATCGGCCGTGCTGCAACAGGTTTCCAACGGTGTGCACGTGCGCATGGCGGTGCTGTTCCATGTGCTGGTGGGAGCGGAATCCGCAGGAGAAGAGGGCGTGGCATGAGCGTGCTGATCCGCGGGGTCCGATTGTACGGCGAGGGCGATCGGGTCGACGTGCTGGTCGATGACGGCCAGATCGCCGAAATCGGTGCGGGCCTTGAGATTCCCGACACCGCGGACGTCGTCGACGCCACCGGTCACGTGCTGCTGCCGGGACTGGTCGACCTGCACACCCATCTGCGCGAACCCGGCCGCGAGTACGCCGAGGACATCGAAACCGGTTCGGCCGCAGCGGCGTTGGGCGGCTACACCGCGGTGTTCGCGATGGCCAACACCAACCCGGTCGCCGACAGCCCGGTGGTCACCGACCACGTGTGGCACCGCGGCCAACAGGTCGGCCTGGTCGACGTGCACCCCGTCGGCGCCGTCACCGTCGGACTGGCCGGCGCCGAGCTCACCGAGATGGGCATGATGGCGGCCGGGGCCGGCCAGGTCCGGATGTTCTCGGACGACGGCATCTGCGTGCACGACCCGCTGGTGATGCGCCGCGCCCTCGAGTACGCCACGGGCCTGGGGGTGCTCATCGCCCAGCACGCCGAGGAACCCAGGCTGACCGTCGGCGCCGTCGCCCACGAGGGACCGACCGCCGCCCGGTTGGGGCTTTCGGGATGGCCGCGGGCCGCCGAGGAATCGATCGTCGCCCGCGACGCGCTGCTGGCGCGCGACGCCGGCGCCCGCGTCCACATCTGCCACGCGTCCACCGCGGGCACCGTCGAGATCGTGAGATGGGCCAAGGAACAAGGGATCTCGATCACCGCCGAGGTCACCCCGCATCACCTGATGCTCGACGACGGCAGGCTGGCCAGCTACGACGGCCGCAATCGCGTCAACCCGCCGCTGCGCGAGGCCGCCGACGCGGTGGCGTTGCGCCAGGCCCTGGCCGACGGTGTCATCGACTGTGTGGCCACCGATCATGCCCCGCACGCCGAGCACGAGAAGTGCGTGGAGTTCGCCGCGGCCCGACCCGGCATGCTGGGTCTGCAGACCGCGCTGTCGGTCGTGGTGCAGACGATGGTGACGCCCGGGCTGTTGACCTGGCGCGACGTCGCGCGGGTGATGAGTGAAAACCCCGCGCGCATCGTCGGGCTGCCCGATCACGGCCGCCCGCTGGAAGTGGGGGAGCCGGCCAACCTGACGGTGGTGGATCCCGACGCCACCTGGACGGTCGCCGGATCGGATCTGGCCAGCCGGTCGGCCAACACGCCATTCGAGTTGATGGCCCTGCCCGCCACCGTGACGGCGACCCTGTTGCGCGGCAAGGTCACCGCTCGAGACGGGAAGTGCCCGGTATGAATTCAGGCACGCTGGTGGGGTCGCTGATCTTCGCGGCCGTGCTGGTGGTGGTGATCGCGGTGGTGATCCAGCTGATGATGCGCGGCTGGCGGCGCCGCTCGCTGCGGCAGGCGGAGCTGATCGGCGACCTGCCCGACGTGCCCGACCAGGTGGGCGCGGTGATCGCCACCACCCGCGGCCACTATTGCGGTTCCATGATGGCGCCGGATTGGAACGAGCGGATCGCGGCCGGCGATCTGGGTTACCGAAGCAAAGGGGTGCTGACCCGCTACTCCGGCGGAATCATGGTGGAACGGCTGCGGGCCAAACCGATTTGGATTCCGGAGGACTCGATCAGCGCTATCCGGATGGAGCGCAGCATGGGAGGCAGGGCGCCGGCCCGGATCGGGATATTGGCGATTCGGTGGCGGCTGCCATCGGGAGTCGAGATCGACACCGGCTTTCGCGCCAACCACCGCGACGACTACGCCGAGTGGCTGAAAGAGGAAGCAGCGTGACGAACAAGGCCCTACTGGTACTCGAGGACGGGCGGGTCTTCACCGGCACGCCGTTCGGCAAGGTCGGCGAAACGCTGGGCGAGGCCGTGTTTTCCACCGGCATGTCCGGCTACCAGGAGACGCTGACCGATCCCAGCTACCACCGGCAGATCGTGGTGGCCACCGCGCCACAGATCGGCAACACCGGTTGGAACACCGAGGACGGTGAGAGCCGGGGCGACAAGATCTGGGTCGCCGGCTACGCGGTGCGTGACCCGTCGCCGCGCGCGTCCAACTGGCGCGCCACCGGCACCCTGGAGGACGAGCTGGTGCGCCAGCACATCGTCGGGATCGCCGGCATCGACACCCGGGCGGTGGTGCGCCACCTGCGCACCCGCGGATCGATGAAGGCGGGGGTGTTCTCCGGTGCGGCGCTCGCCGATCCGGCCGAGCTGGTGGAGCGGGTGCGGGGGCAGCAGTCCATGCTGGGTGCCGACCTCGCCGGCGAGGTCAGCACCCCGGAGCGCTACATCGTGGAACCCGAAGGACCGCAACGCTTCACGGTGGTCGCGCTGGACCTGGGCATCAAGACCAACACCCCACGGAACTTCGCGCGCCGCGGCGTCCGCAGCCATGTGCTGCCGTCGTCGACGAGCTTCGAGCAGATCGCCGACATCAAGCCCGACGGCGTCTTCTTGTCCAACGGTCCCGGCGACCCCGCGACCGCCGACCACGTCGTCGCGCTCACCCGCGAGGTGCTGGGCGCCGGGATACCGTTGTTCGGCATCTGCTTCGGCAACCAGATCCTGGGCCGGGCGCTGGGCCTGTCCACGTACAAGATGGTCTTCGGTCACCGCGGCATCAACATCCCGGTCATGGACCACGCCACCGGGCGGGTGGCGGTGACCGCACAAAATCACGGCTTCGCGCTGGAAGGCGAGGCGGGCCAATCCTTCGACACGCCGTTCGGGCAGGCCGTCGTCAGCCACACCTGCGCCAACGACGGTGTGGTCGAGGGCGTCAAACTCGCTGACGGGCGGGCGTTCTCGGTGCAGTATCACCCCGAGGCCGCCGCCGGGCCCCACGACGCGGAATACCTGTTCGACCAATTCATCGAGCTGATGGCCGCCCAACAAAGCGAAAGGGGGCGCTAGTGCCGCGTCGCACCGACTTGCGTCACGTGCTGGTGATCGGTTCGGGGCCGATCGTCATCGGCCAGGCGGCCGAATTCGATTACTCCGGTACCCAGGCCTGCCGGGTGCTGCGAGCGGAGGGGCTGCAGGTCAGCCTGATCAACTCCAATCCGGCCACCATCATGACCGACCCGGAGTACGCCGACCACACCTACGTCGAGCCCATCACCCCGGCGTTCGTCGAGCGGGTGATCGCCCAGCAGGCCGAGCGCGGCAACAAGATCGACGCGCTGCTGGCCACGCTGGGCGGGCAGACCGCGCTCAACACCGCGGTCGCGCTGTACGAGAACGGGGCGCTGGAGCGGCACGGCGTCGAGCTCATCGGGGCCGACATCGACGCCATCCAGCGCGGCGAGGACCGGCAGATGTTCAAGGACATCGTCGCCAAGGTCGGCGGTGAATCCGCCCGCAGCCGAGTGTGTTTCACCATGGAAGAGGTCCGCGAGACGGTCGAGGAGCTCGGGCTGCCGGTCGTGGTGCGGCCCAGCTTCACCATGGGCGGCCTCGGCTCGGGCATGGCGCGGTCCGTCGAGGAGGTCGACCGGATGGCCGGCGCCGGCCTGGCCGAAAGCCCCAGCGCCAACGTGCTGATCGAGGAGTCGATCTACGGCTGGAAGGAATTCGAGCTCGAGCTCATGCGCGACGGCAACGACAACGTGGTCGTGGTGTGCTCGATCGAGAACTTCGACCCGATGGGCGTGCACACCGGCGACTCGGTCACCGTCGCGCCGGCGATGACGCTGACCGACCGGGAATATCAGCGGATGCGGGACCTGGGCATCGCGATCCTGCGCGAAGTCGGGGTGGACACCGGCGGCTGCAACATCCAGTTCGCGATCAACCCGACCGACGGCCGACTGATCGTCATCGAGATGAATCCCCGGGTGTCGCGGTCCAGCGCGCTGGCGTCCAAGGCCACCGGCTTCCCGATCGCCAAGATCGCGGCCAAGCTGGCCATCGGGTACAGCCTCGACGAGATCGTCAACGACATCACCAAGGAAACGCCGGCCTGCTTCGAGCCCACACTCGACTACGTCGTCGTCAAGGCGCCGCGGTTCGCGTTCGAGAAGTTTCCCGGGGCGGACCCCACCCTGACCACCACGATGAAGTCCGTGGGCGAGGCAATGTCGTTGGGCCGCAACTTTATCGAGGCGCTCGGCAAGGTGATGCGATCGCTGGAGACCACCCGCGCGGGTTTTTGGACCAAGCCGGACCCGGACGGGGACGTCCACGAGGTGCTCGACCGGCTGCGCACCGCGACCGAGGGCCGGCTCTACGACATCGAATTGGCGCTGCGGCTGGGCGCCTCGGTCGAGCAGGTGGCCGAGGCCAGCGGGGTGGACCCATGGTTCGTCGCCCAGATCGGCGAGCTGGGCAAGCTGCGCACCGAGCTGCTCGACGCCCCGGTGCTCGACACCGACCTACTGCGCCGGGCCAAGCACAACGGGCTGTCGGACCGCCAGATCGCCGCGCTGCGGCCCGAGTTGGCGGGGGAGAACGGCGTGCGCTCGCTGCGTTCGCGGCTGGGCATCCACCCGGTGTACAAGACGGTGGACACCTGCGCGGCGGAGTTCGAGGCCAAGACGCCCTACCACTACAGCAGCTACGAACTCGACCCGGCGGCCGAGACGGAGGTGGCCCCGCAGACCGAGCGGCCCAAGGTGCTGATCCTCGGGTCCGGACCCAACCGCATCGGGCAGGGCATCGAATTCGACTACAGCTGCGTGCACGCGGCAACCACGTTGAGCCAGGCCGGTTTTGAGACTGTGATGGTCAACTCCAACCCCGAGACGGTGTCCACCGACTACGACACCGCCGACCGGCTGTACTTCGAGCCGCTGACGTTCGAGGACGTCTGCGAGGTGGTCCGCGCCGAGCAGCAGTCGGCCGGCGCCGGCCCAGGGGTGGTCGGCGTCATCGTGCAACTGGGCGGCCAGACCCCGCTCGGGCTGGCGCAGCGCCTCGCCGACGCCGGGGTCCCGATCGTGGGCACCCCGCCGGAGGCGATCGATTTGGCCGAGGACCGCGGCGCCTTCGGCGACGTGCTGCTGGGCGCCGGCTTGCCGGCGCCGAAATATGGCATGGCAACGACTTTCGCGCAGGCCCGCCGGATCGCCGACGAGATCGGTTATCCGGTGCTGGTGCGACCGTCATACGTGCTGGGCGGACGCGGGATGGAGATCGTCTACGACGAGGAGACGCTGGAGGGCTACATCACCCGCGCCACCGAGCTCTCACCCGAACACCCGGTGCTCGTCGACCGCTTCCTCGAGGACGCGGTGGAGATCGACGTCGACGCGCTGTGCGACGGCAGCGAGGTCTACATCGGCGGGATCATGGAGCACATCGAGGAGGCCGGCATCCACTCCGGTGACTCGGCGTGCGCGTTGCCGCCGGTCACGTTGGGCCGCAGCGACATCGAGAAGGTGCGCCACGCGACGGAGGCCATCGCGCATGGCATCGGGGTGATCGGGCTGCTCAACGTGCAGTACGCCCTGAAGGACGACGTGCTCTACGTCCTGGAGGCCAACCCGCGCGCCAGCCGCACGGTGCCGTTCGTATCCAAGGCCACCGCGATCCCGCTCGCCAAGGCGTGCGCCCGGATCATGTTGGGCGCCACCATTCCCCAGCTCCGCGCCGAAGGCCTGCTGGCGGCCTCCGGGGATGGCGCCCACGCGGCGCAGAACGCCCCGATCGCGGTGAAGGAGGCGGTGTTGCCGTTCCACCGCTTCCGCCGCGCCGACGGGGCCGCCATCGACTCACTGCTGGGCCCCGAGATGAAGTCGACCGGCGAGGTGATGGGCATCGACCGCGACTTCGGCAGCGCCTTCGCCAAGAGCCAGACCGCCGCGTACGGGTCGCTGCCGGCCGAGGGCACCATCTTCGTCTCGGTCGCCAACCGGGACAAGCGGTCGCTGGTGTTCCCCGTCAAGCGCCTCGCCGACCTGGGCTTCCGCGTCCTGGCCACCGAGGGCACCGCGGAGATGTTGCGCCGCAACGGGATTCCCTGCGACGAGGTGCGCAAGCACTTCGAGCCGGCGCAGCCGGGCCGCCCGGCGGTGTCCGCCGTCGACGCGATCAAGGCCGGTGAGGTCGACATGGTGATCAACACGCCCTACGGCAATTCCGGCCCCCGCATCGACGGCTACGAGATCCGTTCGGCCGCGGTGTCGGTCAACATCCCCTGCGTCACGACGGTGCAGGGCGCGTCGGCTGCCATCCAGGGCATCGAGGCCGGCATCCGCGGCGACATCGGCGTGCGGTCCCTGCAAGAACTGCACAGCCTCATGGGGCAGGGCGCCGCACCAAGCGAGGGCATCCGGTGACGCGGTTCGGCCTCCGGCTGGCCGAGGCCAAGGCGCAACGCGGCCCGCTGTGTGTGGGCATCGACCCGCACCCCGAGCTGCTACGCGCGTGGGATTTGCCGACCACCGCCGACGGACTGGCCGCGTTCTGCGACATCTGCGTCGAGGCGTTCGCCGGGTTCGCCGTCGTCAAGCCCCAGGTGGCGTTCTTCGAGCCCTACGGCGCCGCCGGGTTCGCAGTGCTGGAACGCACCATCGCCGCCCTGCGGTCGGTGGGCGTGCTGGTTCTGGCCGACGCGAAGCGCGGCGACATCGGCACCACGATGGCGGCGTATGCCGCCGCCTGGGCGGGAGACTCGCCGCTGGCCGCCGACGCCGTGACCGCCTCGCCATACCTGGGGTTCGGCTCGCTGCGGCCGCTGCTTGAGACCGCCGCCGCGCACGATCGTGGCGTGTTCGTGCTGGCGGCCACCTCCAACCCCGAGGGGGCGACCGTCCAGCGCGCCACGTTCGACGGCCGCACGGTCGCCCAGCTGGTCGTCGACCAGGCGGCGGTGGTGAACAAGTCCGCCACGCCGGCCGGGCCCGGATACGTCGGCGTGGTGGTGGGCGCGACGGTCCTCGAGGCACCCGACCTCAGCGCGCTGGGCGGACCGGTCCTGGTGCCGGGGCTGGGGGTGCAGGGCGGCCGGCCCGAGGCGCTCGCCGGGCTGGGTGGGGCGCATCCCGGCCAGCTGCTGCCCGCGGTGGCCCGCGAGGTGCTGCGCGCCGGGCCGGGAGTCCCCGAGCTGAGGGCGGCCGGCGAGCGGATGCTGGACGCGGTGGCCTATCTGGCAGCCCTCTAGACGCCCCGCTGGGCGCCGTCTGGGCCCCTGCGCACCGGAAACGCCACCGGGGTCGCGCCCGAGGCCCCAGGCGCGCGTCAGTCCGACGCTATCGACGTGCTGGGCCGGGCGGTCTCCACGATCACCGTGGTGGCCTTGACGACCGCCACGGCGACGCTGCCGGGCCGCAGCTGCAATTCCTCGGCGGCCTCGGTGCTCATCAGCGAGACGACGGTGAACGGCCCGCACTGCATCTCCACCTGGGCCATCACCTTGTCGCTGGTGACCTTGGTGACCAGGCCGACAAAGCGGTTGCGGGCCGAGCTGCCGATGCTGAGCGGGTCCGGCGGCGGGGCGGGCGCGTTGGTCCGGGAAAACCGGGCCAGGTCCTCGCTGGCGATGACCTTGCGGCCGGCCGCGTCGTGACTGACCGACAACGATCCTTGGTTGATCCATCGCCGGACGGTGTCGTCGCTGACTCCGAGCAGCTCAGCGGCCTGACGGATCCGCAGGTTCGACACCGCTAGATGGTAACCCGGCCGGTATTAGCTGGGGCTGGTACCAGCAATCGTCACCTGGTCGAAGCGCGCCGGAGGGCATCAGCGCGACACGCGCGACACGCGACGAAAAATGCGTGATCCCCGGCACGAGGGGTTTCCGGCCGTCGAGACCGCCCTTCGCCGCCGCCCCGGCGACGGCCACCGCGCCGCTCCGGTGCGCTAAAACCGCAGCTCAGAGCCCTGATCTCGGTGCCCGACACGGCGCTGCGACCGGCGGGACGGCACCAGTCGCGGACGTCGTCGGTGGCGTCCGGCGAACCGGATTTTCGGGCCGCGCGCGGGGCTCATGCTGGGAGTTTGTCCCCCGAACCAGGGGGTCGGGTTAGATTTCGTCAGGAGGCCTGAGTACGGTCGTCTGCGCTGGCTGAAGTGCCGGCGCAGACAAAAAGCGATCGATTGAGATTGATTGATCAGATACGGAGGAATCGTGGCCCTTCCCCAGTTGACCGACGAGCAGCGCGCGGCCGCGTTGGAGAAGGCGGCTGCCGCACGTCGAGCGAGAGCAGAGCTCAAGGACCGGCTGAAGCGCGGCGGCACCAACCTCACGCAGGTGCTCAAGGACGCCGAGACCGACGAAGTCCTGGGCAAGATGAAGGTTTCCGCGCTGCTTGAGGCGTTGCCCAAGGTGGGCAAGGTCAAAGCACAGGAAATCATGACCGAGCTGGAGATCGCCCCCACCCGCCGCCTGCGCGGCCTGGGCGATCGGCAGCGCAAGGCCCTGCTGGAAAAGTTCGGCTCCTAACCCGGCCTCGGCCAACCCGCCCTGTGGGCGCACCGGCCCGGGAGCGCCAGTGAGCGCCGGCGGGGGACCGGACGTCGAGCACGGGACGCGTCCCACGCCATCGGGCAAGGGACGCGTGGTCGTGCTGTCCGGTCCCTCCGCGGTCGGCAAGTCGACAGTGGTCCGGTGCCTGCGCGAGCGGATACCGGGCCTGCATTTCAGCGTCTCGGCCACGACGCGGTCGCCGCGGCCGGGCGAGATCGACGGCGTCGATTATCACTTCGTCAGCCCCGCCCGCTTCCAGCAGCTGATCGACGACGGCGCGCTGCTGGAGTGGGCCGACATCCACGGCGGACTGCACCGATCCGGCACCCTGGCCGAGCCGGTGCGCACCGCCACCGCAGCCGGGATCCCGGTGCTCATCGAGGTCGACCTGGCCGGCGCGAGGGCGGTCAAGAAGGCGATGCCCGAGGCCATCACCGTTTTCCTGGCCCCACCCAGCTGGGAAGATCTGGAGTCCAGGCTGGTCGGCCGCGGCACCGAAACACCGGAGGCCATGCGGCGCCGCCTCGAGACCGCCCGCGTCGAAATGGCGGCCAAGGACGACTTCGACGAGGTCGTGGTCAACAGTCAATTGGAGTCTGCGTGCGCAGAATTGGTATCCTTGCTGGTGGAAACTGCGCCGGCTCGGCATGAAGCGCCCGGCCAGACCAGTCAGACCAGATCCAATCGAGACTGAGCATCGAATTGCCAGCGGTAGTTAAGCCGTTTCGGGGCTCTGACCGCTTCGAACGTTGAGGAGATTGACCTAAGTGACCATTCCGCAGTCCGACGCCGCGTTGGCCGCCGTCCCCGATCGGTTTGACCCCTCTGCCGGAGGGCAGGGCGCCTACGACACCCCGCTGGGCATCACCAACCCGCCCATCGACGAGCTGCTGGACCGCGTGTCGAGCAAGTACGCCCTGGTGATTTACGCCGCCAAGCGGGCCCGCCAGATCAACGATTACTACAACCAGCTCGGCGAGGGCATCCTCGAATACGTTGGGCCGCTGGTCGAGCCGGGGCTTCAGGAGAAGCCGCTGTCGATCGCCCTGCGTGAAATCCACGCCGACCTGCTCGAGCACACCGAGGGCGAGTAACTAGGACGGGGCCGGGCAGGCTGTGGACCGTAAACGGATCGTCGTCGGCGTCTCCGGTGGCATCGCCGCCTACAAGGCGTGCACGGTCGTTCGTCAGCTCTCCGAGGCCGGCCACCTGGTCCGCGTCATCCCCACCGAATCCGCGCTGCGGTTCGTCGGGGCCGCCACGTTCGAGGCGCTCTCCGGCCAGCCGGTGCACACCGGGGTTTTCGAGAACGTCCCGGAGGTGCCGCACGTCCAGCTCGGGCAGAAGGCCGACCTGGTTCTGGTGGCGCCGGCCACCGCGGACCTGCTGGCGCGCGCGGTGCACGGCCGCGCCGACGACCTGCTGACCGCGACCCTGCTCACGGCGAGATGCCCGGTGTTGTTCGCGCCGGCGATGCACACCGAGATGTGGTTGCACCCGGCGACCGTCGACAACGTGGCGACGCTGCGGCGCCGTGGCGCGGTGGTGCTGGAACCCGCGTTCGGCCGGCTCACCGGCGCCGACAGCGGCTCGGGCCGGCTGCCCGAGGCGGAGGAGATCACCACGCTGGCCCAGCTGCTGCTGGAGCGCCACGATGCGCTTCCCTACGACCTCGCCGGATGCAAGGTGCTGGTGACCGCCGGCGGCACCCGCGAACCGATCGACCCGGTGCGCTTCATCGGCAACCGCAGCTCGGGCAAGCAGGGCTACGCGGTGGCCCGCGTCGCTGCCCAGCGGGGCGCCGAGGTCACCCTGATCGCCGGTCACACCGCCGGACTGATCGACCCCGCCGGCGTCGAAGTGGTCCACATCAGCTCCGCGGAGCAGCTCGGGGACGCGGTGGCCAAGCACGCCCCCGCGGCCGACGTGCTGGTGATGGCGGCGGCCGTCGCCGACTTCCGGCCCGCGCAGGTTTCCGCCGCCAAGATCAAAAAGGGTGACGAAGGGCCACCGGCGATCGAGCTGGTGCGCAACGACGACGTGCTGGCCGGCGCGGTGCGGGCACGCGCCAGCGGCGAGCTGCCCAACATGCGGGCCATCGTCGGGTTCGCCGCGGAGACGGGCGATGCCAACGGCGATGTGCTGTTTCACGCTCGCGCCAAGCTGCGCCGCAAGGGCTGCGACCTGTTGGTGGTCAACGCGGTGGGCGACGGCAGGGCGTTCGAGGTGGACAGCAACGACGGGTGGCTGCTCGCGTCCGACGGCACCGAGTCCGCACTGCAGCATGGCTCCAAGACGCTGATGGCCAGTCGTATCGTGGATGCGATCGCCACGTTCCTGCATGGCGGCGGGTAATAAGGTTCGGTTCTCCTGTGGCGCCAGGCCAGGTGCTGGCCGGACGACGCCCGCCGATATAATTCGGCTAACTAATTATTCGGAAGGATTGAGATTGTGAGCGAAAATGGTCGCCTGTTTACCAGTGAGTCGGTGACTGAGGGACATCCCGACAAGATCTGCGACGCGATCAGCGACTCGGTCCTCGACGCCCTGCTGGCGCAGGACCCCCGCTCACGTGTCGCGGTCGAGACGCTGGTGACCACCGGCCAGGTGCACGTCGTCGGCGAGGTGACGACGACGGCGAAGGAGGCATTCGCCGACATCACCAACACGGTCCGCGAGCGCATCCTCGAGATCGGCTACGACTCGTCGGACAAGGGTTTCGACGGGGCGTCGTGCGGGGTGAACATCGGCATCGGCGCGCAATCGCCCGACATCGCCCAGGGCGTCGACACCGCCTACGAGGCCCGGGTCGAGGGTGAGCAGGACCCGCTGGACGCGCAGGGCGCCGGTGACCAGGGTTTGATGTTCGGCTACGCGATCGCCGACACCCCCGAACTGATGCCGCTGCCCATCGCGCTGGCCCACCGCCTGTCCCGGCGGCTGACCGAGGTGCGCAAGAACGGCGTCCTGCCCTACCTTCGCCCGGACGGCAAGACTCAGGTCACCATCGAATACGAGGACAACGTTCCGGTCCGCCTCGACACCGTGGTGATCTCCACCCAGCACGCGGCCGACATCGACCTGGAGCACACCCTGACCCCCGATCTCCGGGAAAAGGTGGTCAACACCGTCCTCGACGATTTGGCACACGACACGTTGGACACCTCGTCGACGCGGTTGCTCTTCAACCCGACCGGCAAGTTCGTCCTGGGCGGCCCGATGGGCGACGCGGGGCTGACCGGCCGCAAGATCATCGTCGACACGTACGGCGGGTGGGCCCGCCACGGTGGCGGCGCCTTCTCCGGCAAGGATCCGTCCAAGGTGGACCGCTCGGCGGCCTACGCGATGCGCTGGGTGGCCAAGAACATCGTCGCCGCCGGCCTGGCGGAGCGGGTCGAGGTGCAGGTGGCCTACGCCATCGGCAAAGCCGCCCCCGTCGGCTTGTTCGTCGAGACCTTCGGCACCGCCACGGTCGACCCGGTCAAGATCGAGAAGATCGTCCCGGAGGTGTTCGACCTGCGTCCCGGCGCCATCATCCGCGATTTGGACCTGCTACGCCCGATCTACGCGCAGACCGCCGCCTACGGCCACTTCGGCCGCACCGACATCGAGCTGCCGTGGGAGCAGCTGAACAAGGTCGACGACCTCAAGCGCGCCGTCTAGGGGACTCGACGATAAGACCCGAAATCGCGTGAATCACCAAGGCAAACGGTGATTTTGCGTCCGTTCGCGGGCACCGGCGTCAGCCGGTGAATCGGTAGTCGTCGAGGTCGAACCGCCGGCTGCGCCAATAGGCCTCCACCGTGGTGGTGGGGCGCAGCGGCACGTCGCCGTTCTTGTCGAAGTAGTAGCTGTTGGCGAGCCGGCAGCTGTCCTGCCAGAAGATCTGCCGGTGCCGTCGGCGCATCATCTCGTCGAAGTACCGGTCGTTGGCTTCCTCGGTGACCTCGACGCGCGTCGCGCCCTGGCGCTCGGCCCGTTTCAGGCACCGCACGATGTGGTGGGTTTGCGTCTCGATGAGCGCGAAATATGACGAGCCGACGTAGCCGTAGGGGCCGAACACCGTGAACAGGTTGGGGAAATCGGGGATGCTGACGCCCTCGTAGGCCTGCAGCCGGTGTTCGTCCCAGAACCGGCTCAGGGATTTGCCGCCGCTTCCGGTGACCGCGAACGTCGGGACGTCGTCGGGGTCCATCACTTTGAACCCGGTGGCCAGGATCAGCACGTCGACTTCGTGGTCCGCGCCGTCGGTGGTGGCCACGGCCGACGGCGTTATCTTGTCGATCGGCTCGGTGACCAGCCGCACGTTGTCCCGGTTGAACGTGGCCAGGTACTCGTTGTGGAAGCCGGGGCGCTTGCAGCCGACCGCGTAGCGCGGGGTGAGTTGATCGCGCACCGTCGGGTCGTGAACCTGTTTGCGCAGATAGGCCAGCCCCGCCGACTCCATCCTCTTGGCCAGCGGGATGACCGTGAAATAGTGCGCGGAGATCGGGAAGGTGACTTCGACGAAGGCCTGGCTCAGTAACCGCTGCACGACCTTTCCCCCGGGGATCCGCATCGCCCAGCGGGCCGGTGCGGGCAGCGCGACGTCCAGCTTGGGGAAGCACCAGATCGGGGTGCGCTGAAAAATGGTGAGCTGCTTGACAATCGGCGCGATTTCGGGAATGACCTGGACGGCCGAGGCGCCGGTGCCGATGATCGCGACGCGCTTGCCGCTCAGGTCCTGGTCGTGATCCCAGCGCGCGGTGTGCATCGTGATGCCGCCGAAGCTGTCCACGCCGTCGATGTCGGGCAGGTTGGGGACGGTGAGCACCCCGCAGGCGCTGATCAGGAATCGGGCAGTCACCGTGCCGCCGGGGTCGGTCTGCACCCGCCACAGGCAATGCTCGTCGTCGAACTCGGCGGCTTGCACTTTGGTGTTCAACCGGATTCGGGATCGGAGCCCGTATTTGTCGACGCAGTGTTCCGCATACGCCTTGAGCTCGCGCCCCCGCGCGTAGGTCCGCGACCAATCCGGGCTCTGCTCGAAGGAGAACTGGTAGGAGAACGACGGAATGTCCACGGCGATACCGGGATAGGTGTTCCAGTGCCACGTCCCGCCGACCCCGTCGCCAGCCTCGACGACGAGATAGTTCGACAGTCCGGCGTTGTCGAGCTTGATGGCGGCGCCGATTCCGGAGAAGCCGGCGCCCACGATCAGCGTGTGGTAGTCGGGAGTGCTGCTCATCGGTGTCCGCCTAGGGGTGGAGTGCCTTCTTGAGTGCGGCCAGCCCCCGGTCGGTGGCATCGCCGGCCGCGGGTATCACCAGAGCGAAGCTGGCGTAGCCGTGCACCAGGTTCGGTTCGTTGCTCAATTCCGCGGGCACGCCGGCGCTGTCCAGCAGCTCGGCGTAGCGCGCCCCGTCGTCGCGCAGCGGATCGTGTTCGGCGGTCCCGATGTAGGCGGGCGGCAACCCGGACAGGTCCGTCGCGTTCGCCGGGGCGAGGGTGACGGGCAGCGCCGTCGGGTCACTGATGTCGAGGTCGGGCAGATACCAGGACAGGAACGCGTCGATGACGTCGCGGTCCAGGATGGGTGCGTTGGCGTTTTCGGTGTACGACGGCAGCGACAGGTCCGCGGTGACGACCGGGTACCACAGCAGCTGGAAGCTGAGCTCGGGTCCGGCGTTCTCGTTGGCCAGATGCGCCATCACGGCGGCCAGGTTGCCGCCGGCCGAGTCGCCGGCGACCGCGATGCGGGTGGGGTCGCCGCCCAGCTCGGCGGCGTGCTCGGCGACCCACTGCAACGCCGCCCAGGAGTCGTTGACCCCGGCCGGGAACGGATGCTCGGGCGCCAGCCGGTAGTCGACGGACACCACGATGGCCTCGGCGCCGACGGCGTGCGCGCGGGCCAGGGGGTCGTGGGTGTCCAGGCCGCCGAGGCAGAAGCCGCCGCCGTGGTAGAAGACGACGACGGGCAACGCCTCCTCCGGCTCCAGGGGCGGCCAGTAGATGCGCACGGGGATGTCGGTGAGCCCCCCGTGACCGATCATGCGGTCCTCGATGCGCAGGTCCGGCAGCATTTCGGGCGGCACCTGGAGCAACCGCAGGCGCGAGCGTGCAACCTCCACGCCGTCGGCCGCGCTGAAGGTCATCGGGAAGGCGTCGAGCAACGCCTTGAACGTCGGATCGATGCCGGGTCGGGCGAAGGTGGGCTCCGTCATGGATTCACCGTACGCCCCACATTTACCCGCGCAGCCCGGTTCGCAGGGCGCTCAACCCGCGTTCCATCGCGGCGGTGGCCGCGGGCACCACACCGCCGTAACCGAGATAGCCGTGCACCAGGTTCTCGGCGTTGTGCACCTCGACCAAAACGCCCGCTTCGGCCAGCCGCTCGCCGTACCGAATGCCGTCGTCGCGCAGCGGGTCGTGACCCGCGACGGCGATGTAGGCGGGCGGCAGGTTGGACACGTCCGCGGCGCGTCCCGGCGCCATACCCGGTGGCGGGGCGGATAAGTCGACTTCGCCCGCGTACCAACGCGAGAACTCGGCGACGGCCTTGACATCCAGGATCGGCGCGGCGGCGTTTTCGGTGAAGGACGGCAGCGAGGCGTCCCACATGGTGGAGGGATACCACAGCAGCTGGAACGCGATGAGCGGTGCGCCGCTATCACGCGCCCGCTGTGCCGTTACGGCCGTGATGGTTCCGCCGGCTGAATCCCCGGCCAGGGCCAACCGATTCGGATCACCGCCCAATTCGCCGGCGTGCTCGGCGGTCCAAAGCGTTGCGGCCCAAGCGTCTTCGATGGCGGCGGGGTAGGGATGCTCGGGCGCCAACCGGTAGTCGACGGACACCACGATCGCGTCGGCGCCCACCGCGTGCTGGCGGGCCGTGCCGTCGTAGCTGTCGAGGTCACCCACGACGAACCCGCCGCCGTGGAAGTACAGCACGACGGGCGGCGCGATACTACCGGTGCTCACGCCCGAATCGATTGGCGGCCAATAGATCCGGATGCCGATCGACCCTGCCGGACCGGGAATGGCGCGGTCTTCGACGCGCAGCTCGGGATGCAGTGGCCGGCGTGGCAGGTCGCGGAACCGCTGCCGCGCCGCATCAACACCGTCGTCGGCGGATAGCCGGAAGGGAACCGCATCCAGTACCTTCTGCAGGATGGGGTCGATCGCGGGCTTTTCGTCGGCTGTGTTATCCAAGCTTGGCATGGACGTACCGTACGCACCGCGTCTGGTCTTCGGCGGCTGGGTGGTGGCCGGCTGGGCGGCGCTCGGCTATGGCGTCTACCTGACGGTGTTGGCGCTGGGTTCGCCGCCGGGAACCGAGCTGACCGGGCACTGGGTGCTCCAGCCGCTGTTCAAGGCGTCGATGGCGTTGTTGCTGACCGCCGCCGCGGTCGGCCACGCCGTCGTCCGCGAGCGGCGGTGGCTGATGCCGGCGCTGCTGCTGTCGGCCATCGGCGACTGGGCGCTGGCGATCCCGTGGTGGGAGCCGTCCTTCGTAGTGGGCCTGGGCGCATTCCTGTTGGCGCACTTGTGCTTCCTGGGCGCGCTCCTGCCCCTGGCGGCGAGGCGTCCGTCGAAGCCGCGCATCGCCGCCGTGGTGGCCATGTGCCTGGCCACCATCGCGCTGCTGGCGTGGTTCTGGCCGCATCTGGACAAACTGAGGCTTCCGGTGACGGCCTACATCCTCGTGCTGACCGCAATGGTGTGCGCCGCGCTGGTGGCGCAGCTGCCGACGATCTGGACGGCGGTGGGGGCGGTGTGTTTCGCGGCGTCCGATTCGCTGATCGCCATCGGCCGCTTCATCCTGGGCAACGAGGCACTGGCGGTGCCGATCTGGTGGTCCTACGCCGCCGCGCTGATCCTGATGACGGCCGGGTTCTTCTTCGGTCGTGAGGCACCGGCCGACGCCGCTACCCCGGAACCGGCCGAAAGCTGACCCGGACGGTAAAGGCGTTGAGCAGCAACCTGTTTCGACGCGGGGTGCCGTGAGCGGCGCCGCGCGCACACCCGTGCAGGTGGAACCCATCGCCCGGGTGCTGCCGATGCTCTCGGTGCCGCACCTGGACCGTGAGTTCGACTACCTGGTTTCGGCCGAGCAGTCCGACGACGCCCAGCCCGGGGCGCGGGTGCGGGTGCGGTTTCACGGCCGCCTGGTGGACGCGTTCGTGCTGGAGCGCCGCAATGACACCGACCACCAGGGCAAGCTCGGCTACCTGGACCGCGTCGTGTCAGCCGAACCCGTGCTGACACCGGAGATCCGCCGGTTGGTCGACGCGGTGGCGGCGCGTTACGCCGGGACCCGGCCGGACGTGCTGCGCCTGGCGGTGCCGGCCCGGCACGCCCGGGTGGAACGGGAACCGACGGCGCCCCACCGGCTGCCCGTGCCCGCGCCCGTCGACCCGTCGGCGTGGGAGGGGTACGCCCGGGGCGCCCAGTTCCTGGCCGCCCTGGCCGAGTCCCGGGCCGCGCGGGCCGTCTGGCAGGCGCTGCCGGGGGAGTCGTGGGCGGACCGATTCGCCGAGGCGGCCGCGCAAACCATCCGCGCCGGACGGGCGGTGCTGGGCATCGTGCCCGATCAGCGGGATCTGGACGCGCTGTGGCGGGCCGCGACCGCGCGGATCGACGAGAGCGGCGTGGTGGCGCTTTCGGCCGGGCTGGGGCCGGCCGCCCGCTACCGGCGGTGGCTCGCGGCACTGCGCGGTCAGGCACGGTTGGTGATCGGCACTCGCAGCGCGGTTTTCGCGCCCCTTAGCGACCTGGGCCTCGTCATGGTGTGGGCCGACGCCGACGATTCACTGGCCGAGCCGCGGGCACCCTACCCGCACGCCCGGGAGGTGGCGATGCTGCGGGCGCATCAGGCGCGCTGTGCGGCGCTGATCGGTGGTTACGCGCGCACTGCAGAAGCCCAGGCGCTGGTGCGCAGCGGGTGGGCCCATGACATCGTCGCGACCCGGGCGGTGGTGCGCGCCCGCACGCCGCGGGTGGTCGCCCTCGACGACACGGGCTACGCCGACGAACGCGACCCGGCCGCGCGCACCGCGCGCATCCCGTCGATCGCGCTGCGCGCCGCCCGCTCGTCGCTCGAGGCCGGGGCGCCGGTGCTGGTGCAGGTGCCGCGGCGCGGGTATGTCCCGTCGCTGGCCTGCGCGCGCTGCCGCACGATCGCCCGGTGCCGGCACTGCACGGGCCCCTTGTCGTTGCAGGAGGGCGGCCAGGCGCTGATCTGCCGGTGGTGCGGGCGCATCGACCCGACGCGGCGGTGCGCGCGCTGCGGTTCGGACGCGGTGCGCGCCGTGGTCGTCGGGGCCCGCCGCACCGCCGAGGAGCTTGGGCGCGCGTTTCCCGGTACCGCGGTGGTCACCTCGTCCGGGGAAGGTGTCGTGCCGTCGGTCGCCGCCGGCCCGGCCCTGGTGGTGGCCACCCCGGGGGCGGAACCCGGCGCGGCGGGCGGCTACGGCGCGGCACTGCTGCTGGACACCTGGGCGCTGCTGGGGCGACAAGACCTGCGTGCCGCCGAGGACGCGCTGTGGCGCTGGATGACCGCCGCCGCCTTGGTGCGTCCCCGCGGCGAAGGCGGGGTGGTGCTGGTGGTGGCCGAATCATCAATTCCCACAGTCCAATCGCTGATCCGCTGGGATCCGGTGGGTCACGCGGACGCCGACCTGGCGGCTCGGGCCGAGGTGGGCTTGCCGCCGAGCGTGCATATGGCGGCGCTCGACGGCGCGGCCGATGCGGTGGCGGCACTGCTCGACGAGGCCGGGCTGCCGGACGGGGCCGACGTGCTGGGGCCGGTGGATTTGCCGGCGGGTGTGCGCCGCCCGGCGGGGACACCGGCCGGCGTCCCCGTGACGCGCATGCTGGTGCGCGCCCGGCGAGAGCAGGGCCTGGCGCTGGCCGCGGCGCTGCGTCGCGGTGTGAGCGTGCTGTCCGCCCGCCAGACCCACGAGCCGGTCCGGGTCCAGATCGACCCCCTGCACATCGGGTGACCTCGCCAAATCCTGCCCGAGGGGATAGTATGCGTCGGAAATAATCCCTGGGTACGACATTGGAAGGTTGTTACACTTCCTGATCTTTAGCCGCCGATATGCCGGAGACGGTCCGGAGAAGGGGCGACATGGCAGCGGACAACGCGACGACTGCGGACGAGTCGCTGGACGTCATCACTGACGCTTTGCTGACGGCTTCCCGCTTGCTGGTTGCCATTTCGGCGCGCTCGATCGGTCAGGTGGACGAGACGATCACGATCCCGCAATTCCGGACGTTGGTGATCCTGTCCAATCGGGGCCCGGTTAACTTGGCCACCCTGGCCGGTCTGCTCGGCGTGCAACCATCCGCAACGGGGCGGATGGTCGACCGACTCGTCGCGGCAGGGCTGATCGATCGCCTACCGCACCCGACGTCCCGTCGCGAGCTGTTGGCCGCGCTGACCAAGCGGGGGCGGGAGGTCGTTCGTCAGGTCACCGCGTACCGGCGCAACGAAATCGCCACCATCGTGGAGAAGATGCCGCCGCCGGAACGCCACGGGCTGGTGCGGGCCCTGACCGCGTTCACCGCCGCCGGCGGCGAACCGGATGTGCACCTGGATGCCGAGCTCGACCTCTAGCGCTTCTCGGCGGTGACCAGCAGATACTCCCAATGCATGGTGCCGTTGGAGAGGTAGTGCTGCGCGAGCTCGACCAGCTGGGCGTCGAGCTCGGCGGCCAGCACCCGGTTGTGGCCGATGTTCGCGTAGGCCTCGATCGTCGGACCGTAGTGGTTCTTGAAGTACGTGTGCACCGCCTCGGCGTCGTCGAACCGGTTCACTTCCAGCATTCCCCGCACCGCGGTCACCGGGCCTACGCGCTCGCCGAGCAATCCGGTGACGTAGCCCGTACGTCCCCACAGCGCGGCCGGCGGCACGGCCTGCGACAGGCTGGGCCGGTACGGCCGGATGGTGGCAAGCATGCGGCCGAAGAACCCGTCCGGGGTCCAGCTGATCAGGCCGATCGTCCCGCCCGCCCGGCAGACCCGGACCAATTCGTCGGCGGCCCGCTGCTGGTCCGGCGCGAACTGCACGCCGATCGCGGAGATGACGGCGTCAAACTCGCTGTCGCCGAACGGCAGCGCGTGCGCGTTGGCCTCCCGGTAGTCGATCGTCAGGCCCCGGGCCGCGGCGCGGGTCCGCGACCGCTGCAACAGCTGGGGCGTCAGGTCACTGGAGACCACGGCGGCGCCCGTCGCGGCGGCCGGAAGCGAGATGTTGCCCGAGCCGGCCGCGACGTCGAGCACTCGCATGCCCGGCCCGATGCCGGTGGCCTTGACCAGCACCGGACCCAGCGGGGCCATCACTTCCTCCGCCATCAGGGCGTAGTCGCCGAGAGCCCATACCGCGCGATGGGGGGCGGCATCGCTGATCGTGGTGTCGAGAGTCATCAGACCTCCTTGAAGGTAAGGAAAGGGCTGCCCACTCGACCTCGTCGTCCCTAGCAAGGCAGTTCGGCCACCGAGCGAGATGGTGACCTGTAGCAATAGTATGCGTTAGAAACAATGTACACGGGCAACTTCGGGTGGGGCGGCCGTCTGGGCTTTCTAGACTGTGCCGGTGCGCCTTGTCTTCGCCGGCACCCCCGAACCCGCGCTGCCCGCGCTGCGCCGCCTCATCGACTCGCCGCGTCACGAGGTGATCGCCGTGCTGACCCGGCCCGACGCGGCCGTCGGCCGGCACGGCAAGCCGCAGCCCTCGCCGGTGGCCCGCGAAGCGCTCGACCGTGGCATCCCGCTGCTGCGACCGGCGCGGCCGAACGCGCCGGAGTTCGTCGCCGAGCTGTCGGAGTTGGCGCCGGACTGCTGCGCGGTGGTGGCCTACGGTGCGTTGCTGCGCGACGGACTGCTCGCGGTGCCCCCGCACGGGTGGATCAACCTGCATTTCTCGCTGCTGCCGGCCTGGCGTGGGGCGGCCCCGGTGCAGGCGGCGATCGCGGCCGGGGACGCCATCACCGGGGCGACCACGTTCCAAATCGAGCCCAGCCTGGACTCCGGCCCCGTCTACGGCGTCGTCACCGAGACGATCCGGCCCACCGACACCGCGGGCGAATTGCTTGAGCGGCTGGCTGTTTCGGGTGCGGCGCTGCTGTCGACCACGCTGGACGGCATCGCCGATCAGACGTTGACGCCACGGCCGCAACCCGCCGACGGCGTCAGCATCGCGCCGAAGATCACCGTCGAGCAGGCCCGGGTGCGCTGGGACCTTCCGGCGCTCGTCGTGGAGCGCCGGATCCGTTCGGTGACGCCCAGCCCGGGCGCCTGGACGCTGATCGGCGACCTTCGCGTCAAGCTCGGTCCGGTGCACGTCGATGCGGACGGCCCAGAATCGTTGGCGCCCGGCGCTATTCACGTCGACCGTAAAGGCGTGTGGATCGGCACCGGTTCGCAAGCCGTGCGACTGGGCCAGATACAGCCTCCCGGAAAGAAACGCATGAATGCCGTCGACTGGGCGCGCGGTGCCCGACTCGACTCCGCTGTGCGGGCGACGTGAGCCGGCCCCGACCGCCGGCTCGCGGGCACGGCAAGCGGCGCAAGCCGCTCGACCCCGCGCGCGCCGCGGCGTTCGAGGTGCTGCGGGCGGTCAGCGAGCGCGACGCATACGCGAACCTGGCGCTGCCCGCGCTGCTGCGCGAGCGCGGGATCAGCGGCCGCGATGCCGCGTTCGCCACCGAGCTGACGTACGGCACCTGCCGCACCCGGGGCCTGCTCGACGCGGTCATCGGCGCCGCCGCCGGCCGGTCGCCGGACACTATCGACCCGGTGCTGCTCGACCTGCTACGGCTCGGCACGTACCAGTTGCTGCGTACCCGGGTGGACAAGTACGCCGCGGTGTCCACCACGGTCGAGCAGGCCGGCATCGAATTCGATTCAGCCCGAGCGGGTTTCGTCAACGGCGTGCTGCGTGCAATCTCCGCGCGCGACGAGAAGTCCTGGGTCGGGGAACTGGCGCCCGACCCGTCGCGAGATCCGGTCGGGCATGCCGCCTTCATGCATGCGCACCCGCGCTGGATCGCGCAGGCCTTCGCCGACGCGTTGGGGCCTGCCGCGGCCGAGCTCGACGCGGTGCTGGCCAGCGACGACGAACGGCCTCAGGTGCACCTGGCGGCCCGTCCCGGGGTACTGACGGCCGCGGAACTGGCCGACGCCGTGGGTGGCACGGTCGGCCGGTATTCGCCCTATGCGGTGTACCTGCCGGGCGGCGACCCCGGGCGGCTGTCGCCGGTGCGCGACGGCGCCGCGCTGGTCCAGGACGAGGGCAGCCAGCTGGTGGCGCGGGCGCTGGCGCTGGCACCGGTCGAGGACGACACCGGACGGTGGCTCGATCTGTGCGCCGGACCGGGCGGCAAGACCGCGCTGCTGGCCGCCTTGGGCGCCGGTGCCGGGGCCCGCGTCACTGCGGTGGAGCCGAACCCGCGCCGCGCCGACCTGGTGGCCGAGAACACCCGGGGGCTCCCGGTCGACGTGCTGCGGGTCGACGGGCGGCAGACCGATCTCGAGCCGACCTTCGACCGGGTGCTCGTCGACGCGCCGTGCACCGGGCTGGGCGCGTTGCGGCGCCGACCCGAGGCGCGGTGGCGGCGGCAGCCGGCCGACGTGCCGACGCTCACGAAGCTGCAACGCGAGCTGCTGGGCGCCGCGATCGCGCTCACCCGGCCTGGGGGTGTGGTGCTCTATGCGACCTGCTCGCCCCACCTCGCCGAAACCGTCGGGGTGGTCGCCGACGCGCTGCGCCGGCACCCGGTGTGCGCCTTGGATACCCGGCCGCTGTTCGATCCCGTCACCGGGCTGGGGGATGGGCCGCACGTCCAGCTGTGGCCGCACCGGCAGGGCACCGACGCGATGTTCGCCGCCGCGCTGCGCCGCGAAGCGTGAACCGTCCGGCGCGGCTCAGTAGTGTGGCGCACATGCCTGGTAACACCGGTAGGCCCCTGATCGCGCCGTCCATCTTGTCCGCCGATTTCTCGCGGCTGGCCGACGAAGCGGCCGCGGTGGTGGGCGCCGACTGGCTGCACGTCGACGTGATGGACAACCATTTCGTGCCCAACCTGACCATCGGCCTGCCGGTGGTCGAGAGCCTGCTCACCGCCACGGCCATCCCGATGGACTGCCATCTGATGATCGAGGACCCCGACCGATGGGCGCCCGGCTACGCCGAGGCGGGCGCCTACAACGTCACCTTCCACGCCGAGGCCACCGACCACCCGGTCGCGGTGGCGCGCGACATCCGCGCCGCGGGCGCCAAGGCGGGCATCAGCGTCAAGCCGGGAACCCCGCTGGAGCCGTACCTGGAAATCCTGCCGCAGTTCGACACCCTGCTCATCATGTCGGTCGAGCCCGGCTTCGGCGGCCAGAGCTTCATCCCCGAGGTGCTGAGCAAGGTCCGCACCGCGCGCAAGCTGATCGACGCGGGGGAGCTGACGATCCTGGTCGAAATCGACGGCGGCATCAACGACGACACCATCGAGCAGGCCGCCGAGGCCGGCGTCGACTGCTTCGTCGCCGGCTCGGCCGTCTACGGCGCGGAGGACCCGGAGGCCGCCATCGCGGCGCTGCGGAGGCAGGCCGCCGCCGCGTCGCCGCACTTGCGCCGATGAACCAACCCGCCGGCGGCCTCGACGCGGCCATGCGCCTGGCGATCGAGCAGTCCAACCACGTCAAGGGCGCCACCTATCCGAATCCGCCGGTGGGCGCCGTCATCCTGGACGTCGACGGCGAGGTCGTCGGAGTCGGCGGCACCGAACCCGCCGGTGGCGACCACGCCGAGGTGTTGGCGCTGCGGCGGGCCGGCGAGCTGGCGGCCGGCGGGACCGCGGTGGTCACGCTGGAGCCCTGCAACCACCACGGCAAGACCCCACCGTGCGTGAACGCCCTGCTGGACGCCAAGGTGGGCGCGGTGGTTTACGGCGTCGCCGACCCGAACCCGATCGCCGCCGGGGGCGCGGCCCGGCTGACGGAAGCGGGCGTAGGGGTGACCTCCGGGGTGCTGGCCGACGAAGTGGCCGGTGGACCGCTGCGGGAGTGGTTGCACAAGCAGCGGACCGGGTTGCCGCACCTGACCTGGAAGTACGCCAGCAGCGTCGACGGCCGCCGCGCGGCCGCCGATGGCACCAGTCAGTGGATCTCCAGCGAGGCCTCGCGGTTGGACCTGCATCGCCGCCGCGCGGCCGCGGACGCGATCGTGGTGGGCACCGGCACCGTGCTGGCCGACGATCCGGTGCTGACCGCGCGGCTGCCCGACGGCTCGCTGGCCGACCGGCAACCGCTGCGCGTGGTGGTGGGCATGCGCGAGATACCGCCGGAGGCAAAGGTTCTCAACGACGATTCGCGGACCATGGTGATTCGCACGCACGATCCCATGGAGGTGATCAAGGCGCTTTCGGACCGCACCGACGTCCTGCTGGAGGGCGGCCCCACCCTCGCGGGCGCGTTTCTGCGGGCCGGGGCGGTCAACCGCATGCTGGTTTACGTCGCGCCGATGCTGCTCGGCGGCCCGGTCTCGGCGGTCAACGACGTCGGGGTGCCCACCATCGCGCGGGCGTTGCGCTGGCAATTCGACGGAGTCGACCGCGTGGGCCCGGATCTGCTGCTCAGCCTGGTGCCGCGCGGCGAGTAGGAGCGCCTAGCGCTCGCCCAATGAGATCGTTTGCGGCTCGGGCACTTCCGTTTCCTCGGCGTGTTCCTTGCGGCCACCGATCAACAGGCCCAGCAGCGCACCCACGATGCAGATGACCACGGTGGCGCTGAAGATGTCGCCGTACATCATGGCGAACGCCTTGAGGTACATCGTCCCCTGCGCGGCGATCCGCTCCAGCAGCGAGGCGTTGGGAGGTATCGCGGCCGTCAACCCGGCGACGATCTGGTTGAACCGGTAAAGGCCCCACGCGCTCAGCGCGGCCACACCGATGAGCATGCCCGTCATCCGGGCCACCACGACCGCCGCGGAGGCGATGCCGTGCTGGGCCGAGGGAACGACCCGGAGGGCGGCCGAGGTCAGCGGGCCGATCACCAGGCCCAGGCCCACGCCGGCGACCAGAAGGTCGGCGTGCAACACGGGAACACTGAAGACCCCGAAGATGTCGTGCTTCTGGCTCAACACGTCTTGGCGCCAGAAGTGAATCAGCCAGTAGCCGTAGGCCGCGATCAGCAGCCCGATGAAGGTCATCACCCGGTCGCCGACCCGGGTGGCGATCCAGCCGCCCAGCACCGCGCCGATCGGCAGCGCGATCAAAAACCACAGCAGCAACCCGGCTGCCTGCGTCTGGTCCATCTGCAGCACGCCCTGGCCGAACAGCTCCACGTCGACCAGCGTCACCATCAGCGCCGCGCCCGCCGCCAGCGATGCGCCCAGCGCGGCCAGGAACGGGCGGAAGTGCACCCCCGCCGGCTCGATCAGCCGGGTGCGCGAGAACCGTTCCCAGAGCAGGAACAGCACCGCGACGACGACCGCCCCGATGACCAGCGGCAGACCGTAGCTCGGCAGGATCTGTTTGCCGTCGGGTTGCGGGTTGTACAGGCCGATGACCGCAAGGCCGAGGGCGACCGCGAGCAGCACACCGCCGACCAGGTCGACCTTCTCAGGGTTCTCGACCTTTTCGTGCGACGGCAGGCTGAACTGGATCATCGCCATCGCGATCAGGGTCAGCGGGACGTTGATCCAGAACACGTAGCGCCAGTCGTGGAACAAGTACACGATGAAGATCCCGTACAACGGGCCCAGCACGCTGCCGAGTTCCTGTGCGGCGCCGATGCCGCCCAGCACGCCGGCGCGGTTGCGCTGTGCCCACAGGTCGGCGCCCAGGGCGAGCGTGACCGGCAGCAGCGCGCCGCTGGCCACACCCTGGATGGTGCGGCCGGCGATCAGCAGGTGGAAATCGCCCCAGTGCCCGGCCAGCGCGGTCACCACCGACCCCACCATGAACAGGGTCAGGCTGACTTGCAGCACCAGCTTGCGGCCGAACCGGTCTGAGGCCCGCCCCAACAGCGGCATGGCGGCGATGTAACCCAGCAGGTACATCGTGATGATCCAGGTGATGCGCTGGAGCTGGTTGATCGGGATGTGAACGTCGCTCATGATGTCGCGCATGATCGTCACGACGACATAGGCGTCCAGGGCGCCCAGCAGAACCGCCAGACTGCCGGCGCTGATGGCGACGCGGCGGCCGGTCTGCGAACTCATGAACTCACCGGGGGCTTGGTGACCTGAACCTGCTCGCCCCAGTTGGACAGCGTCACCTGGATCGAGTTGCCGGAGCTCTTCTGCATGTTGGCCTGGACCAGCTGGTGGTCACCGGTCTCCTGGATCCACACGGTGCTCGGCACCGGCTGCGTCGCGTTGAACTGGGGCATGATCTTGTTCACCGCATCCGCCGAGACGTTGCCGCTGACGCGAATCGTGTTCTGACCGTTGATGGTGTCGCGGCCCTCGGCCTTGGCGTTGGTGAAGTTCGCCAGCGCGTTGGCAAGCCCGGTGTCCGGGTTCAGCAGCACCGACACGTCGTAGATGTCGGACGCCTTTCCGAAGTCGCTCCACTTGTTGGGCGTCAGCGTGGCGTACAGGTTTCCGTCGACGACCACGAAGTTGGCGTCGATGTCGGATCCCCCGAGGGTGATCGTGGCGTTGCCAGACGCGGCGGTGGCCGGCGCCGTGGTGAGGTCACCGGTCAGCGTTTTGATGGGCAGCCCCTGGATCTTGCCCTGAATGCTCAGCACGAGATGCACGCTCTTCACATTCTTGGTGGCGTCGGCCGACTGCTTGACCAGGGTCGTGCCGTCGGGCAGCGGGGCGCCGCTCTGCTTTGAGCCCGACGAGCAGCCGGCGATCAAGGCGGTGGCGAGGGTCAGGGATGCGAGGACGGCCGATAGACGGCGGCGGGTCTGCATATCTTGCATCGTAGAGGGTGCCCATGACCGGCTTGGGAGACGTGGGGCCGCGGTGTCGGCCCGGCGCTGAAGCTTTGGCCTGCTCACCAGTGCGACTACGGCATCCGGACGGCCGATAACCTGATGGAATGTTCACCGGAATTGTCGAGGAGCTCGGGGAGGTGACCGGCTGCGACATGCTCGCCGACGCCGCCCGGCTCACCATCCGCGGACCGATCGTGACCTCCGACGCCGGCCACGGCGACTCGATCGCCGTCAACGGCGTCTGCCTGACCGTCGTCGAGCTGCTGCCGGACGGCCAGTTCACCGCCGACGTGATGGCCGAGACCCTCAACCGGTCCAACCTGGGCTCCGTGCAGGTGGGCAGCCCGGTCAACCTGGAGCGCGCCGCCGCGGTCAACAGCCGGCTCGGCGGGCACATCGTGCAGGGGCATGTGGACGGGACGGGCCAGGTGGTGAGCCGGGCGCCGTCCGAGCACTGGGAAGTGGTGCGGATCGAGATCCCCGCGGAGGTGGCCCGCTACGTGGTCGAGAAGGGGTCGATCACCGTCGACGGCATTTCATTGACGGTCTCCGGGCTCGGTGCCGGACCGGGGGACTGGTTCGAGGTTTCGCTGATCCCCACCACCCGCGAGCTGACCACGCTGGGCCGCGCTCCGGTCGGAACGCAGGTCAACCTCGAAGTCGACGTGATCGCGAAATACGTTGAGCGGTTGCTCACCCCGCGTTAGGCCGCGTTCGGAAAAGTCCGCCCCACGCCGGCCCGCTCAGCAGGGTTCGCCCGGCGGCGTCCAGTACGGCTCGCCGGACGGGGTGTAGCACGGTGGTGGTGCGTCGGGTGGCGGGACCGTCATCGCGCCGGCCGGAAGGACCCAATTATCCCAGCGCCCCGGGTCCGTGCACCCGCCGACGCTCACATGCCGACCGCCGACGTCAGCGCACGCATCGGCCGTCGCCCGTTGCGGGCAGGCGACGCCCGCTGCTAATCCGGCCGCGAACATCAAGGTCACGGCCGGTGCCGCCAGTCTTACCGCGATTTTCATCCGCCTAGCCTAGATTGCTGGCACCGGATCAGGAGCCGTTTTGCCCCGCCGGCCTATTGCTGCGGCGCACTGGGAGCGGCGGGCGTGGGCGACCGCGGACGGGGGCGGATTTGCCCGCAGTTCAGGCCGATGATGCAGTGCCAGCCAGCCGCCTGGGGTTGGACCGGGTCACAGCATTGGTCGTCCGGCGCCGCAGGCGCCGGATCCACGGTCGGCGAAGGGTCCGCGTCGATGTGCGTGTCCGGAACATTGGCTCCAATGACTCCGCCGACACCGCCGAGCGTCAGGGCCAACGTGGCGACGCCACCGCAGGCCGCGGCAATCATCCTGGCGGTTCGACTCGCCATGACACCCATTGTCGACCTTTGCGCGCCGTATGTATACATACGCAAGCTCCCGGGTTCGCGGGCGCCGGCGGTGCTGTGAACAGCATCGCAATAACGGGCCTCCCGCGGTGGTTCATACTGAATGCAACACTTGGGCTCTTCCCGCGGACCCCTGAGACAGCAAGGTAGCGACGATGACGAGGTTGGACTCCGTCGAGAGGGCGGTTGCCGACATTGCGGCCGGAAAGGCCGTGGTCGTCATCGACGACGAGGATCGCGAGAATGAAGGCGACCTGATCTTCGCCGCCGAAAAGGCGACGCCCGAGCTGGTGGCGTTCATGGTCCGCTACACCTCGGGGTACCTGTGCGTCCCGCTGGACGGCGCCATCTGCGACCGGCTCGGGCTGCTGCCCATGTACGCGGTTAACCAGGACAAGCACGGGACGGCCTACACCGTTACCGTCGACGCGAAGAACGGTGTGGGCACCGGTATTTCGGCCTCCGATCGCGCCACCACCATGCGGCTGCTGGCCGATCCCGCGAGCATCGCCAACGATTTCACGCGCCCCGGTCACGTGGTTCCGTTGCGCGCCAAGGACGGCGGCGTCCTGCGCCGCCCCGGCCACACCGAGGCCGCCGTCGACCTGGCCCGGATGGCGGGATTGCAACCCGCGGGCGCGATTTGCGAAATCGTCAGCCAAAAGGACGAAGGCTCGATGGCGCAGACCGACGAGCTGCGGGTCTTCGCCGACGAGCACGACCTCGCGATGATCACCATCGCCGATCTGATCGAGTGGCGGCGCAAGCACGAGAAGCACATCGAGCGGATCGCCGAGGCCCGCATACCGACCCGGCACGGAGAGTTTCGCGCCATCGGCTACGCCAGCATCTACGAGGACGTCGAACACGTGGCGCTGGTGCGCGGCGAGATCGCCGGGCCCAACGCCGACGGCGACGACGTGCTGGTCCGGGTGCACTCCGAGTGCCTGACCGGTGACGTGTTCGGTTCCCGCCGGTGCGATTGCGGGCCCCAACTCGACGCCGCGATGGCGATGGTCGCGCGGGAGGGCCGCGGCATCGTGCTCTACATGCGCGGCCACGAGGGCCGCGGTATCGGTCTGATGCACAAACTGCAGGCCTACCAGCTGCAGGACGCCGGCGAGGACACCGTCGACGCCAACCTCAAACTCGGATTGCCAGCCGACGCAAGGGATTACGGAATCGGGGCGCAGATCCTGGTCGACCTCGGCGTCCGCTCCATGCGGCTGCTGACCAACAACCCGGCCAAGCGGGTCGGGCTGGACGGCTACGGCCTGCACATCATCGAGCGGGTGCCGCTGCCGGTGCGCGCCAACGCGGAGAACATCCGTTACCTGATGACCAAGCGCGACAAGATGGGCCATGACCTGGCCGGCCTCGACGACTTTCACGAATCGGTTCATCTGCCAGGCGAATTCGGTGGCGCTCTGTGAGCGGTAGCGGGGAGCCGGCAATCCCGGCGCTCGACGCGTCCGGTCTGCGGCTCGGCATCGTGGCGAGCACCTGGCACAGCACGATCTGCGACGCCCTGCTCGCGGGCGCCCGCAAGGTGGCCGCCGAGTCGGGCATCGACAACCCGACGGTGGTCCGCGTGCTCGGCGCGATCGAGCTCCCGGTGGTGGCGCAGGAGCTCGCCCGCAACCACGACGCGGTGATCGCCCTGGGCGTCGTGATACGCGGCGGAACACCACATTTCGAGTATGTTTGCGATGCGGTGACCCAGGGCTTGACCCGGGTGGCGCTCGACGCGTCGACGCCCGTTGCCAATGGGGTGCTGACCACCAACACCGAACAGCAGGCGCTCGATCGCGCCGGGCTTCCGGAGTCGGTCGAGGACAAGGGCGCCCAGGCCGCCGGGGCGGCCCTGACCGCGGCGCTGACGCTGCGTGACCTGCGCGCTCGGTCGTGACTGAGCGCCAGGGGTGGGACGTCGTACTGCGTCCCCACCGCACACCGATGTTCGCCTACGGCGCGGCCTTCACCATCGCCGCGGTGCACATCGCGATCGGTTTTCTACTCAAGGTCGGATCCACCGGGGTGGTATTCCAGACCAGCGACCAGGTGGCGATGGCGCTGCTCGGCCTGGTTCTCGCGGGGGTGGTGCTGCTGTTTGCCCGGCCCCGGTTGCGCGTCGGGGCCGCCGGCATATCGGTGCGTAACCTGCTGGGCGACAAATTGATCGAGTGGCCGGACGTCGCCGGTGTCTCGTTCCCGGTGGGGAACCGCTGGGCGCGCATCGACCTGCCCGACGACGAGTACATCCCGGTGATGGCCATCCAGGCCGTCGACAAGGAGCGCGCGGTCGACGCCATGGACTCCGTGCGGTCGCTACTGGCGCGGTATCGGCCCGACCTGCCTACCCACTGAACGGGCTACCCGTGCGCGCACGGATAGCCCGTCAGGTGGATGCGTCAGAAGTTCTTACAGTCGGTCATCATCTGCTGGAAGATCGGCAAAGCCTGCTGTGCACCCTGGTTGTGCTCGATGGCGTGCAGCAGGTTCACGCGCTGATCCGGCGATGACGCCAGGTACTGCTGCAAGAACTGCTGGTTCGGCGGCGACTGGTCGAGGTACTGGGCGGCCATCGGGTTTTCCGCATGCACCGCCCGCATCGCCTGGTCGTAGCTGCAGGTCGTGTTGATCATCGGGCCGTAATCGGGGGCAGCGGATGCGACCCCGGCGGCGGCGGTCGACGCCAATGCCAGACCGCCAACGCCGATCGCGAGCCTGGTCAACGAGCGCTTGAACATCTGTGGACTCCCTCCATTGATTGCCACCCACTGTAACGTCCAGCTACCCCCTTGGTAACCAGAACAAGAGCCGCCCAAACCGTCCACACGGTCGGTTACTCGTCGTAACCCGAGGTCGACGGCCCTTTTGGGAAATGACGGATCCCTCGGCGGCCGACCTGTATATCGAACAAGCGCTCGAATGCGTTACGGGCGGCAAGCGCGGGGCGGCTCGAAGCCCGGGGTGCCGAATCCGGCATGCCGGGCGGTGCTCCCGCCGGGCCGGCACCCCTCTCGCGACTACTAGCCTGGATGGGTGCCAGATCCCGCCACGTATCGCCCCCCGCCCGGGTCCATCCCGGTCGAGCCAGGCGTCTACCGATTCCGGGACACGCACGGAAGAGTCATCTACGTCGGCAAGGCCAAGAGCCTGCGGAGCAGGCTGACGTCCTACTTCGCCGACGTCGCCAGCCTGCATCCGCGAACCCGGCAGATGGTGACCACCGCCGCCAAGGTCGAGTGGACGGTGGTCAACACCGAAGTCGAGGCGCTGCAGCTCGAATACAACTGGATCAAGGAGTTCGACCCGCGCTTCAACGTCCGCTACCGCGACGACAAGTCCTACCCGGTGCTGGCCGTCACCCTCAACGAAGAATTCCCCCGGCTGATGGTCTACCGCGGCCCGCGGCGCAAGGGCGTCCGGTACTTCGGGCCCTATTCCCACGCGTGGGCGATCCGGGAGACGCTGGACCTGCTCACCCGCGTGTTCCCGGCGCGCACCTGTTCGGCCGGTGTGTTCAAGCGGCACAAGCAGATCGACCGTCCGTGTCTGCTGGGCTACATCGACAAATGCTCGGCGCCCTGTATCGGGCGGGTCAGCGCCGAGCAGCACCGCCAGATCGTCGACGACTTCTGCGACTTCCTGTCCGGCAAGACCGACCGCTTCGCCCGCGAGCTGGAACAGCGCATGCACGCGGCCTCCGACGAACTCGACTTCGAGCGGGCCGCGCGCCTTCGTGATGACCTCGGCGCCCTCAAGCGCGCCATGGAAAAGCAGGCGGTGGTGCTCGGTGACGGCACCGACGCCGACGTGGTCGCCTTCGCCGACGACGAGCTGGAAGCGGCGGTCCAGGTGTTCCATGTCCGCGGCGGCCGGGTGCGCGGTCAGCGCGGCTGGATCGTCGAAAAGTCCGCGGAGGCAGGTGATTCCGGTGAGGAGCAGTTGGTCGAGCAGTTCCTGACGCAGTTCTACGGCGAGCAGGCCGAACTGGGCGGCCAGGACAACCAAGGGGCCGACGAAGCCGCCAACCCGGTGCCGCGCGAGGTGCTGGTGCCCTGCCTGCCGTCCAACTCCGATGAATTGGTCAGCTGGCTGTCCGGCCTGCGCGGTTCTCGGGTCGCGCTGCGGGTGCCGCGCCGCGGCGACAAGCGGGCGCTCGCCGAAACCGTGCAGCGCAACGCCAAAGACGCGCTGCAGCAACACAAGCTGAGAAGGGCCGGCGACTTCAACGCCAGATCGGCTGCCCTGCAGAACATTCAGGAAGCCCTCGGGTTGGCCGATGCGCCGCTGCGCATCGAATGCGTCGACATCAGCCACGTGCAGGGCACCGACGTGGTGGGCTCGTTGGTGGTGTTCGAGGACGGCCTGCCGCGCAAGTCCGACTACCGCCACTTCGGGATCCGCGAAGCCGCCGGGCAGGGGCGCTCTGACGACGTTGCCTCGATCGCCGAGGTGACACGGCGCCGGTTCGCGCGACACCTGAGTGAACAAAACGATCCGAATATGCTTTCGCCCGAGGGAAAGTCACGCCGATTCGCCTATCCGCCCAACCTCTACGTCGTCGACGGCGGAGCCCCGCAGGTCAACGCGGCCAGCGCCGTGCTCGAAGACCTCGGCATCACCGACGTCGCGGTGATCGGCCTGGCCAAGCGGCTGGAAGAGATATGGGTGCCGTCCGAGCCGGATCCCGTCATCATGCCGCGCAACAGCGAAGGGCTATATCTGTTGCAACGGATTCGCGACGAGGCGCACCGGTTCGCGATCACCTACCATCGCAGCAAGCGATCCAAGCGAATGACCGCCTCGGCGCTGGATTCGGTGCCAGGATTGGGGGAGCATCGCCGCAAGGCGCTGGTAACCCATTTCGGATCCATAGCCCGCCTCAAGGAGGCCACCGTCGACCAGATCACGGCCGTTCCCGGTATCGGTGTGGCCACCGCCACCGCCGTCCTGGAGGCGTTGCGACCTGACCCGCCCGGAGAAGCCGAATGACGGGTGAATTGGCGGAGGGCCACACTAGAGATGCCCCGGCCGGCATCGATGTGGTTCTGGTGACCGGGCTATCGGGTGCCGGGCGGGGTACTGCGGCCAAGGTGCTCGAGGACTTGGGCTGGTATGTGGCCGACAACCTGCCGCCCCAGCTGATTACGCGGATGGTGGATTTCGGCATGGACGCGGGGTCGCGGATCACCCGGCTGGCGGTGGTGATGGACGCGCGGTCGCGTGGCTTCACCGGTGACCTCGACGAGGTGCGCAACGAGCTGGCCACCCGCAACATCAGCCCGCGGGTGGTGTTCATGGAGGCATCCGACGACATGCTGGTGCGCCGCTACGAACAGAACCGCCGCAGCCATCCGCTGCAGGGCGACCAGACCCTGGCCGAGGGCATCGCCGCCGAGCGCCGGATGCTGGCCCCGGTGCGCGCTACGGCCGACCTGATCATCGATACGTCGACGCTGTCGGTGCGGGGCTTGCGGGAGAGCATCGAGCGCGCGTTCGGTGGCGAAGCCAGCACATCGATCAGCGTCACCGTCGAATCGTTCGGCTTCAAGTACGGCCTGCCGATGGACGCCGACATGGTGATGGACGTGCGGTTCCTGCCGAACCCGCACTGGGTCGACGAGCTGCGCCCGCTCACCGGACAAGACCCGGCCGTCAGCGAATACGTGTTGAGTCAGCCCGGGGCCGCGGAGTTTCTCGACGCCTACCATCGCTTGCTGTCTCTGGTCGTCGACGGTTACCGCCGGGAGGGCAAGCGCTACATGACGGTCGCCATCGGTTGCACCGGTGGTAAGCACCGCAGCGTTGCGATCGCCGAGGCGCTGATGCAGGTCCTCAAGGCCGATGAGGGCGAAGCTCAACTTTCGGTGCGGGTGTTGCACCGGGATCTGGGTCGCGAATGAACGCGCCGACGAATCAGGGCATCGTCGCGCTGGGCGGCGGGCACGGTCTGTACGCGACGCTGTCCGCGGCCCGCCGGCTGACTCCGCACGTCACCGCCGTGGTGACCGTCGCCGACGACGGTGGCTCCTCCGGGCGGCTGCGCAGCGAATTGGATGTCGTGCCACCGGGTGATCTGCGAATGGCGTTGGCGGCCTTGGCATCCGACAGCCCACACGGGCGCCTTTGGGCGACCATCCTGCAGCACCGCTTCGGCGGCAACGGGGCGTTGGCGGGGCACCCGATCGGCAATCTGCTGCTCGCCGGGCTGTCGGAGGTGCTGGCCGATCCGGTGGCCGCCCTCGACGAGCTGGGCCGCATCCTCGGCGTCAAGGGCCGCGTGCTGCCGATGTGTCCGATCGCGCTGCAGATCGAGGCGGACGTGTCCGGCCTGGAGACCGATCCGCGGATATTCCGGCTGATTCGAGGCCAGGTGGCGATCGCCACCACACCGGGCAAGGTCCGGCGGGTGCGCCTGCTGCCGTCCGATCCGCCGGCGACTCGGCAGGCTGTCGACGCCATCATGGCCGCCGACCTGGTGGTGCTGGGTCCCGGCTCGTGGTTCACCAGCGTGATCCCGCACGTGCTGGTGCCGGGTCTGGCGGCGGCGCTGCGGGCCACCACCGCCCGGCGGGCGCTGGTGCTCAACCTGATGGCCGAGCCGGGGGAGACGGCCGGCTTCTCCGTGGAGCGTCATCTGCACGTGTTGGCCCAGCACGCGCCGGGGTTCACCGTGCACGACATCATCATCGACGCCGAGCGCGTGCCCAGTGAGCGGGAGCGGGAGCACCTGCGCCGCACGGCGACGCTGCTTTCGGCCGAGGTCCACTTCGCCGACGTGGCCCGACCTGGTACACCTTTACATGATCCAGGCAAACTCGCGGCGGCCCTGGACGGGGTCCGGGCGGCCCACAAGGGTCCGGGAGCGCCTCCGGTCACGGCCACCGCGGAAATTCGGGTCGACGGTGCAAGTCCACAGACCGGTGGAGATGGACCGGGCGGCAGCGGACCGAGGAGTGACGACGCGTGGCGATGACGACCGAAGTCAAGGACGAGCTCAGCCGCCTGGTCGTGAAATCGGTCAGTGCGCGTCGCGCGGAGGTCACGTCCCTGCTGAGGTTCGCCGGCGGATTGCACATCGTCGGCGGTCGGGTGGTCGTGGAGGCCGAGGTGGACCTGGGCAACGTCGCGCGGCGACTGCGCAAGGACATCTTCGAGCTCTACGGCTATAACGCGGTCGTGCATGTGTTGTCGGCCAGCGGGATTCGCAAGACCACCCGCTACGTGCTGCGGGTGGCCAACGACGGCGAGGCGCTGGCACGCCAGACCGGACTGCTCGACAACCGCGGCCGGCCCGTGCGCGGTCTGCCCGCCCAAGTCGTGGGCGGCAGCGTCGCCGACGCCGAAGCCGCCTGGCGCGGAGCCTTCCTCGCGCACGGGTCGCTGACCGAGCCGGGACGGTCGTCGGCTCTGGAGGTCAGCTGCCCCGGCCCGGAGGCCGCGCTGGCGTTGGTGGGCGCGGCGCGCCGGCTCGGGGTCAGCGCCAAGGCCCGCGAGGTGCGTGGCGCCGATCGGGTGGTGGTGCGCGACGGCGAGGCGATCGGCGCGTTGCTGACCCGGATGGGCGCCCAGGACACCCGGTTGATCTGGGAGGAGCGCCGGATGCGCCGCGAGGTGCGGGCGACGGCCAATCGGCTCGCCAACTTCGACGACGCCAACCTGCGCCGCTCGGCGCGGGCCGCGGTCGGGGCCGCCGCCCGGGTGGAACGCGCGCTGGAGATCCTCGGCGACACCGTTCCCGACCACCTGGCCTCGGCCGGCAAGCTGCGCGTCGAGCACCGGCAGGCCTCGCTGGAGGAGCTCGGCCGCCTCGCCGACCCCCCGATGACGAAAGACGCTGTGGCGGGGCGCATTCGCCGGCTGCTGTCGATGGCCGACCGCAAGGCCAAGATCGAAGGCATTCCGGACACCGAGTCGGCGGTGACACCGGACTTGCTGGAAGACGCGTAACTGGTCGCGTCATTTGCTGTTCGCAACGAGTAGGCGGGGGCTACGGTCGGGGGATGAAACGGCTTTCAAGCGTTGATGCGGCGTTTTGGTCGGCCGAAACTGCGGGCTGGCACATGCATGTGGGCGCACTGGCGATTTGCGACCCGAAGGAAACACCCGAGTACAGCTTCCAGCGGCTTCGCGAACTGATCATCGAGCGGCTGCCCGAACTGCCGCAGCTGCGGTGGCGGGTCACCGGCGCGCCGCTCGGGCTGGACCGGCCGTGGTTCGTCGAAGACGAGGACCTGGACGTCGACTTCCATATCCGGCACATCGCGGTGCCCGCGCCCGGCGGCCGCCGCGAGCTCGAGGAGCTGGTGGGCCGGTTGATGTCCTACAAGCTGGACCGTGCCCGGCCGCTGTGGGAGATGTGGGTGATCGAGGGCGTCGAGGGCGGCCGGGTCGCGTCGCTGACCAAGATGCACCACGCCATCGTCGACGGCGTCTCGGGTGCCGGCCTGGGTGAAATTCTTTTGGATGTCACGCCGGAACCGCGGCCGCCGCAACAGGAAACGGTGGGATCGCTGGTGGGATCGAAGATTCCGGGCCTGGAGCGGCGCGCGGTGGGTGCGCTCATCAACCTCGGTGTCAAGACGCCCTTCCGCATCGCCCGGCTGATGGAGCAGACCGTGCGCCAGCAGATCGCCGCGCTGGGTGTGAGCAGCGGCCGGCCCCCGCGCTACTTCGAGGCGCCCAAGACCCGGTTCAATGCGCCCGTGACGCCGCACCGGCGGATCACCGGGTGCCGCGTCGAACTGGCCCGGGCCAAGGCCGTCAAAGATGCCTACGGCGTCAAGCTCAACGACGTGGTGCTGGCGCTCGTGGCCGGGGCGGCCCGCGAGTACTTGCAGAAGCGCGGCGAGCTGCCGGCCAAGCCGCTCATCGCGCAGATCCCGGTCTCCACCCGCACCGACGACAACAAGGACGACGTCGGCAACCAGGTGAGCTCGATGACTGTCTCGTTGGCCACCGACGTCGACGATCCCGCCGAGCGGCTGCGGGCCATCCACGAAAGCACCCAGAACGCCAAGCTGATGGCCAAGGCGTTGTCGGCGCACCAGATCATGGGGCTGACCGAAACGACGCCGCCGGGATTGCTCGGGCTGGCCGCGCGGGCCTACACCGCCAGCGGGCTGTCGCGAAACCTGGCCCCCATCAACCTGGTTGTCTCCAACGTGCCGGGTCCGCCGTTCCCGTTGTACATGGCCGGCGCCAGGCTGGATTCGCTGGTGCCGCTTGGGCCGCCCGTCATGGACGTCGCCCTGAACATCACCTGCTTCTCCTACACCGACTATCTGGACTTCGGTTTCGTGACGACGCCCGAGGTGGCCAACGACATCGACGACATGGCCGACCGCATCGAGCCGGCGCTCACCGAGCTGGAGAAGGCGGCCGCGCGGGAGTGAGCTAGCGGCGTTCTGAGCTGCCGCGCGCGGCGAAGCTGGGCGTTGCGTCAATCGGGTTCGTCGTCGTCACCGTCGCGGAGGATTCTTTCGGGGTGGTGGTAGGTGTTGGTGCGGGGT
>NZ_LZIL01000061.1 GCF_001667075.1 Mycobacterium sp. 852014-52450_SCH5900713 | reverse complement strand
ATCTACGAGCAGGCCAACGCCCACGGGCAGAAGGTGCAGAGCGCCGGCAGCAACATGGCCAGCACCGACAGCGCCGTTGGGTCCAGCTGGGCCTAACCCCAACTTCAGGCGCGGCAGCACACCACAGGTCGGTGTGCTGCCGCGTCCTGCGGTTACCGTGCACTTTGAACCCTTGAGGTATTGATGGATCAGCAGACCGCCCGCACCGACATCACCGTTAACGTCGACGGTTTCTGGATGCTCCAGGCTCTCCTGGACATCCGGCACGTCGCCCCGGAATTGCGGTGCCGGCCATTTGTTTCTACCGACTCGAGCGACTGGCTCAACGAGCATCCCGGCATGGCGGTGATGCGCGAGCAGGGCATCGTCGAAAACGACCAGGTGAACGAACATGTGGCCGCTCGAATGAGGGTGCTGGCCGCGCCGGACCTCGAGGTCATCGCCCTGCTGTCGCGGGGCAAGCTGCTCTACGGCGTGGTCGACGACGAGAATCAGCCACCCGGGTCGCGCGACATCCCAGACAACGAGTTCCGGGTGGTGCTGGCCCGTCGCGGCCAGCACTGGGTGTCCGCGGTGCGTGTTGGCGGCGACATCACCGTCGATGACGTGGCGATCGCGGACAGCGCCTCGATCGCGTCCCTGGTGCTGGACGCGCTGGAGTCGATACACCACGCCGAGCCCGCGGCGATCAATGCGGTCAACGTGCCGCTGGAAGAGATGCTGGAAGCCACCAAGTCGTGGCAGGAGTCCGGCTTCAACGTGTTTTCCGGCGGCGACCTGCGGCGGATGGGCATCAGTGCCGCCACCGTGGCCGCGCTGGGACAGGCCCTTTCCGATCCCGCGGCCGAGGTCGCGGTGTACGCGCGTCAGTACCGGGACGACGCGAAGGGCCCCAGCGCTTCGGTGCTGTCGCTCAAGGACGGTTCCGGCGGCCGCATCGCGCTGTACCAGCAGGCGCGGACGGCCGGGTCGGGGGAGGCCTGGCTGGCCATCTGCCCGGCGACCCCCCAATTGGTGCAGGTGGGCGTCAAGACGGTGCTGGACACCCTTCCCTACGGCGAGTGGAAAACCCACAGCAGGGTCTGACATTCGACGAAACATAAAGTTCACCAATGTCTTTGCACTCAACATGCGGTTGAGAAGCCAACACGGCATACTTCTCTAAGAGATTCAGCAAATCTCAAACCACTGTCACCAAGGTTTTAATCGCGAGGCGGGGTAGATGGAATTCGGATTAGTCGAGCTGCACTTTCCCGGGGGCCGCGGCGCCCCGGAAAGCCGGCCGGCGCAGACTCCCGCCCGGCTGGCGGCACGGGGTTACACATTCACGACGGTAAGGGGTTCAGGGCGATGACTGCGGTAGTTGAAGCGCTTCAGCCTGACGTTGAGGGAATTTCGCAACCTCGGGCGGTCGTGGTCGGCGTTATGGCCGGGGCGGGCGTACAGATCGGCGTCCTGCTGGACGCCAACGCCCCCGTCTCGGTGATGACCGAGCCGCTGCTGAAGGTGGTGAACAGCCGACTCAGGGAGCTCGGAGAAACCCCGCTGGAGGCCACGGGCCGCGGCAGGTGGGCGCTCTGCCTGGTGGACGGCAGCCCGTTGCGGGCCACCCAGTCCCTGACCGAACAGGACGTTTACGACGGCGACCGGCTGTGGATCCGGTTCATCCAGGACACCGAGCATCGCTCGCAGGTCATCGAGCACATCTCCACCGCGGTCGCGGCAAACCTGAGCAAGCGGTTCGCCGCGATCGATCCGGTGGTTGCGGTGCAGGTCGGTGCGTCGATGGTGGCGGCCGGGGTTACGGCTGCGTCCGGCTTGCTGCTCTGGTACCGCTGGCACCACAACTCCTGGCTGCCGACGGCGTACTCCGCGGTGATCGCCGCGGTGGTGCTGGGCGTCTCCCTGATGCTGCTGATGCGGGCCCGCACCCAGCAGGACCGCCGCATCGCCGACATCATGCTGCTGAGCGGCCTGGCGCCACTCACCGTCGCCGCCGCGGCGGCGCCGCCCGGTGGAGTGGGATCCCCGCACGCGGTGTTGGCCTTCGGCGTGCTCACCATCGCCGCGATGCTCGCCCTGCGTTTCACCGGCCGCCGGTTGGGCCTGTACACCGCGCTCATCACCATCAGCCTGGTCACGGCGATCGCGGCCCTAGCGCGAATGGTTGCGATGACCAGCGCGGTGACGCTGCTGACCAGCGTCGTCCTGGTGTGCGTGCTGATCTATCACACCGCGCCCGCGCTTTCGCGCCGACTGGCCGGCATTCGTCTGCCGGTCTTCCCGTCGGCGACCAGCCGGTGGGTGTTCGAGGCCCGGCCGGACCTGCCGACCACCGTGGTCCGCTCCGACGGTGGCCCCCCGGTCCTCGAGGGACCCGCATCCGTCCGCGACGTCTTGGTGCAGGCCGAACGCGCCCGCTCCTTCCTGACCGGCCTGTTGGTCGGGCTGGGCGTCCTGATGATCGTCTCGCTGGCGGCCTTGTCGGACCCGCACACCGGCCAACGCTGGCTACCGCTGTTGCTCGCCGGCTTCAGCGCCGGGTTCCTGATGCTGCGCGGACGCTCCTACGTCGACCGCTGGCAGGCGATCACCCTGGCGGTGACGGCCGTCCTCATCGTGGGCGCCGTGGTGGCGCGGTACGCGCTCGTGTTGCAGTCGCCCTTGGCCGTGTCGATCAGCGCGGCGATCCTGGTCCTGCTGCCGGCAGCCGGCCTCACGTCCGCGGCCGTGGTGCCCAACACCATCTACAGCCCGCTGTTCCGCAAGTTCGTGGAATGGATCGAATACCTCTGCCTGATGCCGATTTTCCCGCTGGCATTGTGGTTGATGAATGTCTATGCAGCAATCCGCTACCGGTAGTAGCAAGGTGTGGCGAGGGCGCGCTTCCGCGGCGGCCCTCGCCGCAATCTTGCTCGCCTCAGGAGCATTGGCCGGGTTACCGCCCGCTTATGCGATTTCGCCGCCGACGATCGATCCCGGCGCGGTGCCGCCCGACGGTCCGCCCGGCCCGTCGGCGCCGATGAAGCAGAATTCATACTGCACCGAGGTAGGCGTGCTGCCCGGCACAGATTTCCGGTTGCAACCCAAGTACATGGACATGCTGAACCTGCAGGAGGCATGGCAGTTCGGCCGCGGCGCCGGCATCAAGGTGGCCGTCATCGACACCGGTGTGAGCCCCCACCCTCGGTTTCCGCGCCTGATCCCCGGCGGTGACTACGTCATGGGCGGCGACGGGCTGTCGGACTGCGACGCCCACGGCACGATCGTGGCCTCGATGATCGGCGCCGCGCCGGCCAACGGCGCTGGAGTGCCACCGGCCGCGCCGCGACGGCCGGTCACCATCCCCACCACCGAACCGCCACCGAAAGCGCCGCCGCCGCAGACGGTGACGTTGTCGCCCTTGCCGCAGACCGTGACGATGGTTCCGCCTTCGCCGACGGAGCAACAGCCGGCTCCGGGACCGTTCGGGCTGCCACCGCCCGCGCCCGCGCCCGCGCCTGCAGGTCCACCGCCGGGACCGCCGCAGGGCGGGCAGGCCCCGGCCGGCAACCACGGCGGCGGCACGGTGACCATACCGAGCTATTCCGGTGGGAGCCGCGTTGTCGGAGTCGACAACTCACGCGGCCCGCGCCCGCTGGATCCGCCGCCCAGCCCGCCACCTCCGCCTCCGGCACCGCCCTCGGCTGGTCCTGACGCGTTCAGCGGTGTCGCCCCGGATGTGGACATCATCGGGATCCGCCAGTCGAGCCAGGCCTTCGGCCTCAAGGACGCCTACACCGGCGACGAAGATCCGCAGACTCGCGCGAAGATCGACGGCGTCCAGACGATGGCCCGGGCAATCGTGCACGCCGCCAACATGGGCGCGCAGATCATCAACATCTCCGATGTGACGTGCATGAGCGCGCGCAACATCGTCGACCAGCGCGCGCTGGGCGCCGCGGTGCGTTATGCGGCGGTCGACAAGAACGCCGTGATCGTGGCCGCGGCCGGCGACACGAGCAAGAAGGACTGCAAGCAGAACCCGGCGCATGATCCGTTGCAGCCCAACGATCCTCGCAACTGGAGCTCCGTCACCACCGTCGTGACGCCGTCCTGGTTCAGCGACTATGTCCTGACGGTGGGCGCTGTCGACGAGGATGGCCGGCCGATGACCCAGGGCAACCAGGGTCAGGCATCGACGAGCGTGGCCGGTCCCTGGGTGGGCATCGCCGCGCCCGGCACCGACGTCATCGGGCTATCCCCCCGGGACGACGGCGTCATCAACGCGATTGACGGGCCGGACAACTCGTTGCTGGTTCCGTCCGGCACCAGCTTCTCGGCCGCGATCGTGTCCGGCGTCGCCGCGCTGGTTCGCGCGAAGTTCCCTCAGCTGTCGGCGTATCAGGTCATCAACCGGCTGACCAGAACCGCCCGCGCGCCGGCGCGCGGCGTGGATAACCAGATTGGGCACGGCATCGTCGACCCGGTGGCGGCACTGACGTGGGACGTACCCGAAGGACCGTTGAAGCCGCCGCAGCAACTTTCGGCGCCGCTGAACATACCGAAGCCCGCCCCACCCCGGGATATGGTGCCAGTGTGGGTGGCCGCCGGGGGCCTGCTCGGGGCGTTACTGATCGGTGGGGGCGTTTTTGGAACGGCGATGCTGATGAAGCGATCGCGGAAGCAGCAATAAGGGCGGAGCAGCAACAGTCATGAAAGCTCAGCGCAGGTTCGGTTTGTCATTGTCGTGGCCGCGGGTCACCGCGGTGCTCCTGGTAGACGTCGCGATCTTGGTGGTGGCCAGCCACTGCCCGGAGTCCTGGCAGGGCACCTACCGCATCGCGTTCTGGGTGGGGGTCGGGCTAGCGGCGTTGATCGCCCTGTTCTCGCTGATCACCTACCACGGCGTGACGGTGACATCGGCATTGGCCACCTGGCTGTGGGATTGGTCGGCCGATCCCGGCACCGCGCTGGGCGCCGGCTGCACGCCGGTGCTCGATTACCAGCGTCGGTTCGGACGCGACAAGGTCGGCGTGCGCGAATACGAGGGCCAGCTGGTCTCGGTCATCGCGGTGAACGGGGGCGACGACGACGCTTCGTCGCGTCACCGGCACCGGACGTCGCCGCCCACCCTGCTGGTGCAAGCAGTGGCAGATGGGTTGCGGCAGTTCGACATTCACCTCGATAACATCGACATCGTGTCGGTGAAGGTGCGCCGCGGTGGCAACGCCGCCGAGTTGTCGAAGCTCGACGACTGGGGCCCCGAGGAGTGGGAGGTGGCGAACGGCGAGCCCTCCTCCTACGTTCGCCGCACCTGGCTGGTGTTGCGGATGAACCCGCAACGCAACATCGCCGCTGTGGCGGTCCGCGATTCGCTGGCTTCGACTTTGGTCGCGGCCACCGAGCGGCTGGCTCAAGATCTCGATGGAATGACCTGTGCCGCAAGGCCGTTGACCGCCGAGGAGATCACCGAGGTCGACCGCGCGGTGCTGGCCGACCTGGAGCCCACCTGGAGCCGGCCCGGCTGGCGCCACCTCAAGCACTTCAACGGCTTCACCACCAGCTTCTGGGTGACGCCCGCCGACATCACCACCGACACGCTCGACGAGCTGTGGCAGGCGGACACCGTCGCCACCGTGCTGACGGTCCGGCTCACCGCTCGCGCGGGCCGGCCGCAGGTGTCGGCCTGGGTGCGCTACCACACCGAGAAGCGGCTGCCCCGGAACGTTTCGTCCGGCCTCAATCGCCTCACCGGGCGTCAGCTGGCCGCGGTCCGCGCCAGCCTCCCAGCCCCCGCGACACATGCCTCGCTGGTCGTGCCGTGCCGTGCCGTGCGTGGCGACGACGAGCTCACGCTGTCGGTCGGTCAGCTGCGAGAGAGCCCGGCGGGCGTGCCTGTGGCGCAATGACGCGGCCCCAATCGACCGCTGAGGGCGCCCGCAATGCGATGGTCGCCGGCTTGCTGGCATCGGGGATATCGGTCAACGGGCTCCAACCCAGTCACAACCCGCAGGTGGCGTCGCAGATGTTCACCACGGCCAGCAACCTGGACCCTGGGATGTGCGACGCGTGGCTGGCGCGGTTGCTCGCGGGGGAGCGGAGCATCGAGGTGCTCGCCGGTGCGTGGGCGTCGATTCGCACGTTCGGATGGGAGACCCGCCGGCTCGGGGTCACCGACTTGCACTTCCGTCCCCAGGTCTCCGACGGCATGTTCCTGCAGCTGGCTGTCACCAGCGTCGAGTCACTGGCGTGCGCTTACGCGGCCGTGCTCGCCGAGGCCAAACGCTACGAGGAGGCGGCGGAACTGCTCGACGGGGTCGAGCCCCGCCAACCATTTGAGCAGGAGCTGGTCGACTACGCGCGGGGCATCCTGTATTTCCGCACCGGGCGGTGGCCGGATGTGCTCAACCAATTCCCGGAGGGCAAGGTCTGGCGTCAGCCCGAACTGAAGGCCGCCGGTGCGGCGATGGCGACGACGGCGCTGGCATCACTCGGCGTCTTCGAGGAGGCGATCCGGCGGGGCCAGGACGCGATTGAAGGAGACCGCGTTCCGGGAGCGGCCAACATCGCCCTCTACACCCAAGGGATGTGCCTGCGGCACCTGGGCCGCGAGGAAGAGGCCGTCGAGCTGTTGCGCCGGGTGTATTCGCGGGATCCGAAGTTCAGCCCGGCGCGCGAAGCGCTGGATAACCCGAACTATCGACTGGTCCTGACCGACCCGGAAACCATTGAGGCGCGCACGGATCCGTGGGACGCGGACAGCGCGCCAACCCGGGAGGAGACGGAGGCCGCTCGCCACGCCGAGGAGGCCGCACGGTACCTGGCCGAGGGTGACGCCGAGCTCAACGCGATGCTGGGCATGGAACGCGCCAAGCGGGAAATCAAGCTCATCAAGGCGACGACGAAGGTGAACCTGGCCCGCGCCAAGATGGGCCTTCCCGTGCCGGTGACCTCACGCCACACACTGCTGCTGGGTCCGCCCGGGACCGGCAAAACCTCGGTGGCGCGGGCCTTCAGCAAACAGTTGTGCGGCTTGACGGTGCTGCGCAAGCCGGTGGTGGTCGAAACCAGCCGCACCAAGCTGCTGGGCCGGTACATGGCCGACGCGGAGAAGAACACCGAGGAGATGCTCGAGGAGGCTCTCGGCGGGGCGGTCTTCTTCGACGAGATGCACACGTTGCACGAGAAGGGCTACCAGCAGGGTGACCCGTACGGCAACGCGATCATCAATACGTTGCTGTTGTACATGGAGAACCATCGCGATGAGCTCGTCGTCTTCGGTGCCGGTTACGCGAAGGCGATGGAGAAGATGCTGGACGTGAATCAGGGTCTGCGGCGGCGGTTTTCGACCGTGATCGAGTTCTTCAGCTATACGCCGGACGAGCTGGTCGCGTTGACCCGATTGATGGGCCAGGAGAACGAGGACGTCATCACCGAGGAAGCGGCGCATTCCCTATTGCCTTCGTACACAAGGTTTTATCTCGACGAGAGTTACTCCGAAGACGGGGACCTGATCCGCGGCATCGATACGCTCGGAAATGCCGGTTTCGTGCGCAACGTGGTCGAGAAGGCCCGCGATCACCGCAGTTTCCGTCTGGACGACGAGGACCTGGATGCGGTGCTGGCCAGCGACGTTACCGAGTTCAGCGAGCGGCAGCTTCTGCGGTTCAAGGAGCTGACCCAAGACGACCTGGCCGAGGGCCTCAGCGCGGCGGTCGCCGAGAACAAGACGACGTAGGTCGCGCGGCGAGTTCGCCTCATCTGGTTCCTGCCGGGCGCCGCGGCTTGGCGTCGAATCAGCCCTCCGCAGGGTCTGCGGCGGTGTCAGGTATTCCGCGGTGAGCAACCGATGCGGCAGCGGTCCGCGATACGAAGTCCATCCGCCGACCCGGCCGGCATGACGATGGCCCTAAGGGCTTCTACAAACTAGTTTTTGAGGATGAGGGCACGTTCAGCAACGTCACAGGCGTCGCAGCGGAGTCTTCAAGACTGGCCGAAACCCGCGGTGACCAGCCAAGCAGGGCCTCCCAGGAAACTGTCAGCAGCTAATCAGCGGCGCGGCAGACTAGTTCATCTACCCTGCGTGTGGGTGAACAGCAGGGGAACGCTATGGCAATTGGTTATCAGTTCGGCGACGTAGACAGGCGGGGAGCCATCGTGCGCGTCCGGGCGGCGTCGGTGGTGACCGAGCGTCGGCCTCGTTCGCCACGTACCGGCGGCGCGCGACTGCCGCGACGGCGCGGACTCGCTGGCCCGCCGGGAGGTGGGTCGCAGCTTCCGGGTGATCCAGCAACGGCCGACGCTCCGCGGGCAATCGTTCTAGACCGCCCGCAGCAACATGGCCAGCACCGACAACGCCGTCGGGTCCGGTTGGGTGTAATTGCGTCCCGGCCGGGCTGACACGCTTGCTCTGAACTCGCGGGTTTAATCCACGGCTTACATTGCGCATATGCTCCGTATGCGTTCTTCTGGCGTCGTGCCATATGGCGATAGGAGGGATTCAGCGCTTCCAATCCGTCCTGCATTTGACCGGAAAACAATTTAGCGCGATCGATAATAACGTCGATCCGTAGGGATTTTATTGCCAGAAATGACGGTTTGCGCGTCGCGCTAAACCGCGGTCTAGCTGTGCCGATACCGTCGATTACCTCGATGTATGCAAAATCACACGCGGATAGCTGTGCGCCTGAAGTTCTCACAAGAGCCGATGGCGGTGTGACATTTGCTTTTTACAGTTTGTTACGTGGAGGGAACGCGGGCTGAAATGCGTTACCGTCACAATCCCCTTATATTCATGGGCGGATGGCGGGTCAAGTCGCGCATTCTTCGTGAGGACTTCAGTTCGGGGAGGGAATGGCCTGTTGTTTGAAGTATGTGGAATGAGCTTGTGGCGTCAAAAACGGATCTGATGGATTTCATTAGAACCTTGCCGCGGTTGCGGCAGAGGCAGCAAAGCCGCGCCTACCCTGGCGGCCACTTGAGGGACGGGAGGTAGTCGATGTTGGACTTCGGGGCGCTTCCGCCGGAGATCAACTCGGGGCGGATGTATGTCGGTGCTGGGTCGGGTCCGCTGCTGTCCGCTGCGGCGGCGTGGGATGAATTGGCCGCGGAGCTGCAGGCCACAAGCGCCTCGTACGGCTCGACCATCGAGACGCTGGCGACGGGGCCGTGGACGGGTCCGTCGTCGATAGCAATGGCCGCAGCCGCCGCGCCCTACGTGGCGTGGATGAATGCCACCGGTGCCCAGGCGGAGGAGGCCGGCGCCCAGGCCAAGCTGGCCGCCGGCGCCTACGAGGCGGCGTTCGCGGCCACGGTGCCGCCACCGGTGATCGCGGCCAATCGCGCGCTGCTGGCAACGCTCATCGCCACCAACATCCTCGGCCAGAACACCCCGGCGATCGCCGCCACCGAAGCCCAATACATGGAGATGTGGGCCCAGGACGCCGCCGCAATGTACGGCTACGCGGCGTCATCGGCGACCGCATCCCAACTGACGCCGTTCGCCGAGCCGCCGCGGACCACCAACGAGTCGGCCGGCCCGATGCAGGCGGCCGCGGTCACGCAGTCGGGTGCGCAGTCGAGCTCCAACACCGCCTCTCAGCTGAGCTCGTTGCAACCCCTGCTGAACGCCGGCAACGTGGCGGCAACGAACCCTACGACGGGGACTGGGCTCACCACCGGAATCGGGCAAAACCTCGACTACTGGAACAACATCTGGTCGGTGCTGACGGGCCCGTACTCCCCCCAGTCATGGAGCAGCGTCCCGGGTGGCCCGTTCCTGTCCTTCGGTCAGGCGTACGCCTGGGGCCAGAACGGTCAGAGCGCCGCGGCGTATTTGTCCGGCCCGAAGGCGATCTCCGGGGCACTGGCGCCGCTGACCAGCGGACCCAGCGCTGTGCGGCCCATGCTGAGCTCCGCCGTCGGACCGGTTTCGGGGTCCATGGGCAAAGCGTCCCTGGTCGGCAGCATGTCGGTACCGCAGGGCTGGACGGAGGCGGCGCCGACGATCCGCACTGTCGCCCAGGTGATGCCCACCAACCTGGCCGCCGCCCCGGCCGCTGCGCTGGCCGGCGAAGAGGGCGTCTTCAGCCAAATGGGTCTGTCCAGCCTGCTGGGGCGGGCCGTCGCCGCCAGCGCGACCCACCCCATGAGCGGAAGTGCCGCCGCGGCGGCCAGCTCGCTGGGCGGTGCCGTTGCCGAGGCCGACCCGGCCGCCGCCACCATCATCGTGATCCCGTGCATCGAGGAGTGACCGCCATGAACGCACCGCACGCCAACCCAGCACCGTCCACTCAACCGCCAGCCACCAGGTAAGGGATCACAAATGTTTTACGGAGCCTTTCCGCCGGAGTTCAATTCGGGCCGGATGTATGCCGGTCCGGGACCGGAGTCGTTGGTGGCGGCCGCGACCGCATGGGAGAACCTGGCCGCGGAGTTGCAGTCTGCGGCGTCGGCCTATTCGTCGGTGGTTTCGAGTCTGGCCACCGGGCCATGGGTGGGCCCCTCATCAGTTGCCATGGCCTCGGCAGCCGCGCCCTATGTGACCTGGATGCAGGAGACCGCGATTCAGGCCCAGGAAGCCGCCACTCAGGCCAGCGCGGCGGTAGCCGCGTACGAGGCGGCGTTCGCTGCGCATGTGCCGCCCCCGGTGATCGCGGAGAACCGTGCCCTGTTGGCGCAGCTGATGGCGACCAACCTGTTCGGGCAGAACACAGCCGCAATCGCGGCCACCGAGACCCAGTACAGCGAGATGTGGGCCCAGGACGCAGTGGCGATGGACAGCTACGCCACCTCGTCGGAGGCGGCCTCGAGGTTTACGCCGTTCGCGGAGCCGCCCGCGACCACGAACACTGCCGGCACAACCATGCAGGCGGCCGCACTAAGCCAAAGTGCCGGCACCTCCGCCGGCAATGCGGGGTCAACGGTCAGCGCGGCAGCCAGCTCGCTGACCACGACCGCGACGGCGGGTAACCCGATACTGGCATGGCTCTCGCAGCTCGCGACCCAATACAACACCACCATCACCACCTTCTTGAAAGGCTTCGGCACCACTCCTGGCGGCACCCCGCTGATCACGGCCATGTACAACGCGGTCAAGGTGCCGTTGGGGCTGACCACACAGTTCAACGACGTCGGATTGCTGATCAACTTCCCCGTGTCGCAGTGGCTCAAGTTTGCCCCGCCCGCCGCCTACGGCGCGTTACCGAAGGACGCGCTCGGCGCCGGGCTGGGGGCATTGGGCTTCGGCCGGGGCACGCTCTACGACGCGATCAGCCCGACGGCGGGCTTCGCGCGCGGCACATTGGTCGGCCAGTTGAGCGTTCCGCCCAGCTGGGCCTCGGCCACCCCGGCCATCCGAACCGTTGCCGCCGCCCTGTCGGCGGCGGGGCCCGAGGCGGTGCCCGCGGCGGCGCTGGGCGAGGGCAGCCTGTTCAGTTCGATGGGGATGGCGGGGATGCTGGGCAGCGCCCTCGGTTCCGGGGGGCCCACCGTGGTCGGTGCCGGCGTCCGCAACCGGATGAAGCCCATCAAAGATCTCAAAGACAAGCAATCGCCGGAACAGCTGAAGCGTCTGGTCGCGCAGATTTCGGAGAAACCCGAAACCGTGCAGCACCACAACGTCGACCAGGAGGGCCTCGACGCCCTGCTCGAGCAGCTGGCGAAGAAACCCGGCATTCACGCCGTGCACCTGAAAAAGGGCGACAAGTCCAAAGTCCTGCCCGCCGATGCCCAATTAGGTTAACGGGCAACATGATTCAAGCTCCTGCAGCTATGCGCAAGGAAGGCGAGCAATGAAACGGTTACTGGTTCTACTGGGCGTCCCGGTGATGATCGGCCTGGCCGCACCGGCATACGCCGACCCTCCACCCGTGCCGGACGGCGACGACGGGGCGTTCCTCGCCGCCCTGCATCAGGCCGGCTTCGGCTTCGCAAGTCCGGATGCGGCCGTCGGGGCGGGCCGGGCGGTGTGTTCGTGCCTGAACAACGGGGAATCGGGCTTGGAACTGGTCCATGACGTCAAGATGCACAATCCGGGCATGGACATGGAGATGGCTTCCAACTTCGCCATGATCTCCGCGAAATACTACTGCCCGCACCAGCTCAGCAAGGCCTGATCGGGGCTTGCCAAGGTCGTATTACACTGACCCACAAGCCATTTCGCTAAGCTGAGCCAGTGCTGCAGTCGGTGTCGCGCCATGAGACAATCACCGGTTATGAGGCTGCTGCTGGCGCTGATCGCCGTTCCGGCCGCGATCCTGCTGGCCGCGCCCGCGCAGAGCGAGCCGGATGCGGGCGGCGTCGACGAGGCGGGCTTTCTCGCGTCGCTGCGAAGCGCGGGTATCACCTACAAGACGCCGGAGGCAGCCGTCCAATTCGCCCAAGCGGTGTGCACTGCGATGGGCAATGGCGAGTACGGCCCCCAGATGGTCAACGATTTGAAGGGCCAAAATCCCGGGCTCACTACGGAACACGCCACGTCGTTCCTGGCGATCGCCGCGAAATTCTACTGTCCCCAGCAACTCAACAAGAGCTAGCCTGGCGTCGGCCATAACGGGGAACCGTTTGGCGGCGCACGGGTTTCGCACGCATGGCCGCAACGCATCCGGTTCGACTCGGGGCCACCTGCCGTTCACCTGAGAATGATTAGCTCCGCCGGTGCTGACCCGGGGGAAGGACTGCTGATGGAGACCACGCTGAGCGTCGCCGATTTCGCGCTCCGGCTCGCCGTCGGCGTGGGATGTGGCGCGCTCATCGGCCTGGAGCGGCAATGGCGGGCGCGCCGGGCCGGCCTGCGGACCAACGCGCTGGTCGCCGGCGGCGCGACGTTGTTCGTGCTCTATGCCGCCGCCACCGCGGACACCAGCCCAACCAGGGTCGCGTCGTACGTGGTGTCCGGCATCGGATTCCTCGGCGGTGGCGTGATCCTGCGCGAGGGCGTCAACGTCCGGGGCCTCAACACCGCGGCCACGCTGTGGTGTTCTGCGGCGATCGGCGTCCTGGCGGCGTCAGGGCACCTGGTGTTCGCGCTGATCGGCACCGGGACCGTCATCGGCATTCACGTGTTCGGGCGCCCGCTTGGCCGGCTGATCGACCGCGACAACACCGGAGACGAAGACGAGAGTCTGCGGCCCTACCTGGTGCAGGTGGTCTCCCGTCCGAAACACGAGCAGTACACGCGCGCTCAGATCGTGCAGCACGCGAGCGGCAACGACATCACGCTGCGCGGCATCCATACCGGGCGGTCCGGCGACGACGAGGTCACGTTGACCGCGCACCTGCTCATGGACGGCGACGCCCCGTCCCGGCTGGAGCGGTTGGTGGCGGAGCTGTCGCTGCAGCCGGGAGTTCGCGCCGTTCAGTGGTACGCCGGCGACGAAGCGCAATCGGACCGCTAGGGGCGGGACTGCAGCTCCGGCGCGGCCGCGGCCAGGAGGTCGGCAGGGTTCCCGGTCAGCGGCGGGTAGATGCGCCGAGTGTTGATCGTCCGCTTGGTCGCCTTGGCCCGTTCGCCACTTGACACCAGCAGCCGATCCCACCCTTCGGTGTAAACCGCGCCGGCCGGTCCGAGGTCGAGAACCGTTACATACCAAGGGATTCGGAGAGCCAGCAGCGGCTCGCCGAACAGGTCGCTGATTACGTTGTAGCCGGCGTAGCGTCCCATCGGGCGGCCGTGTTGACACGACATCACCGACAGGTGGTCCCCGTCCATCCGGGCGGCGGCGACGTCGCCCGCGGCAAAAATTGCGGGGACGCCGACTACCCGCAGAAAGTCATCGACGGGCACCCGCCCCAGGCGGTCGCGCGCCACCGGCAAGTGCTCGGTCAGCGAGCTGGCCCGCATGCCGGCACACCACACCACCGTGGCCGCCGCCAGGTGTTCGCCCGAGGTCAGCGACACCCCGCGTTCGCTGATCGCGGCGACGCCCACGCCCGCCCGGGTCTCGACGCCGTTGGCCTCCAGCGCGGCTTCGATGACCGGACGCGCCGAGCTGCCCATGTCGGAGCCGATGCGGCTGCGATCCAGCAGCACCACCCGGGGAGTGACGTCGCTCCCAGCGAACAGCCGGCGCAACCTGTCCGGTAGCTCGCACGCCACTTCGATGCCGGTCAGTCCCGCCCCGACCACGACAACCGTGCCCGCCGCCGTTGGGGAACCGTCGGCGAGCCGAAGCAGGTGGTTCTGCAGCGCAAGGGCACCGTCATAGGTGTCGACGTCGAAGCCGAACTCCCGCAGACCCGGCACGGCGGGTTTTTGGACGTGGCTGCCCGAGGCCAGCACCAACCGGTCGTAGTCATACGTCACGCCACCCGATGTGGCGACGGTGCGGGCGTCGGTGTCGATCGCGGTCACCTCGGTGGCGACGTGTGCCACACCCACGGGGTCGAGCAGGCCGGCGAGCGGAACGCGGCATGGGCGCAGGTCAGCCTCGTAATTGCGCACCCGGATGTCGTGAAAGGGCTGGGTGGCCAACACGGTGATGTCGACAACGCCCGTCGGGATGGCCAGCTCGTCGAGCCGGCGGGCTGCACCGAGCGCCGCCCATAATCCGGCAAAGCCCGAGCCGATCACCACCACAGCGGTCAACTGTCCAAGCCCTCCGATCCGTCAGCACAGTGTGGACCGCATGCCGGACCAAGGCGACCCGACTGTCCCGCGGTTCGTCGTAGTCTTATCCCTGTGAGTGCGCTCTCAGATTTCGTGTCCGCGCTGCCCCCGCAGATGCGGGATCCCGTGCTGCTCGCCATTCCCTTCTTCTTGTTGCTGTTGACGCTGGAATGGGCGGCGGCCCGAAAGCTGGAGAGCATCGTCGAAAACGCGCGGCCGGTCTCCGGCGCATACCTCACGCGTGACTCGCTGGCCAGCATCTCGATGGGGCTGGTCTCAGTGGGCACCACCGCCGCCTGGAAGACTCTGGCGCTGTTCGGCTACGCCGCGATCTATGCCTATGTGGCGCCGTGGCACCTCTCGGCCGCCCATTGGTACACCTGGGTCATCGCCATTCTCGGGGTTGACCTGCTGTATTACGCCTATCACCGGATCGCGCACCGGGTGCGGCTGATCTGGGCGACGCACCAGGCCCACCACTCCAGCGAATACTTCAACTTCGCGACCGCGCTGCGCCAGAAGTGGAACAACAGCGGCGAAATCCTGATGTGGGTGCCCCTGCCGCTGCTGGGGATCCCGCCCTGGATGGTGTTCTTCAGTTTCTCGATCAGCCTGATCTACCAGTTCTGGGTGCACACCGAGCGGATCGACAAGCTGCCGCGGGTCTTCGAATTCGTCTTCAACACCCCGTCACATCACCGGGTGCACCACGGGATGGATCAGATCTACCTCGACAAGAACTACGGCGGAATCCTCATCCTCTGGGACCGGCTGTTCGGCAGCTTCCAGGCCGAGTTGTTCCGCCCCCACTACGGCCTGACCAAGCGGGTCGACACGTTCAACATCTGGAAGCTGCAGACCCGGGAATACGTCGCGATCGCCCACGACTGGCGCACCGCGACCCGGCTGCGCGACCGGCTGGGCTATGTCTTCGGCCCGCCGGGCTGGGCCCCACGCACCGCGGACCGCACCGAGGCCGCCGTTTCCCTGGCGACATCTCCGTAACACCGGCGGCGGACGGCGCGAAGACTTCTGCGTAACGGAAAGTCACGCCGTAATCTCAAATCGGTCGAGATTTGGCCCGGACGGATCGGAGTTGATGGTGCGTCGCCTGGCAATGCGAGCGTTCACCGCGTCGATCACCGTGGCCGCGTTCGCGCAATGGATGCCGCCCGCCCCGGCCAAGGCCGACCCCGTCATGGTCTATCCGGGCATGGAGATCCGCCAGGACAATCGCGTCTGCACGCTGGGCTACGTCGACCCCAACCTCAAGATCGCGTTCACCGCGGGGCACTGCCGCGGCGGCGCGGGCGTCGTCACGGACCGGGGCGGGGCCGTGATCGGCCGCCTGGCCGCCTTCCGGGACAACACCCCCAGCGGCACGACGGTGGCCACCGACCAGCTGATCACCGACTACGAGGCGATCGTGCTGGACAACGGCGTGATGGCGAACAACGTCCTGCCCGGCGGGCGTCCACTGATCTCGAATCCGGCGGCGGCGCTCGCCCCCGGACAGGCGATCTGCCACTTCGGGGTCAGCACCGGCGAAACCTGCGGGACGGTGGAGAGCGTGAACAACGGCTGGTTCACCATGTCGCACGGGGTGCAGAGCCACAACGGCGATTCGGGCGGCCCGGTGTACCTGCCTTCCAGCGCAGGTCCGGGGCTGCTCGTGGGGATCTTCAACAGCGTGTGGGGGGATTTCCCGGCGGCGGTGTCATGGCGGGCCACCTCAGAGGAAGTCCGTGAGGACCTCGGTGTGACGCGCGGGGGCGCCCGCTAGGCGATTCAGCGGGCCTCGTCCGCCTCCGCGAGGGCGAACACCGGGATCGTGGGTGCGACGGCGCGGAACTCCTCGTCGGTGCTGTCCGGGGTCAGTCCGGCGACGTAGTCCTTGACCTGCCAGTACCAGCGCTCCAGATATCGCCGCAGCAGTTCCGTTTTGGCCGCGTCGGCCACCTCGCTGACCCTGGCGCGACGCCGGCGCCAGCGCGGGCCGGTCTCGACGACGCCCGCGGCCCGAACGTTGCGGGCCCACTGGGTGTTGCCGCGCGGTGAGACCAGGTAGTCGACCCCGTCAACGGTCAGCAGATTGATGACGACCGCCCGCGTCTTCCCACTTTTGCGCCCGCGCACCCGCAGCGCATGGGTGCCGGCGATGCTGACTCCCATCTCGGCAAGCCAGCGGATCACCGCGTTGGCGGCTCGCACGACCCCGCTCGGTTCTTCGTATCGGGTGGACATGTCGCATCCTCTCTCGCCAACCTACCGAGAGCACTGCTCTCTAAGGCGGGGACATTGCCACACTCCTGACCAGAAAGCAAGAGCGGTGATCTCGGTTATGCCAGACTGACCGCGTGGGCAAACGCCAGGAGACCCGGCAGCAGATCGAGGCGCGCATCATCCAGCTCGGTCGCCAGCAGCTGGTCGACCGCGGTGCGGCCGGGTTGTCCGTGCGTGCGATCGCACGGGACCTCGGCATGGTGTCGTCGGCCGTGTACCGCTACGTGTCCAGCCGCGACGAGCTGCTGACTTTGCTGCTGGTCGACGCCTACTCCGACCTGGCCGACGCCGTCGATCGCGCCCGCGAGGCGGTCGGGGACCTTTGGAGCGACGATGTCATCGCCATTTCCCGGGCAACACGGGCGTGGGCCGTCGCGCACCCGGCCCGCTGGGCCCTGCTGTACGGCAGCCCGGTGCCCGGCTATCACGCACCGCCGGAGCGCACCGTGGCCGTGGGAACCCGGGTGGTGGCGGCCTTCTTCGACGCCGTCGCGTCCGGCATCGCCACCGGCGACATCAGGCTGACCGATACCGTTGCGCCCCAACCGATGTCGTCGGACTTTGAGCGGATTCGCCAGGAGTTCGGGTTTCCCGGCGACGATCAGGTGGTCGCCAAGTGCTTCCTGCTGTGGGCGGGGGTGCTGGGGGCGATCAGTCTCGAGGTGTTCGGGCAATACGGCGCCGATACCCTGACCGACCCCGAGGCGGTGTTCGACGCGCAGCTTCGGCTGCTGGTGGATGTGTTGAGCCAACATTGACGGCCGGGGCCGGGCCACCCGCGGAATTAGAACACGTTCACCCACCATGCGGGGCAATGCAGCCGCTCGCCATGGCAAAGTTTTCGCGGCCCTTTCTGGCTGCCGAGCCACTGGACTATTCTGCAGGACGATGACCCTTCCCGTTCAATCGCCGACGCAGATCGCGTGGGTTACCACCGACCTGGACGCCACGGAAACCGCCCTCACCGGCTTGTTAGGTGTGCGCAAATGGGTCCGGATACCCGACGTGCACTTTGCTCCGGACTCCTGCAGCTACCTTGGCAAGCCAGCCGATTTCGTCGCCAGCATCTCGCTGAGCTACCTCGGCGACATGCAGCTGGAACTGATCCAACCCGTCCGTGGGGAGAACATCTATAGTGACTTTCTGCGCGAATCGGGGCCCGGCCTGCACCACATTTGCGTGGAGGCGGAGAGCCCCGGGCAGTTCGACGCGGTGTTGGCCGAGGCCGTGGAATTCGGCGCCGCGGTCGTGCAGCAAGGCGTGATGCCCGGCGGGATTCAGTTCGCCTATGTGTCAGCGCCGCAGGCGGCGGTGCCGTTTGTCGAGATCGCGTACATCGCGCCCGAGATGAGGGCGTTTTACGACTACATCAAACAGGAGCAGCGCCAATGAGCACCGAGATACCGGCGACGGTCAGCGCGGACGACGTGACGTCGTGGTCAGATGACGTCGACGTGGTGGTGGTCGGCTTCGGCATCGCCGGCGGCTGCGCCGCTGTCAGCGCGGCGGCCGCCGGGGCGAAGGTGCTGGTGCTGGAGCGCGCCGCGGCGGCGGGCGGGACGACGTCGCTCGCCGGGGGCCACTTCTATTTGGGTGGAGGAACGGCGGTTCAGGAGGCGACGGGCCATGCCGACTCGCCCGAGGAGATGTACAAGTACCTGGTCGCCGTGTCCCGTCAGCCGGATCACGAGAAGATCCGGGCCTACTGCGAGGGCGGCGTCGAGCACTTCAATTGGCTGGAAGACCTGGGTTTTCAATTCGAGCGCAGCTACTTTCCGGGCAAGGCGGTCATTCAGCCCAACACCGAGGGTCTGATGTTCACCGGCAACGAGAAGGTGTGGCCCTTCTTGGAGCAGGCGGTGCCGGCGCCGCGCGGCCACAAGGTGCCCGTGCCCGGCGACACCGGGGGCGCCAGCATGGTGATCGATCTGCTGCTGAAGCGCGCCGCGAACCTGGGCGTGCAGATCCGTTACGAGACGGGCGCGACCGAACTCATCGTGGACGGTTCGGGCGCGGTGAGCGGCGTCATGTGGAAGCAGTTCTCCGAAACCGGTGCGATCAAAGCAAAGTCGGTGATCGTCGCTGCCGGGGGATTCGTGATGAATCCGGAGATGGTTGCCAAGTACACCCCCAAGCTGGCCGAGAAACCGTTCGTGCTGGGCAACACCTACGACGACGGGCTGGGCATCCGGATGGGCGTCTCGGCCGGCGGCGCAACCGAGCACATGGACCAGATTTTCATCACGGCTCCGCCCTACCCGCCGTCGATCCTGTTGACGGGCATCATCGTGAACAAACTGGGACAGCGCTTCGTCGCCGAGGATTCCTACCATTCCAGGACTTCCGGGTTCATCATGGATCAGCCGGACAGCGCGGCGTTCCTCATCGTCGACGAGGCGCACCTAGAGCACCCCAAGATGCCGCTGGTCCCGCTGATCGACGGCTGGGAGACGGTCCCGGAAATGGAAGCCGCACTTGGCATTCCGGAGGGCAACCTGGTCGCGACGCTGGACCGTTACAACGCCAACGCCGCCCGCGGCGAGGACCCGGATTTTCACAAGCAGCCCGAATTCCTTGCGGCACAAGATCACGGGCCATGGGGGGCGTTCGACATGTCATTGGGTAAGGCGATGTACGCCGGTTTCACCATCGGCGGACTCGCCACGTCCGTGGACGGCGAGGTGCTGCGCGAGGACGGCACCGTCGTGCCGGGCCTGTACGCCGCCGGGGCGTGCGCGTCCAACATCGCCCAGGACGGTAAGGGCTACGCCAGCGGCACGCAGCTGGGGGAGGGCTCGTTCTTCGGCCGCCGCGCCGGAGCGCACGCGGCCCGAGGGGCCGGGGGAGCGAAGGCGCGCTAAGGCCCCGCGCCGGAGCGCACGCGGCCCGAAAACGCTAGACGCGCGCGGGTTCCTTCTTTTCCTCCACGGGTCCCAGCCGCCACGGCCCTCCGCCGAGCAATTGCAGCTCTTGTTCGTGGTGCTGCTCAACGGTCGGCCGATGGCTGACGCTGACCACCACGCAGTCCGGCAGCTCGGTCCGCATCAGCTGGTACAACGCGAATTCCAGGCCTTCGTCCAGCGCGGAGGTGGCCTCGTCCAGGAAGACCGCTTTGGGCTTGGTGAGCAGGATGCGCGCGAAGGCGACACGCTGCTGCTCGCCCGGGGACAGCACCTTGGCCCAATCCCGCTCTTCGTCGAGCCGGTCCACCAGTGGCGCCAGCGCGACTTTGGTGAGCACCTCGCCCAGTTCGGCATCGGAGACGTCGTCCGGCGAGTTCGGGTAGCACACCACGGTGCGCAGGCTGCCCAGCGGCACGTACGGCAACTGCGACAGGAACATCGTCGCGTTGTCACCCTGCGGACGGCAGAGGGTTCCGGACGCGTACGGCCACAACTCGGCCAGACTGCGCAGCAGCGTGGTCTTGCCGGCACCGGAGCGCCCTGTGATCACCAGCGAATCGCCCTCGGCGAGTTGAACATCGAGCGGGTCGATCAGCCGATCGCCGGCCGGCGTGCGTACCTCGATGTCGCGAAGCTCGACGGGCGCCTCTTCGCTCGGCTTGACCAGGATGGTCGGCAGCGCGCGGCCCTTGTCGTTGGCGTCGACCAGCCCGTGCAACCGGATGATCGACGCGCGGAAGGCCGCGAACGCGTCGTAGTTGTTGCGGAAGAACGACAGCGAATCCTGGATGTTGCCGAAGGCGGTCGCGCTCTGCCCGACGTCGCCGAAGTCGATCCGGCCGGCGAACAGGCGCGGCGCCTGAATTACCCACGGCAGCGGAACGATTGCCTGCGACACCGACCAGTTCCAGCCGTTGAAGATGATGGTCCGGCGGACGAACTTGCGGTAGTTGTCGATGATCGGGGTGAAGCGCCGCCACAATTGCGCCCGCTCCACTCGCTCGCCGCGGTAGAAGCCCACGGCCTCCGCGGCATCCCGCAATCGGACCAGGGCATACCGGAATGCGGCGTTCAACTTCTCGTTGTTGAAGCTGAGCCAGATCAGCGGATGGCCGAGCCAGATCGCCACCAGCGTGGCCACCAGCACGTAGATCAGGACGGTCCAGAACATCGCGCGCGGGAACTCGACGCCCAACACGGTCAGGCTGCCGGACAGGTTCCACAGGATCGCGGCGAAGGAGATCACCGAGGCCACCGCGTTCACGGCCCCGAACAGCAGGGTGCTGCCGGTCCCGTTCGAGGGGATGTTCGGGGTGCCACCCGCATTCGCGGTGAAGATGTCGATGTCCTGCTGGATGCGCTGGTCGGGGTTGTCGATGGTGTGGTCGATGAACAGGTCCCGGTAGTAAGCCCGGCCGGCGAGCCAGTCGTCGGTGAGATTGGCCGTCAGCCACATCCGCCAGGCGATGATGAACCGCTGCGTCAGATAGATGTCCACCATGAACCGGATGACGTACAAGACCGCCAGCACGCTGAAGATCGCGATCGACATCCAAAAGCCGTGTATCCCGGACTGTTTGACGTTTTCGTCGTCGGCGGCGAGGCCCTGCACAGCCTTTTGCACCGCGGTGTACAGGTCGTTGCCCTGGTAGCTGAGCAACACCATCAGCCGCACGGACAGGAGTACGGACAGCAACAGCACGCCCAGCATCACCCACACCCGCACGCTGTGCGCACCGACGAAGTAACCGCGCGTGATCCGCCAGAACTGCTGGCCCCAGGGCGTGAGGTACCTGAAGGCGACCAGCGCAATGAACAGCACCACCGCGCTGATCACCCACGCGATGGCTACCCACCGCAGGGAATCCACGGCGGCCGTGGACCAGTCGATCGACGGCTTGAACGGCTTCGGGCCCATGGTCGCTATCTCCTCGGGGTCGAGCTGGTGGACTCTGCCGGAACTTCAAATCCTCCGGCGAAGGTACCCGAAGGATCTGGATAGGCTGCGGTTATGAGCACCGACGCCATCTCCACACAAACATTGCACGCCGGCCGGCTGATCGCGCGGCGCCTGCGCGCCAGCGGTGTCGACACCGTCTTCACGTTGTCGGGTGGCCACCTGTTTTCCGTTTACGACGGCTGCCGCGAGGAAGGGATTCGGCTGATCGATACCCGTCACGAGCAGACCGCGACTTTCGCCGCCGAAGGGTGGTCGAAAGTGACGAGGGTGCCCGGCGTCGCCGCGCTCACCGCGGGGCCGGGCGTCACCAACGGCATGAGCGCGATGGCGGCGGCTCAGCAGAACCAGTCGCCCCTGGTCGTTTTGGGCGGCCGGGCGCCCGCGCAGCGGTGGGGCATGGGCTCGCTGCAGGAGATCGATCACGTGCCGTTCGTGGCACCGCTGGCCCGCTTCGCCGCCACGGCGCAATCTGCCGGGGACGCCGGCCGGCTCGTCGATGAGGCGTTGCTGGCGGCGGTTGGCGCCCCGTCGGGCGTCGGGTTCGTCGACTTCCCCATGGACCACGTGTTTTCCATGTCCGAGGATCACGGCCGCCCCGGCGCCCTCACCAACCTGCCGCCGGGGCCCACTCCCGACGGCGGTGCGCTGGGTCGCGCCGCCGGCCTGCTCTCGGCGGCGCAGCGGCCGGTGATCATGGCGGGCACCAACGTCTGGTGGGGACACGGGGAGGCGGCGCTGCTGCGCCTCGCCGAGGAACTGCAAATCCCTGTGCTGATGAACGGGATGGCGCGCGGCGCGGTGCCCGCCGATCACCCGTTGGCCTTCTCCCGGGTGCGTGGAAAAGCGTTGGGGGAGGCCGACGTTGCGCTGATCGTCGGCGTCCCCATGGACTTCCGGCTCGGCTTCGGTGCGGTGTTCGGGCCACAAACCAAGCTCATCGTGGTGGATCGGGCCGAACCCGAGCGCAACCATCCCCGACCGGTTGAGGCCGAGCTCTACGGGGACCTGCTGTCGACACTCGCGGCGCTGGCGGCCGGCGGCGGGACCGATCATCGAGCGTGGATCGACGACCTGCGGGCGGCCGAAACCGAGGCGCGCGGCAAGGAGAAGGCCGAGCTCGCCGACGACCGCGTCCCGTTGCACCCCATGCGGGTGTATGCGGAGCTGGCGCCGATGCTGGACCGCGACGCGATCGTCGTCATCGACGCCGGTGACTTCGGGTCCTACGCCGGACGGGTGATCGACAGCTACCAAGCGGGCTGTTGGCTGGACAGCGGCCCCTTCGGCTGCCTCGGCTCGGGCCCCGGTTACGCCCTGGCCGCCAAGCTCGCCCGGCCGGACCGTCAGGTCGTCCTCCTGCAGGGCGACGGCGCCTTCGGCTTCAGCGGCATGGAATGGGACACCCTGGTTCGGCACAACGTGCCCGTCGTCTCGGTGATCGGCAACAACGGAATCTGGGCGCTGGAAAAGCACCCCATGGAGGCGTTGTACGGCTATTCGGTGGTGGCGGAACTGCGTCCGGGCACCCGCTATGACGAGGTGGTGCGTGCCCTGGGTGGCCACGGCGAGCTGGTCTCCGCGCCGGCCGAGCTGCGGCCCGCGCTGGAACGCGCCTTCGCCAGCGGCCTGCCCGCGGTCGTCAACGTCCTCACCGACCCCAACGTCGCCTACCCACGCCGCTCGAACCTGGCCTGATGAGTCGCCTTGCCCCCTCGCCGCTGCGCAGCTGGGAGGTACCCCCACCTCACGCCGCGACGCGGCGTGCATCGTCGCCGACTGGCCTGAGCTCACGCGGCGGCCCACCGCGTACCGTTGACCTGTGCCAAAGACCTCCCGCGCGCAGCCCGGCGGCCTGAGCAGCCGATTTTGGCGACTGCTCGGCGCCAGCACCGAAAAGAACCGCAACCGATCCCTTTCCCAGGTCACCGACTCGTCGGAGTATGACGAGGAAGCCGCCGGCCTTACCGACGAGCAGCTCCGCAAGGCCGCCGGTCTGCTCAAGCTGGACGATCTCGCGGAGCCCGAGGACATCCCGCAATTCCTCGCGGTCGCCAGGGAGGCGGCCGAACGGGCGACCACGCTGCGCCCGTTCGACGTGCAGCTGCTGGGTGCGCTGCGCATGCTCGCCGGCGACGTCATCGAAATGGCCACGGGTGAAGGGAAAACGCTCTCCGGAGCGATCGCGGCTGCGGGCTACGCGCTGGCCGGGCGGCATGTGCACGTGGTGACCATCAACGATTACCTGGCCCGCCGTGACGCGGAGTGGATGGGCCCGCTCATCGAGGCGATGGGGTTGACGGTCGGCTGGATCACCGCCGAGTCGACCAGCGAGGAGCGCCGCGCCGCCTATGGCTGCGACGTCACCTATGCCTCGGTCAACGAGATCGGTTTCGACGTGCTGCGCGATCAACTCGTGGTCGACGTCGACGACCTGGTGTCACCCAACCCCGACGTGGCCCTGATCGACGAGGCCGACTCGGTGCTCGTCGACGAGGCGTTGGTGCCGCTGGTGCTGGCGGGTACCACGCACCGGGAGACGCCGCGGCTGGAGATCATCAAGCTGGTCGGACAGCTGAAACCGGACACCGATTTCGAGACCGACGCCGACAGCCGCAACGTCCATTTGACCGACGTCGGGGCGCGCAAGGTCGAGAAGGCGCTCGGCGGCATCGACCTCTACTCCGAGGAGCACGTCGGCACGACCCTGACCGAGGTCAACGTCGCGCTGCACGCGCATGTGTTGTTGCAGCGCGACGTGCACTACATCGTCCGGGACGACGCGGTGCACCTGATCAACGCCGCCCGCGGCCGCATCGCCCAACTGCAGCGCTGGCCGGACGGCCTGCAGGCCGCGGTGGAGGCGAAGGAGGGGATCGAGACCACCGAAACCGGGGAAGTGCTCGACACGATCACGGTGCAGGCACTGATCAATCGCTACGAAACCGTGTGCGGCATGACCGGCACGGCGCTGGCCGCCGGGGAGCAGCTGCGCCAGTTCTACAAGCTGGGCGTGTCCCCAATTCCGCCGAATGAGCCCAACATTCGCGAGGACGAGTCCGACCGCGTCTACATCACGGCCGCGGCCAAGAACGACGGGGTCGTCGCGCACATCGCCGAGGTGCATGAGACCGGGCAACCGGTGCTGGTCGGCACGCGGGACGTGGCCGAATCCGAGGAGCTGCACGAGCGGCTGCTGCGCCGGGGCGTACCCGCGGTGGTGCTAAACGCGAAGAACGACGCCGAGGAAGCCGAGGTCATCGCCGAGGCCGGGAAGTACGGGGCGGTCACCGTGTCGACGCAAATGGCGGGGCGCGGCACCGACATTCGGCTCGGCGGCTCCGACGAAGCCGACCATGACAGGGTCGCCGAACTCGGCGGGCTGCACGTGGTCGGCACCGGACGGCATCACACCGAGCGGCTGGACAACCAGCTGCGCGGCCGCGCCGGACGCCAGGGCGACCCCGGCTCGTCCGTGTTTTTCTCGAGTTGGGAAGACGACGTGGTGGCGGCCAACCTCGACCACAACAAGCTTCCGATGGAAACCGACGAAGACGGCCGGATCGTCAGCCCCAAGGCGGCCGGGCTGCTCGACCACGCCCAGCGCGTAGCCGAGGGCCGGATGCTCGACGTGCACGCTAATACCTGGCGCTACAACCACCTGATCGCCCAGCAGCGCGCCATCATCGTCGATCGGCGAAACACGTTGCTGCGCACCGCAAGCGCGCGCGAGGAGCTCGCCGAGCTGGCGCCCAAGCGGTACAAGGAGTTGTCGAAGGACATTCCCGAGGATCGCCTCGAGAAGATCTGCCGGCAGATCATGCTCTATCACCTCGACCGCGGCTGGGCCGATCATCTGGCGTACCTCGCCGACATCCGCGAAAGCATCCACCTGCGGGCGCTGGGCCGGCAGAATCCGCTGGACGAGTTCCACCGGCTGGCGGTCGACGCGTTCGCGTCGCTGGCCGCGGATGCGATCGAGGCCGCGCAGCAGACGTTCGAGACGGCGAACGTCCTCGAGGAGGAACAGGGCCTGGATCTGTCCAAGCTGGCCCGGCCCACCTCGACGTGGACCTACATGGTCAACGACAACCCGCTGTCCGACGACACGCTATCCACGCTGAGCCTGCCCGGCGTTTTCCGCTAGGTCGTCGACGGCGGGCGCCGAATGTGCGTCCAGCCGCACACCGGGGACCGAGTGTGCGTCCAGCCGCGCACTCGGCGTTCGACTAAGGTCACGGCTTATGGAGCCGGCGCTTCCGCCCAATCGGGTGCTGACGGTCCCCAACGCGCTGAGCGCGATCCGCCTGGTGCTCATCGGAGTGTTCGTCTACGCCCTGCTGGTCGCGCACGCCAACGGCTGGGCGGTCGGAATTTTGATGTTCAGCGGGGCGTCCGACTGGGCCGACGGCAAGATCGCCCGGCTGCTCGATCAGTCGTCGCGGCTCGGCGTTCTGCTCGACCCGGCGGTCGACCGCCTCTACATGGTCTGCGTTCCCGTCGTGATGGCGCTGAGCGGGATCGTGCCGTGGTGGTTTGTCGCCATCCTGCTGGCGCGCGACGGGCTGCTGGCCGCGACGCTGCCGCTGCTGTGGAGCCGCGGGCTGTCCGCGCTGCCCGTCACCTACATCGGAAAGGCCGCCACGTTCGCACTGATGTCCGGTTTTCCGCTGGTGCTGCTCGGGACGTGGGACGCCCTGTGGAGCAGGGTCGTCGGGGCCTGCGGCTGGGCGTTCCTGATCTGGGGCATGTACGGCTACCTCTGGGCGTTCACGCAGTACGTGGTGCAGATGACGTTGGTGCTGCGCCGGATGCCCCGGGTCAAACACGGCGGACGCCCGCCCGCCGCACCGAAGGCGGTCGAACATGGCTGACCCGGACCGCCTGCTCGGCGGCTACGACCCCAACGCCGGGCGCAGCGCCCACGTGGCGGCGCGCCCGCAGCTGATCCCGGTGCCGTCCCTGCTGCGTGCCCTGCTCTCCGAGCACCTGGACCCCGGCTACGCCGCGGCGGCGGCCAAACGCAGCGACGCCGCGGGGCACGGGCACGGGCACGGGCGCGACCGCGCCTTCGGCTGGCTGTGGCAGGCGTTGGCGGCGCTGCTGATCGCCACGGTCTTCGCCGCCGCCGTCGCGCAGGCCCGCTCGGTGGCGCCCGGTGTGCGCTCGGCGCAGCAACTGCTGCTGGGCAATGTGCGTTCCACCGAGAACACCGCGGCCAAACTCGCCCAGCGGCGCACCGAACTGTCCGCCCGGGTGGATGGCGTGCAGCGCCGCGCACTGGCCGACGACGCCGAAGGGCAGCGGCTGCTGGCCCGCCTCGATGCGCTCGGCCTGGCGGCGGCCAGCACGGCGGTCATCGGCCCCGGGCTGAAGGTCACCGTGACCGACCCGGGCGCCAGCCCGAACCTTTCCGACGTTTCCAAGCAGCGGCTCGGCGGCAGCAGGCAGATCATTTTGGACCGGGATCTGCAGCTGGTCGTCAACTCGTTGTGGGCCAGCGGCGCCGAGGCGATTTCGGTCGGCGGGGTCCGCATCGGGCCCAACGTGACCATCCGGCAAGCCGGCGGCGCGATCCTGGTTGACAACAATCCCACCAGCAGCCCGTACACGATCCTGGCGGTGGGGCCGCCCCGCGCGATGCGAGACGTCTTCGACCAGAGCTCCGGCCGACAGCGTCTTAAGCTGCTTGAGGTCTCCTACGGTGTCGTCGTCACCGTCGACGCCGCCGACGGGCTGACGCTGCCCGCGGGATCGATCCGGGATATCAAGTTCGCCAAACAGATTGGGCCACAGTGAGAACAGCCCTCGACAGGCATCTACGGCTTTGCGAGTCGCGGACGGGAACTCAAGCATGATCGGCATCGCGGCGCTGGCGATCGGCATCGTGCTCGGCCTGGTCTTCCACCCCGCCGTGCCCGAGGTCGTCCAGCCGTACCTGCCCATCGCGGTGGTCGCGGCGCTGGACGCGGTGTTCGGCGGGTTGCGCGCCTATCTGGAACGCATCTTCGATCCGAAAGTCTTCGTGATCTCCTTCGTGTTCAACGTTTTCGTGGCCGCACTGATCGTGTACGTCGGCGACCAGCTGGGCGTCGGTACCCAGTTGTCCACGGCGATCATCGTGGTGTTGGGAATCCGCATCTTCGGCAACGCCGCCGCCCTGCGGCGCCGGCTGTTCGGGGCGTGACGGAGCGATGTGCAGGAGCGGCGCGATGACCGGGAGGAGGCCAGCGTGAGCCAGGACCCGGCGGACGGCGCCGCCGAAAGTGGTGACGCAGCAAGCCCTACGCAGCACGGCCGCCACGAACTTCCCGCGAAACGCCCCCGCCCGGAGATCGGGCCGGTGCGCCGCACGGGACTGTCCGCGCTGGTCCGCGGCGGTCGTTCCCGGCTGGCTTTCGGGATGTTGGCGGCCCTGTTGTGTCTGCTGTTGGGCGTCGCCATCGTCACGCAGGTCCGCCAGAACGAATCGGGCGATTCGCTGGAAACGGCGCGCCCCGCGGACTTGTTGGTCTTGTTGGACTCGCTACGTCAGCGCGAGGCCACCCTCAACGCCGAAGTGAATGAACTGCAGAACACGCTGAATTCGCTGCAGGCGTCCGGTAATAACGACCAGGCCGCCATCCAGGCCGCGCAGGCCAAGCTGGCCGCGCTGTCCATCTTGGCCGGCGCGGTCGGCGCCACCGGGCCGGGCGTCACCGTCACGATCGACGACCCCGGGCCGGGGGTTTCGCCGGAGGTGATACTCGACGTGATCAACGAACTGCGTGCCGCCGGTGCCGAGGCGATCGAAATCAACGACGCGCACCAATCCGTCCGAGTCGGTGTCGATACCTGGGTAGTGGGTATGCCTGGCTCGCTGACGGTCGACGCCAAGACGCTGTCGCCCCCGTATTCGATTCTGGCGATTGGCGATCCGCCCACCCTGGCCGCGGCGATGAACATTCCGGGCGGCGCCGAGGACAGCATCAAGCGCGTCGGTGCGCGGATGTCCGTCCGGCAGGCCGACCGGGTGGACGTGACCACCTTGCGACAACCAAAACCGCACCAATACGCTCAGCCCGTCAAGTGAGCAATTCTCCCAACCGAACAGGACGACTTGTGAGCGATATCCCGCCCGATCTGCACTACACCGCCGAACACGAGTGGGTTCGCCGCAGCGGTGAGGACACCGTGCGCGTCGGTATCACCGACTTTGCGCAGTCGGCCCTGGGCGATGTCGTCTTTGTTCAGCTGCCCGAGGTGGGCACCGAACTGACCGCGGGTGAATCGTTCGGCGAGGTCGAGTCGACGAAATCGGTCTCGGATCTGTACGCCCCGGTGTCGGGCACGGTGTCCGCGGTCAACGGCGATCTGGAAGGCAGCCCGCAGCTGGTCAACTCCGAGCCCTACGGGGGCGGGTGGCTGCTGGACGTGCAGGTGCCGGACGTCGCCGCGCTGGAGTCGGCCATTTCGTCGCTGCTTGACGCCGAGGCCTACCGCGGAACACTGACCGAATGACGATTGCTAATGTGCCTGCCAGCCCCGCGCGGCGACGCGAGCGGTGCGGCGGGCCGGCGGGGGGAAGGCGGGCAATCGGTCTTCCGATCGTCGGGTGGGGGGCACATTGCAGGCCTATGCGCGGTACCGTCGACACATCGACACTTGAACGCACGAGTCTTGTAATCGGCAGTACCGGGCGAGAAAACCCAGTGAGCAGCCGGCCGAGCGGCCCGGTCAGACAACGCCACAGCGGCCAGTGAGGAGCAGCGCGTGACGGATATGGACTCCGGAAGTCCCCAAGACCAGACCTCTGACGAAGTCACGGTGGAGACGACTTCCGTCTTTCGTGCCGACTTCCTCAATGAACTGGACGCTCCCGCGCAGGCGGGCACCGAGAGCGCGGTCTCCGGGGTGGAAGGCCTCCCGGCAGGCTCCGCGCTGCTGGTCGTCAAACGGGGGCCTAACGCGGGGTCGCGCTTCTTGCTCGACCAGCCCATCACCTCCGCCGGCCGGCATCCCGACAGCGACATCTTTCTGGACGACGTCACCGTCAGTCGCCGCCACGCCGAATTCAGGTTGGAAAACAACGAATTCAGCGTGGTCGATGTCGGTAGCCTGAATGGCACGTACGTCAACCGGGAGCCCGTCGACTCGGCGGTGCTCGCCAACGGCGACGAGGTACAGATCGGCAAGTTCCGCTTGGTGTTTTTGACCGGGCCCAAGCAGGGTGAGGACGGAGGATCCGGAGGCTAGTGAGCGCACCCGATAGCCCGGCACTGGCCGGGATGTCGATTGGGGCGGTCCTGGAACTGTTGAGGCCGGACTTTCCCGATGTCACGATCTCCAAGATTCGCTTCCTGGAGGCCGAAGGACTGGTGACGCCGCAGCGCGCCGCGTCGGGTTATCGGAGATTTACCGCATACGACTGTGCCCGGTTGAGGTTCATCCTGACCGCGCAGCGCGACCACTACCTACCGCTCAAGGTCATCCGGTCGCAATTGGACGCGCAGCCCGACGGCGAACTGCCGCCCTTCGGCTCGCCCTACGCCGGGCCACGTCTGGTGTCGGTGGCGGGAGTTGGGGAGGCCAGTGCCGAGCCGGGCTCCGGGGCCGGTTCCGACGCGGCGGCGGTGGCGCCGTCGAGCATCCGGCTGAGTCGTGAAGATCTGCTGGAGCGCTCCGGGGTGGGCGACGACCTGTTGACGGCACTGCTCAAGGCGGGCGTGATCACCACCGGCCCGGGCGGCTTCTTCGACGAACACGCCGTGGTCATCCTGCAATGCGCGCGAGCGTTGTCGGAATACGGTGTGGAGCCGCGGCATCTGCGTGCTTTCCGCTCGGCAGCGGACCGGCAATCCGACCTGATCGCCCAAATCGCCGGGCCGCTAGTCAAAGCCGACAAGGCCGGCGCCCGCGATCGCGCCGACGACCTGGCGCGTGAGGTGGCGGCCCTCGCCATCACCTTGCACACGTCGCTGATCAAATCCGCCGTTCGCGACGTACTGCATCGCTGAGGACTAGACTTCGTCGATAGCTTGGTTTTCAGCGGCATAGCGACGATCCGGCGTCGTCGTTGCGCCAAGAACCGACACGGCAGCATATGCGGAGGGCAGACACAAATGGGTGAAGTTCGTGTTGTCGGCATTCGCGTTGAGCAGCCGCAGAACCAGCCGGTCCTGTTACTGCGCGAGACCGACGGCGACCGATACCTGCCGATCTGGATCGGTCAATCGGAGGCTGCCGCCATCGCGCTCGAGCAGCAAGGCGTCGAGCCGCCCCGCCCCCTGACACACGATCTGATCAGGGATGTCATTGCCGCGCTTGGTCATTCGCTGAAAGAGGTGCGGATCGTCGATCTGCAAGAGGGCACCTTCTACGCCGATCTGGTCTTCGACCGCAACATCACCGTGTCGGCTCGGCCGTCGGATTCGGTGGCAATAGCGCTGCGCGTCGGTGTTCCGATCTACGTCGAGGAGGCCGTGCTGGCCCAGGCCGGCCTGCTCATCCCCGACGAGACCGACGAAGAGGGGGGCACCGCCGTCCGCGAGGACGAGGTGGAGAAGTTCAAGGAGTTTCTCGACAGCGTGTCTCCGGACGACTTCAAGGCCACTTAGCCGGGTTTCGGGAGCGTCCGAGCGGCTTGGCGCGGCGCGGCAGTCGGGTACTACCCTGGACACCGACATCACGGGTGGATCTCGGGATGTCGACACGCCTGGCGGATAGCGCCCTCACTTGGCCCGACGGCAGCCATACTTTGATCACGACTTAAGGGCGCGGTAGCTATCGAACAGCGTAAGCTCTCTAGCACTCGGGCCTGAGCAAACGTGGCTGCGACGCAGCCAGTGACGCAGCTGGAAACGAAAGCGCGATCGGCGAGAGGAAGCACCGTGAGCGAGCAGCCACGCCAAGAACAGCTGGACCTAGCTGACCATCCGACCGCCGCACCGGAAGTGCCCGTGCAGCCCGGACTATTTCCCGACGACTCCGTACCGGACGAGCTGGTCGGGTACCGCGGTCCCAGCGCCTGCCAGATCGCCGGAATCACCTACCGCCAGCTGGACTACTGGGCGCGCACGTCGTTGGTGGTGCCGTCGATCCGCAGCGCGGCGGGCTCGGGCAGCCAGCGGCTCTACTCGTTCAAGGACATCCTGGTTCTCAAGATCGTCAAGCGGCTGCTCGACACCGGGATCTCGCTGCACAACATCCGGGTTGCCGTCGATCACCTGCGCCAGCGCGGCGTGCAGGATCTGGCCAACATCACCTTGTTCTCCGACGGCACCACGGTTTACGAATGCACCTCCGCCGAAGAGGTGGTCGACCTACTGCAGGGCGGGCAGGGCGTGTTCGGTATCGCCGTGTCGGGCGCAATGCGCGAGCTGACCGGCGTGATCGCCGACTTCCCCGGTGAGCGCGCCGACGGCGGCGAATCGATCGCCGCCCCGGAAGACGAGCTGGCGTCCCGGCGCAAGACCCGTGACCGCAAGATCGGTTAAGCGCACTCGCTCGACCGGGTAAACTGGGCTCCGCATCGCACTCGTGCGGGAGAGTTCCGTGACGGCCAGCCACGGACGCCGAAGGAGCAACACCTCTCCGCTAACCTCTCAGGCACCCGGACCGCCCGAGTTAACGATGCCTCTGGAAAGCGGTGCCGACCCTAGCGGTCGGCACCCGCCGATGGGGAAAGGCGCTCAGACATCAGCGGGCGCCGAATCTCTCAGGCGCCCGGCGCACGGGTGAAGACAGAGGGAGAGGACCGCTAGTCCTCTCCCTTGCACGCTTCGTCTCTGCCACCAGGAGTTTCGCCAGTGCCCGAGCAAACAACCTTCGCCGCCCGCCACATCGGTCCGGACGCCCAGGCCGTCGCGGCCATGCTGGCCGTCATCGGAGTCGACTCGCTCGACGAGCTGGCCGCCAAGGCCGTCCCGGCGGGCATCCTCGACAAGCTCACCGGCAGCGGTGCGGCACCGGGGCTGGATGAATTGCCGCCGGCCGTCACCGAGGCCGAGGCCCTGGCCGAGCTGCGGGCGCTCGCCGAGGCCAACACCGTGGCCGTGTCCATGATCGGGCAGGGCTATTACGACACGCTCACCCCGCCGGTGCTGCTGCGCAACGTGCTGGAGAACCCGGCCTGGTACACCGCCTACACGCCGTATCAGCCCGAGATCAGCCAGGGCAGGCTGGAAGCGCTGCTGAATTTCCAGACGATGGTTGCCGACCTGACCGGACTGGAAGTCGCCAACGCCTCGATGCTCGATGAGGGCACCGCGGCCGGCGAGGCCATGACGCTGATGCACCGCGCGACCCGCGGCACGTCGAACCGGCTGGTCGTCGACGCCGACCTGTTCGCTCAGACCGCGGCCGTGTTGGTGACGCGCGCCCAGCCGTTGGGCATCGAGATCGTCACCGCCGATCTACGCGAGGGTCTGCCCGAGGGCGACTTCTTCGGCGTCATCACCCAGCTGCCCGGCGCCAGCGGCCGCGTCACCGACTGGGCGGCCCTGGTGGAGCAGGCCCACGAACGTGGCGCGCTGGTTGCCGTCGGGGCCGACCTGCTGGCGTGCACGCTGATCACCCCACCCGGCGACATCGGTGCCGACGTTGCGTTCGGAACGACCCAACGATTCGGTGTGCCAATGGGATTCGGCGGCCCGCACGCCGGATACCTGTCGGTGCATTCCAAGCACGCCCGCCAGCTGCCGGGCCGGCTGGTCGGTGTGTCGCTGGACGCCGACGGGTCGCCGGCCTACCGGCTGGCGCTGCAGACGCGCGAGCAGCACATCCGCCGGGACAAGGCGACCAGCAACATCTGCACGGCGCAGGTGCTGCTGGCGGTGATGGCCGCGATGTACGCCAGCTACCACGGGGCCGACGGTCTGGTGCAGATCGCCCGCCGCGTGCACGCCCACGCCGAGGCCATTGCCGCCGCCCTGGGCTCGGCGGCCAACACAGCCTTGGTGCACGACGCGTTCTTCGACACCGTGCTGGCGCGGGTGCCGGGGCGCGCCGACGAGGTGGTGGCCGCGGCCAAGGCGAACGGCGTCAACGTGTGGCGCGTCGACGACGACCACGTGTCGGTCGCCTGCGACGAGGCCACCACGGACGCGCACGTGGCGGCGGTTCTGCAAGCCTTCGCCGGGTCGGCGGCCGAGCCCGTCGCCGTCGACATCGCGACCCGCACCTCGGAGTTCCTCACCCATCCGGCGTTCACGCAGTACCGCACCGAAACCGCGATGATGCGCTACCTGCGCACGCTGGCGGATAAAGATATCGCCTTGGACCGCAGCATGATTCCGCTCGGCTCGTGCACGATGAAGCTCAACGCCGCCGCGGAGATGGAACCGATCACCTGGCCGGAATTCGCGCGTCAGCATCCGTTCGCCCCGCCGTCGGACACCCCTGGCCTGCGCCGGCTGATCAGCGACCTGGAGAGCTGGCTGGTGCAGATCACCGGTTACGACGCCGTCTCGCTGCAGCCCAACGCCGGTTCGCAGGGCGAGTACGCCGGGCTGCTGGCCATCCACGACTACCACGCCAGCCGGGGCGAACCCCACCGCAACATCTGCCTGATCCCGTCCAGCGCGCACGGCACCAACGCGGCGTCGGCGGCGTTGGCCGGCATGCGGGTGGTGGTGGTGGCCTGCCACGACAACGGGGACGTCGATCTCGACGACCTGCGCGCCAAGGTCGCCGGGCACGGCGACGCGTTGTCGACGCTGATGATCACCTATCCGTCCACCCACGGTGTCTACGAACACGACATCGCCGAGATCTGCGCGGCCGTCCACGACGCCGGCGGCCAGGTGTATGTCGATGGCGCCAACCTCAACGCGCTCGTCGGCCTGGCTCGGCCGGGGAAGTTCGGCGGCGACGTCAGCCACTTGAACCTGCACAAGACGTTCTGCATCCCGCACGGGGGCGGGGGACCGGGGGTCGGTCCCGTGGCGGTGCGCGCGCACCTGGCCCCGTTCCTGCCCGGGCACCCGCATGCGCCCGAGTTGCCCGAAGGTCATCCGGTGTCGTCGGCGCCTTACGGGTCCGCCTCGATCCTGCCGATCAGCTGGGCCTACATCAGGATGATGGGCGCCGACGGCCTGCGGGCGGCGTCGCTGACCGCGATCGCGTCGGCCAACTACATCGCCCGCCGGCTCGACGAGTACTTCCCGGTGCTCTACACCGGCGAGAACGGCATGGTCGCCCACGAGTGCATCCTGGATCTGCGCCCGATCACCAAGTCGACCGGGGTCACCGTCGACGATGTCGCAAAGCGCTTGGCCGACTACGGCTTTCACGCGCCGACGATGAGCTTCCCGGTGGCCGGCACGCTCATGGTGGAGCCCACCGAGAGCGAGAGCCTGACCGAGGTCGACGCCTTCTGCGAAGCCATGATCGCCATCCGCGGGGAGATCGACCGGGTGGGTGCGGGGGAGTGGCCCGTTGACGACAATCCGCTGCGCGGCGCGCCGCACACCGCCGAATGCCTGTTGATCGCCGACTGGCAGCACCCGTACACGCGGGAAGAGGCCGCCTATCCGCTCGGGAAGAACTTCCGGCCGAAGGTGTGGCCGCCGGTACGGCGCATCGACGGCGCCTACGGCGACCGCCACCTCGTTTGCTCGTGCCCGCCGGTGGAGGCGTTCGCCTAAGTCGCGCAGGGTTGGTCAGCCGAAGCGGTCGATGATCGCCGCGGCGATCTGATCCGGTGCATCCTCCTGGATGAAGTGCTTGGCATTGGGCAGTTCGACGACGACGTGGTCGGGAAAGGTCGCGCGCATGCGCGGCAGGGTGGGGCCGGGCCGGAACGCGAAATCCTTCATGCCCCAAACGAACAGGGCGGGTTTGGCGCCCAGCTTGGCCGGCACTTCCCGGGCGAGCCGCGCCAGCAGGGGTCCGGCGGCCAGGATCTGCTTGGGCATCTCGGCGACGCCTTTGCGGGCCTCGGGGCCGGGTTGCACCGCCCGGTAGTGCTGCATCACCGCATCACTCGGCCGGTGCTCGGTTCCGGCGGGGATCAGACGCTCGACGAAGAAATTGCGGTGCAGGATCGCGTATTGCAGCGGCGGACTCGACATCACCCGGCTGAACATCTTCGTCGTGAATTCGTCGGTCGGCCAGAACCAGGTGTTGCCCAGGATGACGCCGCGCACCCGCTCGGCGCGCTCCACCGCGACCGCCATGCTGATGGGCCCACCCCAGTCCTGGCCCATCGTCAGGAAGCTCTCGAGGCCGAGGTGGTCGACCAACTCGCCGACCACCCGGGCGTGCTCCTCGATGGTGTATCCGAACGCCGCGGGCCGGTCCGAGAGCCCGAACCCGAGGTAATCCGGTGCGATGCAGCGGAATCTGTCGCGCAGCGCGATGACGATGTTGCGATAGAGGAAGCTCCAGGTCGGGTTGCCGTGGCACAGCAGGATCGGCGGCCCTTCGAAACCGGCGGGGCCCTCGTCGATGTAGTGCATGCGCCCCTGCGAGCTGTCGAACCAGCGCGACTCGAACGGGTAGAGCTGGGGGTCCGGGCTGAAGTCGATGCTCATGGCGCTCCTTCGGTAGCGCTCATGATGCTAGGCCCGGAGTGTGACAGGCACCCGCTCGCAGGCCCGCTCAGCTCAAGAAGGCGTTCATGGCCGCGGCGAGGTCCGGGGACGCCGATGTGGCGAGGTTCTGGTAGCCACCACCGCTGAGCTGGGCGACCGCTTCCCACGTCGCGCGGTCCGGGTCGCCGCCGAAGTCGATGACGTTCACCGCGATGGGCTTGGCCGGGTCCGCACTCTTGCGGATGAAATCCTGCAACCCGGGGCCGTCCAGGCTCTGGTCGGTGTGGGGACCCGCCGTGATGACCAATATCGAGTTGGTCTGGCCCGGGTGGTAATTGGCCTGCAGCTCTTGGTAGATCATGCGCAGCGTGGTGAACGACACGGCGCCGCCCGGCGACGAGTACTGCTTGTCCAACGCTGCGGTCAGCGCCGCCGAACGCGGCTGGCCGTTCACGGGGTCGCCCAGGGGCCCGCCGGCCACCTCCGAACGTCCCTCGTGGCCGTCGAACGTCCACAGCCCCACCACCGAGGTGGGTGGCAGCGCCCTGATCTTGTCCTGCAGTGCGGCGATGACGTTCGCCAGGCGCGACTTCCCGCCCTCCTGGCCGGGCATCGACTGGTCGAGCATGATGGTCGCGGCCAGCCCGCTCGACGGGCTGGCCATCGCCTCGGCCAGCGTCGCGCGCATCGCGTCGTCACCCACCGACACCGTCGCCGGTAGCGCCGGGAATGTGGTGACCGGGCTGCTCGGCGGCTTGACGCCGTTGACCCGGAAGCCGGCCTTTGCCAGCTTGGCGAGTTGGTCGGGCTTGTGCATGAAGCGGGCGAACTCGCTGGCCGCCGAGGTCTGGTCCCGCGTCAGCCACGAGCCGCTGAGCAGCACCGTGGGGTAGTCGGCGACCGGCGCCGGCCCGGACGGTAGCCAGGAGGCCAACATGCCCTTCGCGTCGGGCAACGATTGGCCGCGCTGGAACAGCTGCTGCTCGGTCGTGATCACCGCATGCACCGGGGCGGTTGCCGCGTCAGGGGGTCCGAACAGCGCGTCCATCGCCTCGGTCAGCGAGTTGTTCGCCAGCTTCGGTTGCGCGCTCAGCAAGGCGCGCACCGCGCCGGTGCCCTGGGTTGCCGGGGCGCCGGGAGGTGCCGATGCGGCCGCCACCGCTTCCCCGGCCAGGAACGCCGCGTCACCATTGCCAGTCATCGGCAGGGCCAGCCGCAGCGCCCCCCAGGCCGGCAGGTTCACGCCGGCCAAGCCGTTCGGGTTGGTCTGCAGCCCCGGGAGCGCCCCCCAATTCTGGTTGCCGAGCGCCCGCTGGAGTTCCGGGCGGACGGCGAGCACCACGGGCGACGTCACCAGCGAGCGGCTGTCGGTGATCGTCTTCTGCGCCGTGGCCCCGGCCAGCCGCGCGGCGGAGACCGAGCTGCCCGGAATCCACAACGCCGGCTGCCCGCCCAGCTCGGCGGGCCACTTGCCGATGAAGCCGTTCAGTACCGCGTCGGAGCCGGCCGGTTTGACGCTGACCTCCACGCAGTGGTCGCCGATGGGGCCGGCCGAGGAGTTGTAGGTCTCCGCGAACTGCTGCACCGAGTCGGCGATCGACGGGTCGGCGACGACGGCGACCGTCTCCTTACCGCCCACGCAACGCCCGGCGGCCTGGTGCGAGCGGTTGGATAACGCATCACCGAAGAAGCTCCACAGGATCACACTGCCCACCACCACGACGACGGCGACCAGGGCCACGATCACGCCGATGCTGACTCCGCGGCGGCCGCCCTCGCTGCGATGGCCGCCCCGCCAATCGCCGAGGCCGCGGTGGCCGCGGCCGAACAGTGACGGCGACGAGGCGGGCGGCTCCGCGCTCGGCGGCCCGGGCTGCCGCGCCGGGAACTCCGGGTAATCGTCGGCGGTGCCGGCCTCGAACGCGTCCTCGGCGGCGTAGGGGTCATCCTCGGCGTCGAAGTCGTCCTCGACCGGATAGTCACCCTCGTCGGCGTAGTCCTCGCCGACGGCGTCCCGGCGACGGTCGTCGGTGTCGCCACTTTCGTATGGCTCGTCGACGGAGTCCCCAGGGTCGGGCAAACTGTGCCTACCCATAGCGGTGTCCGTCGCCTTTCCGTCGATCCATCCGACTTGTTGTGAACCCGCCGCTGATCTTAGTCGTCAGCGGCACCGATGCTCCGCGAGCCCGATTAAGGCACGAGCTCAATTTGATTGCGTCGCGCGGGCCTTAACTTCGCGCCGGCGGCGATGCAGGATCGGCTCGGTGTAGCCGTTGGGCTGCTGCGTCCCGGTCAGGATCAAGTCCTGGGCGGCCAGGAACGCAATGCTGTCATCGAAGTTGGGCGCCATCGGCAGGTAGGCCGCGTCCTTGGCGTTCTGCGCGTCCACCAGCGGCGCCATCCGCTCCAGGCTGGCCCGCACGTCCTCCTCGGTGATCACCCCGTGGCGTAGCCAGTTGGCCAGCAGCTGACTCGAAATCCGCAGCGTGGCACGGTCTTCCATGAGCGCCACGTCGTGAATGTCGGGCACCTTCGAGCAGCCGACCCCCTGGGCGACCCAGCGCACCACGTAGCCGAGGATGGACTGGCAGTTGTTGTCGACCTCCTCGCGGATCTCCTCGGGGGCCCAAGCCAGTTCCTTGGCCAGCGGGACGGTCAACAACTCGTCGATGTTGGTGCGCTTCTGGCCCGCCAGCTCCTCCTGCACGGCGCCCACATCGACGTAGTGGTAGTGCATCGCGTGCAGGGTGGCGGCCGTCGGCGAGGGCACCCACGCGGTGGTGGCGCCCGCCTTGGGTTGGCCGATCTTCTGCTCGACCATGTCGGCCATCAGCTCGGTCATCGCCCACATGCCCTTGCCGATCTGCGCCTTGCCCTTGAAGCCGGCCGCCAGGCCGATGTCGACGTTGGCGTCCTCGTAGGCCTTGATCCAGGTGGTGTTCTTCATCGCACCCTTGCGGATCATCGGACCGGCCTCCATCGACGTGTGGATCTCGTCGCCGGTGCGGTCCAGGAAGCCGGTGTTGATGAACACCACCCGGTCGGCCGCGGCCTTGATGCACGCCTTGAGGTTGACGGTGGTCCGCCGCTCCTCGTCCATGATGCCGACCTTGAGGGTGGCCTGCGGCAGGCCCAGGACGTCCTCGACGCGGCTGAACAGCTCGCAGGTGAATGCGACCTCGTCGGGCCCGTGCATCTTCGGCTTGACGATGTAGATGGAACCGGTGCGGCTGTTGGCCAGCGGGCCGTTCGCATCCCCGGTCTTGAGCCCGTGGATCGCCGTCAGGCCGGTGAACAGCGCGTCCATGATGCCCTCGAACACCTCGTTACCGTCGGCGTCGACGATGGCGTCGTTGGTCATCAGGTGGCCGACGTTGCGGACGAACAACAGGCTGCGGCCCGGCAGCGTCAGCTCGCCCTCGCCGTCGGGCGTGGTGTAGGTGCGGTCCTGGTTCAGCACCCGGGTGAAGGTCTCGCCGCCCTTGGCGACCTCCTCGGACAGATCGCCCTTGTTCAGCCCCAGCCAGTTGCGGTAACCCAGCACCTTGTCGTCGGCATCGACGGCGGCGACCGAGTCCTCGAAGTCCATGATCGTGGTGACGGCCGATTCCAGGATCACGTCCTTGATGCCGGCGCGGTCGGTCTTGCCGATCGACGACTCGGGGTCGACGAGGATCTCGATGTGCAGACCGTGGTTCACCAGGAGCACCGACCAGTCGGGGGAGCCGAGCTCGCCGGTGTAGCCGGCGAACTTCTCCGGGCTGGCCAGGCCAACGGATCCGTCGGCGGTCGCGACCTTCAGCTGGCCGTCCTCGACGGCCAGTCCCGTCGCGTCGGCCCAGGACCCGGATTCCAGCGGGACCGCCTGGTCGAGGAAGTTGCGCGCATAGGCGATGACCTTGTCGCCGCGAATCTTGTTGTAGCTGGTGCCCTTTTCGGCACCGTCGCTCTCGGGGATGACGTCGGTGCCGTACAGGGCGTCGTAGAGCGAGCCCCAGCGCGCGTTCGCGGCGTTGAGCGCGAACCGGGCGTTGAGCACCGGCACCACCAGCTGCGGTCCCGCGGTCGTGGTGATCTCGTCATCGACGCCGGACGTCGTGATCGTGAAATCCTCGGGTTCGGGCAGCAGGTAACCGATTTCGGTAATGAACTGGCGGTACGCCTCGACGTCGAACGGCTCGATCACGCGTTGGCGGTGCCACTTGTCGATCTGGGCCTGCAGCTCATCGCGGCGGTTCAACAGATCCCGGTTCTTCGGCGTGAGGTCGGTGACGACTTTGTCGACTCCGGCCCAGAAGCTGTCCGGGTCGATGTCGGTGCCGGGCAGGGCCTCGTTGTTCACGAAGTCGTAGAGCACTCGGGCGACGCGCAGGTTCCCCGCCGACACGCGATCAGTCATGTTTCTCCTCCATAATGAAGCCTCACCAAGCCGCCATTGGCTCGGAGTGGCAATGTCTTCAGCGTACCGAGCAGCAGCCTGGTGAGCGTATCCGCCCAAACCTGCCACACCAGGTCAAGCCGCGCTGACAGCTCTAACCATGCCGCTGCGGCGAGCCCGGGGATCGAATTCCAGCAACGCACCTGTGCGCCTGGGATCCTGCGCCGTCCAGCACTTTCTTGACTGGTAGCCGTTGAAAATCATACGGGCTCGCTGAGGTCCCGCTTCGCGACCTGTACCCCTATGCGTCGCGCATCGTGCCGACGAGGTCTTCAACCAGGTCTTCCATGGCCACCATCGCGACCACGTCGCCGCTAGCGCCGGTCACCAGCGCGAGATGGCTGTTGCTGCGGCGCATCCGCGACAAAGCGTCGGCCAGCGGCAGTGACTTGGGCAGCCGCGGCAGCGGCCGCACCATCGCCAGGTCGATCACCGTCCGTGGGTCGTCACCGAGCGTGAGCATGTCCTTGATGTGCAGGTAGCCGATGAAGTCGCCGTTGACGTTGGCCACCGGGAACCGTGAGTAGCCGGTCTGGGCCAGGGCCTCTTCGACGGCGCCGACCGTCGGGCCGGTGCCCGCCGCGGCCACCCGCACCGCGTGGACATCGGCGAGCGGGACCGCCACGTCGCCAACGACGCGGGTGCCGATTTGCAGCGCCCGGGTCAGCCTGGTGTGCTCCTCGCGGTCCAGCAGCCCTTCGGATCGCGATTCGGCGATCATCTCGCTCAATTCGACGGGGGAGACGCTGATTTCGAGCTCTTCCTTGGGTTCCACGCCCAGTGCTCGCACCACCACGCTGGCGCATTTGTTGTAGAACACGATGAACGGCCGCGCGGCTCGCACATAGGCCAGGTAGGGCGGCACCAGCAGCATCGCCGTGCGCTCGGGACCGGCCAGCGCGATGTTCTTGGGCACCATCTCGCCCAGCAGCACATGCAGCGTCACCACGATCGCCAACGCGATCGCGAACGACAGCGTGTGCAGCAGCGTCGGGTGAATGGTGGTCAGGCCCAGTGCCGTGCGCAGCAGGTCGGCGACCGCCGACTCGCCGATCCGCCCGAGCAGCAGCGAGGCGGCGGTGACTCCGAGCTGCGCCCCCGCCAGCATGGCCGGCAGCTGCTCTCCGGCGCGCATCACCGTGACCGCGCGGGCCTTGCCCTGTTCGGCGAGCGCTTCGAGGCGGTCGCGCCGGGCCGAGATCAACGAGAATTCCGCCCCGACGAAGAAGGCGTTGACGCCGATCAGCAGCATCGCCAGGAACACGCCCATGGTGTTGTTCATCGGGAGCCCCCGGCCGCCGGGCTGTCGCCGCGCAGCTCGATCAACTCGAGCAGGTCGATGCGGCGCCCCTCCATCCGGATGACGGTCGCTTGCCAGCTCAGCGACGTGTCCAGCAACCCGTCGGCGTCCAGGGCCGGCAACTTGACCGTTTCACCGGCCACCGGGATGTGGCCGAATTCACGCAACGCCAGTCCGCCAATGGTCTCGTAGGGTCCCTCGGGCGCGCGGAAGCCGGTCGCGGCGGCGACCTCGTCGATGCGCAGCAACCCCGAGACGCGCCAACCGGTTCCGGCCGCCACCACATCCGGGGTGGCGTCGTCGTGTTCGTCGCGGACATCGCCGACGATCTCTTCGATCAGGTCCTCGACCGTCACCATGCCCGCCGTGCCGCCGTATTCGTCGACCACCATCGCGGTCTGCAGGCTGTTGGCGCGGATCTCGCCCATGACGGCGTCGCCGTCCAGCGTCGACGGCACCACGGGAACGGGCTGCGCCACCGTGATCAGCGACGTGCCCGCCCGCTCGGCCGCCGGGATGGCCAGCACCTGTTTGACGTGCACGATGCCGACGGTTTCGTCGAGGTCGCCATCGACGATCGGGAAGCGCGAGTACCCCGACTCCGCCGCCGCGGCCACCAGGTCGGCGACCGTGTCGTCGGTCTGCAGCGCCACGATCTTCGACCTGGGCGTCATCAATTCTTCGGCGGTCCGGGCGCCGAATTGCAGGGAGCGCCGCACCAGCGATGCGGTGGCCGCATCCAGTGAGCCGCTGCGCGCCGAAGAACGCACCAGCGACAGCAGCTCCTGCGGCGACCGCGCCGAGCGCAGCTCCTCGGCCGGCTCGATACCCAGCTGGCGCACGATCCAGTTCGCCGCGCCGTTCGTCAGCCGGATCGCCGGGGTGAAAAACAAAGAGAACAGCAGCTGGACGCCCACGACGGCCCGCGCGGTGGACAGCGGTCGGGCGACCGCCAGGTACTTCGGGACCAGCTCGCCGAACACCATCGATACCGAGGTGACGATGACCAACGCCAGGAACGCCATGATCGCGTCGGCCACCCGGTCGGATATCCCGATCGCGTCAAACCACGGATGCGGCAGGTCGGCCAGCATGGGATCGGTCAGATAGCCGGCCGCCAATGTGGTGGCGGAGATGCCCAATTGAGCGCCGGATAGCTGGAACGACAACTTGTGGTGGGCGCGTCGGATCGCCCGGTCACGGCGTCCGCCGCCGCGGGCGTTCGCCTCCACGGCGCTGCGGTCCAGCGTGGTGAGCGAGAACTCGGCGGCGACGAAGATCGCGTTGCCGAAGATGAGCACCGCGATGGCCACGACGCTGAGCACGGTGACGGTGACGTTCATGGGTCAAGCCGCCCGTTGGCCGATTGCCTGCTGAGACCCGACGGGGGAGGCTCCGCATCGGGCGGCTCGTCCGACGGCTGCCGCACCCGAAATCCCATGGCCTGCACGGGTGCCTGCGGCACGTCGATCCCTTCGCTGCCTGAATCCGGTGCGGACGCGGTCGCCTCCGTCTTTGCTGACTTATGGTAGCCCGGTCCGTCCCGCGCGCGGCCGACCACCGGTTTCGTCGGCGCCACCCCGCCACCCGCCACCCGACTATGGGTTGCCTAACCTTACTCGGTAGGCTGTGCGCACTATGGCGCCCGAAGCCCCTCCCGAAACCCCATCCGCGCAAGCACTTCCGCGCGAGCGCTTCGACATCGCCGACGAGATCGCGCGCATAGGCCCGCCGCCGGTCCCCGCCCTGGAGCCGCCGTTCGCGCTGCGGGTCGCTCGACGCGGGGATGCCGGCATGGTGTCGGAGTGGATGAACCGCCCGCACCTGGCGGCGGCCTGGGAATACGACTGGCCGACGCCGCGGTGGGAGCGGCATCTGGGCGCACAGCTCGACGGGACGTATTCGCTGCCACTGCTCGGAAGCATCCGCGGAAAGGATTGCGCCTATCTCGAGTTGTATTGGGGTGCAAAGGATTTGATTTCGCATTATTACGAGGCCGAGGCTTATGACCTGGGGCTGCACGCCGCCATCGCCGACTCGGCCCTGGTGAACCGGGGGCTGGGCCCGATGCTGTTGCCGCGCATCGTGGCCAGCGCATTTTCCATGGAGCCTCGTTGCCGGCGCATCATGTTCGACCCCGATCACCGCAACACCGCGGCGCGTCGGTTGTGCGAGAACGCCGGATGCACGTTCCTCGGGGAGCACGACGCCAGAAACCGGCGGATGTCGCTTTACGCGCTGGAACGTCCGAACACCGACGCATAGCCCTCGCCATTCCGGGCCGAACGGGTCACCAACCCAGTGGCAGCGGATGGCCTTCGGCGAAGCCCGCGGTCGACTGCACCCCGACGACGGCGCGCTCATGCAGCTCCGTGAGGTTGGCGGCGCCGACGTACGTGCACGTGCTGCGCACGCCCGAGGTGATGTGGTCGATCAAGTCCTCGACGCCGCCGCGGTCGGGGTCCAATCCCATCCGCGACGTCGAAATGCCTTCTTCGAAAAGCGCTTTGCGCGCGCGCTCGAACGCGGTGTCGGCGGCGCTGCGGGCGACCACCGCCCGCTTGGACGCCATGCCGTAACTCTCCTTGTAGGGCTGGTCCTCGCGATCGCGCATCAGGTCCCCGGGCGATTCGTAGGTGCCGGCGAACCACGATCCGATCATCACGTTGGACGCCCCGGCCACCAGCGCCAGCGCCACGTCCCGCGGATGGCGGACGCCGCCGTCGGCCCACACATGCCCTCCCAATTGCCTTGCCGCCGAAGCGCATTCGACCACAGCCGAGAATTGCGGGCGGCCCACGGCGGTCATCATCCGGGTGGTGCACATCGCCCCCGGCCCGACGCCGACCTTGACGATGTCGGCCCCGGCGCCGAGCAGGTCGCGGGTGCCTTCCGCCGAGACGACGTTGCCCGCCACCAGCGGGACGCCCAGTTCGAGCGAGGACACCGTGCGGATCGCATCGAGTGTCTTCACCTGATGCCCGTGCGCGGTATCGATGACGAGCACGTCGACGCCCGCCTCGGCCAGGGAGCGCGCCCTGGCCCCCGCATCGCCGTTGATGCCGACGGCCGCGCCGATCCGCAGCCGCCCGCGCGCGTCGACCGCCGGGGCGTACAGGCCGGTCCGGACGGCCCCGGTGCGGGTCAGCACGCCGGCCAGCGTGCCGTCCGCGTTGGTCACCACGGCAACCCCGATCGGGGCGTGCTCGAGCAGGTCGAAGATCTTGCGCGGCTCGGTGCCGACCGGGGCGGTGACGAAGTCGGTGATCGCTACGTCACGCACCCTGGTGAACCGGTCAACGCCGAGGCAGCACGATTCGCTGACCAGGCCCATCGGGCGGCCCTCGAAGACGACGACGGCGACCCCGTGCGCACGCTTGTGGATCAGCGCGGTCGCATCCGACACCGAATCGTCGGCCGCCAGGACCACCGGGGTGTCGAGAACGAGGTCACGGCTCTTGACGAAATCCAACGTCTGCTGCACGGCGGTGATCGGGAGATCCTGCGGCAGGATGACCAGGCCGCCGCGGCGCGCGACCGTCTCGGCCATCCTGCGCCCGGCCACCGCGGTCATGTTGGCCACCACCACGGGGATGGTGGTGCCCGAGCCGTCGTTGGTGGACAGGTCGACGTCGAAGCGCGACTCGACCTCTGACCGGCCCGGCATGACGAAGACGTCGTTGTACGTCAGGTCGTAGCCGGGCCCATGCCCGTCCAGGAATCTCATCGTCGTCGCCGTGCCCCCTCGTGTCCTCCAGTAGTACCCCGCTAGGCGGGCACTTCGCTGCGGTCCCCGCTCCAGAGCGTGTGGAACCGCTTGTCCGGGTCGTCGTCGATCCGGCCGTAGGTGTGCGCGCCGAAGAAGTCCCGCAAGCCCTGGGTCAGCGCCGCGGGCAGCCGCTCGGTGCGCAGGGCGTCGTAGTAGGACAGCGCCGAGGAGAAGCCCGGGATCGGGATGCCCAGCTGCGTGGCGGTCACCACGACGCGGCGCCAGCCGTCGATCGCGGCCTCGATCGCGCTGCGGAAGTAGGGCGCGACGATCAGCGTGGGCAGGTCGGGGTCTTCGTCGAACGCGTCTTTGATGCGGTTGAGGAACTTCGCCCGGATGATGCAGCCGCCGCGCCAGATGGTGGCCAGGTCGCCCGGTGTGACGCCCCAGTCGTATTCGGCGCTGCCGGCCTGAATCTGGTTGAAGCCCTGCGCATAAGCGATGATCTTGGACGCGTACAGGGCCTGACGGACGTCCTCGACGAACTGCTGCGCATCTTCCGGCTTGGCTCCCAGCTCGCCCGAGGCCAGCCCGGTGGTGGCCTTGCGCTGCGTCACCGAACCCGACAGCGCGCGGGCGAATACCGCCTCGGCGATGCCGGTCACCGGCACGCCGAGGTCCAAAGCCGACTTCACCGTCCAGCGGCCGGTGCCCTTCTGCTCGGCCTCGTCGAGGATGACGTCGACGAGCGGCTTGCCGGTCTTGGCGTCCTTCTGCCGCAGCACCTGCGCGGTGATTTCGACCAGGAAGCTATCCAGGTCGCCTTTGTTCCACTCGTCGAACACGTCCGCGATCTCGTCGGCGGTCTTGCCGAGCCCGTCGCGCAGCAGCTGGTAGGCCTCGCCGATCAGCTGCATGTCGGAGTACTCGATGCCGTTGTGCACCATCTTGACGAAGTGACCGGCGCCGTCCGGGCCGATGTGGGTGCAGCACGGGACGCCGTCGACGTGCGCGGAGATCTCCTCGAGCAGCGGGCCCAGCGACGTGTACGACTCGGCGGGGCCGCCCGGCATGATCGACGGGCCGTTGAGCGCGCCTTCCTCCCCGCCCGAGATTCCGGCGCCGACGAAGTGCAGGCCCCGTTCGCGCATCGCCTTCTCGCGGCGAATGGTGTCGGTGTAGAGGGCGTTGCCGCCGTCGATGATGATGTCGCCTTCTTCCATGGCGTCGGCGAGCTCGTTGATGACGGCGTCGGTGGGGTCACCGGCCTTGACCATGATGAGCACCCGCCGCGGCTTCTCCAAGGCGTCCAGAAACTCCGCAATGGTCTCCGACCGCACGAACTTGCCCTCGTCACCATGCTCTTTGAGCAGCGCGTCGGTCTTGGCGACCGACCGGTTGTGCAGCGCCACCGTGTAACCGTGCCGCGCGAAATTGCGAGCGATGTTCGAACCCATTACCGCCAGGCCTGTGACGCCGATTTGCGCGGTCGCGGTCTGTGCATCCGACGAACCCATGTCTTCGCCTCGTCTCTCAGTCGGAGAACCTTGCCCAAAAGCTTTCCGTCACACTGTGGCACAGCGGACATGCGCCCGCCCGGGGTGATGGCTCCGGCGTCGCCTCAGAGGTTGAACAGGCGCCGCAATTCCGTGAGCCACGGGACCGCCAATGCGACGGTGGGCACCACGAACACGGCCGCCGCCGCGAGGTATGCGGCCGCCGACAGCGCCAGGCTGTTGCCATCGCCGCACAGCCGGCGCACGCGGACCACCGTGCTGGGGCCGCCCGCGGCCAACGCGCCCGACGGCGCCCGCCCGGACGCGCAGGCAACCAGGGCCCGCGCCAGGGGAGCGCGCCCCGCCGCGCGCACGGCGGCGTCGTCGGCGAGTAGCTCGACGAGCAGTTGAACCGCGCCGAGAGCGTTCGCGCTGCGCACCAGCCGCGGGAACGCGGCGTGCACCGCGGTGAATGCCTCGAGAACCAGGTCGTGCCGGGCTCGCAGATGAGCCCGCTCGTGGGTGAGGATCGCCGCGACTTCCGCATCGGCGAGCGTGCTCAGCGCCCCCTCGCTGACCACCACCCGGCTGCGCACGCCGGGCAGGCAGTAGGCCAGCGGCTGCGCAACATCCAGGACGCGAAGGTCGCGCGTGTGGGCGCAGGGCTGGGGGAGCGCGGCGTCGTGGCCGACGCCGACCAGATCGACCACCATGCGGTGGTGGGCGCGCCGTCGCCGGTTGGCGATGGCCACCCGCATCACCGCGACCACCAATCGGGCGCCGACCAGCACGGTCAGCGCAAAAACGCCGACGTATGCCGCCCACAGCGGCCAGCCGAGCCGGCCGGCATCGCCGACGATGCTGGTGGTGGGCCGGCCGTCGGGACCGGGCATGAGCAGCCGAGTGGCGATCGCGATGCCGGCGCTGAATGCGGAGAGGACCGCGGCCAGCGCGATGGCCTGCCACAACACCATCGCGGCGCGGGGAGCGCGCAGCGGCCAGCTCGCGCGTGCCAACAAGGCCGGCACCGGACCGACCAGCAGCACCGCGAGGATGGTGAAGGCCAGCGCGGACACGCTGTCAGTCTCCCTCAGTCCTCCGTCAACGCGCCAGCGGATGGCGAGTTGTTGCGTTGATTGGCTTCCAGTTCGGCGAGCGCTCGCCGCAGGGCGTCCGCTTCATCGGCGCCCACCCGCTCGACGAAGTGGACCAGGGCGGCCTGCCGGCCGCCGGAATCCTCGGCCTGGGCCAGCGCGTCGACCATGAGGCCGGCGACGAGCTCGTCGCGGCCGTGCACGGGTGCGTATCGGTGCGCGCGGTCGTCCCGGATCTGGGAGACCAGATTCTTCTTGGCAAGCCGTTGCAGGACGGTCATGATCGTCGTGTAGGCAAGGTCGCGTCGCGCGGATAACGCGTCGTGGACCTGCCGGACCGTTTGCGGTTCCGGCGCGGACCACAAGTGGTCCATCACGGCGCGTTCCAGATCCCCGAGCCGGGTCAGTTTCGCCATAGTGCGTTCTCTCCTGAGCGTCGAGCAACATCCTACTCCGGGTTACTACCGACGGTCGTACCCAAAGCTTCCCACGGCCGGCCGAATTGGTGCTTGCGAAATTAGGACAGCCTTGCCTATGCTAACCGAGTCGAGCGAACGACGACCGCGGCGAGTCCTGAGGGCTGCAGTGACCCCCGGTCGCCTCGATCGGCGAGCCCCGTGTCCCAGCGGCACGGGGCTCAGCCGTTTCTTGGGCGCCCGTCCCGCCGCGAGCGCCGACATCGACCGATGGTGTAGACACAGAACGTGCCTCAGCCTCCGGAAACGACCTTGCCGCCGGATTTCACCGCGCCCTTCGATCAGGAGATCGGGCTGCAATTCACCGAACTCAGCCCCGACGGCGCCCGCGCCCAGCTCGAGGTCACCCCCAAACTGCTGCAGCCGATGGGCCTCGTGCACGGCGGTGTCTACTGCTCGATCATCGAAAGCATGGCCAGCGTCGCGGCCTACACCTGGCTCGCCACCCGCGGCGGCGGGAATGTCGTGGGAGTCAACAACAACACGGACTTTCTGCGTTCCATCGGATCGGGGATGGTGTACGGCGCCGCCGAGCCGATCCACCGCGGCCGGCGCCAACAGTTGTGGCTGGTCACCATCACCGACGCCGACGACCGGGTGGTCGCCCGCGGCCAGGTGCGGCTGCAGAACCTCGAGGCGTAGCGAACCGGTATTCACCAATTACGCTATCCCGCAATGGCTTTCGCGAATACCGCGATTCGACGCCAGTACGTGGCGGGCCGACCGGTTAGCTAGCCCGCCTGGCGGCCGCAGGGCGCTTCGCCTCCGCGGCGAGCACCGCCAGCTGTTCGATGCGGGTGCGGGCGAAGGCCTGTTGCTCGGTGATGGTCAGCTGGCCGCGCCGCGTGCTCAGGAACGTCACCGTCCACGACAGCAGCGTGCTGACCTTGGTCTTGAACCCGACCAGGTAAACCAGGTGCAGCACCAACCACATCAGCCAGGCGATGAAGCCGCTGAACTCCAGCGGGCCGACCTTGGCCACCGCGGAAAACCGCGAAACGGTGGCCATGGAGCCCTTGTCGAAGTACTGGAACGGTTCGCGCTCTGCCGGATTGGCGCCGCCCAGTTCGGCTTTGATCATGCCGGCGACGTACTTGGCGCCCTGAATCGCGCCCTGAGCCACGCCCGGAACGCCTTCGACGGCGGCCATGTCACCGATCACGAACACGTTCGGGTGGCCCGGGACCGACAGGTCGGGCAGCACCTTGACCCGCCCGGCGCGGTCGAGTTCCACCGACGACTGCTCGGCAAGGTCTCGGCCCAGCCCGCTGGCCTGCACGCCCGCGGACCACACCTTGCATGCGGACTCGATGCGCCGGATGGTGCCGTCGGAGTCTTTGACCGTGATGCCGTTGCGGTCGACATCGGTGACCATCGCGCCCAACTGGATCTCGACACCCATCTTCTCCAGTCGGGCGCGCGCCCGCGCGCCCAGTTTGTCGCCGAAGGGCGGCAATACGGCGGGGGCCGCGTCGAGCAGGATTACTCGCGCCTTGGTGGAGTCGATGCCGCGGAACGAGCCCTTCAGCGTGTGGGCCGCCAATTCCGCTATCTGCCCGGCCATTTCGACGCCGGTGGGTCCGGCGCCGATGACGGTGAACGTCAGCAGCTTGGCGCGTCGTTCCGGATCACGCGAGCGTTCGGCTTGTTCGAACGCGCTGAGGATCCGGCCGCGCACCTCCAGTGCGTCGTCGATCGACTTCATGCCGGGCGCGAATTCGGCGAAGTGGTCGTTGCCGAAGTACGACTGTCCGGCGCCCGCGGCGATAATCAGGCTGTCGTAAGGGGTTTCGTAGGTGTGGCCGAGCAAATCGGATACGACGTACTTGCCGGCAAGATCGACATGCGTGACGTCACCGAGCAGCACCTGAACGTTGCGCTGCCGGCGCAGGACGACGCGGGTGGGCGGGGCGATGTCGCCTTCGGAGACGATGCCCGTCGCCACCTGGTACAGCAATGGCTGGAACAGGTGGTGCGTGGTGCGCGCGATCAGTTTGATGTCGACATCGGCGTGCTTGAGTTTCTTTGCCGCGTTCAGCCCACCGAATCCCGAACCGATGATGACGACCTGGTGGCGACGTTCGGTTCCAGCTGTGGTTTCCGGTGGGGGGATCATGTTTCCGCTGCTCCTGACGGGGGCTTTTGGACACGCGACTGCAGTTAGCCACAACGCTAGTCAGGCGGATACCCGGAAACCTAGTTGATACCCATGTGTTGTTTGCAACACTAACGGTGTGCGGGCCGAAGTGCCTGGTGGGCATCGGGCACTGTGGCGCAGTTATCAGCTATTGCACGAAGCCGGCATCACTGGCTGGAGCCCTCGCCCGCACAGTGGTCGTGGCCTGCCTGGATCGTTCCGCCGGGGGCACGCTCGAGCGCCTGGGCTTCGGCTTCTTCGCGGGTCGGACCCCAGCCGCCGAAGTATCGGGATTTGGCCGCATTCAAGACGAGTGCCACGCACCCGCCCTGCCCGCTGGCCAGCAGCCGGCAGTCGCTGATGCTCTTGCGGCACGACTCCATCACCGCCTTCTCGGCCGCGCCCTGGCTGGCCGCTCCGTCGGCGATGTTGATGTGGCCGGTGGAGTCCGAGATCGCCATGGCGATCCAGTTGTTGTCCGCATGGGCGATCGGCGGCGCGGCGAACGCTACGCCGGCCGCGACCGCCGCCAGGGCTCGTTTCTTCATGGCCGTCCCGGCCCCTTACTTCTGCGCTGCGCCGTTGTGGCACAGGTAAACGCTGCTACATGGAGTATTACCGCGGCGGCACCAATCCGCGACCCCACATGAGCGGCGTCGGCGGCTACAGGCCGACGACCGGGCGCAGCGCTTCTCCCACCGCGCTGATCACGCCGGGGGTGTAGAAGGGCAGGTTGATGATCACGCCGCCGATGCCGGCGTCCACCACTTTGGTCTTGATCTGGTCGGCGACCGAATCCGGGCCGCCGACCACCATGCGCTGCGTCATCTCGGCGGGAACCTGGTCGGCCTTCGCGTTCTCGTCGATCAGCACGGTGGTCAGGGTGCTGGTTTCCAGCGTCGCCGGGTCCCGGCCGATCTCCTCGCACCGCCGCCGCACAACCTCCAATTTGCCTGGCAGCTCGTCGAATCCGGCGATCACGTTGAGGTGATCGAAGTGGCGCGCGGCCAGCGGGATCGTCTTCTTCTCGCCGCTACCGCCGATCATCAGCGGAATGTGTTCGCGGAAGCGCGGATTCGCCATGGCCTCGCGGACCTGGTACCAGTTGCCCGAGAAGGTTGGCCGCTCGCCCTTGATCATCGGCAGGATGATCTGCAGCGCTTCCTCGAGCCGGTTGAACCTGTCGGTGAAGGTGCCGAATTCGAAGCCCAGCTGGTCGTGTTCGAGTTCGAACCACCCGGTACCGATGCCCAGGATCGCGCGGCCCTGGCTCACCACGTCGAGGGTGGTGATGATCTTCGCCAGTAGCGAGGGGCTGCGGTAGGTGTTGCCGGTTACCAAGGTGCCCAACTGAACTCGTTCGGTGGCGGTGGCCAGCGCCCCCAGGGCGGTGTAGGCCTCCAGCATCGGCTGGTCGGGATCGCCCAGCATGGGGAGTTGGTAGAAGTGGTCCATTACGAAAACCGAGTCGAAACCAGCCGATTCGGCCTCGCGGGCCTGAGCCAGAACAGTGGGGAAGAGTTGCTCCACCCCGGTGCCGTAGGAGAAGTTGGGTATCTGCAGACCGAGTCGAATAGCCACGCGATCTACCGTAGTGCGGCGCCGGGCGCGACGATACCGCTCGGCGGGGGATTACGCCCTCAGCCGAATTGGGTGAGCGCGCCGTGGCTGACGTGCAGCGTCTGGCCGGTGATGTGGCGGGCCGCCGGGGTGGTCAGGAACAGCGCCAATCGGGCCACCTCGCCGGCGACCGACGGCGGCGTGCGGGAGAGACCGTCGTAGCCGGGCTGGGCGCTGCGCCCGCTGGCCACGGCGTTGACCGTGATCCCTCGGGTGCCGAAGATGCCCGCCTGGCCCGCGACCCAATTCGACAGGGTCGCTTTGATGGCGGCGTCAACGCTTCCGGCCGGCGGGTTCTCGGGCACCACGCTGATGATGGAGCCACCCGAGCGCAGATGATCACCGACGGTCTGCACCGTCAATACCGCCGAGAGCACAGTTGCGTCCAACGCATTCCGCCATGCAGTGGCCGTGTCGGCGATCGAGTAGGTGCGCGGGTCGCCGGCTTCCCAGGAGGGCGCCGGTACGTTGACGATGGTGTCCAGATGATGGGGGAACGAGGCGCGGGCCTCGGTCAGGCTTGCCGGGTCGGTGGTGTCGCAGACGATCGCGTCCACGTCCAATTCCTTGGCGGCGACCTCCAGGTCGCTGCGCCGCGCACCCACGAGGGTCACCTTGTGACCGGCATCGCGGAAGCCTTCGGCCACTGTGCGCCCCAGTTCGGTGTCTCCACCGGTGACCAGCACCTCCACTGCCATGACCTCCTCGTGTTCAACGTTGAACCCAGACCCGGGCAGTTCCGTGTGGCCATCCACAGGACGCCGGGGGATTTGCCTGGGATCTCAGCGCGTTATGGCATCGATCTGCCTAGATGTTACTGGACAGTAGCTAGTCGGCGAAATTGTTGACGCTGCGACGCGCGGATCATTTGCATAACTACTCGGCGGACACTTTTTTGCGACGTTAGCCCCGCAAGCGGGCCGCATCCTCGGCGGGTTAGGGTGCACGCATGCGGCGGATCGGGATCGTGGCCGGCGTGGTGTCGTTGGTCCTGGCGACGGGCCTGGCCGGGTGCGGTTCGAAACCGTCCCCGCAGGGGTCGGGAAGGCTGGTGGTGTTCGCCGCCGCCTCGCTCAAGCCCGCGTTCACTCAGATCAGCGCGCAGTTCAAGACCCAAAACGCGGGCAGCAACGTCGAATTCGACTTCGCGGGATCCTCCGAACTGGCCACCCAGTTGACGCAGGGCGCGACCGCCGACGTCTTCGCGTCGGCGGACACCGCACAGATGGACACCGTCGCCAAGGCCGGACTGGTGTCGGGTAACCCGACGAACTTCGCCTCGAACACGCTGGTGATCGTCACCGCGCCGGGCAACCCCAAGCAGGTCGGCTCATTCGCCGACCTCGCGCGGCCGGGGCTGGGCGTGGTGATCTGCCAGAAGCCGGTCCCGTGCGGATCGGCGACCCAGCGGGTCGAAGACCGCACCGGCGTCCACCTCAACCCGGTGAGCGAGGAACCGAGCGTGACGGACGTCCTCAACAAGGTCACCACCGGCCAGGCGGATGCCGGGCTGGTTTACGTGACCGATGCGCACAGCGCCGGGGACAAGGTGACCCCCGTCAGCTTTCCGGAGGCCGCCGGCGCCGTGAACGTCTATCCGATCGCCGTGCTGAAGAACGCCCCGCAACCGGCGCTGGCGCAACGGTTCCTGGCCATGGTGACCGGCGGCACCGGTCAGAACATCCTGGCCCAGTACGGCTTCGTCAAGCCCTGACGCGTGCACCCGGCGGAACTGCCGCACGCTGGCCGTTTCCCAACACGCCCAGCGCTAGGTTGAGCCGGGGTAGATCTCCGGCCAGGTTTAAGGAGGCACGTATTAGAGAGCCTCGCACGCACCTGCCTCGGTGGGTGTACCTCCCCGCCGCGGTGGGGACCGCGTTCGTGGTGCTGCCGTTGCTGGCCATCGCGATCAAAGTCGACTGGCCGAACTTCTGGTCGTTGATCACGAGCCCGTCGTCACGGACGGCCCTGCTGCTCAGCCTCAAGACCGCCGCGGCCAGCACCCTGCTGTGCGTGCTGGTCGGCGTGCCGATGGCGTTGGTGCTGGCCCGCAGCACGGCGCGGCCGGTCCGGCTGATGCGGCCGTTGATCCTGCTGCCGTTGGTGCTGCCGCCGGTGGTGGGTGGGATCGCGCTGCTCTACGCGTTCGGGCGGCTCGGATTGCTCGGCCGGTACCTCGAAGCCGCCGGCATCAGCATCGCGTTCAGCACCACCGCGGTGGTGTTGGCGCAGACGTTCGTCTCGCTGCCGTTCCTGGTGATTTCCCTGGAGGGCGCGGCGCGCACCGCCGGCGCCGACTTCGAGGTCGTGGCGGCGACCCTTGGGGCGCGTCCCAGCACCGTCTGGTGGCGAGTCACCCTCCCGCTGCTGCTGCCGGGCCTGATGTCGGGGACGGTGCTGGCGTTCGCCCGCTCGCTGGGGGAGTTCGGCGCGACTCTGACGTTCGCCGGGTCGCGCCAAGGAGTCACCCGCACGCTGCCGCTGGAGATCTACCTGCAGCGGGTGACCGACGCCGACGCGGCGGTGGCGTTGTCGATCCTGTTGGTCGCCGTGGCGGCGGTAGTGGTGCTGGGGTTGGGCGCGCGCCGTCTGACCGGCGCCGAAGCGAGGCAACCGTGAGTGACCTGCAGCTGCGCGCCGTCGTGGCGGATCGCCCGCTGGACGTCGAGTTCTCCGTCTCGGCGGGCGAAGTGCTGGCGGTCCTCGGACCGAACGGCGCGGGCAAGTCGACCGCGCTGCACGTCATCGCGGGGCTGATTCGCCCGGATCGCGGGTGGGTCCGGTTGGGGGACCGGGTGCTGACCGACACCGAGGCCGGGGTGGACGTGACAACCCACGACCGCCGCGTCGGCCTGCTGTTGCAGGACCCGCTGTTGTTCCCGCACATGAGCGTCGCCGCCAACGTGGCGTTCGGGCCGCGCCGCCGGCGTGGCCGGCTGCGCCCCGCCCGGGCAGCGGAGAAGGCGACGGCGCTGCGCTGGCTGCGCGAGGTGGACGCCGAGCCGCTGGCCGACCGGAAGGCGCGCCAGCTGTCCGGCGGTCAGGCCCAGCGGGTGGCGATCGCGCGCGCGCTGGCCGCCGAGCCCGACGTGTTGCTGCTCGACGAGCCGCTGACGGGTCTCGACGTCGCCGCGGCCGCGGGGATCCGCGCGGCGTTGCGCGGCGCGGTCGGCCGCACCGGCTGCGCGGTCGTGCTGATCACGCACGACCTGCTCGACGTGTTCACCCTGGCCGACCGGGTGCTGGTGCTGGAAGCCGGCAAAATCTCCGAGATCGGCCCGGTCTCCGACGTGCTGACGGCGCCGCGCAGCCACTTCGGGGCGCGCATCGCCGGCATCAACCTGGTCAACGGGACGGTCGGCCCGGACGGCTCGCTGCACGCGCGCTCGGGCACCCGCTGGCACGCGGTCCCCAGCCTCGAGGGCGGCGACCAGCTTGCTGAGGGACGGACCGCGATCGCGGTCTTCCCGCCCACGGCGGTGGCGGTTTATCGGGAGCGGCCACACGGTAGCCCGCGCAACACGGTCGAGGTGACGGTGGCCGAGATGGACATTCGCGGGTCGGCGGTGCTGGTGCGCGGCGGGCAGCAACCCGATGGTGCCCCCGGGCTGGCCGCGGAAATCACCGTCGACGCCGCCTCCGAGCTGCGGCTGGCACCCGGGGAGCAGGTGTGGTTCTCCGTCAAAGCCCATGAGGTGGCGTTGTATCCGGCGCGCAGCGAAAGGGGCAATTGAGCGCCTGGCCGCGCTGCGGGTTGCACATCGGCAACATCGGCAAAACGGCATCGCAATTGTCCGCAAGGCTCCTTGCGTCACAGCGGTAACACGGTAGGTTCGTCGCCATGGACCAGGTGGAACCCAACTCGACGCGTCGCAAAGGTCTGTGGGCGACGCTGGCGATAGCCACGGTGACCAGTGCCAGCGCCGTCACGCTCGCTTTGCCGGCGACCTCGTACGCCGACCCGGAAGTCCCGACTCCGGTCCCGCCGGCGACGACGACCGCCCCACCTCCCGCGGCCGCCCCGGCCGCTCCCGCAACCACTCCGCCGCCGGCCGCTGCGGCGCCCGGCGCTCCTCCGGCGCCGGTCGATCCCAACGCGCCCGTGCCGCCGCCACCGCCGCCCGTCGATCCGAACGCGCCGCCACCTCCGCCGGCTGACCCCAACGCCGGGCGGATCGCCAACGCCGTGGGTGGCTTCAGCTACGTCCTTCCCCCCGGCTGGGTGGAGTCGGACGCGTCGCACCTCGACTACGGCTCGGCGCTGCTGAGCAAGACGACGGGGCAGCCGCCGCTGCCCGACCAGCCGCCGCCGGTGGCCAACGACACCCGCATCGTGATGGGCCGCCTGGACCAAAAGCTTTACGCCAGTGCCGAAGCCAACAACTCCAAGGCCGCGGTGCGGCTCGGCTCGGACATGGGTGAGTTCTTCCTGCCGTATCCGGGCACCCGAATCAACCAGGAAAGCACCTCGCTCACCGGGGCCAACGGCGTCACCGGCAGCGCGTCGTACTACGAGGTCAAGTTCAGCGACGCCTCCAAGCCCAATGGCCAGATTTGGACCGGCGTCGTCGGGCTGCCCGCAGCGAACACGCCGAACGGCGGACCGCCGCAACGCTGGTTCGTGGTGTGGCTCGGCACGGCAAACGACCCGGTCGACAAGGGCGCGGCCAAGGCGCTGGCCGAGTCCATCCAGCCCTGGGCGGGCCCGCCCGCGCCGGCCGCTGGTGCCCAGCCGGCCCCGGGCGCCCAACCCGCGCCCGCGGCGCCGGCAGCCCCGGCACCCGCTCCGGCTCCAGGAGCCCCGGCGCCCTCACCGGCTCCGGCGCCCGCGGCGGCGGGAGAGGTCAGCCCCGCTCCAGCGCCGGCGCCACAGCGGACGCAATCGACCTGACGTGCGATCGGCGCGTCAGGATGATGCGCCAACCGTCTCCGAAACGGAACCTATTCCGTTACGCAAAGCGGGTATACCGAGATGATGGCCCAGCAACTCGCTGGGCTTTGCCAGCGATTGCAAGGAGACCCGCATGGACGTCATGGCAGCTACCGAATATCTGGCCCGCTCAACAACGTTCACCAGCGTCGGCATCATTGGATACATCATCATCGGTGGTCTGGCGGGTGCGCTCGCCAGCAGGATCATCAGGGGCAGCGGCGCCGGCATCCTGATGGACATCGTGATCGGCATCATCGGCGCCTTGATCGGCGGCTTCATCCTGAGCTTCTTCGTCAACACCGCGGGTGGTGGCCTGATCTTCACCTTCCTCACCGCGTTGCTCGGGTCGCTGATCCTGCTCTGGATCGTCGGCATGGTGCGGCGGACCTGATCAGTTAGCACGTTGCGGCCGTGGTGGTTAGCGGCATGATGGACGAATGGTTCCACCGCTAACCTCCACGACCATGCGCGCGTGGCGGGTGCGCCGGCCCGGTCCGATCGATACCGGCCCGCTGGAGCAAATCACCGCCGACGTGCCGCGCCCCGGGCCGGCGGAGTTGCTGGTCGCCGTGCGGGCCTGCGGGGTTTGCCGCACCGACCTGCACGTCACCGAGGGCGACCTGCCCGTACACCGCGACCACGTCACGCCCGGCCACGAGGTGGTGGGCGAAGTCGTCGAGGTTGGCCCGGAGGCGGGCGACGAATTCCGGGTGGGAGACCGGGTGGGGATCGCCTGGCTGCGCCACACCTGCGGCGTGTGCAAGTACTGCCGCCGCGGCGACGAGAACCTCTGCCCTCAATCTCGCTACACCGGCTGGGACGCCGACGGCGGCTACGCCGAATTCGCCACTGTTCCAGCCGCTTTCGCGCACCGACTGCCGGGCGGTTACAGCGACAGCGAGTTGGCGCCGTTGCTGTGCGCCGGCATCATCGGCTATCGCTCCCTGCTGCGCGCCGATCTGCCACCGGGCGGACGGCTGGGTCTGTATGGGTTCGGCGGCAGCGCCCACATCACCGCGCAGGTCGCGTTGGCGCAGGGCGCCGAGGTGCACGTGATGACGCGGGGAGCCGAGGCGCGCGAACTGGCGATCCAGCTCGGCGCGGCGTCGGCGCAGGGCGCGGCCGACCCGCCACCGATGCCGCTGGATGCGGCCATCCTGTTCGCACCGGTCGGTGACCTGGTGCTGCCCGCGCTGGAAGCGTTGGACCGCGGCGGCACGTTGGCGATCGCCGGCATCCACCTGTCCGATATCCCGCCGCTCAACTACCAGCGTCATCTGTTCCAGGAACGCCAGGTTCGCTCGGTCACGTCCAACACGCGGGCCGACGCGCGGGCGTTCCTCGACTTCGCGGGCGAACACCATATCGAGGTGACCACGCCGGAGTACCCGCTGAGCCAGGCGGATCGCGCGCTGGGCGATCTCAGCGCGGGCAGGATCGCGGGCGCGGCGGTGCTGCTGGTGTGACCGGCCTCAGGCAGTCAGGTGCCAGACCAGGGCGGCGGCCAGTGCCCCGAGTCCGTTCAGCGACCAGTGCAGCGCGATCGGCGCGATCAGGCTGCCGCTGCGACGACGTAGCCAGCTGAAGATGAATCCCGCCGCTCCCGTGGCCAGCACGGCGCCGGTCACCCCGGCCATCATCCCGACGACGCCGCCGCCGAGAATACGGGTGAAGCCGACGTTGCTGCTGGTAAGCCCGAGCGACGTCGCGACGTGCCACAGCCCGAAAAGCAACGATCCCGCCAGCGCGACGCCGCGGAACCCCCACGCCCGATGCAGCGCGCCGTGCAGCACGCCGCGGAACGCCAGCTCCTCCGGGATCACGGTCTGCAGCGGGATGATGACCATCGATGCGATCAGGGCGCCGGAGACCGTCGCGTAGCGGTGGTTCAGGAACATCGGCCGGGTCATGGGGAGCAGCACCCCCACGGCGATCACCGCGGCCACAACCAGCACCGCGGCCACCGCATAGCCCAGCCCCGACTTCCAGTGTTCGCGTCCCAAGCCCAGATCGGACCAGTCCAGACCGTTGGCGCGCATCAGGAACACCAGGCCGACGGCGGCGGCGGGGACGACGGCGATGCCGGCCCACGGGGTGGTGAAGTGCGCGACCAGGTTGGTCAGCACCAAGACGGCGATGACGACGACGATGTCGAGGTGGATGCGAACCCGGTGCAGCGCCGAGAGCTGCGAGATCACCGGATGGTGAATGTCGGGCGTCTCGGCGGCGTCAAGCATTCATCCAGCTTACCGATGGCCCCCGCCGCGACGGCCCAACGAGATTGCCGTCACGGTCGCGGTGGCGCCCCAAGCGCAGCCGCGGCGGTAATCTCGGCGTCAGGACTGCCCGCCTGATCGGTCGTCTCGCTCCCAGGTCCAGCCGGCGATCCGCGGGTCATCCTCGCCGTGCTCACGGGTGTAGATGCGCGCGGCGAGCCGGGCGTCGACCATCCGCTGGCGCAGCTCGGCCGCCCGGCTGGCCAGCCCGTCGACCCGGTCGATGACGTCCATCACCAAATGGAAGCGGTCCAGATCGTTCAACATCACCATGTCGAACGGCGTCGTGGTGGTGCCCCGCTCCTTGAACCCGCGCACGTGGATGTGCGGGTGGTTGGTGCGGCGGTAGGTGAGCCGGTGAATCAGCCAGGGGTAGCCGTGGTAGGCGAAGATGACCGGCTTGTCGCGGGTGAACAGCGCGTCGAACTCCTTGTCCGGCAGGCCGTGCGGGTGCTCGGAATCCGGCTGCAGCCGCATCAGGTCGACCACGTTGACCACCCGGACCGCCAACTCCGGCAGTTCGCGGCGCAGGATGTCGGCGGCGGCCAGCGTCTCCAGCGTCGGGATGTCCCCGGCGCAGGCCAGCACCACGTCGGGTTCGCCGCTGGCGGTGCTCGCCCACGGCCAGATGCCCACGCCGCGCGCGCAGTGCGCGATGGCCTGATCCATGTCCAGGTAGGCCAGCGCCGGCTGCTTGCCGGCGACGATGACGTTGATGTAGTCGCGGCTGCGCAGGCAGTGGTCCGCCACCGACAGCAGCGTGTTGCCGTCCGGTGGCAGGTACACCCGGGTCAGTTCGGCCCGCTTGTTGGCCACCAGGTCGATGAAGCCGGGGTCTTGGTGTGACGCGCCGTTGTGGTCCTGGCGCCACACGTGCGAGGACAGCAGGTAGTTCAGCGACGCGATCGGCCGCCGCCACGGCAGCTCGAGGCTGGTGGCGAGCCACTTGGCGTGCTGGTTGAGCATCGAGTCGACGATGTGGACGAACGCCTCGTAGCAGTTGAACAGGCCGTGCCGACCGGTCAGCAGGTAGCCCTCCAGCCAGCCCTGGCACAGGTGCTCGGAGAGCACCTCCATCACCCGCCCGTCGGCGGCGAGGTTCTCGTCGTCGGGCCCGAGCTCGGAGAGCCAGACCTTGGCCGTCGCCCCGTAGACGGCGTCCAGCCGGTTGGAGGCCGTTTCGTCCGGGCCCATCAGGCGGAACCGGTCGGAGTTGCGGGCGATCACGTCCCGCAGGAACGTGCCCAGCACCCGGGTCGCCTCGTGCGTCACCACCGCCGGCCGCGACACCGTGACCGCGTAGTCGCGGAAGTCCGGCAGGTCCAGGTCGTGCAGCAGCAGGCCGCCGTTGGCGTGTGGGTTGGCGCTCATCCGGCGGTCGCCGAGAGGCGCCAGCGCTCGCAGCTCGGCGCGCAGCTTGCCGTCGGCGTCGAAAAGCTCCTCAGGCCGGTAGCTGCGCAGCCACTCCTCGAGCTCCGCGCGGTGCTGGGGATTGTCGTGCGTCTCGGCCAGCGGAACCTGATGGGCTCGCCAGGTGCCCTCGACCTTCTTGCCGTCCACTATCTTCGGACCGGTCCAGCCCTTGGGCGTGCGCAGCACGATCATCGGCCAGACGGGCCGCGGCATCGCGTTGCCGTTGCGGGCGGCGCTTTGGATGGCCGCGATGTCGTCGAAGGCGTCGTCGAACGCGGCCGCCAGCTGCTGGTGCACGTTGGCCGGGTCGTCACCGGCGACCGTGATGGGCCGGTAACCGTAGCCGCGCAGCAGTGCCTCGAGTTCGGCGTGGGGGATGCGCGCGAGCACGGTCGGGTTGGCGATCTTGTAGCCGTTGAGCTGCAGGATGGGCAGGACCGCGCCGTCGGTGACCGGGTTGAGGAATTTGTTGGAGTGCCAGCTGGCGGCCAGCGGCCCGGTCTCGGCCTCGCCGTCGCCGATCACACAGGCCACCACCAGATCGGGGTTGTCGAAGGCCGCGCCGTAGGCGTGCACCAGCGCATAGCCGAGTTCACCGCCCTCGTGGATGGAGCCGGGCGTCTGGGCGGCGACGTGGCTGGGGATGCCGCCGGGAAAAGAGAACTGCCGGAACAGCTTTCGCAGTCCTTCGGCGTCCTCCTCGATGGCGGTGTACACCTCGCTGTAGGTGCCTTCGAGATACGCGTTGGCGACCAGCGCGGGTCCGCCGTGCCCGGGCCCGGTGACGTAGATGACGCTGGAGTCGCGGTCGCGGATGATTCGGTTCAGGTGCGCATAGATCAGGTTCAGCGCCGGGGTGGTGCCCCAGTGGCCCAGCAGCCGCGGTTTGACGTGCTCGGGCGACAGCGGTTCGCTCAGCAGCGGGTTGTCCAGCAGATAGATCTGTCCGACCGACAGATAGTTGGCGGCGCGCCAGTATGCGTTGATCAGGTCGAGTTCGTCGTCGGCAAGGGGAGCGGTTGTCTGGGTTTCTAGGCTCACCCCGCCGATTGTCCGCGCCCGCGGTCAACGGCGCCCGACGCGGTACTCCGTCCTGATGGCGGCGACCCGCTTCGCCCGGCTCCGCCGCGCTCGCGATCGCCGACTACTCCTGATGGCGGCGACCCGCTTCGCCCGGCTCCGCCGCGCTCGCGATCGCCGACTACTCTTCGCCGCGAGCGCGCGACTCGTAGGCCTTGCGCTTCTCCGCGTCGACGTGGTCGGTGAAGACGTGCTCGCCGCCGAGCGCGCGGTTCAGCCCCTCCGACAGCGCGCGCGGCATGAACTTCTGCGACGCGATGATGGCGCCGGCCGCCTTCGTGACCCGCACCCGCGGGCGGGGATGCGCCACCAATTTGACGATCGCCTCCGCGATGTCGGCCGGTTCGGCGTTCTTGATCCCCTTGGCCCCCGAGGTGCCGGCGATCAACTCGGTGTTCACGAACGTCGGCATGACGACCGAGAACTTCACCCCCGCCGTTCGGCATTCGAGCCGGGCGGTATCGGTGAAGCCGATCACCGCGTGCTTGCTGGCGCAGTAGGTGGCCGCCCCGGCGATGTAGGTTTCCCCGGCGAGCGACGCGACGTTGATGACGTGTCCGGACCGGCGGGGGATCATGCGCTGGGCGGCCAGCTTGCTGCCCAGGATGACGCCGTAGACATTGATGTCGAGGACGCGCCGGGTGACGGCGTCCGGCTCGTCGACCATCCGGCCGAGCGGCATGATGCCGGCGTTGTTGACCAGCACGTCGATCGGGCCGAGTTGGCGCTCGACCTCGTCCAGGAAGTCCGCGAACGAGTGCGGGTCGGTGACGTCGAGCTTGCCGTACACGTCCAGGCCCAGCGCGGCGCCGGATTCCTTCACCCGCACTTCGTCGATGTCACCGATGGCCACTTTGGCGCCCAGATTGTGGAACGCGGTCGCGGTGGCCAACCCGATGCCCCGGGCGCCACCGGTGATCACGATTACCTTGCCGCGGACCTTCAGCCCAACGGACGCCGTGTCTGCCATTTTCGTACCCTCCGGAAGTCTTGACGGGTGTCAACTAGGCAATCTGACCCCAGATCGTCGAATACTGCAACGATGACCCAGGTGCGGGCGGCGGTCCCGGCGGACGCCTACGAAGTGGCCTGTTTGCATGTGCGCTCTTGGCGGTCGGCCTACCTGGGGCTCATCGCTCAGGACTACCTGGACAGTCTCACCCCGGAGGCGTTGGCCGACCGCTACACCTTCGGCCGCGTGGGATTGCGGATGCCGTCCACCTTGGTCGCGGTCGAGGGGTCGGCGATCCGCGGCTTCGCCACCACGGGCCTGTGCCGCGAAAGCGACCTACCGAACTTCGGTGAGCTGATGGCGCTGTATGTCGACCCGGCCTATCTGGGTGCTGGGGTGGGGAGCTCGCTCATGACGGCCGCCCGTGAGCGGCTGCGGCGTGTCGGTGTGGACGGCGCCGTGCTGTGGGCCCTGGAGGGCAACACCAAGGCTCGACGATTCTACGAGCGTGGCGGGTGGCGGCCCGACGGGGCTTGCCGCCCAGCGGTTTTCGGCAATGACACGCGGCGCTTGGTTCGTTACCGGATAGAACCGGTGTAGCGGCGCCATCACCAACCCGTCGAGCCGGGAACGCCTTTGAACGGGCCGGTCACCCAGCTGGTGATCCAGCCACCGTAGAAGCCGCCGGGTTGGGGCACGACCACCTCTCCGTTGACCGTGCAACGGTCGACGTTGGCGGCCATCACCGCGACCGCCCCGGCGATGGCTTCGAATCCGGGCGTCGGACTCAGATAGCTCCAAGCGGATTTCCGGGCGACGACCCCGCCGCCGATCAGGTCGTAATAGGTTGCCCGGCCTTTCCATTCACACCAAGAGCCGCCGGACGTCTTCCGCAGGGCCCCGTCGGCAAACGCGTCGCGTGGGAGGTAATAGGTCGGCGGAACTGGTCTCCAGCACCCGCCAGGCGCGACGGGTTGATGCGATGACTACTCCGCCCAACTCGACGGTGATGCGACCGGTGAACGGCTCGACGCGGGGTGGGCGCGGATAGTCCCACACCGACTCCTGGCGCGGTCCGAGGCCTTCAGATGGGGAGCGGCTCATGTGCGTTGCCTCGACTCGTCGGTTACTTCGTGCCTCCGGCCAGGCTACGGGCAGCCTAGGGCCAGTAGTCGTTCATCGCCTCAGCGGATGGCGAGCCACACCAGGCTGGCGCCGCCGGCCAGGGCGCAGTAGATGGCAAACGGTGTGAGGGTGCGGGTTTGGAAGTACTGCGTCAGAAACCGCACGGCGAGGTAGGCGCATACGAAGGAGGCGATGCTCCCGGCCAGTACCTGGCCGCCTATTCCGGTCGCTTGGGGTCCGAACAACTCCGGGATCTTGTACACGCCGGCGGCCAGGATGATCGGCGTCGCCAACAAGAAGGAGAACCGGGCGGCATCCTCGTGGGACAAGCCGCGCCACAGGCCCGCCACCATGGTGATGCCCGAACGGCTGATGCCGGGGAGCAGCGCCAGGATCTGTGCGGCGCCGATCAGGATGCCGCGGCGCAGGGGCAGTTGAGCCAGGCGGTTGTCGACGGCCTCGCCGGTATGGGCAGGTTGTTCGCCGACCGGCTGCTCGTGGTCGGGCGCGGGCGCGACGCGCCGGCGAAGCACTTCGCCCGCGTAAAGCGCGATGCCGTTGAGCAGCAGGAAAATCGCCGCCGGGATGGGCTTGCCGAGTGTGGTGCGGAACGTCTTTTCCAGGACCAGCCCCGCCAGCCCGACCGGAATGGTGGCCCCCACGATGAGCCAGGCGAGCCGCTCATCGGGGGTGTTGATCCGGCGATGCCGCAAGGACGACACAAATCCGGCCACGATGCGCAGCCAGTCCCGCCAGAAGAACACCAGCAACGCGGCGGCGGTGGCCACATGCAGGCCGACGATGAACGCCAGGTAGGGCGATTCGGGGGCCGAGACGCTCAGGTCCTCGGCCCACCGGCCGCCGACCACCGCGGGCACCAACACCGCATGCCCGAGGCTGGAAACCGGGAACAGCTCGGTGACGCCCTGGAACGCGCCGACCACCACCGCCTCGATGTAGGTCAAGTGCGCGCTCATATATCAGATGCCTCCGTCGGATCGTTTCGCCCGTGGCCTCGCCGATCGGCCTGTGACGATAGCCGACCGAGAGTTCGCCCACCCAATCAGCTTGCCTGGTTGGCTTTTTGGCTGGTGAGGCGACCGTCCACACCGGCGGGTACGGTGTGCTGATGTCCGACGGGTTGCTCGACGCCGTGCGCGTCCTCGACTTGTCGAGCGGCAACGGCGACGCGGTGACGCGCCTGTTAGCCGACTTGGGCGCCGACGTGCTCAAGGTCGAACCCCCTACCGGAAGCCCGGCACGCGATGCGCGGCCGACGCTGGCCGGTGCGAGCATCCCGTTTGCCGTGCACAACGTGAACAAGCGCAGCGTCGTACTGGACCCTTTCGACGAGGACGACTGCGGCGTGTTCCTCGACCTGGCCGCCGAGGCCGACATCGTCGTCGACGACGGCTTCTATGGGGAGGCGCCCACCTTCGGCACCTCGGTGGAGGAACTGGCCGCCCAGCACCCGCATCTGGTGGTGCTCTCGATCACCGACTTCGGCGCGACGGGGCCGCGGTCGCTGTGGCGGGCCACCGATCCGGTGTTGTACGCGATGTGCGGCTCTCTGTCACGCTCAGGCCCCACCACCGGCACCCCCGTGTTGCCCCCGGACGGTATCGCGTCGGCCACCGCCGCGGCCCAGGCGGCGTGGGCAACCCTTGTGGCGTATTACAACCGATTGCGTTCAGGCACAGGCGAATACATTGACTTCTCGCGCTTCGACGCCGTGGTCATGTCGCTCGACCCGGCATTCGGTGCTCATGGACAGGCCGCCGCCGGCATCCGCCGCACCGGGCAGTGGCGGGGGCGCCCGAAGAACCAGGACGCGTACCCGATCTACCCCTGCAAAGACGGTTACGTCCGGCTGTGCGTGATGGCGCCGCGCCAATGGCGGGGCCTGCGGCGCTGGCTGGGCGAGCCGGACGATTTCCAGGACCCGAAATACGACGTGATCGCCGCACGCTTCGCCGCGTGGCCGCAGATCAGCGAGTTGGTCCAGGCGTTGTTCGCCGGACAGTCCATGAAGGATCTGGTGGCCGCGGGGCAGGCTCACGGTGTGCCGATCGCCGCCGTGCTGACGCCGTCGTGGGCGATGAATTCCGAGCATTTTCAGTCGGTGGGCGCGATCACCGACGCCGAGCTCGTCCCGGGGGTGCGGACGAGCGTGCCGACCGGCTATTTCGTCGTCGATGGGCGGCACGCGGGTTTCCGAAGCCCGGCCCCGGCCGCCGGGCAGGACGGACCGGGCTGGCGGGGGAACCCGGCGGTCGTGCAATCGCCCTCCGGCCGCGTCGGCGACTATCCGTTTGCGGGCCTTCGCATCCTGGATCTGGGCATCATCGTCGCCGGCGGCGAGCTGAGCCGGCTCTTCGGCGACCTCGGCGCCGAGGTCATCAAAATCGAAAGCGCCGAATACCCGGACGGGTTGCGGCAGGCCCGCGTCGGTGAGGCCATGAGCGAGTCGTTCGCCTGGACGCATCGCAACAACCTGGCGATGGGCCTGGATCTGCGCAGCCCCGCGGGCAAGCAGATCTTCACCCGGCTCGTCGCCGAGTCCGACGCCGTCTTCGCCAACTTCAAGCCGGGAACGCTTACCGCGCTTGGCTTTTCCTACCACGATCTGCATGCCGTCAACCCGCGGATCGTACTCGCCGAGAGTAGCGCCTACGGCGACCAAGGCCCGTGGAGCACCCGCATGGGCTACGGGCCGCTGGTCCGCGCCGCGACCGGTGTCACCCGGTTGTGGACTGCCGACGAACCGGAGAACCGGAATCACGCTGGGCGGCATGCCTTTTACGACGCGACGACCGTCTTTCCCGACCACGTCGTCGGGCGGATCACCGCGATCGCGGCGCTGGCCGCGCTGATCCACCGCCACCGGACGGGCGGCGGGTCGCACGTGCACATCTCGCAAGCCGAAGCCGTCATCAACCAACTCGACACCTTGTACGTCACCCAGGCCGCCCTGGCCGCGGGCGTGCCGAGAATCTCCGAGGCCACCAGCCTGCACGCGGTCTATCCGTGCGCGGGCGACGACGAGTGGTGCGTCATCTCGATCGAATCCGACGACGAATGGCGTTGTGCCGCAGGTGTTTTCCATCACCCGGAATGGGGCGACGATCCGCGCTTCGCGACCGGCGAGGCGCGGCTGGCGAACCGGCAGGAGTTGGTCGAATTGGTGTCGGCCTGGACCCGCATGCGCACCCCGGTCCGGGCCGCCCAGCTGCTGCAATCCTCCGGGGTTGCCGCCGGGCCGATGAACCGGCCGCCGGACATCTTGGAAGACCCCCAGCTGGTCGAGCGGAAACTCTATGCCGAGATGCTGCACCCCCTCATCGAGCGTCCGCTGCCGGCCGAGACGGGCCCCGCGCCGTTCCAGCACATCCCGCGGGCGCCTCAGCGGCCCGCGCCGCTGCCCGGCCAGGACACCGTCGACGTCTGCCGCAGGCTGCTCGGTATGCGCCCGCAGGAGATCGACCGCCTCATCAGCGACGGCGTGCTGTTCGGTCCCCCATAACGCGCGCGGAATCCGGCCCGCGCGACCAGACGGATCGATAGCCACGCTAAATTCGTCCTATGACCGTGGACCCCAGGACACCCGTGCTGATCGGCTACGGCCAGGTCAACCACCGCGACGAGATCGACCCGGACAAGCGGTCCGTCGAGCCGGTGGACCTGATGGCGGCGGCCGCCCGACGAGCCGCCGATTCGCGGGTGATCGAGGCGGTCGATTCCATCCGCGTGGTGAACATCCTGTCGGCGCATTACCGCGACCCAGGGCTACTGCTCGGCGAGCGGATCGGTGCGACGGACTTCACCACGTTGTACAGCCCCGTCGGCGGGAACGTGCCGCAGTCGCTGGTCAATCAGGCCTGCCTGCACATCCAGCGGGGCAGCGCCCAGGTGGTGCTGCTGGCCGGCGCCGAGACGTGGCGCACCCGCCGGGGCCTGCGGGCCAAGGGCGGCAAACTCGAGTGGACCGTTCAGGACGACTCCGTCCCGATGGCCGCGGTCAGCGGCGACGACGTCCCGATGGCCGGCGACGCGGAAATCAGGATCCGGCTGGACCGGCCGGCCTTCGTCTACCCGCTGTTCGAGCAGGCCCTGCGGATCGCGAACGGCGAATCGGTTGAGCACCACCGCAAGCGCATCGGCGAACTGTGGGCCCGCTTCAACGCCGTTGCGGTCGACAATCCACACGCATGGATCCGCAAACCGGTGACCGCCGAGGAGATCTGCGAGCCCGGCCCGCAGAACCGGATGATCAGCTGGCCGTACACCAAGCTGATGAACTCCAACAACATGGTCGATCAGGGCGCCGCGCTCGTCTTGACCTCGGTGGAGGAGGCCAGCCGCCTGCAGATCCCCGCCGATCGCTGGATCTACCCGCATGCGGGCACCGACGCGCATGACACCTCCGCCATCGCCGAGCGTGACGAGCTGCACCGCTCTCCGGCCATCCGGATCGCCGGTGGCCGCGCGCTGGAGCTGGCGGGACTGGGCATCGACGAAGTCGACTACGTCGACCTGTATTCCTGCTTTCCCTCGGCCGTTCAGGTGGCGGCGGCCGAACTGGGCCTGCCCGTCGACGATCCCGCGCGCCCGCTCACCGTCACCGGGGGTTTGACGTTCGCAGGCGGCCCGTGGAGCAACTACGTGATGCACTCGATCGCCACCATGGCGGAGTTGCTGGCGGCCAATCCGGGGCGGCGCGGCCTGATCACCGCCAACGGCGGCTTCCTTACCAAGCACAGCTTCGGCGTGTACGGCACCGAGCCGCCCGCCGAGTTCCGTTGGGAGGACGTGCAACCGGTCGTCGACCGAGAGCCCACCCGGGACGGCTTGGTGGAATGGGAAGGGGTCGGGACGGTGGAAGCGTGGACGACACCGTTCGATCGCGAGGGGCGACCGGAAAAGGCCTTCTTGGCCGTGCGCACGCCCGACGGGGCGCGGACCCTCGCCCTGATCACGGACGGCGCGGCGGCGCAGGTAACCGTGCGTGAAGACATCGGCGGCGTCAAGGTGGCCGTCGCCGCGGACGGCAGCGCCACGCTCCAATAACCCGGCGAGGCTTTCCCGCAAGCTCAGGGTGCCGTTTGCCCAGTAACGGTCGCTAGGTCATGCCGTCTTGCCTATTGTTTAGTTTGAGGTCGGGGAGGTGAGACCCAGGTGCAGATCCTGGTTACCGACGCCACCGGCGCACTCGGGCGGCTGGTCGCACGGCAGTTGATCGCTGCCGGGCACACGGTCAGCGGCATTGCTGAGAGGCCGCATCCCTGCCTAGACCGCAACGTCGACCTGGTTTGCGCATCGCTGCGCACCCCGGTCCTGCGGGAGCTCACCGAGGAAGCCGACGCGGTGATCCACCTGGCCCCCGTCGACACCACCGCACCCGGCAGCGCCGACATCGAGGGTCTGGCGCACGTAACCGATGTGGCCGCCCGCGCCGTCGCCCGGCTGCTGTTCGTGTCCCAGGCCGCGGGACGGCCGGAACTGTACAAGCCGGCCGAGGAACTGGTCTCCACCAGTTGGGGGCCCAGCCTGGTCGTCCGGAGCGCCCCGCCGGTGGGCCGGCAGCTCGACTGGATGGTGTGCCGCACGGTGGCCACGCTGCTGCGCACCAAGGTTTCGGCGGAGCCGATACGGGTGCTGCACGTCGACGATTTGGTGCGCTTCCTGGTTTCGGCGCTGAACACCGACCGCTCCGGTGTGGTGGACCTCGCCTCCCCGGACACCGTCAACGTGATCACGGCGTGGCGGATGCTGCGATCCGCCGACCCGCGGTCCCGGCTGAATCGGGTGCGCAGCTGGCCCCGGCTCATTCCGAACATGGATATCGCTGCGGTGCAAGAGGATTGGGCGTTCGAGTTCGGCTGGCAGGCGGTCGAGGCAGTGGCCGACACCGCCCGGGGCCTGGTCGGCCGTCAGATCACCGCCGTGGGTGCCACCGGCCACGGGCGCCAACTGGCGCTCCCGGTCGAGGTCGCCCCACGCCCCGATCCCTCCGGCGAGGAGCGCAGCGCCGCGCCCGAGGGCGTCGAGGGCGAATTCGACGACCGGGTCGATCCGCGCTTCCCGATTTTCAGTGCGGGCAGCCTCGGCGAGGCGCTGCCCGGGCCGCTCACCCCGATCACGCTGGATGTTCAGCTGAGCGGATTGCGCGCCGCGAACCGGGTGCTCAGTCACGTCCTGGCGCTGGGCGGCGTGGTGGGCCAGGAGTGGGGCAACCGGGCCGTCGCCGTGTTCGGGCATCGGCCCTACGTTGGGGTGTCGGTCAACATGGTCGCGGCCGCGCAGCTGCCCGGCTGGGACCAGGATGCCGTCGCACGCAACGCCCTCGTCGGCCGGCCGCACGTCGGAGACCCCCTGCCGTTCGGTGAGCCCGCGCTGGCGGGCGGTGCCCTCGGCTACGTCGCCAAAGCCGTCGTCGCGGGGCGATCGCTGGCCCTGTTGCGCCATCTCAAGTCCGACACACGGGCGTACGGCGCGGCAGCCGAAACCGAACACCTCGACGCCGCGCAGCTGGGCTCGCTGCCCGACGCCGGCCTGGAGGTCCGGATTCGCTTGCTGCGGGACCGCATTCACCAAGGCTGGATCCTCACGGCGTTGTGGCTGATTGATTCCGGCGTCACCGCGGCGGCACTGGAGCGCAGCAAGGCGGCGCGCAGCGTGCCCGGGGTGGACATGATCATGGACAGCACCGTCGTCGCGACCGAGACCGCCGAACTGGCCGCGGTGCTGCGGGCCGACCCGCCGTTGTGTGCGCTCGCCCAGGAAGGCAATCTCGCCAGCATCCGCGCGTTATCATCCACCACCGCCGCGGCGGTCGATGCGGCCGTCGCCCGCGTCGCGCACCGTGGTCCCGGGGAGGCCGAGCTGGCCAGCCAGACTTATGCCGACGATCCGGCGATGCTGCTGCGCGCGGCCGGGGAAGTCGCGGTGGCCGACGCCGCCTCGCCCGACGCGCCGCCACCGACGCTGGCCCAACGCCTGATCACCAGCGCCCGCGACTCCCGCGAGCTGGCCCACGACACCACCCTGCGATTCACCCATGAACTCCGGATGACGTTGCGGGAATTGGGATCTCGTCGAGTCGCGGCGGACCTGATCGACGTCGTCGAGGACGTGTACTACCTGACGTGTGACGAGCTGGTCACCATGCCGGGCGACGCCCGGCTGCGGATCAAACGCCGCCGCGCCGAACGGGAAAGGTTGCAGGTGCAGCGCCCGCCCGACGTGATTGACGGGACGTGGGTGCCCGTGGAACCGTCAGCCCAATAGCTCGGCCAGCGGGACCTCCGTGTCGGCCAGCTTGTCGGGGTCGACCGAGCTCCGGGACCTGATCAGCGCTTTGACGTCGTCGAGCACATCCCAGACGTTGACGTTCATCCCGGCCAGCACCCGGTCGCCGCCGTCTAGCCAAAACGCGACGAATTCCCGTCCGGCAACGTGGCCCCGGAACAACACGCGCTCGACGCCGGGGGCGTGCCCGACATACTCCATCCCGAGGTCGTACTGGTCGGTGAAGAAATAGGGCAGCTCGGCGTATTCGCCTGGGTTGCCGAGCATCCCGGCCGCCGCCACCGCGGGTTGCTTGAGCGCATTGGCCCAGTGCTCCGTGCGGATCCGGTCGCCGAACAGGGGGTGCTCTGCGGCGGCGATGTCGCCGACCGCGTAGATGTCCGGATCGCTGGTGCGCAGTGACGCGTCGACCAGCACGCCGCCTTGAGAGCCCGAGCCCATGGCGAGCCCGGCTTGTTCGGCGAGTTCGACGTTCGGCTTAGCGCCGACGGCCACCAACACCGCATCAGCCGGCACCGTCGAGCCATCCCGCATTTTCAGCCCGGTGGCTTTGCCGCCGGTTGTCGTGATCTCCTCCACCTGCGCCTCGAGCCGTAAGTCCACCCCATGATCGCGATGAAGCCGGGCGAACACTTCACCCACCGTCTCGCCGAGCGCGGCCATCAGCGGTTGCTTGGCCGTCTCGACGACGGTCACGTCGACTCCACGCTGGCGGGCGCCGGCGGCCACCTCCAGGCCGATCCAGCCGGCTCCCACCACCGCCAGCGAAGATCCTTCGGCGAGAATCGAATCCAGCGACACAGCATCGTCGTAGGTGCGCAGATAGTGGACCGCGTGGGCATCGGACCCGGGTATCGGCGGCCGCCGAGAGGCCGACCCCATCGCCAGCAACAGCTTCTCGTACCGCATCGTGGAGCCGTCGGGAAGCGAGACGAGATGTTCGGCGGGGTTCACGGCGGACACCCGGGAACCGAGCCTCAAGTCGACATCGTGGTCGTGGTACCAGTCGGAGTTGTGCACGGTGAAATCGTTTAGCGACTTCTTCCCGGCCAGATACTCCTTGGAAAGCGGAGGTCGCTCGTAGGGCAGACGTTTCTCTTCAGCAAATAAGGTGAGATGCCCATCGAACCCGCTGTCGCGCAACGCTTCTACCGCTTTTGCTCCAGCAAGTCCGCCGCCGATGATAACGAAGGTGATCGAGCTGGCCATGATTGTCACTCCGTCCTGCAATCGACATTCCCAGCCTACTCGCGCCTGCTCACCGCAAAAGTTCTTGCAACGTCAGCGCATTGCGCACCGCGTGGCCGCCGAGGTCGTTGTTGAAATACATCCACACGTCCTTGCCGTCGTCCTGCCACCCGGCGATCCGCTCCGCCCACCGCCGCAGCTCGTCGTCCGTGTAGCAGCCCGCATAGATCGCGTCCTGATCCGGCCCGTGCATCCGGATGTACACCAGATCGGTGGTCGCCCGCGGCACGCACGCCAGCCCGGCGCCGCTCATGACCACGTAGGCGGCGCGGCGGCGGGCCAGCAAGTCGTAGACGGCCTCGTCGTTCCAGGACGGGTGGCGCAGCTCGACGGCCAAGCGGATCGACGCCGGCACGCTACCCAGGAAGGCATCCAGGCGCGAGTCGTCGCGCTGCAGCTCGGGATGCAGTTGAACCAGCAACACCCCGGCGCGATCGCCCAGCAGTTCCCAACAGCGCTCGAAGCGCTCGACCCACGGCCCGGCGGATGCCAGGCGGCGGTAGTGGGTCAGTCCTCGATGCGCCTTGACCGACATCCTGAAGCCGTCCGGCAACTGTTGACGCCATCCCGCGAAGGTCGAATCCTTCGGCCAGCGGTAGAAACTCGCGTTCAACTCGACGGTGTCGAACACCTCGATGTAGCGTGCCAGCCGGCGCGCGGTGGGCAGGCCACGCGGGTACAGCACGTCGGCCCAATGGTTGTAGGACCATCCGGAGGTACCGATCCGCACGGTCAACCGCTCACCCGCCGGCGCAGGTCGTCGTCCAGCGATGTCCTGATGAGCGCGGCGGCCAGCCGCGCGTTGCTTTGCGGCGCAAGGGCTCCGAGCTTCGCCGGTTGGGTAGGCAGACCCAACTGCTTCGCCGCGGCGGTGGCGCGGCCGTCGAAATACGGCCGCACCCAGGTCCACACGTCCTGCACCTCGCGCAGGTATATGTCGGCCCCGGTATCCCCGATTCCCTTGAACCCTTGAGGAACCGCTTCGCCGCGGTGACATCACGCCCACTGCGGTCCGCGAGTTCGCGCAGATCGCCGGAGTGCTCGTCGCGCACGCGTTCGGCCATCTCGGTGAGGCGGGTGGCCGAGCTTTCGTCGTAGCGGACGTAGTGGGCACGGCCGAAGGCCTCGATCATCGTCTGCCGATCCGAGGTCAGCACCGCCTTGGGCGTGCGCAGGCCCGCCTTGAACAGTTCGCGCCCGGCGCCCATGGCGATGGCGGCATCGATCGGTTTGCTGGCCAGCATGCAGATGACCAGCAGCTGAAACAGCGGCATCGGCTTGTCGGCGAGCTTAATTCGCGCCTCGGCGGCGTACGTGGTCCCGGCAACGTCGAGCAGCCGTCGCACCAGTTGCTGGCGTTCGGACATACCTGTCCACGTACCCGCGCCGAGTGCTGGCAAACCGCGCCGGTCACTTGGCCGGCAGGGTGCGCGCGTAGCCGACGCCGCGGGCCACCCAGCCCTCGAGCTGTCGTTTGGTCCGCATTCCGGCTGGCTCCACCCGTACCCAGCCGCGAACGTCGCGGCCCGCCATCACCATTGGGCTGACGTGAGCGCGCCGCAGCATTTTGTCGAGCTCGTCCGCCGGCACCCTGACCAGCAGGCCGCCCTGACCGCTGACGGCCACGGACATGTTGCCGTTCACCAGGAACGCGAGACCGCCGAACATGCGCTTCTCCTCGACCCCGCGCTCGGAGGCGAGAAGTTCGCGGATCTCGTCGGCCAGGTACTCGTCGTACGCCATGCGCGGCGCGTCAGTCCAGATCCACCCGAATGGTCAGCAGGTCACTGCCCATCAGCCGCACCACCGCGCTGTTGAGCCGCGGGAGGTCGCCGAGCCGCCGCAGCGGATCGTCGTCGGGCAGGAGGTGAGCGGTGCCGCTGCGCCATCGGCCGCCGATGCGCACCCGCACGGCGGGGCTGGCCTTGATGTTGTGGACGTAGTCGGAGTGCTCGCCGTGTTCGGAGACCATCCAGAATTGGTTGTCGACCAGGCGTCCGCCCACGGCGGTGCGCCGCGGCTTGCCGCTCTTGCGGCCGGTGGTTTCCAGGATGATCCCCGGCATCTGCCGGCCGACCGGGTTGACGAGCAGCCGCTGCACGCGGTGGACGACTTGGCGTTTGAGAGTCACGGTTTCATTCAACGCCGAGCTTGGCGCCATGTCACCGTGCAACGAAAACAACCGCCCCCGAAGGGGCGGCTGCCTCGTCATGCCGTTTTAGGTCCCGGGGTTGACCCCGCCGCTGACCTGGCCGGAGCCTGAGGTCCCGCCTGCGGGAGTGAACACCTGGAAACCGGTAGTCGTGTTGACGCCCCACTGACCCAGCTGCGGGTTGAATACGACGGGAAGCTGGGTCCCGTCGGGGTCACCCACTGGCGGCACCCAGGTGGCTGGGAGCCCGTAGCGGACCGGGTCGTTGTAGTGCCCCGGCGGGGGGAACCCGTTCTGTCCCGGGGGAAATGGGCTGCCCGGCTCGTTGCAGTTGACGCCCGGGGCGCCCGGGTTACAAATCGGCTGTCCCGGCACGTGTTGGCCCGGACCCGGTACGTCCCGGTCGCCTCCTGGCACATTCGGGCCCGGAATGTTCGGATTCGGCACATTCGGACCGTCCGGACCGGCTTGTGCGATTCCGGCGCCGATTCCCAGCGCCGCGGACGTGATACTTCCGGCCATGAGAGCGCCGGCTGTGATTTTGCTCAGATTCATAAGTGAACCCCCTTGTCGAGCGATTTGGCCGCCTGAATAGCAGCTGAACCAATTGACTTGGTGATTCGCTCACCCCACCGCCCTCACGGGCAGCCGAACCTCCAACCCCCTGATACCCGACACATGGACGCGGAAAACCTCCGTTGCCCTGCCGCCGGCGTCAGGCCAGGTCAGCCGCTCGCGCCGGGCGGGGGACCGCAACGCCGACGGCGCGTAAACCGACTCTCGCGGAACGCCGAAGGTCAGCGAACGGCGGGGGATGGATGATCCCCTCCGGCTCGACTGTCGGCCCCAATGTCGGCGGGAAGGTTGCCAATGCGGAGCAAATCTGCGCGAGATCACGGCCATCAACGGATCTCAACGCGCTTGACCGGGATGCGAGCGAGTTTGCTACGCATCCCGGCCAAGCTCATGTCAAGCAGCGACCGTAACGGTCTCGGCCGCCGGCTCGAGCGCCTGCCTGACGATGTCGGCGACGTCGGTCATCGGTTTGACCGTCAGCGCGTCGAGCACCTCCGCGGGCACGTCATCCAGGTCGGGCTCGTTGCGCGCCGGAATGAAGACCGTTGCCAGGCCGGCCCGTTGGGCCGCCAGCAGCTTCTGCTTCACGCCGCCGATCGGCAACACCCGCCCGTTCAGCGTGACCTCGCCGGTCATGCCGACGTCGGAGCGCACCTGACGTCCGGTGGCCATCGAGACCAGCGCGGTCACCATGGTGACACCGGCCGAGGGTCCGTCCTTGGGCACCGCTCCCGCGGGAACGTGCACGTGGATGCGCCGGTCGAGGGCCTTGGGATCGACGCCCAACTCGGCGGCGTGGGAGCGCACGTAGGACAGCGCGATCTGCGCCGACTCCTTCATCACGTCACCCAGCTGACCGGTGAGCTGTAAACCCGCCTCGCCGTCCGTCGCGCCCGCTTCGATATAGAGCACGTCGCCGCCCAGGCCGGTGACGGCCAGGCCGGTGGCGACGCCGGGCACGGCCGTGCGTTCGGCCGACTCCGGGGTGAAACGCGGGCGGCCGAGGTATTCGACCAGATCCGGCTCGTCGATGGTGATCGGCTCGGGCGTCTCCGCGAGCTTGGTCGTCACCTTGCGCAGCGCCTTGGCCAGCAGCCGCTCGAACTGGCGCACGCCGGGCTCCCGGGTGTAGTCGGCGGCGATCTTGCGCAGAGCGGCGTCGGTCAGCGTGACCTCGTCCTCGGTCAGCGCCGCCCGGTCCCGCTGGCGGGGCAGCAGGTAGTCCCGGGCGATGGCGACCTTGTCGTCCTCGGTGTAGCCGTCGATCTGCACCAACTCCATGCGGTCCAGCAGGGCCGACGGGATGTTCTCGATGACGTTGGCGGTGGCCAGGAACACCACGTCGGACAGGTCCAGGTCCAGGTCCAGGTAGTGGTCGCGGAACGTGTGGTTTTGCGCCGGGTCGAGCACCTCGAGCAGCGCCGCACTCGGGTCGCCCCGATAGTCGGACCCGACCTTGTCGATCTCGTCCAGCAGCACAACGGGGTTCATCGAGCCCGCCTCGCCGATGGCCCGCACGATCCGGCCCGGCAACGCGCCCACATAGGTGCGCCGGTGCCCGCGGATCTCGGCCTCGTCGCGCACACCGCCCAGGGCGACGCGCACGAACTTGCGGCCCAGCGCGCGGGCGACGCTCTCGCCCAGCGACGTCTTGCCGACGCCGGGCGGACCGGCGAGCACCATTACCGCGCCGGAACCGCGGCCGCCGACGACCTGTAGCCCCCGCTGAGCGCGGCGGGCCCGCACGGCCAGGTATTCGACGATGCGGTCCTTGACGTCGTCCAGCCCGTGGTGGTCGGCGTCCAACACCTCGCGCGCGGCCTTCAGGTCGGTGGAGTCGTCGGTCCTGACGTTCCAGGGCAGGTCGAGCACGGTGTCCAGCCAGGTGCAGATCCAGCCGCTTTCCGGGCTTTGGTCGCTGGACCGTTCCAGCTTGCCGACCTCGCGCAGCGCGGCCTCGCGCACCTTCTCAGGCAGGTCGGCCGCTTCCACGCGTGCCCGGTAGTCATCGGACCCGTCGGGCTCGCCCTCACCCAATTCCTTGCGGATGGCGGCCAGCTGTTGGCGCAGCAGGAACTCCTTCTGCGTCTTCTCCATGCCCTCGCGCACGTCCTCGGCGATCTTGTCGTTGACCTCGACCTCGGCGAGGTGGTCGCTGGTCCAGTCGATCAGCACCCGGAGCCGCTCGGCGACATCCTCGGTCTCGACCAGTTGCCGCTTCTGCTCGCTGGACAGGTAGGACGCGTAGCCGGAGGTGTCGGCCAACGCCGACGGGTCGGTGAGCCGGTTGACGTAGTCGACGATCTCCCAGGCCTCGCGCCGTTGCAGCATGGCCAGCAGCAGCTTCTTGTACTCGGCCGTCAGCGCCTTGACTTCGTCGGTCGGCTCGATGTCGGGGACCTCGGTGACCTCGACCCACAGCGCCGCCCCCGGCCCGGACGCACCGGCCCCGATCTGGGCCCTGCGCTCACCGCGCACGACGGCCGCGGTGCCGCCGCCTGCGATGCGTCCGACCTGCAAAATCTTGGCGATCACACCGTGCGACGGGTATCGGTCGTCCAACCGGGGCGCGATCAGCAGCTGCCCGGATTCACTCGCCTGAGCAGCGTCGATTGCCGCCCGCGCGGCCTCGTCGAGCGCGATCGGAACGACCATTCCGGGCAACACGATGGTGTCGGCGATAAACAGCACCGGCACCGATTTGGCTTCAGCCATCAATCCTCCAAAAACTGAGTCTGATGCGCTCAACCCAGGTGGGCGCCGGTTTGTTCCCCTCCGAGGCTCCGCGGCGGGTAAGTGGTGGCTATCACGTTGGCGGTCTTGGATAATCGGTCCGTGCCGCTGACGCACCCCGCCTCGACCGCCCTCGACCCGGATGTCCTGGAATCCGCGGCCAGAGACATCGCTTCCGTCGGCGCCATCACCTTCCTCGTCGACGACGATGCCGTCACCTATGCCGTCGATGGCTCGACGATCCGCATCAACGAGGGGCAGCGCACTGGAGACGCCGTCGTGCGGCTGTCCCGACGGGCGTGGGACGACATGGTTGGCCAGATCCGCACGGTCATCAACCTCCTGCTCAGCGACGAGTTGTCCTTCGAGCGGGGTGGCTTCGACCAGCTGGCCGACTGGGACCCGGTCCTGCGGTACCTGCACGCCGGCGTCCCGCCCTACGATCCGGCCCGCGCCGACCTGAAGCTGCGCGACCCGCTCGCCACATTCACGCTCGACGCGGACGACGCCGAGTTGTGCGCACAGCTGCAGACCATGGGCTACCTGCACGTCAGCGGCGTGTTCGACGCCGATGAGATGCGGGCCGCCAACCGTGAGGTCGACCGCCTTGCGGCCCGGGCCCGGCCGGGGGATGACCGGTCGTGGTGGGTCACCGACGAGGACGGCGGCAGCGTGCTGTGCCGGTTGGTCTACGCAACGCTGCGCTCGCCTGTCCTCGCCGCCTTGGAAAACGATCCCCGGGTGCGCAGGCTGGGCACCCTCATCAATCCCGCGCTGCGGCCCGCACCCGACCGGATGGAAGGCAGCGCGGTGTTGCTCAAAGTGCCAGGCAACCCCAGCGGGCTGTCGAACATCCCCTGGCATCAGGACTGCGGCATGGGTGGGCACGCTCTCATGTGCCCCGCGGTCAGCATCGGAATTCAACTGACCGGCTCGGAGGCGTCGACCGGCAACCTTCAGGTGGTGCCGGGCAGCCACGGTCAGGCGATTCATTACCGCTGGGAACATCGGCTCCAACGGGTACCGGTGGTGAGCATCGACACCGCCCCCGGCGACGTGACCGTCCACGTCCAGGACCTGATGCACGCCTCACCCCGGCCGACCGGCGCCGGCGGCCGGCGCACGATGTACGTCACGCACTACCCGCCCCAACTCTTCGAGCACGTCGGGCCCGGCGAGGCCTTCAACGACCTGGTACGCAACCGCACGGAGCGCGTCGCCCGCCTGCAGTAGCGCCGTCAGGCGGGCGGTTCGACAGGCCCCAGGCGTCGCAGTTGTGTGACGTGGTTGGGGGAGAGCTCCTCGAGGCAGGTGACACCCAACAGACGCATGGTGCGCATCACGCCTTCGGCCATGATGTCGATCGCGCGGGCGACGCCGGGTTCGCCCCCGGCCATCAGCCCGTACAGGTAGGCCCGCCCGACGAGCGTGCACCGCGCGCCCAGCGCGATCGCCGCCACGATGTCGGCACCCGACATGATGCCGGTGTCCAGCAGGATCTCGGTGTGCTTGCCGACCTCACGCGAGACCGAGGGCAACAGGTGGAACGGCACCGGGGCCCGATCAAGTTGGCGCCCACCGTGATTCGACAACACGATGCCGTCGACGCCGCGATCGACGACGGCACGGGCGTCGTCGAGCGTCTGGATGCCCTTGACGACCAACTTGCCGGGCCACTGGGCCTTGATCCACTCCAGGTCATCGAAGGTGAGGCTGGTGTCGAACATGGTGCTCAGATACTCGGCGACGGTTCCCGACCAGCGGTCCAGCGACGCGAACGCCAGCGGCTCGGTGGTCAACAGGTCGAACCACCATTTCGGGTGCGGCACCGCATCCAGGACGGTGCGCAGCGTCAGCGTCGGCGGGATCGTCATCCCGTTGCGGTTGTCGCGCAGCCGGGCGCCGGAGACCGGAACGTCGACAGTGACCAGCAGGCTGTCGAATCCCGCATCGGCAGCGCGCTGGACCAGTGCCATCGAGCGTTCCCGGTCGCGCCACATGTAGAGCTGAAACCACTTCCTGCCCTGCGGAACAGCGGTCACCAGGTCCTCGATCGCGCAGGTGCCGAGCGTGGACAGCGAGAACGGAATGCCGGCCTTGGCCGCCGCCGCCGCGCCGGCGATCTCGCCCTCGGTGTGCATCAGTCGGGTGAAGCCGGTGGGCGCGATGCCGAATGGCAGGACCACCGGCTGGCCCAGCACATTCCAGCCGGCGGTGACATTGCTGACATCACGCAGGATCGTCGGGTGAAACTCGATGTCGCGGAACGCTTGCCGGGCGCGCTGGATGGAAAGCTCGTCCTCGGCGGCGCCGTCGGTGTAGTCGAACGCCGCCTTGGGCGTGCGACGTTTGGCAATGCGTCGCAGATCTTCGATGGTGTGCGCGGCATCGAGGCGGCGCTTGGTCGCGTCGAACTGCGGGCGCTTGAACTGGATCAGCGGCGCGAGGTCGCGCAACTTGGGCACTCGTCGTTTGACCGCCATATGTGCAACCGTAGTCACATGGAATCGGCGAGCGACCCCTTCGACCTCAACCGCTTCGTCGACGCGCAGGCCCCGGTGTACCGAAACGTGGTCGAAGAGCTGCGCTCCGGACGCAAACGCAGTCACTGGATGTGGTTTGTCTTCCCGCAGTTACGCGGCCTGGGTGGCAGCCCGACCGCGGTGCATTACGGCATCTCCTCGCTCGAGGAGGCGCGCGCCTATCTGCGCCATGAGCTGCTCGGCCCGCGGTTGCGTGAGTGCGCCCGGTTGGTTAACCAGGTGCAGGGCCGATCGGTCGCGGACATCTTCGGCTCGCCCGACGACCTCAAGCTGCGCTCGTCGATGACGCTGTTCGCCCGCGCCACGGACGATAACGAGGAATTCCGCGCGGTCCTCGACAAGTACTACGACGGCCGGCAGGACCAGCTGACTCTGGAACGCCTAGGCCGGGCTTAAGATTCGCCACCCATGCGGTTCCACGACCAGCAAGTTCACCACCTCTTGCGGCGGGGCCGACGAGCCGCCGATGACCCGCCGGCGAGACGTGCCCAGTTCCGACAGCGCCACGCGCATCGGCTCGTCGTCGATGTTGAGCGCGACCAGCAGCGCGTCGTCGCCGCTGCGGGTCTCGTAGAGGTAATGCCGGTTTTCCAGCCGCAGCGCGGTGGTCGAGGCACGGTGCAGCCACGGGTGACGGCGGCGCAACCCGACCAGGAACTGGTGCAACGCCCAGATTTCCGCCCCGAACGCATCTAATTCCAATGGGGGAGAGGCGAACTCGGGGCGCACGGCGTCGTCCCCGCCATAGCGCTCCTCCTTGACACCGCGGAATCCCAGCTCGTCGCCCGCGTACACGCTGGGCACGCCGCCGACGGTGAGCAGCAGCACCAGGGCGTGCGCCACGTGCCGGGGGTTATCCAGCTGGCTGGCTATCCGGGTGACGTCGTGGTTGCCGATGAAGGTGAGCGGGACGAAGCCGGCCAGGAACTCGCCATGCCGCTGCAACGCCCAGTCCAGCTCGAAGAAGTTGCCGTCGTTGAGGCTGCTCCAGATCGCCTTCCACAACTCGTATTGCGTCGCCGAGTCGAACGTCGCGGCCCGCACGACGGCGGCGTAGTCGCCATGGATGAGCTCGCCGACGAACCAGGCTTCGGGGAAGCGCTTTCGCACCCGCGGCAGCGTTGAGGCCCAAAACCGTTCCGGCACCGTGTAAGCCGCGTCGAGTCGCCAGCCGTCGGCGCCGCGTTCCAGCCAGTGCGCCATCACGTCCGCGGTGTAGTCGATCACTTCGGGGTTGTCGTGGTTGAGCGTGATCAGCTCGGAGTGGCCCTCGAAGGTGTGAAAGCGTCCCGGGCGCCCGCGAAACCAGCGCGCCGCGGCCCCGTCGTTCGGCGCCTCCTGGTAACGGGGGAAATCCACGCCGACGTGATTGAACACGCCGTCGAGCAGGATGCGCAGGCCGCGCCGACGGGCCTCGGCGACGAGGTGGTCGAAATCGGCGTCATCACCGAGCCGGGGGTCGATGCGGTAATGGTCGGTGGTGTCGTAACCGTGGGTGCGCGAGGCGAAGATCGGGCCCAGCGCAACGCCGGATGCGCCCAGTGCGATGGCGTGGTCGAACCAGTCGACGAGCCGCCGCCCCCCCGGGTTGTGCCGCGGCGGGCGGGGCCGACGAAGGAAAGCGGCCCCCCCACCCCCCGCGGAAGAGGGGGGTTTTAAAA
>NZ_LZIL01000060.1 GCF_001667075.1 Mycobacterium sp. 852014-52450_SCH5900713 | reverse complement strand
CGGTGGCGGTGGCTCCCATGGCGGCCGGGCTGGGTCATCTTTAAAGGTGTGGTTGTCAACGCTGTAAACGTGGCTGCCCTTCGGTGGACTGCCAAGGGCTGGGTGTCGCGGGAAACTGGCGCCGATGCCAGCTAGGGCGGTGGAAATCTTGCCAGCGACCTGTTGGTCCAGTGCGACGAGCTGGGCAGCGCGCTGACGGATATCGCTGGCGAGTGTTTGCGCTTCGCCTTGGCGAACTGCTCGCTGTAGGTCGATCCGCCGCTCATGCGATCGGTAACCGAAAGGTCCTCGCATACCTCGTATCCCGCAGTCTGGGCAACTTGTACGGCATAGCGGAGGCGGGAGCGGGCCGCGTGCAAATCCGAGGACGCGTTGCGCGCGACACGGGCCGCCGCCTGTAGCTGGTCGGCTGCTGCGCTGGTGGTTCGCATGTCAGCGTGCGTCGCGACGCGCACCGCATCGGCGGCTTCACCTCGCCAATCGACCGAGACGGCTTCCCGCCACACCTGGTGGGACAGTGCATAGCTGCGCTCGGCAACGGTCTCCCATTGGGCTGCCGCATCGGTGAGATGGTCAGTGGGCCAGGCTAACAGCGCTGACAGGCCAGGAACCACTGCGACCGCGGCCATCGCTACACGCTGGTCACCGCTTGCACCACAGAGGCCAGACGATTAGCCGCTTGAGCCTCGTTGGCAAGGTAGCGGGTGTCTGCTTCAGCGACGTGCGTAGCGCAAGAACTTACCCGCGTGGCCAATGCCGTGGCGAAGACAGTGACTTCGGCGTGGGCGGCATTGACTGCGGTCGTGCTGGGCTGCCACGAAAAGCCGAGATTGGCCGGCGACGCCGTCGCGTTTAGTGCCTCAGCAGAGGCGGCCCAGCGGGTGGCCATCGCCTGCAAACTCGCTGTATGCATCCGTAATATCTCATGCACGAACAAAAGTTTAGGCAAGTGACGTCGGTGTGGGCCAGTCACCGTGACCGCTCATGCATTGCCGCCTCATCTCGCAGCGTGCGCGGGACCTTTCATGTCGTTAAGCCGCCAAGCTGGCTACAGAGCGACTGGTTGTGCCGTGTATCCGTTTCGGCATGGCGCAGTAGGGCGAGAGATGCCGAACCCCCGAATATGCACACTGATGACCATCTAGCACGTAGCTCGTAAACACCGAACGCAGAACAGCCCAATCAACTGGCCGATGTAAGGCGGACTACAGACGTCAGCTCGCTTCCGGCGCCTGCAGTCGGGCGATGATCTCGGCGCGGACCGCCGACCGCCGGGCCTTGCCCGCGTCGTCGCGCAACGGGGCGTCGACGAACTCGATGAAGTCGGGGGTGGGCGGCACCTTGTACCCGGCGATGCGTTCGCGCAGGAATTGCTGTACGCCCGCGGCGTCCAGGGTGGAACCCTCTGCCGCGTGCACCAGCGCGTACGGCACCTGACCCAGGTCGCCCGAGTTCGGGTCGGGCACACCGACGACGAGGCAGGACAGCACGTCCGGGTGCGCCGACAAGGCGTTCTCGATCTCGGCGGGGTAGACGTTGCGGCCACCGACGGTGAACATGTCCACCCGGCGGTCCGACAGGTAGAGAAAGCCGTCGGCGTCGAAATGGCCAAGATCGCCAAGCGAATCCCAGCCATCGCGGGACTTGGCCGTGGCGCCGACGTAGCGGTAGGTGGGCGCGCTGCCGGGGCCGGGCCGCATGTAGATCTCGCCGACCACGCCGGGCGAACAAGGGTTGCCGTCGTCGTCGAGCACCTGCATCTCCCCGGCGACCACGACGCCGACCGAGCCGCGGTGGGTGAGCCACTGGTCGCCGGAGATGAAGGTGAGCGCCTGTAATTCGGTGCCGCCGTAGAGTTCCCAGACGACCTCGGGGCCCAGCAGGTCGATCCAGGCCTGCTTGATCGCCGGCGGGCACGGCGCCCCCATGTGCCAGAACCGGCGCAGCGACGACAGGTCGTAGGACCCGGGGTCGGCGTGGTAGGCGGGCAGCGTCCGCTGCATGATGGTCGGCACCGTGGTCAGGAACGTGACGCGGTGGTCGGTGATCAGCCGCAGGAATTGGTGCGGGTCGAACCGGCTCATCACGACGAGGTGATGGCGCATCAGCAGCGCGATGGTCGCGGTGGTGAACCCGGTGTTGTGGGACAGCGGGATCGGGACCAGCGTGGTGTCGCCGGGCTGCGCACCCAGCGGATAGCCGATGGCCGCCGGTATCCGGGTGTCGCCCGCGGATTCGATGAGCTTGGGCCGGCCGGTGCTGCCGCCGGACCCCATCGCTTTCCACACCGGCGATACCGCTTCCGGCAGCGGCGCGTCGGAGCATTCCGGGCCGGGCGTGAAACCGGCTGGGACGCTGGGCATTTGGGGGTGATCACGGCCCACCAGCAGGGCCGGTGGTCGCAGGTCCAGCAGCCCCCGCAGCTCCGCGTCCGGCAACCGCGCCGACAGCGGCTGGGGCACCGCGCCCAGCTTCCAGCACGCCACCGCGGCCTGGATCCACTCCACGGAGTTGGGCAGCACCATGGTCACGTAGTCGCCGACGCCGACGCCGCGGTCGGCGTAGGCGCGGGCCAACCGGTTCGTCGAACGGTCGAGTTCGGCGCGGGTGAGCGTTAGGCCGTCGCAGGTGACGGCGGGCTCGTCGGGGGCGAGTTCGGCCAGCGCCGCGATCTGGGTGCCGATCGGCGGGACCGGCTCACTCATATGCGCCCTGCCGCTCGAAGATGCGGCGGGGGTTATCGACCAACATGGTTTTCAGTTGCTCGTCGGTGACGCCGCGTTCTTTGAGCGCTGGGATGACGTCGTTGTGGATGTGCAGGTAATGCCAGTTCGGCGCCATCTGCGGCACGAGCTCTTCGGGCAGCGCGTCGAAATAGCAGTTGGCGTCGTGCGAGAGCACCATCTTGTCGGCGTGCCCCCGCTCGCACATCTGTGCCACGATCTTCACCCGCTCCTCGAACGGCGAGATCACGTCTAAACCGAACCGGTCCATCCCGAGATACGAGCCCGCGGCGATGAGCTCCTCGAGGTACCCGATGTCGGTGCTGTCACCGGAATGGCCGATGACCACTCGGGTCAGGTCGACGCCCTCTTCTTCGAAGATGCGCTGCTGTTCGAGTCCGCGCCGCAGCCCGGCGTGGGTGTGCGTGGATATCGGCACCCCGGTGCGCTTGTGCGCCTGGGCGACGGCGCGCAGCACCCGCTCGACGCCGGGCGTGATACCCGGCTCGTCGGTGGCGCACTTGAGGATCCCGGCCTTGACGCCGGTGTCGGCGATGCCCTGCTCGATGTCGCGGACGAACATCTCCGTCATGATCTCCGGGCCGTCCAACATGCCGCCCGGGCCCTCGTAGTGGAACCGGAACGGCACGTCGTTGTAGGTGTAAAGCCCGGTCGCCACAACGATATTCAGCTCGGTGGCCGCCGCGACGCGCGCGATGCGCGGAATGTAGCGGCCCAGCCCGATCACGGTCAGGTCGACGATGGTGTCCACCCCGCGGGCCTTCAACTCGTTGAGCCGACTGACGGCGTCGGCCACCCGTTTGTCCTCGTCGCCCCAGGCTTCGGGATAGTTCAACGCAATCTCGGTGGTCATGATGAACACGTGCTCGTGCATGAGCGTCACGCCGAGGTCGGTCGTATCGATGGCGCCGCGGGCGGTATTGAGTTCTGACACGTGACTGATGCTATGACTCCGCTGCGTGGTTTGACACCGGCCTCATCGGATCCGTGAACTATCGGCGGCTCAGGGCTGAAGGTCGGTGGCCGCGCGGTACGAGCCGTCCATGTGGAACGGCGTCGATTCATGTAGGTGCGCGATGCGCCACGACCCGTCGACGCGGCGCAGCCCGAAGGTCGAGCGATACCAGACCGAGATCGGGTCGTGCCGGCCTACAGGTGTCACCGTCATATTTGTGAGGGTGTGGGCGAATGCGAGATCGCCATCTTGGCTCACCACGGGGTCGCGGAAAGTGATCTGCACGGGGCCGTCAAATCCCGCGAACCAGGCGCGGATACCTTCCACGGTGCCATACGGCGTATCGGGCCCCTGCTGCAGCGGCGGCGCAAGCGAATACGACACCACGTCGTCGGAACGAAGCGCAAACAGGCCGTCGGCGTCGTGGGCGGCATGCGCGGCCACGAACTTTTCAAGTACCGCGTGGACGTCGGTTCCTGCGTGGCTGATCTCCATAGTTGTCCCCTTCTCCGGGGCTCCGCGGCGCGAAGCCTTCAGTGGGGTGTCGAAACCGGCTGGCCAGTTTCGACACAGGAGCGCAGTGTTTATCCAAATCCATGGAGGCCGCAGTGAAGTACATGATCTTGATTCAGAGCAACCCGCAGTTCCTCGAGCGATGGCAGGCCTTACCCGAGGAGCAGCGAGCGCGGTTCGGCCACGACCACGTCGAACTCGGCGCCGAGCTCGCCGACACCGGCGAGCTCGTGGCTACCGAGGGCCTGGCGGACCCCGCCCTGGCCAAGCGGGTCACGGTCGCGGGCGGCCGGACGATGATCAGCGACGGGCCGTTCGCCGAGGCGAAAGAACATCTCGCCGGTTTCTTTCTAGTCGACTGCGAAAGCGAGGAGCGTGCCCTCGCGATCGCGGCCCGCGTTCCGGACGCCGTCTGGGGCTTGGTCGAGGTCCGGCCGGTGCTCGACCTGAGCGGCTGGGACATGTGAATTCCACCGGTCCGGGCGAGGATGCCGTCACCGTCCTGCTGCGCGAGGTCGCCCCGTGCGTCCTCGGGGTCCTCGTGCGCCGGTACGGCGACTTCGACGACTGCGAGGACGCCGTCCAGGAGGCGCTGCTCGCCGCCGCGGTGACCTGGCCGGCCGATGGGGTACCGGAAAACCCGACCGGCTGGCTGATTACGACGTCGTCGCGGCGGCTGATCGAGACTTGGCGGAAGGAGTCGGCGCGTCGGCACCGCGAAGACACGTATGCGCTTGAGCCCACGCCGCCCTCGGGCGCCGTTGCCGAGGCCGACGAATCGTTGGCGCTGCTGTTCTTGTGCTGTCACCCGGTGCTCGCCGTGCCGTCGCAGGTGGCGCTGACGTTGCGGGCGCTCGGAGGCCTGACCACCGCGGAGATCGCCCGCGCGCTGCTGCTGCCGGAGGCGACCGTCGGGCAGCGCATCAGTCGGGCCAAGGCGCGCATCCGCGATTCGGGCGCCCAATTCCGCACCCCGAACCAGCGCGAGCGCGACGAGCGGCTGCCCGCGGTGCTTCGCACGTTGTACCTCATCTTCAACGAGGGCTACACCGCGACATCTGGAGAGAACCTCAACCGCGTGGAGCTGACCTCCGAAGCGATTCGGCTGACCCGTCAGCTGCGCGCGAGCCTGCCGGACGAGGGCGAGGTCGCCGGGTTGCTCGCGCTCATGCTCCTCACGGATGCCCGACGCGCCGCGCGCACCGGACCAGATGGATCGCTGGTCCCGCTGGCCGAACAGGACCGCCGGCTGTGGGACCGGACCGCCATTGCCGAGGGCGTCGCGATCATCGAGGCGACGCTGCCGGTCGCCGAGCCGGGTCCCTACCAGCTGCAGGCGGCGATCGCCGCGGTACATGACGAGGCCGCCAGCGCCGAAGCGACCGACTGGCCGCAGATCCTCGCGTTGTATGACGTGCTCTTAGCCCTGGCGCCAGGGCCGATGGTCGCGCTCAATCGAACTGTCGCCGTCGCGATGGTGCAGGGTCCCGCGGCCGCCCTGCTCGAACTCGATGCCGCGGCGGCGGATCCCGCTCTGCACGGACATCACCGCGTCGACGCGGTGCGGGCCCATCTGCTCGACGAACTCGGTGACCGGGAAGCGGCCCGAGAGCACTACCTTCGCGCGGCCCAGCGCACCCGCAGCCTGCCCGAGCGGCGATATCTGCTCTCCCGCGTGACGCAATGAGCCACTTTTTCCGGTCCGCCCCGACGGCCCCCGCGGTGCAGTACCGTCACCCTCGTCGTAACCGGAACCCGCGGGAGCCCCGTCATGCTGCTCAATCCCAACCATCTGCAACGTCGATATCCGGACCGTCGCTCGGGGGAGATCATGGCCGCGACGGTGGACTTCTTCGAGTCGCGGGGGAAGGCGCGGCTGAAGTCCGACGACCACGAAGGGGTGTGGTACTCCGAGTTTTTGGACCATATCGGGCGGGAGCGCATTTTCGCCTCGCTGCTGACCCCATCCGAGTACGGCGCCTCGGACCCAGCAGCTGCCTGCCGCTGGGACACCTACCGGATCAGCGAGTTCGCCGAGATCGTGGGCTTCTACGGGCTGAGCTACTGGTACCCCTTCCAGGTCACCGCGCTGGGTCTGGGCCCGATCTGGATGAGCGACAACACCGACGCCAAGCGCAAGGCCGCCGCGCAGCTCGAGGCCGGCGAGGTGTTCGCCTTCGGCTTGTCGGAGCAGACCCACGGCGCCGACGTCTACCAGACCGACATGATCCTGACGCCGGCCGAACACGGCTGGACCGCGAGCGGCGAGAAGTACTACATCGGTAACGCCAACGTGGCGCGGATGGTCTCGACCTTCGGCAAGATCGCAGGCTCTGACGAGTACGTGTTCTTCACTGCCGACTCCCAGCACGATCGGTATGACCTGATCAAGAACGTGGTGAACTCGCAGAACTTCGTCGCCAACTACGCGCTGCGCGACTACCCGGTCACCGAGGCCGACATCCTGCACCGTGGCCAAGGGGCGTTCCACGCGGCCCTCAACACCGTCAACGTGTGCAAGTACAACCTGGGCTGGGGCGCGGTCGGCATGTGCACCCACGCCATGTACGAGGCGGTCACCCACGCCTCCAACCGCGTTCTGTACGGCACCGTCGTCACCGACTTCAGCCACGTGCGGCGGCTGCTCACCGACGCCTACCTGCGGCTGGTGGCAATGCGGCTGGTGTGCACCCGGGCTTGCGACTACATGCGCAGCGCGTCGGCCGACGACCGGCGCTACCTGCTGTACAGCCCGCTCACCAAGGCGAAAGTCACCAGTGAGGGCGAGCGGGTCGTCATCGCCCTGTGGGACGTCATCGCCGCCAAGGGGGTGGAGAAGGACACCTTCTTCGAGGCGGTCACGCGCGAAATCGGTTTGCTGCCAAGGCTTGAGGGCACCGTGCACATCAACATCGGGCTGCTCGCCAAGTTCATGCCCAACTTCCTGTTCGCCCCCAACGGCGAGCTGCCGATCATCGGCCGCCGTGACGACGCGGCCGACGACACGTTCCTGTTCGCGCAGGGGCCGACCGGGGGTCTGGGCAAGGTGCGCTTCCACGACTGGCGCGCGCCGTTCGACGCCTTCGCTCACCTGCCCAATGTCGCGTTGCTGCGCAAGCAGATCGACGTGCTCGCCGACATGCTGGCCAGCGCGACCCCCGATGCCGCGCAGCAGAGAGACGTCGACTTCGCGTTCGCCGTGGGCCAGTTGTTCGCGACGGTGCCCTACGCGCAGCTCATCCTCGAGGAGGCCGCGCTGTCGGATGTGGACGAGACGCTGATCGACGGGATCTTCGCCGTGCTGGTCCGCGACTTCAACGGCTACGCCGTGGAGTTGAGCGACAAGCCCGCGACGACCGACGACCAGGCCCGCTTCGCGACGCGAATGATCCGCCGCCCCGTCCACGACCCCGCCCGCTACGCCCAGATCTGGAAGGAGCACATCCTTCCGCTCAACGGCGCGTACCAAATGCGTCCCTGACTGGGCTGGCGCCGGGCGAATGCCGGACTAGATTTGTGGCATGCCATCGCGCGCGACGTATACCGGCTACAGCATCGGTTGCGCGTTCACGTGGGCCGTCATTCTGAGTGTTGTTGCGGTGCTGTACCCCGACCGCCTGCGCACCTTCCTCTTGGTCGGTGGCGGCTGGCTGATCGGATGGATCTCGGCGACGATCGCCAGGTCGGTTTATCCGCCGCCGAAACGCCAACGGCCGTCTACCTAGCTTCGGCGCCGGGCTTCCCGGGGTCATGACGCGTGCTGTTCGCTTTCCGTCGCGCCGGTGTGACGCCCCGGCCGTTCGCCGAGCGTCACGCCAGCGCGGCATCCACTGCCGACCGTCGCGCCAGCGTGACGCTCGGCGGGAAAGCGGTCACGCGGACCCCTTGACTGTGACGCAGCTCACCGTAATATGACCAGTGGTCATCGACGCTAGGAGGCCGCATTGCCAACGGTGACTTGGGCGCGGGTGGACCCCGCCCGTCGCGCCGCCATCATCGACGCCGCGGAACAGGAGTTCGGGGCGCACGGCTTCTCCCGGGGCAGCCTCAACGTCATCGCGCGGCGGGCCGGCGTCGCCAAGGGCAGCCTCTTCCAGTACTTCGCGGACAAGCGCGACCTGTTCGCCTTCATCGCCGACATCGCCAGCCAGCGGGTGCGGGCCTACATGGAAGACCGCATCCGCGAGCTGGACCCGAGTCGGCCGTTCTTCGACTTCCTGACCGATTGGCTCGACGCGTGGGTGGCCTATTTCGCCGACCACCCGCACGAACGCGCGCTGCACGCCGCCGCGACTCTTGAGGTCGACACCGAAGCCCGCGTCAGCGTGCAGAACGTCATCCACCGGCACTACCTGGAAGTGATGCGGCCGCTCGTCCGCGACGCGAAGGTGCGCGGCGACTTGCGTTCCGATTCGGACACCGACGCGCTGCTGTCGTTGCTGCTCTTGATTTTTCCGCACCTGGCGCTAGCGCCCTACATGCGGGGATTGGATCCGATCCTCGGGCTCGACGAACCCACCCCGGAGCAGCCGGCACTGGCCGTGCGCCGGCTCGTCGGCGTACTGGCTGCCGCCTTCGCGGCGTCCCCGCGCCCGCCCGTCCACTCAGCCCCACAACAATCCGAGGAGGTCTCATGACACGCACGCATACGAACTCGATGGTTCGAGGGGGACTCAACTGGGACAGCCTGCCGCTGCGGCTGTTCGCCGGCGGCAACGCGAAGTTCTGGGATCCGGCCGACATCGATTTCTCCCGCGACCGCGCCGACTGGGAACGGCTCTCGGACGACGAACGCCACTACGCCATCCGGCTGTGCGCGGAGTTCATCGCCGGCGAGGAAGCGGTCACCGAGGACATTCAGCCGTTCATGTCCGCGATGCGGGTCGAGGGCCGGCTGGGCGACGAGATGTACCTGACGCAGTTCGCATTCGAGGAAGCCAAGCACGTCCAGGTGTTCCGCATGTGGCTCGACGCCGTCGGCGTCACCGATGACCTGCACGAGTACCTCGACGACATCCCCACCTACCGGACGATCTTCTACGAGGAATTGCCGGACTGCCTCAACGCCTTGTCGGTTGACCCGTCTCCGGCCGCCCAGGTGCGGGCGTCGGTCACCTACAACCACATGGTCGAAGGTATGCTGGCGCTGACCGGCTACTTCGGCTGGCACAAGATCTGCGTGGAACGCGGCATCCTGCCCGGCATGCAGGAGCTGGTCCGGCGCATCGGTGACGACGAGCGGCGCCACATGGCGTGGGGCACCTTCACCTGCCGCCGCCACGTGGCCGCCGACGACGCCAACTGGGGCGTCTTCGAGACGCGCATGAACGAGCTCATGCCGCTGGGACTGCGCCTCATCGAGGAGGGCTTCTCCCTTTACGACCCGATGCCCTTCGGCCTCTCGGTGGACGAGTTCATGCAGTACGCGTCCGACAAGGGCATGCGGCGCTTCGGCACGATCTCCAGCGCCCGCGGCCGGCCGCTCGAGGAGATCGACCTCGACTACTCGCCGCTACACCTAGAGGACACCTTCGCCGACGAGGACGAGAAGGCCCTCGCCGCCGTGTCCGCCTGAGGCGGTTATTCGACCTTGCTGCCTCCGGCGGCGTCGACGTCACCGACGGTGGCGACCCGCTGCGCCCGGCTACGCCGCGCTTGCGATCGCCGACGTCACCGACCGTGGCGACCCGCTGCGCCCGGCTACGCCGCGCTTGCGATCGCCACTACCCGACCCACACGGTCTTGGCGTTGACGAAGGCGCGGATGCCCAGGCCGGCGAGTTCGCGGCCGTAACCGGAACGCTTGACGCCGCCGAACCCCAGCTCCGGGTAGGACACCGTCATGCCGTTGATGAAGACCTGGCCGGCTTCGATCTCGTCGATGAAACGCTGTTGCTCGGCCTCGTCGTTGGTCCAGGCGTTGGACCCCAGCCCGAAGGTGGTGGCGTTGGCGATCTCGATCGCCTCGTCGATGTCCGCTGCCCGGTACATCGACGCCACCGGACCGAACACCTCTTCGGTGTAGAGCGCCATGTCCTTGGTGATGTCGGTGACCACGGTCGGCGGGTAGAACCACCCCGGCCCGTCGAGCGGCTTGCCGCCGAGCCGGATCGTGGCGCCCTCCGCGGCCGCGTCCTCGACCTGCTTGGCGATGTCGTCGCGGCCGGACTCGGTGGCCAGCGGGCCCACGTCGGTGTCCGGGTCGGTCGGGTCCCCGACCTTGAGCGCCTGCATCCGCTCGGTGAACTTGTCGACGAACGCGTCGTAGATGTCGGTGTGAATGATGAACCGCTTCGCGGCGATGCAGGACTGGCCGTTGTTCTGGACACGCGCGGTGACCGCGGTCTTGGCGGCCTCGTCCAGGTTCGCCGACGGCATCACGATGAAGGGGTCGCTGCCGCCGAGCTCGAGCACGGTGGGTTTGATCTCGTCGCCGGCGATGGCTGCCACCGACTGCCCGGCCGGCTCGCTGCCGGTCAGGGTGGCGGCCGCTACCCGCGGGTCGCGCAGGATGCGTTCGACGGCACTGGAAGAGACGAGCAGCGTCTGGAAGCAGCCGTCGGGGAAGCCGCCGCGGGCGATGACGTCGGCGAGGTAGAGCGCGGACTGCGGCACGTTGGAGGCGTGCTTGAGGAGCCCGACATTCCCGGCCATCAGCGCCGGCGCGGCGAACCGGACGGCCTGCCACAACGGGAAGTTCCACGGCATGATGGCCAGCACCACCCCGAGCGGTTGATAGCGGGTGTAGGCCCGCTTGGCGCCGACGGCTTGGGCGTCGGCCGGCTCGTCGGCCAGCAGCTTCTCGGCGTTCTCCGCGTAGTAGCGAAAGCCCTTGGCGCACTTGAGTGTTTCCGCCTTAGCCGAGGCCAGCGTCTTGCCCATCTCCTGGGTCATCATCGCGGCTACGTCGTCGGCCTCCTTCTCCAAAAGGTCGGCGGTGGCGTTTGCCCACCCCGCGCGCTGGGCAAAGGTGGTGTTATGGCGGTAGTCCTGGAATCGGGCGTAGGCGCGGGCGATGGCCGCGTCGACTTCTTCGTCGGTTGCCGGGGTGAAGGTCTTCACCGTCTCGCCGGTGGCCGGGTTGATCGTGGCGATGGGCACGCTGCAATCCTTCGCTTCGAGGTTGGTAAGAGGTCCAACACCCAGCCTGCCACTATCGTTCCCTCGAGGGAGGTGCCGGATGAGTAAAGCCGCCGAGCTGATGGTCAAGTGCCTGGAAAACGAGGGCGTTTCCGTGGTCTTCGGCCTGCCGGGGGAGGAGAACATCCGCTTCGTGCAGGCGCTGGCTTCGTCGAGCATCCGCTACGTGCTCACCCGGCACGAGCAGGGCGCGGCCTTCATGGCCGAGATGTATGGCCGGGTGACCGGCCGCGCCGCGGTGGTGTCGAGCACCCTGGGCCCCGGCGCGATCAACATGCAACTCGGCGTGGCCGACGCCACCACCAACAGCACCCCGCTGGTCGCCATCTCCGCTCAGGTCGGTCACGACCGGGAGTTCAAGGAGTCGCACCAGTACGTCGACCTGGTTCGGATGTTCGCGCCCATCACCCGTTGGGCCGCCGACATCCCGACCGCGCGCGCCATCCCCGAGATGTTCCGCAAGGCGTTCAAGGTCGCCGAGACCGAGCGCCCGGCCGCCGTCTACCTCGCCGTGCCCGAGCACATCGACGTCGACGAGACCGACTATGACCTGACGCCGTTGCCGCGCAACGTCGTTCGCGCCGATGCTCCCGCACCCGGTCAGGTGGAGCGCGCGGTCGACATCCTGCGCCAGGCCAAGCGTTCGGTGGTGCTGGCCGGGCACGGCGCCGCCCGCGGCAACGCCACCGCGGCCCTGGTGCGGTTCTCCGAGGAATTCGGCATCCCCGTCGCCAACACGTTCCATGGCAAGGGTGTGATGCCCGACGACCATCCCAACAGCATCGGGACGCTGGGGTTCATGCGGCATGACTACGTGAACTTCGGCTTCGACAACGCCGACGTGGTGATCACCGTCGGGTACGAGCTGCAGGAGTTCGACCCCGTCCGGATCAACCCGCAGGCCGACAAGAAGATCATCCACATCCACCGGTTCCCGGCCGAGGTCGACGCGCACTATTCGGTGGACGTCGGGATCATCGGCGACATCAGCGCTTCGTTGGATGCGCTGACCGAGGGACTGGACGGCCACGCCTACGAGGCCGACCCGGAGGTTCCCGGCCACGGCCTGCTGGCCGAGGAATTCGCTCGGGGGCAAGAGGATTCGCGTTATCCGCTGGCCCCGGCGCGGGTGGTGGCCGACACCCGCGCGGCGCTGGGCCGCAGTGACGTGGTCCTGGTCGATACCGGCGCCACCAAGATGTGGATGGCCCGGCTTTACCCGACGTACGAGTGCAACACCTGCCTGGTGTCAAACGGGCTGTCCACCATGGGTTTTGCGCTGCCCGGCGCGCTGGGCGTCAAGCTGGCGCGTCCCGAGTCCAAGGTGCTGGCGGTCGTCGGCGACGGCGCGTTCCTGATGAACTCGCAGGAAATCGAGACCGCCGTCCGCGAGCGGATACCGCTGGTCGTGCTGATCTGGGACGACGGTGGGTACGGCCTGATCGAGTGGAAAATGGACCTCGAGCTCGGCGCGCACTACTACGTGAAGTTCGGTAATCCCGACGTGGTGACCTACGCGGAAAGCTTTGGCGCCAAGGGGTATCGGATCAACAGCGCGGACGAACTGTTGCCGACGCTGCGGGCCGCACTCGACGACGACGGGGTATCGGTGATCTCTTGCCCGGTCGACTACTCGGAGAATCTGCGGCTGACCGACCGGCTCGGCGAACTGGACGAGACGCTGTAATTCACGGACACATCCAGGCCAAGGGCGGGCAGACGCCGGTGTTCGGCGGCAGCCGCAGGCCGGGCGGCTGCCCCTGGACCATCAGCGCGGGCAGGCCCGAGTCCGGCGCGAAGTAATAGGTATGGCAGACGTTTCTGTCCCAGTCCGGCATCCGCCGCAGTTCGCCCAGGTTCGGGCACCACATCTGGCTGCAGATGTGCGAGGTGTAGCAGCCCGGGGGCCCCTCGGGCGGGGCGCACTCCGGCGGCTGGTTGCCGCCGTTGTTGGTGGAGCAGGCTGCGAGGGCGGTGCCCGCCCCAAGCATCAGATCCGCCGTCCACACGAAGCCGGAGAGGGCCAGCACCGTGGCCAACCCTACGAGTGCTGTTCTCATGCTCGGCTCCTTCGTTGCCGGTTCGGCGGCCTGGTCCCAATCGCGACAGGCGATTACGCGTCAGGGCGCCTGCCTGAGTTGCAGCTGATTCGTCTGTTGATACCCCGGCGGGTGGCCGCAGGCCGGCACGTTGTACATCAAGGTGCTGGTGCCTTCCAGGGTGTTCGGATCCCACGTGTCGTGGTACGGCTCATTGGGACCGGGGCTACCGTCGGCACAGCGTATGGCCCAGGTGCCTTCCATCGTCCATTGCCCGTTGATCAGCCGCGCCAGGGCCACGGCCTGTCCGCCGGGTGTGGTTGCTACCGAAGCGCATCCGTCGCCGCAGGGTGTGAAGTAATAGTCGCCGGACATCGCCGACCCCCGGGGGGTTGTGGAGGTCCAGGTGTAGTGGCCGCTCAGCGTCGTGTCGGCCCACGCTGCACTAGCCGTACCGACAGCTAGCCCGGCGAACATGGCGGCTGTGGCGATCGCCCGTGTGATGGCCATGATCTCATCCTCCTGCTGAGCTAATACGCACGTAGCTCACAGTCACCGCTATACACCGAAGACATTCCGTTTGCTGAGCATTTGGCAAACTTCCACGCCACCGCTTGCGGCCGGGTCATGGCGACACGGCCGCGGTCAGCCGTGCTGTGACGTCGCCGCCGGCAGCGCCATCGGCCTGACGTAGCCGCCGATCAATGTCCGATGCCACCAGGCCCGCTCGCGGCGCAGCTCCGCGGGCGTCGTGAAGCGGTACTCGTAGAGCTGCGCACGCACGTAACGCGGCGGCGAATCCGGAAATGGATTGTGCCGCAACAACCGCAGCGTGGGCCGATCGTTGCGCAGCAGTCGCTGCAGAAACGGTGTCAGCCATGGTTGCGCGTAGCCGGGCGAGATGGCGGCGAACCACATCAGCCAGTCCAGACGCAGGTGGTAGGGCGCCCACTGCCGCGGAAGCCGGGCCACGGCGCCGGGCTTGCCCTTGAATTCGTATTCTTTCCAGACCGTCTGGTCGCTGAGGCGGGCTTCCTCGGTGCCTTCGACCACCACCTCGCGGCGGACGCGGCCAATGCTGCCGAATGCGCCGTAGGTGTTGACCAAATGAAAAGAATTGAACGACATGTTCATTCGCTGCCTCGACGACAGCATGTTGCGCACCGGCCAGTAGCTCATGAACAACACCGCCGCCGCGAACGCGACCACCAGCGCGGCGAACCATACCGGCGTCGGCGAGAACGCCGGACGATCATGCAAACCAATCGAACCGACCCACGAGTCGTCGATGGCGCTGCACGCCAAGAGAATCGTCACCCAGTTCAGCCAGGCGAAGTTACCCGACGCCACCAGCCACAGCTGGGTGACGACGATGATCGCGGCGGCGATGCCGGCCACCGGTTGTGGCGCGAACAATCCGAACGGCACCACCAGCTGGGAGAAATGGTTGCCCGCCACCTCGATTCGATGCAGCGGTTTGGGCAGGTGGTGGAAGAACCAGCTCAATGGCCCGGGCATGGGCTGCGTTTCGTGGTGGTAGTACAGACACGTCAGGTCGCGCCAGCACGAATCGCCCCGCAGCTTGATCAGCCCGGCGCCGAATTCCACTCGGAACAACAGCAACCGGGCCATCCATAAGGTCAGCACCGGAGGCGCAACCTGGTCGTTGCCGAGGAAGATCAGCAGAAAGCCGGTTTCCAGCAACAGCGATTCCCACCCGAACGCATACCAGGTCTGCCCGACGTTGACGATCGACAGGTAGAGCACCCACAGCGCGAGCCACATGAGCATGGCCGCCCAGACCGGCACCGCATCGGCCGCGCCGGCGACGATCGCCGCCGACAGCGCCGCGCCGAACCAGGAGACCACCGAGAACAGGCGATCGGAATAGCGCAGATGAAACAGGCTGGGCGTCCGCCAGAACGACTGCCCGGCCAAATATCGCGGAATGGGCTGCAGTCCGTGCTCCCCGATGAGCGCCCGGAACTGCGCCGCCGCCGCGACGAACGCGAGCAGGTAGACCACCGCGGCGCCCCGCTCGAGCACCATTCTGCCGAGCCAATATTCGGGGGCGGAAAACCAGCCCATGGCCGTAACTCCTTGGACGGTGGCGGTCACACAGACCCACATATCCAGTCAAGCAGCCGGTAAACCGCCAGCCAATACCCTCGACCGCTACTCGTCGGGGGACCGGCCCGCCCTAGCAGCCATCGTCACCACCGAGGCGGCGACCACCGCGAGCGAAATCAGCGCCAGCAGCTGAACATTCGCGGAATGGCCCGCGTAGCCGTCGACCGACCGCCAGGGATGCCGTGACAACATTGCGCCGGCCAGAATGAGCCCACCCGCGCTCAGGACCATCGTGGCGTGGTCCAAGCGCCGGCGGCGCAGCGCATACCGCAGGCCCAGGGCGCCGCCGACCACCACGACCCCGGCCGCACCGGCGATCACCGCCCCGCAGGCCAGCACCGCGGCCACCGCCCAGAGTCCCGGCTGCCACGGCTGCGCGGGCGCGTCGTCGGCGCGCCCACGTCGGGTGCGCCACAGCGCGAGCATGGCCAGCAGCGGCAGCAAGGCCAGCCCCAGCCCCAGACCCATCCGGTACGGCGCGTTGGACGGGAAGGTCAGCGTGATGGTGCCGGGGTCTCCGGGCGGCACCACCCAGCCCTGCTGCCACCCGTTGACGGCGACCGGGGTCAGCCGGGCCCCGGTGCTGGTGCGCGCCACCCAACCGGGGTTGATGCTTTCCGGGATGACCAGCACCCGCGACGTGGTCGACGGCGGAGCCTGCACCTCGCGGCGGTCGGGACCCCACGCCCGCCACACCGGAACCCCGGCGGGGCCGGGCGTGGCGGCGGCCGCGGCAGGCGGGGACAGGTCGACACCGTCGACGACGAACTGGGCCCCCGGGCTGATCAGCAGCTCCTGCTGGCCCGCCGGCAGCGCGATCGGGTCGCGGTCGCACGCCCGCGCCGCTACCGGCTCGTCGTCGAGGAGAGCGCCGACGGTGGTGCGGATCGACGTGTGCACAAACCGGCCCGCGACCGCGATCACCGGGCCGTGGTCGCAGTCGACGGCGATCTCGCGCGTGCGATCACGGGCGGCGTCGGCGGGGGCGATCGGGTTTCCGTCGGCACCGAGCGCCGTCAGCTCGGCCAGCCCCGGGGGCTTGAGCTGGTCGAAACCCAGCGCGTTGCGGTCGATGACGTCTTCCCAGTCCAGCAGGCTGACGGTGACGCTGTCGGTCACCCGAGGATTTAGCGGGAGGGTCTGCGGTTCACCGGGTTTCAACGCGCGCACCTGCGGACCGTCGCCGAGGTTGACCGCCACCATCGTCGGATGGGCGGGCAATGCCGACCGGCTCGGCGCCAGCCGCAGCGCGGTGACCTCGGTGGGCCGCGGCAGGGTGAGCGTCAGCGTGGGCGGGGTCTTGTGTTGCACCACCCGCTGCGGTGCCGTCCATGCCGTGGACGGGTCGCCGTCGGTCGCCGCATACGCCGAGCCGAGGACGTCCACCAGATCGGAGTCGCCCCGCGCCCGGGCGGTGTTCGGCTCGGCGATCAGGTCGGCCAGCTTGGGCCCCTGCCGCGGCCGCACCCACACCAGCGGGGTCACCGACATCGGCGCCGGGACGGTCAGCGTCCGGCTGAGATTGACCGGCTCTTCGGGCGTCAGGGCCATGGACGGCGCGCAGCGCACCCCGTCCGGCGTCGACGCGCAGCCCGGCCTGCCGAGCAGCTCGGAACCCAGGTCCCAGCCCGCGACCGCCGCGCCGGGTGGTGGCCCCGGCACCCGCACGGTGTGCCGCAGGTCGAGCTGGTGGGCGAATCCGGACGCGTCGTACTGGGTGATCGACAAATCGGTGATGCCGAACTGCACGCCGGGGGACCCGTCGTCGGTGCCCGCGGCGGTGATCCGCACCCACGGCGTCTCGCCGTAGGGCAACGCGGCGGCGAGCGGCTTGCCGGGCTCGTCGAACCGCAGGGTGGTGCTGCCGGTGGCCGTCTCGATCAGGATGCGGCGCACCTGCGCGCCGACGGCCGTCGCGCTGGGCGTCAGGGTGATCGCCGCATTGGTCACCGGGTGGTCGAAATCGACCTGCAGCCACTGGCCGACGGCCGATTGCAGCGAGTTGGACACCCACGCCGTCGCCGGGTCGCCGTCGATGGCGGCGACGGGGGAGGTCGCCGGTGCGACATCGGGCATCGCGGTGGAGTCCGACGACGAGCTCGACACGGTGATCCGCCCGCCGCTCCAGGCGCCGACGGCCGGGTCGGCGCCGGGGACGGGGTAGTCGGGCACCCGGTTGTAGGTGTGCCGTGCGTCGCCCGCGGCCCGGATGGCCGACGAATGTTGGTCCACCCGGCCGTAGTCGGTCTCGCGGGCCACTGGGGTGTCGGTGACGGTCACCGTCGGCACCGGCAATCCGGCGCCGCGCGCGTCGGCGGTCAGCAGCGCGGGGCCCAGCGGCGGCTGGCCCTGCAGCCGGCGCCGCTCGTCGAGGCGCAGCAGCGCCTCCGGTCCGCCGTCCACCCGGGGCAACCGGTCGGCGTCGGCGAAGTACGGGGCCCCCGGATCGCCGGCGACCTCCACCCGGTAGATCTGTACGGCCGGGTAGCGCGGACGCAGTCCGCTGTCGGCGACGAAGCCCGCCAGGGTGCCGGGACCCACCGGCTCGCCGAATTGCGCTACCTTCCGCAGCCCCGGGGACCCGTCGACAGCGCGGTGCACCAGGATGGGCCGCGCCGAGCGCGACGTATCCGGGTCCAGGTCGTTGCGCACCACCAGGTACGAAATACCTTGGCGGGCAAGGGTATCGGCCAGGCCGGCCGAGGGGCGCCCGGCGGCGAACAGGCGTTGCACCGAGTCCAGCGCCCGGATGGTTTGCGGCGGAGTCAACGGGATCGAGTCGCGTACGCCCCACGGGCTGTTGCCCAGCACCTGCAACGGCTCGTCATGGCTGGTGCCCCACACCTGCGTGGCGAATGGCGCCCCCGGGGCCACCAGCACCCGGCCGGGAACCGGCGTGCCCGTGTTGTGCTCGCCAAGCCAGTCGGCGGTCTCCTGCCAGTAGCGGGGAATCGCGCTGAAGGTGCCGGGTGGGGTCAGCCGGCCGGTCCACGCCAGCGAGGTGCTCACCATCAGCGCGGTCAGCACGACGATCGCGACCGCCACCCGCCGGTCGCGCTCGGGGTGGGCGAACGCGCGCAGCCACGCCGAGACGGGCTCGCGACCGGGCAGCGGGATCCGGCCCAGCACCTGGGCGATGCCGAGCACGATCGGGATCCGGATCACCGACCCCAGCTTGTGCACGTTGCGCAGCGGCGCGCCGCCGGCGTCCAGGAACGTCTGCACGGCGTGCGCCACCGGCGAGCCCAGCCCGCCGCTGTAACCGGCGGCCATCAACACCACGCCGGCCAGCAGCATCGTCACCAACCGTCCGCGTGCCGGCATGCGGGGGCTGGCCAGTCCGGCCAGCCCCGCCGCCGCGACCAGGCAGGTGGCGAGGACGGCCGCCGAGCCGGTCACCAGCGGGGCGCCGGCGGTGGCGGTCGGCGCCACGTACGGGGTCCAGCTGTCGGTGCCGCGCAGCATCTCGGTCAGCGACGACCATTGCGTTGTCACGCCGGAGGATTCGATGAAGTCCAGGAAGGGCGGGCTGATGGCCCGCAGCATCACCAGCGCCACCACCCACCACAGCATCGCCAGGAACAGCGCCACCAGCCACCACCCGGTGTAGCGCCACCACACCCGGTTCGGCCGGTGGCACGCCCACCAGATCACCGCGGGCAGGCAGCTGGCCAGCGTGGCGATCGCGTTGACCGCCCCCATCAACGCGACGGCGAGACCGGCCTGCGCGGCGAGCGCTCGCACCGACCGGTTGGCGGAAGCGCGCAGGGCCAGGATTGTGGGCAGCAACACCCACGGCGCCAGCATCATCGGCAGGGTTTCCGACGAGATGGACCCCAGGGTGGTCAGCGCCCGCGGCGACAGCGCGAACGCGGCGGCGCCGATCACCCGTGACGCGGGGCTGCCGATGCCCAGCGCCTCGGCGACCCGCAACAGCCCCCAGAAGCCGATCGTGAGCAGCAGCGCCCACCACAGCCGTTGCGTGATCCACCCCGGCACGGAGAGCAGATGGCCGATCGCAAAGAAGGTGCCGTGCGGGAACAGGTAGCCGTAGGCCTGGTTCTGCGACTGTCCGAACGGCAGATCGCTGCTCCACAGGTTGGTGGCCCGGGCCAGAAAACGCAGCGGGTTGGCCGTGAGGTCGAGTTTGGTGTCGGGGGAGACCCGGCCGGGGGATTGGCCGAACGTCAGCGCGCAGGCGAGCGCACCGACCAACCACAGCCATCGGCGCGACACGGGCGCGACCGGCAAGCACGGGACCGGCGCACCGGCCGCCGCTATCGCCGCTGAGTCCGCAGGCGGCGATGCACTGCGCCCGGCTTCGCCGCTAGCTACGGTTGCCGTACTCGACCCGGTTGAGCACTGACGACTGCGGATCGCCCCCGGGGAGTGGCGGTTTCGTGTCCTGCTGCACCATCAAAGTCACCCCGAAGATCGCTGCCGCGCCGAGCAACAGACCAACCACCACGCTCGCGGCGGCGGGCGCAATGATCCGGTTCATCGACGGCTCCTAACGGCATCGGGAAAACGTGGTCGGCCTAGCGCCAACCTAGCAGAACGGGGTCGACGGCCCGGAGCGCTCGTCAGGGCAGGCAGTGACCGTGAAAGCACCGATCGCCGTATTGGACCTGATGGGGCGCCAGCGGGTTCGGCGAAAGCGGACGACCGCGCGCCGGTGCCGCGCCATGATCGGCGACGGCCAGTGTGACGCCGACCGTCGTCGCGACACCCACCGACAGACCCACCGCGATGCTGGCCGCCGCGGCCAGGGCAAAACCGGTCAACGCTGGCATCTTGCCCCCTAGCCCCGCTGGCACCAGCCCAGGAGTGCCCCCGCAGCCGAAGAAGAAAACCCCCGACGAAAACCTCGTCGCTCCCCAGATCCGGAGGCCCGGATAGCGCCATGAAAACATGGCCCGATGTCATTTTCGCGCACCTTGGCCGTGCTCGTCTCCGTGTCGGCGTTGCTGGCGGGCTGTGCTCACCACGCCGCCCGGCCACCGGGCCCGTCGACCCCGGCCGGCAAGCCGGCGGCCGCCCCAGCGCCGCCGGCCTGCGGCGACGTCACCACGCTGCCGGTCCGCGACAAGCTGGCCCAGCTGCTGATGGTCGGCGTGAAAAACGCCGACGACGCCCGCTCGGTAGTGGACGGCTACCACGTGGGCGGCATCTTCATCGGCAGCTGGACGGACCTGTCGATCTTCAAAGGCCCGCTGGCCGAGATCGCGGCGAAGGCCGGACCGCTGCCCTTGGCGGTCAGCGTCGACGAGGAGGGCGGCCGGGTGTCGCGGTTGCGGTCGCTGATCGGGGAGGCACCGTCGCCCCGGCAACTGGCCCAGACCCAGACCGTCGCCCAGGTCCACGATCTGGCGGCCGAGCGCGGCAAGAAGATGCGCGAGCTGGGCATCACCATCGACTTCGCGCCCGTCGTCGACGTCACCGATGCCACGAGCGGCGTGATCGGTGACCGCTCGTTCGGGGGCGATCCCAACACGGTCATCGCCTACGCCGGGGCGTACGCACAAGGCCTGCGCGACGCCGGACTGCTGCCGGTGCTCAAGCACTTCCCCGGACACGGGCACGGCTCGGGCGACTCGCACACCGGCGGTGTGGTGACACCGCCGCTCAGTGACCTGCAGAACCTCGACCTGGTGCCGTACCGGACGCTGATCACGGTGGCCCCGGTCGCGGTGATGCTGGGCCACCTGCAGGTCCCCGGGCTGACCGGCGACGACCCGGCCAGCCTGAGCCACGCGGCGGTGCAGCTGCTGCGCGACGGCGTCGGCTACGGCGCTCCACCGTTCAACGGGCCCGTGTTCACCGACGACCTGTCCAGCATGGGCGCCATCTCCGACCGATACGGGGTCGCCGAGGCGGTGCTGCGCACCCTGCAGGCCGGCACCGACGTTGCGCTCTGGGTCACCACCGACGAGGTGCCCGCGGTCCTGGACCGGCTGCAGAAGGCGGTGGCCGCCGGCGAGTTGCCTTCGCAGCGGGTCGATGACGCGCTGACGCGGGTGGCGACGATGAAGGGTCGCAGTCCCGCCTGCGGCCACTAAAGCGTGTGCCGACCCGGCACGGTGCTTACTCTGGAGTCAGATAGACGGGCTAGAGAGGCAAGCGATGGCGGGTGGCACCAAGCGGTTACCGCGCGCTGTCCGCGAGCAACAAATGCTCGACGCCGCGGTGCAGATGTTCTCGGTCAACGGCTACCACGAGACCTCGATGGACGCCATCGCCGCCGAGGCGCAGATCTCCAAGCCGATGCTGTACCTGTACTACGGCTCCAAGGAGGACCTGTTCGGCGCCTGCCTGAACCGGGAGATGGGCCGGTTCATCGACGTGGTTCGCGCGGACATCGACTTCACGCAGAGCCCGAAAGACTTGCTGCGCAACACCATCGTGGCGTTCATGCGCTACATCGACGCCAACCGGGCGTCGTGGATCGTGATGTACACCCAGGCCACCAGCTCGCAGGCGTTCGCGCACATGGTGCGCGAAGGGCGTGAACAGATCATCGAGCTGGTCGCCGGGCTGGTGCGGGCCGGGAGCCGCAGCAGGCGCACCGACCGCGAGCACGAGATGATGGCCGTGGCGCTGGTGGGCGCGGGCGAGGCGATGGCCAACCAGCTCAGCACCGGCGACATCGACGCCGACGAGGCGGCCGAGCTGATGATCAACCTGTTCTGGCACGGGCTGCGGGGCGGTCCGGAGGAGCGGGAGGCCGCCGCCGCGGCGCTGCCCAAGAAGGGCGGCCGCAGCGCGGCCCGGCGCTAGCCCCTACATTCGTCATGTGGCTCGACCGCCCGCCCGCACTGTCGACTTCTTCTGCGCCGTAGTCATCGTCGGGTTGCTGGCCGGGGTCGCGGGGCTGGCGACGACGTTCGTGCTGCGCTTCGTTCAGCACGTCACGTACAACTACACCTTTGGCGCGCTGCTGGTCGGTGTTGCCGGCAGCAGCCCGGTGCGTCGTGTGGTGGGGCCGATGATCGGCGCGGCGTTGGCGGCGGTCGGGTGGTGGATCCTGCGGAGCAGGACGCACGTGCCGGCCCTGGCGGAGACCATCGCGCACCGCGAGCGGATACCGCGGCTCTCCTGGAGCGTCGACGCGATGCTGCAGGTGCTGCTCGTCGGGTCCGGGGCATCCCTCGGCCGGGAGGGTGCGCCGCGTCAATTCGCCGCGGCGCTGGGCGATTTCGGGACGGCTTGGCTCAAGCGGCTATCGCCCCGCGATCGCGAGGTGTTGCTGGCGTGCGCGGCCGGCGCCGGGCTGGGCGCCGTGTACGCGGTCCCGCTTGCCGGTGCGCTGTTCTCGGTGCGGATCCTGCTCAACACCTGGCATCCGCGGGCGGTCGGCGCGGCGTTCATTTCCTCGAGCCTGGCTGTCGCGGTCGGTTCGGCGATCACGCGCGACGAACCCAACCTGCAGTGGCCGATCGGGGAGTCGACGTACCTACTGACCGCGCACGGGCTCCTGCTGGCGCCGCTGACCCTCGCGGTGGGACTGGCGTTCAACCGGCTGATGGCGGCGGCGCGGCCGGCAAGGCAGATGCGGGCCTGGGTGCTGGTCCCCGCGCTCGCCGGGGCCGGGCTCGTGATGGGCATCTGTTCGCATTGGTGGCCCGAGTTGCCCGGCAACGGCCGCAGCATCCTGACCGTCAGCCTGGCCAGCGGCATGACGCTGTTGTCGGCGCTCGCGATTCTGGCCCTGAAACCCTTGCTGACCGCGTTGTTTTTGCGCGCCGGCGGGGCCGGCGGGATGCTGACACCCTCGCTGGCCACCGGCGCGGCCGCCGGTGCGGCGCTGGTGCTGACGATCAACTGGGCGGCCGGGACGCACCTGCACGTGCCGGCGGTGTCACTGGCGGGCGCCGCCGGCGTGCTCGCGGTGACGCAGGGCTCGCCGATCTGGGCGGCCATCTTCGTCTGGGAGCTCGCCCGGCCGCCGTTGTGGTTGTTTCTGCTCTTTTTGCTGACCGCGACCGGTGCCCACGGACTGAAAGTCCTTGCCAAGGGCCGCGGCCCGACGCACTCGGGCTAAGTGGCGATCGCGAGCGCGGCGCAGCCGGGCGAAGCGGGTCGGCACCGACGGGCTAGTGGCGATCGCGAGCGCGGCGCAGCCGGGCGAAGCGGGTCGGCACCGAAAGCACTAAAGCGGCCGGACCGTGCCGGTCAGATACGGGTAGCCCTTGGCGATGTTGCGCAGCGAGATGTCCCAACCGTCATGGCCCTCGTCGATGTAGAGCCCGGCGGTGCCGGGCAGCACCAGCGGTTTGCCGAACCGCACCGAATACTTCACCGCGTCCGGCAACCGGGCCTCGATGTTGGCCAATACCGCTGCCGCGCTGAACATTCCATGTGCGATGACGGTGGGAAAGCCGAACAACTTAGCCGCGATCGGGTTGGTGTGAATCGGGTTGTGATCACCACCGACGACGGCGTAGCGCCGGATCAGGCCGGGGCTGATGCGCACGACGGTGCTGGGCGGGGGCAGCTTGGGCTGCTTCTGCGGCGGCGGCTTGGGCTCGTCGGACAGGCTGGTGCGCTGCTGGTGCAGGAAGGTCGTCACCTGATGCCACGCGGTGTCGTTGCCGACGCTCACATCGGTCACCAGGTCGACCAGCAGACCTTTGCGGTGCTCACGCAGGTTCTCGGCATGCACGTGCACGCCGACGGTCTCGGTGACGGCGATCGGCCGGTACTGCGTGATGTGGTTCTCGACGTGCACCGAACCCATTGCGGCAAAGGGGAAGTCGAATCCGGTCACCAGCGACATCATTGCGGGGAAGGTCAACGCGAACGGGTAGGTGAGCGGCACATTGTTGCCGTAGCGCAGGCCGGTGACCGCCGCGTACTCGGACACATTCGTGCGGTCGATGGGCAGTTCCTCGATGTCCACCGTGCGGGTGGGCAGCTGGTTGCCGCGGGACACCACCGGCAGGGCCCCGGCCGCCGCGCGCAGCATGTTCCTCAGGCCGCTTGGCTGATTCATCGCGTTCTCCTCAGCTATGCGCCCAGCATGGCCTGGCCGCAGACGCGAATGACGTTGCCCGTCACCGCGTTTGACGCCGGGCTGGCGAAGTAAGCAATGGTCTCCGCGACATCGACGGGTTGGCCGCCCTGCAGCAGCGAGTTCATCCGGCGGCCCACCTCGCGGGTCGCCAGGGGGATGGCCGCCGTCATCTGGGTCTCGATGAAACCCGGCGCGACGGCGTTGATCGTGATGCCCTTGGCGTACAGCTCCGGGGCCAGCGCCTGGGTGAGGCCGATCATCCCGGCCTTGGTGGTGGCGTAGTTGGTCTGCCCACGGTTGCCCGCGATGCCGGCCATCGAGGACAGCCCGACGATCCGGCCCCCCACGCCGATGCTGCCGTTGCCTACCAGTCCTTCGGTAAGCCGCAGCGGGGCAAGGAGATTGACGGCCAGGACGGCGTCCCAGCGGGCGTCGTCCATGTTGGCCAACAACTTGTCGCGGGTGATGCCGGCGTTGTTGACCAGCACGTCGGCGCGGCCGCCGTGGTGCTCGCGCAGGTGCTCGGTGATCTTGTCGACGGCGTCCTCGGCCGTCACGTCGAGCCACAACGCGGTGCCCCCGACCCGGCTGGCCGTCTCGGCCAGCGCCTCGGCGGCCGACTCGACGTCGATCGCGACGACGCGGGCGCCGTCGCGGGCGAACACCTCCGCGATGGTCGCGCCGATCCCGCGGGCCGCACCGGTCACGATGGCGACCTTGCCGTCCAGCGGCCGCTCCCAGTCCGCCGGCGGCGTGGAGTCGGCCTCGCCGACGTAGAACACCTGGCCGTCGACATAGGCCGACTTGGCCGACAGGATGAACCGCATCGTCGACTCGCACCCCGTCGCAGCGGGTTTGGCGTCGGGTGAGACATACACCAGCGCCACCGTGGTGCCGTTGCGCAGCTCCTTGCCCAGCGAGCGGGTGAACCCCTCCAACGCGCGCTGGGCGATCCGCTCGTGCGGGCTGGTGGCGGCGTCGGGCGTGGTGCCGACCACCGCGACGCGCGCGGAATGGCCCAGGTTCCGTAGCAGCGGCGTGAAGAACTCATACAACCCCCGGAGACCCTCCGGCGTGGTGATGCCGGTGGCGTCGAACACCAGGCCGCCGAACTGGTCGGCCCAGCGTCCACCGAGGTTGTTGCCCACGAGGTCGTAGTCCTTGTCCAGCGCGGCGCGCAACGGCTCGACGATTCGCCCCTCACCGCCGATCAGCAGGGAGCCCGCCAGGGGCGGGTCACCGGACCGGTAGCGGCGCAGCGTCTCGGGCTGCGGGACACCGAGCTGCTTGGCGAGAAACGATCCAGGACCGGAATTGACAACCTGAGAAAACAGATCGGACGAGACCTTGGGAGCCACCGGAGCAACCTTCCATGCGCTTGCGAAGTGGGGGTGTGCCTACTGCCCCACCGTATCGGGGACGAACTTACTTCAGAGTAAGAACAGTGGGTAGTATGGCCCCAGACGGGCATCCCAAAACCGATAGCCGGCAGATACACGGAGAAGACAGTGGCCCCTGCAAGTTCCGAGGCAAGCAACCAGCGCAGTTCGCAACGGCGACGCGTCGCCGTGCTGGGCGGCAACCGCATCCCGTTCGCCCGGTCCGACGGCGCCTATGCCGAGGCGTCCAACCAGGACATGCTCACCGCCGCATTGGGCGGGCTGGTGGACCGCTTCGGGCTGGCCGGCGAACGGCTGGGCGCGGTGGTCGGCGGGGCCGTGCTCAAGCACAGCCGGGACTTCAACCTGACCCGCGAATGCGTGCTGGGTTCCGCGCTGTCGTCGTACACGCCGGCGTTCGACCTGCAGCAGGCGTGCGGTACCGGCCTGCAGGCGGCCATCGCCGCGGCCGACGGCATCGCGGCCGGGCGCTACGACGTGGCCGCCGCCGGCGGCGTGGACACCACCTCCGACCCTCCGATCGCGCTGGGCGACAACCTGCGCCGCACCCTGCTCAAGTTGCGCCGTTCCAAGTCCAATGTCCAGCGGCTGAGGCTGGTGGGCACGCTGCCCGCGACCCTGGGCATCCAGATCCCGGTCAACAGCGAGCCGCGCACCGGGCTGTCCATGGGCGAACACCAGGCGATCACCGCCAAGGAGATGGGCATCAAGCGGGTCGACCAGGACGAGCTGGCCGCCGCGAGCCACCGCAACATGGCCGCCGCCTACGATCGGGGCTTCTTCGACGACCTGGTCACCCCGTTCCTCGGGCTCTACCGCGACGACAACCTGCGGCCGGACTCGTCGGCCGAGAAGTTGGCGAAGCTCAAGCCGGTGTTCGGCGTGAAGTCCGGCGACGCGACGATGACGGCCGGCAACTCGACCCCGCTGACCGACGGCGCCTCGGTCGCGCTGCTGGCCAGCGAGGAGTGGGCGGACGCCCGGTCGCTGGCGCCGCTGGCCTTCCTGGTGGACGCGGAGACCGCGGCCGTGGACTACGTCAACGGGCGCGACGGTCTGCTGATGGCGCCCACCTATGCGGTGCCGCGGCTGCTGGCCCGGAACGGCCTGAGCCTGCAGGACTTCGACTTCTACGAGATCCACGAGGCCTTCGCCTCGGTGGTGCTGGCGCACCTGCAGGCGTGGGAGTCGGAGGACTACTGCAAGGAGCGGCTGGGCTTGGACGCCGCGCTCGGGTCGATCGACCGCTCCAAGCTGAACGTCAACGGCTCCTCATTGGCCGCCGGCCACCCCTTCGCCGCCACCGGTGGGCGGATCCTCGCCCAGGCGGCCAAGCAGCTCGCCCAGAAGAGGGCGGAGCAGAAGGGTGGTGCGGGCAAGCCGCTGCGGGCCCTGGTCTCCATCTGCGCCGCGGGTGGCCAGGGCGTGGCCGCGATTTTGGAGGCCTGAGCCGTTCCCGGGGTCGGCCGGTTCATGAGATCGGTCACAGCGGGTTAGTAATTCCGGCGGAGGGGTATCCGAGTGCCCGGATGACCCCGTGTTGTGGTCTGACCCCCCGACCCCGACGGCAATACGGGGCATCCCTGAAACGACCGCCGGTCAGCGCGGACGGGCGTACGAAAAGGGCCGCCGCTGGAGTGAGGGGATCCAGCGGCGGCCTTTTTGTGCCGTTTGTGCCGTGAAATACAAAAACCCCGCTCCCATCTGGAAGCGGGGTTTTTGCTTTTGCCTGTCAGAAGGCGGCTTCGTCGAGCTCCATGATCTCGTTGTCCAGCGTGTCGATCACCTCGCGGGTGCTGGCCAACAGCGGCAGGAAGTTCTTCGCGAAGAACGAGGCCACCGCGACCTTGCCCTCGTAGAAGGACCGCTCGTCGCCGCTGGCGCCGGCGTCCAGCGCCTGCACGGCCACCGCGGCCTGCTGTTGCAGCAACCAGCCGATGACCAGGTCGCCGACGCTCATCAGGAAGCGCACCGATCCCAGGCCCACCTTGTAGAGGCTGGTCACGTCCTCCTGCGCCGCCATCAGGTAGCCGGTCAGGGTGGCCGCCATCGCCTGGACGTCGGCCAGGGCCTTCGCCAGCAGCTCGCGCTCGGACTTCAGCCGCCCGTTGCCGGACTCGCTGTCCACGAACTTCTGGATCTCGCCCGACACATGAGCCAGCGCCACACCCTTGTCGCGGATGATCTTCCGGAAGAAGAAGTCCTGCGCCTGGATGGCCGTGGTGCCCTCGTAGAGGGAGTCGATCTTGGCGTCGCGGATGTACTGCTCGATCGGGTAGTCCTGCAGGAAGCCGGACCCACCGAAGGTCTGCAGGCTCTCGGTGAGCTTGGCGTAGGCCTGCTCGGATCCGACGCCCTTGACCACGGGCAACATCAGGTCGTTGACCTTGACGGCCAGCTCGGCGTCCACACCGTGCACCGCCTCGGCAACCGCCGCGTCCTGGTAGGTCGCGGTGTAGAGGTACAGCGCGCGCAGACCCTCGGCGTAGGCCTTCTGGGTCATCAGCGACCGGCGCACGTCGGGGTGGTGTGTAATCGTCACCCGCGGAGCGGTCTTGTCGGTCATCTGCGTCATGTCGGCGCCCTGCACGCGGGACTTGGCGTACTCCAGCGCGTTCAGGTAGCCGGTCGACAGGGTCGCGATGGCCTTGGTGCCGACCATCATGCGGGCCTGCTCGATGACCTCGAACATCTGCGCGATGCCGTTGTGCACCTCGCCGACCAGCCAGCCCTTGGCGGGCACGTCGTGCTGGCCGAAGGACAGCTCACAAGTGGCCGAAACCTTCAGGCCCATCTTGTGCTCGACGTTGGTCACGAAGACGCCGTTACGCTCGCCCAGCTCGCCCGTCTCGAAGTCGAACAGGAACTTGGGCACAAAGAACAGCGACAGACCCTTGGTACCCGGACCCGCGCCCTCGGGGCGGGCCAGCACCAGGTGGAAGATGTTCTCGAACAGGTCGCCGGAGTCGGCCGAGGTGATGAATCGCTTCACACCCTCGATGTGCCAGGAACCGTCGTCCTGCTTGATCGCCTTGGTCCGCCCGGCGCCGACGTCCGAACCGGCGTCCGGCTCGGTGAGCACCATGGTGGAGCCCCAGCCGCGCTCGGCGCAGATCACGGCCCACTTCCTCTGCTCCTCGGTGCCGAGGTGGTAGAGGATGTTCGCGAAGCCGGCGCCGCCGCCGTACATCCACACGGCGGGGTTTGCTCCCAGCAGGTGCTCGTGCAGCGCCCACACCAGGGCACGAGGCATCGGCATGCCGCCGAGGACCTCGTCGATGCCGACCTTGTCCCAACCGGCCTCGGTGACCGCGCGGACCGACTTCTTGAACGACTCCGGCAGCGTCACCGAGTGGGTCTTCGGGTCGAAGACCGGCGGATTGCGGTCACCCTCGACGAACGACTCGGCGATGGGCCCCTCGGCCAGCCGGCTGATCTCTGACAACATTTCGCGCGCGGTCTCGACGTCCAGATCGCTGTAGTCGCCGGCGCCCAAAGCCTTCTCAACGCCCAAAACCTCGAACAGGTTGAACACCTGGTCACGGACGTTGCTCTTGTAGTGGCTCACTACGGTTTCCTCCTCGTTGAGAATGCCACTTGTGGTTGGGTACTACTTCTAAGTTACCCACCAGTAACACCGCTAAAATATCGCTCAGAGTTAGTTCAACGCAAGTCAATGTGAGCAAGATTCCATCGTCTAATTAACCAACCGGTTGGGGAGCCGATAAGGTGCCTCTGACCTGCGACGATAACGAAACGGATCTCAAACTATGGGATGCATCACCACCCTGCCCGTAGTGGATCTGCGCACGTCGACGGCCCAATTGCGGCGAGGTTTGCGCGAGGCCGCGCACGAGGTGGGCTTCTTCTACCTGACCGGCCATGGCGTGCCCGGCGAGCTCGCCGGCAGGTTGCTGGAGGCGGCGCGCCGGCTGTTCGCGCTGCCCCAGGCCGAGAAGGACGCGGTCGCCATGGTCCACAGCCCGCATTTCCGCGGCTACACCCGGATGGGCGGCGAGCTGACCCGCGGCCAGGTGGACTGGCGGGAGCAGATCGACATCGGACCGGAACGCGCGCCGATCGGGGCGCCCGGCAGGCCCGACTACCTGTGGCTGCAGGGGCCCAACCAGTGGCCGGCCGCGCTGCCCGAACTGCCCGGGATCGTCGACGAATGGGACGCCGCGCTGTCCGCGGTAGCCCGCACCCTGCTCCGGCACTGGGCGGCATCGCTGGGGAGCCCACCGGACGTCTTCGACCCGGCCTTCGCCGAGACGCCCGCCACGCTGATCAAGATCGTGCGCTACCCGCGCAGCGCGGCCACGGCGCAGGGCGTCGGCCCGCACAAAGACTCCGGCGTGCTCACGCTGCTGTTGGCCGAGCCGGGGAGCCGGGGTCTGCAGGTGCGCCGGCCCGGTACTGAGGAATGGATCGACGTGCCGCCCGCCGACGGCGCCTTCGTCGTCAACATCGGCGAGCTGCTGGAGGTGGCGACGGGCGGTTACCTGCGCGCCACCGAGCACCGGGTGAACCTGGAGGAGCAGCCGACGGACCGGATCTCGGTGCCCTACTTCTTCAACCCGCGGCTGGACGCGCGGATCCCGGTGTTGACGCTGCCGCCCGAACTGCGGGCGCGCGCCGGCCGGGTGACCGACCCTTCGGATCCGATCTTCTCCGTCTACGGCCGCAACGCCTGGAAGAGCAGGTTGCGCGCACACCCCGATGTGGCTTCAGCGCACGGACATTCAGCAGGTAGGGTCGGGAACGAGAATCCCGTTCTCGGCTCAAGGGGCGAATGAATTCCGGTGAACTCGAACAAGAACCTGACACCGTCCACACTTCGTGAGGCCTTCGGCCACTTCCCCTCGGGGGTGGTCGCCATCGCCGCCGAAGTCCAGGGAACCCGGGAGGGCCTGGCCGCCAGCACCTTCGTCCCCGTCTCCCTGGATCCGCCGCTTGTGTCGTTCTGCGTGCAGAACACCTCGACGACGTGGCCCAAGCTCAAAGACCTGCCGATGCTGGGCATCAGCGTCCTCGGTGAGGCCCACGACGAGGCCGCCCGCACCCTGGCCGCCAAGACCGGGGACCGGTTCGCCGGTCTGGAGACGGAGTCCAGGGAGAGCGGCGCGGTGTTCATCAAGGGCACCGGTCTCTGGCTGGAAAGCGCGATCGAACAGCTCATCCCGGCCGGGGATCACACGATCGTGGTGCTGCGGGTCAACGAAGTGACGGTGGACGCCGACATCGCACCGATCGTGTTTCACCGCAGCGCATTTCGGCGCCTCGGCGTCTGAACGCGGCTACGGTCGCTTGCTGAGTTCCGCCCGGAAGCCCGCTATCCGCTGCTCGATCTCCTCGGCGTCGTCGGGGCGGCCTTCCTTACGCGCAAGATCGGCGCGTGCGGACAGCTCCCGGATGGCGGTTCGGATTTCGTTGATGCTGGTGGTTTCTCGCATATCTCCCACGCTGCCCTTCGGAGTTTGGGTTCTATGCGGGTACCCGGCGCGCCGGGCGGGCTAACGCCCGGGTCAGCGCCGGAACAACTTGTTGCCCAGCCACACCACCGGGTCGTACTTGCGGTCGGCGACCCGCTCTTTCATCGGGATCAGCGCGTTGTCGGTGATCTTGATGTTTTCCGGGCAGACCTCGGTGCAGCACTTGGTGATGTTGCAGTAGCCCAGCCCGTGCTGCTCCTGGGCCTGGTTGCGCCGGTCCAGCGTGTCCAGCGGGTGCATCTCGAGCTCGGCGATCCGCATCAGGAAGCGGGGGCCGGCGAACGCCTTCTTGTTCTCCTCGTGGTCGCGGACCACGTGGCACACGTTCTGGCACAGGAAGCACTCGATGCACTTACGGAACTCCTGCGAGCGCTGCACGTCGGCCTGCGCCATCCGGTACTCGCCCGGCTGCAGATCCTTCGGCGGCGCGAAGGCGGGGATCTCGCGCGCCTTCTCGTAGTTGAAGGAAACGTCGGTGACCAGGTCCCGGATCACCGGGAACGTCCGCAGCGGCGTCACGGTCACCACCTCGTCCTCGGCGAAGGTCGACATCCGGGTCATGCACAGCAGCCGCGGGACTCCGTTGATCTCGGCCGAGCAGGAGCCACACTTGCCCGCCTTGCAGTTCCACCGCACGGCGAGGTCGGGCGTCTGGGTCTGCTGCAGGCGATGGATGATGTCGAGCACCACCTCGCCCTCGTTGACCTCCACCGTGAAGTCCTGCAGCGCGCCGCTGGCATCGTCACCGCGCCACACACGCAAGGTCGCGTTGTAGGTCATTAGCCTCTCCGTCCTGGATGCTCGGCCAGCTCGTCGTCGGTGTAGTACTTCTCCAGCTCGGAGATCTCGAAGAGCTCCAGCAGATCGGACCGCATCGGCACCTGCTCCTTGCGGGTGACGCTGATGTCGGGGATCACCTCGTCGCCGCCGGCGGCCTCGCAGACCAGCAGTACCTTGCGCCACCCCGAGTCCATTGCCGGGTGGTCGTCGCGGGTGTGGCCGCCGCGGCTTTCGGTGCGCTCGAGCGCGGCCTTGGCGACGCACTCGCTGACCAGCAGCATGTTGCGCAGGTCGATGGCCAGGTTCCAGCCCGGGTTGTACTGGCGACCGCCCTCCACGTGCATGTTCTTGAATCGCTCGCGAAGCTTGTCGAGCCGCGCGAGGGCCTCGGAGACCTCGTCCGCCTTGCGGATGATGCCCACCAGGTCGTTCATCGACTGCTGCAGCTCCAGCTGCAGCGTGTAGGGGTTCTCCGCCGGGGCGCCGTTGGTCGGTCCCTCGAAGGGGGACAGCGCCCGCTTCGACGCGGTCTCGACGGCCTCCGCCGAGATCGTCGGGCGGCTGCTCAGCGCCCGCACGTAGTCGGCCGCGCCCAGGCCGGCCCGCCGGCCGAAGACCAGCAGGTCCGACAGCGAGTTACCGCCGAGCCGGTTGGAACCGTGCATGCCGCCGGAGCACTCGCCCGCGGCGAACAGGCCGGGGACCGTGGCCGCTCCGGTGTCGGCGTCCACCTCGACGCCGCCCATCACGTAGTGACAGGTGGGCCCGACTTCCATTGGCTCCTTGGTGATGTCGACGCCGGCCAGCTCCTTGAACTGGTGGTACATCGACGGTAGCCGCCGCTTGATCTCCTCGGGCGTCAACCGGGACGCGATGTCGAGGAACACGCCGCCGTGCGGGCTGCCCCGGCCGGCCTTGACCTCGGAGTTGATCGCGCGCGCGACCTCATCGCGGGGCAACAGGTCGGGGGTGCGGCGGGCCGAGTCGTTGTCCTTGAGCCACTGGTCGGCCTCTTGTTCGGTTTCGGCGTACTGGCCTTTGAACACCGGCGGGATGTAGTCGAACATGAACCGCTTGCCCTCGGAGTCCTTCAGCACACCGCCGTCCCCGCGGACACCCTCGGTGACGAGAATCCCCTTCACGCTGGGCGGCCACACCATGCCGGTCGGGTGGAACTGGACGAACTCCATGTTGATCAGCGACGCGCCCGCCCGCAGGGCCAGCGCGTGCCCGTCGCCGGTGTACTCCCAGGAGTTCGAGGTGACCTTGAACGACTTGCCGATGCCGCCGGTGGCGAGCACCACCGCGGGCGCCTCGAACAGGACGAACTGACCCGTCTCGCGCCAGTAGCCGAACGCCCCGGCGATCGCGTCGCCGTCCTTCAGTAGCTCGGTGATGGTGCACTCGGCGAACACCTTGATGCGCGCCTCGTAGTCGCCGAGTTCGGCGTAATCCTCCTGCTGCAGCGAAACGATCTTCTGCTGCATCGTGCGGATCAGTTCCAGGCCGGTGCGGTCGCCGACGTGCGCCAGTCGCGGGTAGGTGTGCCCGCCGAAGTTGCGCTGGCTGATCTTGCCGTCTTTGAGGCGATCGAACAGCGCGCCATAGGTTTCCAGCTCCCAGACGCGGTCCGGCGCCTCCTTGGCATGCAGCTCGGCCATCCGCCAGTTGTTGAGGAACTTCCCACCCCGCATCGTGTCGCCGAAGTGGGTCTTCCAGTTGTCTTTCGGGTTGGTGTTGCCCATCGACGCCGCGCAGCCACCCTCGGCCATGACCGTGTGGGCCTTGCCGAACAGGGACTTACACACCACCGCGACCTTGAGGCCGCGTTCCCGCGCCTCGATGACCGCTCGCAGTCCCGCGCCGCCGGCGCCGATGACGACTACGTCGTAGGCATGCCGTTCGACCTCAACCATGAAAACCCTCGCTATTTCAGATTCTTCTTGAAAAGGCTTCTCAGCCAACAAATCTCAGGTCAGGGATGGCACCGCCGGCCACCAGCGCGATGTAGAAGTCGGTGAGCATCAGGGTGCCCAGGGTGATCCAGGCGTACATCTTGTGGCGGGTGTTGATGTTGCTGACCTGGGTCCAGATCCAGTACCGCACAGGGTGCTTGGAGAAGTGCTTGAGCCGCCCGCCGGTCACGTGCCGGCAGGAGTGGCAGGACAGCGTGTAGATCCACAACATGACGACGTTGCCGACCATGATCAGGTTGCCCAGCCCGAAACCGAAGCCGCCCGGGCCGGAGTCGGAGTGGAACGCGATGATCGCGTCGTAGGTGTTGATCACCGAGATGATGCCGGCAATGTAGAAGAAGTACCGGTGGCTGTTCTGGATGATGAGCGGGAACCTGGTCTCGCCGGTGTAGTGGACGCGGGGCTCGGCCACCGCGCAGGCGCTGGGCGACTGCCACACCGTGCGGTAGTAGGCGCCGCGGTAGTAATAACAGGTCAACCGGAACAGCAGCAGGAACGGCAGCGTCAGCGCCGCGTACGGCAGCCACCAGACGTCCGGCAGGATCTGCGGCCAGAAGTCGCCGGCCGCCCCGCAGGCCTTGCTCACGCACGGGGAGTAGAACGGCGTCAGGTAGTGATACTTCGGGACGAAGAAGTAATCGCGTTGGAAGGCCCGCAGGGTCGCGTAGATGACGAACGCGGCGAAGCCCAAGTCGATCCGCAGCGGCGACATCCACCACCGGTCGGTACGTAGGGTCCGTTGCGGGATGCGGGCGCGCGTGGGTGAAAAGACACCTGACGCAGGACGGTTCGCCGTGGGTGCGCTCATCTAGTGTTCCTCTTCGAACGGGCTGTTGGTCGAAGGGTACACAGAGAGCACCCCCTCATTTCCGGGGGGCTTGGGTTGTCAGGACCTGCTGTGACCCCCGACACCCTCGTCGTCGACATCGCGCCAGAATTCGCTGTCGTACTGGGTGTCGGGAATGACGATCTTCTCGCTTGACTGCTGCACGGTGGCGCGCGCCAGGTCCAACTCGGACACGTCGGTGTCAAGCAGTTCGACGTCGGACAGGATCCGGTCGGCGTCGATGACGATGCGCCGCATCGCGGGGCTGTCACCGTAGCGACTCTTCAGGGAGCCCACGCACCGCCGCAGGCCGCCGATGAGGTCGTGCAGTTCGGCGAGTTCAGTAGTGGTGCTCAACGGATCTCCTTGCGCGGGCGGTGTCACGGATCACAGTACGCCCCCGATACTATCGACGGCACAGCCTGACGTCAGGCGACTCACTTCCTTCCCCAACCCGGAGCAAAGACGCCCATGCCAGGTCAGACCGCCGCCGACCGTGCCGCCGCGCTGCTCGACCTGCACCGACCGGGTGACCCGGTGGTGCTGCCCACCGTGTGGGACGCCTGGTCGGCCAGCCACGCCACCGACGCCGGGTTCGCCGCGCTCACCGTGGGCAGTCATCCGCTGGCGGATTCGGTCGGCAAACCCGACGGGGAGGGCATGTCGTTCGACGATGTGCTGGCCCGGATCGCCCAGATCACGGCCGCGGTCGACGTCCCGGTCTCGGTGGACGTCGAATCCGGTTACGGGTTGGGGGCCGAGCGCCTGATCGAGGGCCTGCTGAGCGTCGGGGCCGTCGGGCTGAACATCGAAGACACCGTGCACTCCGAGGGCAAGCGGCTGAGGTCCGCCGGTGAGCACGCCGAGTTGGTGGGCGCGCTGCGGGCGGCCGCCGATGCGGCCGGGGTGCACGTCGTGATCAACGCCCGCACCGATCTCTTCCTGCGCAAGGACGGGGACGATGCGGACCGCGTCGAGCGGGCGGTGGCGCGACTGACCGAAGCCGCGGACGCGGGCGCCGATGTGCTCTACCCGGTGGGTCGGCACGACCCGGAGACGTTGCGCCGCTTGGCCGCAGAGCTGCCGTTGCCGGTCAACGCGATCGCGCTGCCCGATCAGGACGACCCGGCGTCCTTCGGGCCGCTGGGTGTCGCACGCATCAGCTTCGGCCCCTTCTTTCAGGCCGCGCTGGCGACCCGGGCCAGGGAACTGCTGGCGCGCTGGCGCTGATCCGGGACGAAAACAGTTGCACGACAGAGGGATCCGGCGGGATCGAATGACCCCGCCGGATCGTGGTTCACCTCTTACTTGGTGATCTCGATGCGCCGCGCCTGGCTGCCTGCATAGGCGCCGGTGACCCGCACGGTCAGCACGCCGGCGTCGTACGAGGCCGTGATGGCGTCGCCGGTGACGTGGGCCGGCAGCTGGAACGACCGGCGGAAGGATCCATAGCGGACCTCGCGCAGGGTGCGCCCCTCTTTCTCTTCGGCGTGCTCGTCGCGGCGTTCGCCGTGGATCACGAGTCGGCCGCGGTCGACCTCTACGTTGACGTCCTTCTCGACGTCAACGCCGGGGAGCTCGATGCGTACGATCGCGTCCTCGCCGTCCTTGGCGATCTCGGCGGCGGGGTTGAAACCGCTGGTCACCGGCTTGTACCAGTCTGACGCGGCGGCGGGGCCGAAGAAGTCACGCAACCACCGGTCGGTGTCCCAGGCCGGTCGCGACCACAGTGCGAGGTTACTCATGGGGATCTCCTTGTACTTCCTTGAGCTTTGTTGTGGGTTTGCTGTGTCCGGCGCCTCTCCGGCCGGCTACAAGGAGAAACATGAGTCGACCACGCTTAAGTTCCACCTAGGCGTTCGCCCTGGGCGAACGAATATTCACAGGGCTCCCTGTGAGTTGTGAGATCCTCGTCATAGGACCGTCACATTGGGCGAAATCGCGGTAATTTCCGGCCGCTAACCTCAAAGCCATGGCTGCAGACGGGATTTCGCGCGCTCAGTGTGCGGGCGGTCACATCGTCGTAGTCGGGCACGGCATGGTGGGGCACCGGCTCGTCGAGGCGCTCCGGGCGCGTGATGCCGAGGGGCTGTGGCGCATCACGGTTTTGGCCGAGGAGGCGGACGCGGCTTACGACCGCGTCGGCCTCACCTCGTACACCGAGAGCTGGGATCGCAAGCTGCTGGCGCTGCCGGGCAACGACTACGCGGGTGACGAACGGGTTCGATTGGTGCTGAACGCTCGCGTCACCGAGATCGACCGGGAAGCGAAGTCGGTGCTCACGGCCGACGGGCAACGGCACGGCTACGACACGCTGGTGCTGGCCACCGGGTCCTACGCATTCGTTCCGCCGGTGCCCGGCCACGACCTGGCGGCGTGCCACGTGTATCGCACGCTCGATGACCTCGACGCCATCCGGGCAGACGCCCAGTGCACGGTGGAAGCCGGTCGCACCCCGGCGGGCGTGGTGATCGGCGGCGGCCTGTTGGGTCTGGAAGCCGCTAACGCGCTGCGCCAGTTTGGGTTACAGACGCACGTCGTCGAGATGATGCCGCGCCTGATGGCCCAGCAGATCGACGAGGGTGGCGGCGCCCTGCTGGCCAAGATGGTCGGCGACCTGGGCATCGCGGTGCACGTGGGCACGGGTACCGAGTCGATCGAAGCGATCGATCATGGCGACGGTGTGTCGTCGGTGCGGGTGCGCCTGACCGATGGCGAGGTCATCGACGCCGGGCTGGTCATTTTCGCGGCCGGCATCCGGCCGCGCGACGAGCTGGCCAGGGCCGCGGGTCTGGAGCTCGCCGAACGCGGCGGCGTGCTCACCGACTTGGCATGCCGCACGAGCGATCCGGACATCTACGCGGTCGGCGAGGTCGCCGCGATCGGTGGCCGGTGCTACGGCCTGGTGGGACCGGGCTACACCTCCGCAGAGGTGGTGGCCGACCGCCTGCTGAACGGGGCCGCGGAGTTCGGCGAAGCGGACCTGTCGACCAAGCTCAAGCTGCTCGGTGTCGACGTGGCCAGCTTCGGTGATGCGATGGGCGTGACCGAGAACTGCCTCGAAGTCGCCATCAACGACGCGGTCAAGAAGACCTACGCCAAGCTGGTGCTGTCCGACGACGCGAAGACCCTGCTCGGCGGAGTCCTGGTGGGCGATGCCTCGTCGTACGGGGTGCTGCGGCCCATGGTCGGCAGCGAGCTGCCCGGTGATCCGCTCGCGCTGATCGCCCCGGCTTCCGGCGAGGCTCCGGCGTTGGGAGTCGGCGCGCTGCCGGATTCCGCGCAGATCTGCTCGTGCAACAACGTCACCAAGGGCGATTTGAAGTGCGCCATCGCCGACGGCTGCGCCGACGTGCCCTCGCTCAAGTCGTGCACCGCGGCCGGCACGTCGTGCGGCTCGTGCGTGCCCCTGCTCAAGCAGCTGCTGGAAGCCGAGGGCGTCGAACAGTCCAAGGCGCTGTGCGAGCACTTTAGCCAGTCGCGGGCGGAGCTCTTCGAGATCATCTCGGCCACCGAGATCCGGACCTTCTCGGGCCTGCTGGAGCGCTTCGGCCGCGGAAAGGGTTGCGACATCTGCAAACCCGTGGTTGCGTCCATCCTGGCCTCCACCGGCTCGGACCACATCCTCGAAGGCGAACAAGCCTCGCTGCAGGATTCCAACGACCACTTCCTGGCCAACATCCAGAAGAACGGCAGCTACTCGGTGGTGCCGCGGGTGCCGGGCGGCGACATCAAGCCCGAGCACCTGATCCTGATCGGGCAGATCGCGCAGGACTTCGGCCTCTACACCAAGATCACCGGCGGCCAGCGGATCGACATGTTCGGCGCCCGGGTGGACCAGCTGCCGGAGATCTGGCGACGGCTGGTCGACGGCGGCATGGAATCCGGCCACGCCTACGGCAAGGCACTGCGCACCGTGAAGAGCTGCGTCGGCACCGACTGGTGCCGTTACGGCCAGCAGGATTCGGTGCAGCTGGCGATCGACCTGGAGCTGCGCTACCGGGGCCTGCGGGCGCCACACAAGATCAAGATGGGTGTTTCGGGTTGCGCGCGGGAGTGCGCCGAAGCGCGCTCCAAGGACGTCGGGGTCATCGCCACCGAAAAGGGCTGGAACCTCTACGTCGGCGGCAACGGCGGCATGACGCCCAAGCACGCCCAGCTGTTGGCCAGCGACCTGGACACCGAGACGCTGGTCCGTTACGTCGACCGGTTCGTCATGTACTACATCCGGACCGCCGACCGGCTGCAGCGCACCGCCCCCTGGGTGGATTCGCTCGAGGGCGGCCTCGATCACGTGCGCGAGGTCGTCTGCGAGGACTCGCTGGGCCTGGCCGACGAATTCGAGGCCGCAATGGAGCGGCACGTGCAGAACTACAAGTGTGAATGGAAGGGCGTGCTCGACGACCCGGACAAGATGTCGCGGTTCGTCTCGTTCGTCAACGCCCCGGACGCCGTCGACTCGACGGTGGAGTTCACCGAGCACGCCGGGCGCAAAATCCCGGTGTCCATTGGCATGCCGAAGATCCGTACGGGAGCTGGAGAGGAATCATGACACTTCTCAACGACATTCAGGTGTGGACGACGGCCTGCGAGTACGACCGGCTCATCCCGGGTCGGGGAGTCGGCGTGCTGCTCGACGACGGTTCCCAGGCGGCGTTGTTCCGGTTGGACGACGGCTCGGTGTACGCGGTGGGTAACGTCGACCCGTTCTCCGGCGCGGCCGTGCTCTCGCGCGGGATCGTGGGCGACCGCGGGGGCCGGGTCACGGTTCAGTCGCCAATCCTCAAGCAGGCCTTCTCGCTGGAAGACGGTGAGTGCCTGGACGATCCGAACTTCTCGGTGCCGGTGTACCCGGCGCGCGTCACCGCCGACGGCTTCGTCCAGGTCGGTCGGATCGCCGCCTAGCGGGTGATATCACCGACGAGGTAACGCTGCATCGTCGGGCCGATGGCGTCGACGATCGCGTCGACCGACATCGAATGCAGCGGCTCGGAGCGAATGCCGTAGCGCATGATGCCCAGGCCGACCAGTTGTGAGGCGCACAGCGAGGCCCGGGTGGCTGCCTTGTCGGCCCCCAGGACCTTCAGCAGCGGGCCGAAAACCGGTCCGATGAACATGCTTTGCACGGTTTCGGCGGTCTTGGCCATCCCGGTGGAAGCTATCGCGCTGGCGGCGAAGGGGCCACCGCCGGCGGCGTCCCACGTGGTGATCAACATGCGTAGCGTCTGACGGCCGACCTGGTTCACCCCGCCGGTGACGATCCGGTCGATGAATTCCGGTGTGCCGAACGGCAACCGCAGCATCTTGGCGACCGGATCCAGAAGCCCGCGCGACGGTTCTTCGTGACGGGGCATGCTGTCAGGATCGCCCGTATCGGAGCAAAGAGCAAGCGTCGAGCGGTCGGCGCGCCTAACCGGCCAGGGCTGTCAAGCCACCGAACTCGGCCGCATGATCCGGTCGTGGACCAGCCGCTGCGCGGTCGGTCGCCGCGAAGCGTGCCGGGTGGTGGGGGCGAGGACCGGCGGCATGGCCCGGCGGAATCGATTGGCGATCAAGCGGGCCAGGCCGGGATGGGTGCCCAGCGGCCGACTGACCAGGTCGGCGCCGCAGGCGTGCAGCCGTTCCTGGAACAGGCCGTCGGCCAGCAGGTAGGAGGCGACGACGACCCGCGCGTTGGGTGCAAGGCGCCTGGCCTCGTCGACCGCTTCCGGCAATTGCGGATCCCCGGTGGCCGCGAAGCCCAGGCTGACGCGCGACCCGGTCAGCGCCGACACCAGCGTCGCGGTGGTGTGCAGGTCGGCGCGGGCCCTGGCATCCGATGTTCCCGCCGTCGCGAGAATCACGGAATCGCCAGGGCGCCAACCGCATTTCACCAACTGATCGCCGACGATCCGGGCGACCTGGCCACTCGGGCCCAGCGCCGGCGTGACGATCGCGTTCGGGTGGCCGCTCAGCTCGACGTGGGCCGGCAGGTCGGCGCGGACGTGATAGCCGCGCGACAAGAACGCCGGCAGCACGATGGCCGGCCTGCCGGTGGCCCTCACCCGCGACAGCACCTCGCTGGGGGTGGGGCCCAGCACGTCGACGAACGCGACCTCCACCGGCCGGCCCGTCAACGAACTGGCTTGCGCGGCAAGCTCTTCGACCATCGCCACACCCTCCGGCCGGCGAGTGCCGTGCGCGACCATGATCAGCGCCATGGGGAACTCGCCCGCTGCTCGGTCGCGAGCCGGTACCCACGCTTGACCACCGTCGCGATGATGTTCTTGTCGCCCAAAGCTGTTCGCAGCCGCAGCACGGCCGTGTCGACGGCGTGCGGGTCATTGCTGTTGCCGGGCAGTGCGCGTAGCAGGTCCCCGCGGGCGACGACGTCGCCGGGGCGTTTCGCCAGCGCGCGCAGTATCCCCATGCCGGACGGCGACAGCACCTTGATCGAGCCGTCCACCAGCACGCAAGTGCCGCGGATATCGACCGTGTGGCCGGCGGCGGTCACCGCGCACGAACCCAGCAGCGGTAGCTCCTCGGCGACGTGACGGGCCAAGGCGCCCAACCGCATTCGTTCCGGGGAAGACGTCGGCACGCCTTTGCGGATCAACGGCTTGGAGGTCACCGGGCCGACGCACATCGCGTGCACGTCGCTGCGCAGGGCGCCCAGCACCTGGTCTTCGACGTCCAGCTCGCGGCTGCGCTCCAGCACCGCCGCGGCCGCGGGCGCCGACGTAAAGGTGACCGCATCGAACTGCCGTCCCGCGATCCCGGTCACCAGCTGATCGAACGTGCCGCCCAACGGCGTTGGCTTCCACCGGTACACCCGGACGGGCACCACCTCGGCGCCCCCCATGCGCAACCCGCCGAGGAATTCCGGGAAGGGATCCCACGCGTCGGCGGCGCCATGCAGCTGGACCGCCACCCGCAGTCCGGCCACACCCGAGTTGAGCAGGTATTCCAGCACCTCCTGCGAGGACTCGGAGTCCGGCGACCACTCCTCGTGCAGACCGGCGGCGCGCAGCGCGCCGGTCGCCTTGGGTCCGCGCGAGACGATCCGCGCCGACGATAGGGCGGTGATGAGCGGGCTGACCAGCCCCCATCCCTCGGCCGCGGCCAGCCAGCCGCGGAACCCGATGCCGGTGTGCGCGACCAGGATGTCGGGTGGCTCGGCGATCAACGCCTCGGTGTTACGGTGCAGTTCGTCATCGTCGGGCAGCGCGATCATGTTGATCGCGGGTGCGCTGCACACCTCGGCGCCTTGTCGGCTGAGCAGCGCGCACAGCTCCTCGGAGCGCCGGGCGGAGGTCACCGCGATGCGGTAACCCGTCAGCGGCGGGGAGTCGGGCCGGGCCATATCACCTGTGTATGCCTGTCAGATTTCGGTTGCGTTACCTGGCAATTGCTTACGCATTGCCCACAGTGAGGCCACCCTCACACGCGGGCCAGCGCGCCTGCCGTCTCACCGTTCGCCGCCTCGGCGGGCAGCACCGGCCGCCGCACGTACACCATCCACGTGATGATCGCTGCCACGACGTAGGAGGCGAGGAACGCCAGGTATGCCGACGTCTCCGTGCCGGTAGCCAGGTAGGACTGGCGCAGCGCGAGGTTGATGCCCACGCCGCCGAGGGCGCCCACCGCGGAGCAGACGCCGATCAGCGATCCGGACTTGGCGCGCGCCCAGTGGCGCCGCTCGTCCTCGCCCGTCTCCAGGGCGCGGCTACGCGCCTCATATACCGAGGGGATGAGCTTGAACACCGAACCGTTGCCCATCCCGGACAGAATGAACAACACCATGAAGCCGACGACGTAGCCGATCATGCTGGTCGAGTGCGCCCCGGAATTGCGATCATCGAAAGTGCTCATGAAAACCAGCAATCCGGCGCCCAGGGTCATCCCGACGAGCACGCCGAGCGTCACCCGGCTGCCACCCCTGCGGTCGGCCAGCCGGCCACCGTAGATGCGCGCCAGCGAGCCCAGCAGCGGTCCGATGAAGGCCACCTGCGCGGCGTGCAGCGCCGCGTGCTTGGCGCTTTCGCCGTTGGCCAGGAAGTTGACCTGCATCACCTGACCGAAGGCGAAGGAGAAGCCGATCCAGGAGCCGAACGTGCAGATGTAGAGGAGGGAGATCACGTAGGTGTCGCGCTCGACCAGGATCGACCGCATCGTGTTCAGCTGCGTGCCGTGGCCGACGTTGTCCATGAACAGCACGGCCCCAATGCCCACGATCGCCAGCATCACCAGGTACACCGCGCACACCCAATACGGTGCCTCGTGCCCGGCCGTGGCGAGCACCAACAGCCCGACCAGCTGGATCACCGCCACCCCGAGGTTGCCGACACCGGCATTGACGGCCAGCGCCGAGCCTTTGAGCCGCTGCGGGTAAAAGGCGTTCACGTTGGCCAGCGAAGCCGCGTAGTTGCCGCCACCCAGCCCGGTCAGCGCGGCGCATACCACGAACGGCCACAGCGGCAGTCCGGGGTTGGCGAGCAACACGATGGTGCCGGCCGTCGGGATCAGCAGCACGAAGGCCGAGAAGGCGGTCCAGTTGCGACCACCGAACGTCGCGATGCCCAGGGTGTAGGGAATGCGGGCCAGCCCGCCGACCAGGGTGGCGACGGCGCCCAGCAGCAGCTTGTCGCCGGCGGAGAAGCCGTAGATGTGCGAAGGCATGAACAGTGCCATGACGGGCCACAGCGTCCAGATCGAGAAGGCGACGTGGTCGCCTGCGATGGTGCATAACAGATTGCGGCGCGCGATCTTCTTGTTGCCGGCCTCCCAGGCCGCCGTGTCTTCTGGATTCCAGTCCGCGATGTGGTGATTGCGGGCCATCCGATTGTCACCTTTCGTCGACTGCGATGTTTTCGGGGAACGGCACGGGGCGGTGCTCATTTCCGGTCGGCTGTCGGTGAATCCGATTGTGCGCCTTGGGATGGCGGGAGTACGCCACTCCGCACGGAGGCGTGCATAAGACTCCCTCTCGTCAGGACCCATTCAGCCGCACAACGGGAAGAGAAGTGGGCGCCCCGAATGAAGAGGGATGCCCCGCCGTGCATTTCGATGCTCACATTCGAGACGGAGTCGGGTCAACTCAATACGGCCCGAATCGCCTGTAAGTTGATTACCAGTTATCTGGTAAAACCCTGTAGGTGGCGAATACCGAAATGGCCACCCATTTCAAGTGATTCGGCTCGGCCGGGCGACTTTATGTGAGCTGGAATACATTCCGGCTAGGAAAACGGCAAGACCGCGACGCCGGACTGCGATTGGACGCCCGCCAGCACCCTCGGGCGCGACCAGTGCAGGCGCACCGACTGTCCGGGGCGCACCTGGGCGATTTTGTCGATGTCCTCGTCGACCACCACGCCCACCACCGGGTAGCCGCCGGTGACCGGGTGGTCGGGCCCGAGGATCACCGGTAAACCGTTGGGCGGCACCTGAATCGCGCCGCGGGTGGTCCCCTCGCTGGGCAGCTGGCGGTCCGGGTAGCAGTGCTGCAGGGGGCGGCCGACCAATCGCATTCCCACCCGATCGCTGCGATCGGATGCCACCCAATCGTTGTGCACCAGGGCATCGGGGTCGACGAACCAATCGTCGCGCGGCCCGGGCACCACCGCCAGCTCGACCATGTTGCCGGTGATCGCCGCCACCGGCGCCTGATCGAGTTCGGGGTAGTCCAGGGTGTGCTCACCGACCGGGAGCTGATCTCCCGCTCGCAGCGGCGACGGGCCGATGGCCGACATCACGTCGTAGCTGCGCGAGCCGAGCACGGGCTCCACGGCGATGCCGCCCCGCACCGCCAGGTACGTGCGCAGCCCGGCGCTCGGCGTGCCCAGGGCGATCGTTTGGCCGTCGCGGACGTGCTGGATGCTGTTGGTGCCGAACTTAATCCCGTTGACGGTCGGGTTGGCGTCTGCCCCTGTCACGGCGATGTCGATGTCGCCGCCCCGGACCCTGGCGGCGAAACCGCCGAGCGTCACTTCGACCGTGGCGCGGTCATCGGGGTTGGCCACCAGGCGGTTGGCCAACTGGTGTGCGCGGCGGTCGGCGGCCCCCGACCGGCTCACGCCGAGGTGGGCGAGTCCCGGCCGGCCCAGGTCCTGGACGACGGCGAGCGGTCCGGTGCGAAGGATCTCCAGGGTGCTCACGGCGATCTCCTTACCTCAGACGGCCCGGAACTGAACCCACATGCCCTGTGTCAGCAGCGCCGGCTCGGGCCGTTCGAGGTCCCACAGGACCGCGTCGGTGCGGCCGATCAGCTGCCAGCCACCGGGCGACTGGCGCGGGTATATCGCGCTGAACTCACCGGCCAGGCCGACCGAGCCGGCGGGCACCGAGGTGCGTGGCTCGGTGCGGCGCGGCACCCGAAGGCGCGCGTCGCCGTCGACCAGGTACGCGAAACCCGGGGCGAACCCGCTGAATCCGACCCGCCACAGCGAACCGGTGTGCGCGTCGATCACCTGCGCGATGCTCAGCCCGGTATGGCCGGCGACCTCCGCCAGGTCCGGGCCGTCGTATACGACGTCGATGACCACGTCGGCACGGCGTTCGGGCGCGGCGAGCTCCTCGGCGGCGACCCGCATCTTGCGCAGTCGCTGACGGATCACCCCTTGGCTGCGGGGGCCGTCCAGCTTCACCAGAACCGTGCGGGCGGCCGGCACGATGTCGACCACACCGGGCAGCGCCGCGGCGCGCAGCTGCGCCGCCCACGCCAATACCTCGGCGGTGCTGCCGCATTGCAGCAGAAGCGCGTTGTCGCCGAAGTCCAGAACCGTGTTGCCGACCAGTTCCGTCGGCAGGTCCTTGGACACGTTGTCAATAAGGTCCGTCACGCTCATTACTCGACGGTAACCTCCCCATCGCCGAGCGGGCGAGGGGCGAGCCACGGATTTTCGAACACTGCCAGAGCTGCCTTAGCAAACGCTCAAACGCCGCTGGCGCGGCCGGGATCTAACCGAGGATTTTGCCGATTTGCGGGGGGAGCTGATCGGCGACCAAGGGGTAGCTCAGTGGCGAGGAAAAGGCGATCGCGCCGGCCTGCTCCTTGGTGGTGAAGATGTGCCGGTTCTGCGCGGTGGCCTGGGAGGCCGCTACGTCGGGGTCGGCGAGCAATGCCTTTTGGTCGTCGGGGTTCTCGGTTGTCCAGATGATTACATCGGCGGAATCGAGCACCGCCCTGATGTGATCGCGGGGGATGACGGCGCGGTGATCGGTGCCGAAAGGCTTGATGCTGTCGGCGATCACCAACCCCATCTGGTTCAGGAAGTCGGTGCGCCAGCCGGCCATGGTCGCGACGATGGTCCCCTGCCAGAGCGTGCCCTGCATCAGCAACGCCTTCTTGCCCGTCCAGGCCGGGTGTTCCTTGCCGACGGCGGTGAATTTCTGGTCGACGGCGTCGACCAGCGATTTCATCTGGTCGGCCTGGAACACCGCCTGTCCGATGGCGGTGGCCTGCTCCTTCCACGGTTCGAAGAAGGCGTCGCCGTCCGACTGCGGCACGGTCGGGGCGATCGCGGAAAGCTTCTGATAGGTGTCGGCGTCCACGCCCGCGTTGGTGGCCACGATCAAATCCGGTTTGAGGCCCGCGATCTGGTCGACCGGGATCCCGTTGTCGAGGTTCAGCACCACCGGCTGTGCCCCGCCGAGCCTGGGCTGGGCCCACGGCCACACCGCGAACGGCTGATCACCGAACCAGTAGGTCACCGCGATCGGCACCACGCCGACCGCGAGCAGGTCGTCCTGCTCGGTGTAGCCGGCACTGACCACGCGCTTGGGCGGCTCCTTGATGACGGTCTCACCGAACAGGTGATTGATGGTCACCGATTTGCCGCCGGGGGCACCCGACGACGGTTTGCCCGACGAGCATGCCGCCGGAGCACCGGCGACCGCGGCGACCGTCGCAGCCCCCGCGAGCTGCAAGAATCCCCGTCGATTCCAACCCTGGCGCATCGCGTGAGATTATCGCGTTCCCTGCCCGCCAGGGCATCGCCGCGCGGTTGCGCGCTCAGTCCAGCGGCATGCCGGCGTCCAGGAAGTCCAGCGCCCGATAGACGGTGTCGGCCGTTTGCGGCGCGCTGTCGAACGCCGCCATCATGGCCCCGACCATCGCGCCGACGTACACGCGGACTTCGAAATCGGTTGCGCCACGGCCGATCCGGCGACCGATGGCCTCCGCCATGACGTTCACGGTGCGGTAGTACTCGTCGTAGAGGGCGGCCTTGAGCTCGGGTATCGAGAAGATCAGCCGCTGCCGGGTGTTCTCGAACTCCAACTGCTCGGGTGACAGGCCGGCCATCGTCGTGGCGTAGGCGCGGCGGATGGCTTGGCTCGGCGACAGCTCGGGCGGCTGGGCGTCGAACGCGGCCATTATCAGCGGATCGAGGTCGTCGGCCAGCAGCAGCGACTCCTTGGACGGGAAATAGCGGAAGAAGGTGCTGGGTGACACATCGGCGGCGTCGGCGATCTGTTCGACGGTGGTGGCGCCGTAGCCGTTGGCGTCGAACAGCCGGAACGCCTCGCGGCGCAGGGCATGGCGGGTCTTGATCTTCTTGCGTTCCCGCAGCCCCAGGGGCTGGTCAGTCGCCGGCATGTGGCGATTCTCCCGCATTCTGGGTGCGAAAAGTTCTGACAGAGGCTCGAAGGCCACTGCGAGATCCACGTATCTCCGGCGTAACTGTGGCCACGCGGCCCGGTAACAGTCCTTTCCTAACGTCGGGGCGTGACTACGACGACTTCTGAAGAGCCGATCGCTCCGGTCCTTGCGCCCGCGCCTGAGCGCCCGCCGCACCGGGGCGGGCACTGGATCGACGACTGGCGGCCCGAAGACCCCGCATTCTGGGAGACCACCGGCAAACCGATCGCCCGCCGCAACCTGATCTTCTCGATCTTCGCCGAGCACGTCGGCTTCAGCGTCTGGATGTTGTGGAGCATCGTGGTGGTCCAGATGACCGCCGGCCCCCACGGGCATCCGTCCGCGTCCGGCTGGGCGCTGACCGCCAGCCAGGCGCTGTGCCTGGTCGCCGTCCCGAGCGGCGTCGGCGCCTTCCTACGCCTGCCCTACACCTTCGCGGTCCCCCTGTTCGGCGGCCGCAACTGGACGACCATCTCGGCGGCATTGTTGCTGATCCCGTGCGTGCTGCTGGCCTGGGCGGTCAGCCATCCCGGCCTCTCGTTCACCGTCCTGGTGGCGATCGCCGCGACCGCCGGCTTCGGTGGCGGCAACTTCGCCTCGTCGATGGCCAACATCTCGTTCTTCTACCCGGAGAAGGACAAGGGCTGGGCGCTGGGCCTCAACGCGGCCGGCGGCAACGTCGGCGTCGCGGTGGTGCAGAAGATCATCCCGCCTATCGTCGTCGCCGGCGGCGGGGTGGCGCTGGCGCGCGCCGGTCTGTTCTACGTGCCGCTGGCCGTGGTGGCCGCGGTGTGCGCATTCGTCTTCATGAACAACCTGTCCGAGGCGAAGGCCGACGTGCGGCCGGTCTGGCAGTCGCTGCGGCATCCCGACACCTGGGTCATGTCGCTGCTCTACATCGGCACATTCGGATCATTCATCGGCTACTCGGCGGCCTTTCCGACCCTGCTCAAGACGGTGTTCGGCCGCGGCGACATCGCGTTGACCTGGGCGTTCCTCGGCGCGGCGATCGGCTCGGTCATCCGGCCCCTAGGCGGCAAGCTGGCCGACCGGATCGGCGGCGCGCGGATCACCGCGGTCAGCTTCGTCATGCTCGCCGCGGGCGCCGCGGCGGCGCTGTGGTCGGTCAACGCCAAGAATCTGCCGCTGTTCTTCGCCAGCTTCATGTTCTTGTTCGTCGCGACCGGCATCGGCAACGGCTCGACCTATCGGATGATCTCGAGGATCTTCGTGATCAAGGGGCAGCTCGCCGGCGGCGATCCCGACACCATGGCGCACATGCGTCGCCAGGCCGCTGGCGCGCTGGGCGTGATCTCGTCGATCGGCGCCTTCGGCGGGTTCGTCGTGCCGCTGGCGTACGCCTGGTCGAAATCGCAATTCGGCAGCATCGAGCCCGCACTGCGGTTCTACGTGGGCTTCTTCCTGGCCTTACTGGTGGTCACCTGGTACTGCTACCTGCGCAAGGGCAACGCCTACCACACGCAGGCGGGGGCCGGGGTGTAGCCGCCCGCCCTCAGCTCGACGGCTTCTGCTTGCCCCCGTAACCTTCCCAGGGGCTGTAGTCGGCGATCAGCTCCTCCTGCGGAGGTCGCTGGTCGGCCGGCACATGCTGCAGGTTGACCCGAATGCGATACCAGATCGAACTCGGCCCGCGCATGCCGTCGACCAATACGTCGACCGGTTGCAGCAGGCGAGACACGTCCGGGTGGCGGTCGCGCCAGGTGTCCAGCGCGGCCAGCGCCTCGTCCTTGGTCTTGGTGCGGGCGATCTCGATAAGCGGCATCACCGACCGGCGTCGGCCGTCGGCCGTGCCGGATCCCTTCGGCGCGCGCTCCGGGGGTCCCATCTCCTCGGCCAGCACCAGCAGCCGGTCGAGCTCACCGACCGCGTCGTCCATCCCCTCCCACGGGTCACCCATCGCGGCGAACCGGCCGGGCACGGTGTCGATGGTGAACTCCTCGGGAAGGCGTTCGGTGACTTCGTCCCACAACAGCGGCGTCGACACCCGGGCGTCCGGCGTCGCCCGCACCGAGTACGCGGACGCGACCGTGCGGTCCTTGGCGTTCTGGTTGAAGTCGACGAACACCCCCTCGCGTTCTTCCTTCCACCATCGGCTGGTCGCCGCGTCGGGCACCCGCCGCTCGACCTCGCGGGCCACGGTCTGGGCGGCCAGCCGCACCTGCCGGAACTCCCAGCGCGGGGCGATCCGCGCGTAGATGTGAAAACCGCGGCTCCCGGAGGTCTTCGGCCACGCGGTCAGGCCGTAGTCCTCCAGCACCTCGCGGGCCACCAGCGCGACGTCGACGATCCGCCGCCAGGAGACCCCGGGCATCGGATCCAGGTCGACCCGCAGTTCGTCGGGATGGTCGAGGTCGCCGGCCAGCACCGGGTGCGGGTTGAGGTCGACACAGCCCAGGTTGATCGCCCACGCCAGTCCGGCGGCGTCATGGATGACTGCCTCGGCGGCCGACGTGCCGCGCGCGTAGTGCAGTTCGGCGACGTCGACCCAGTCGGGCCGGTTCTTCGGCGCGCGCTTCTGGAACACCGCCTCCTCGGAGATGCCCTTGACGAAGCGCTTCAGGATCATCGGCCGGCCGGCCGCCCCGCGCAGCGCGCCCTCGGCCACGGACAGGTAGTAACGGACCAGGTCAAGTTTGGTGTGCGGCCCCATGCCGCCGTGGGCTTCGAACACCACTTTGTCCGGGTGGGTGATGGTGACTTGGCGCCCATCCATATCCAGCGAAACCGGACCCATGTTCATCATCGTAAGTCGGTGGGTACTTACCCCTCGGAATGCGACGGACGTCACATAGGGTGGATCCATGCCTAATCTGATTGGCCTGCCTGGGCAGGCGGTTGCCAAGGTTCAGCAGTATCTGGAACGCGGCTCGGCTGAATTGCACTACGTGCGCAAGATCTTCGAGGCGGGCGCCTTCCGGCTGGAGCCGCCGCAGAACTATGCCGCGATGGCCAACGACATCTACAAGTGGGGCGAGTTCGGCATGCTGCCGTCGCTCAACGCCCGACGCCATCCCGACCGCGCCGCGTGCATCGACGAAGAGGGCGAGTTCACCTTCAAAGAGCTGGACGACGCCGCCCACGCGGTGGCCAACGGGCTGCTCGAGATGGGTGTCAAGGGCGGTGACGGGGTGGCGATCCTGGCGCGCAACACCCGCTGGTTCCTCATCGCCTACTTCGGCGCCGCCCGGGTCGGCGCCCGCATCATCCTGCTCAACAGCGAGTTCTCCGGCCCGCAGATCAAAGAGGTGGCCGAACGCGAGGGCGCCAAGCTGATCATTTACGACGACGAGTACACCAAGGCCGTCAGCAAGGCCGAGCCGGAACTGGGCTTCCTGCGCGCGCTGGGCACCAACCCCGACGCGGACGAGCCGTCGGGCAGCAAGGACGAGACGCTGGCCGACCTGATCGAGCGCAGCAACAACTCACCCGCCCCGAAGGCGACAAAGCACTCGTCGATCATAATCCTGACCAGCGGCACCACCGGCACGCCGAAGGGGGCGAACCGCAGCACCCCTCCGACGCTGGCACCCATCGGGGGCATCCTGTCCCACGTCCCGTTCAAGGCCAACGAGGTGACCTCGCTGCCCGCCCCGATGTTCCACGCGCTGGGCTTTCTGCACGGCACCATCGCGATGTTCCTGGGCTCGACCCTGGTGCTGCGCCGCAAGTTCAAGCCGCCGCACGTGCTCGAAGACATCGAGAAGTACAAGGTGACCGCCATGGTGGTGGTGCCGGTGATGCTGTCGCGGATTCTCGACGCGGTCGAGAAGATGGACTCCAAGCCCGACCTGTCCAGCCTGAAGATCGTGTTCATCTCCGGGTCGCAGCTGGGCGCCGAGCTGGCCAGCCGCGCGCTCAAGGATCTCGGCCCGGTCATCTACAACATGTACGGCTCGACCGAGATCGCGTTCGCCACCATCGCCGGACCGCAGGACCTGGAGCGCAACGCGGCGACCGTCGGCCCGGTGGTCAAGGGCGTGAAGGTCAAGATCCTCGACGACAACGGCAAGGAGAAGCCTCAGGGCGAGGTCGGCCGGATCTTCGTCGGTAACGCGTTCCCCTTCGAGGGCTACACCGGCGGCGGCCACAAGCAGATCATCGACGGCCTCATGTCATCCGGTGACGTCGGCTATTTCGACGAGCACGGCCTGCTGTACGTCAGCGGCCGGGACGACGAGATGATCGTCTCCGGCGGAGAGAACGTTTTCCCAGCCGAGGTCGAGGACCTGATCAGCGGGCACCCCGAGGTGGTGGAGGCGACGGCCATCGGCGTCGAGGACAAGGAATGGGGCCATCGGCTGCGCGCCTTCGTCGTGAAGAAGGACGGCTCCGACGTCGACGAGGACAGCATCAAGCACTACGTTCGCGACCACCTGGCCCGCTACAAGGTGCCGCGTGAGGTGGTCTTCCTGGACGAGTTGCCGCGTAACCCGACGGGCAAGATCCTCAAGCGCGAGTTGCGTGAGATGGAGGTCGACTAGCCGCTGTCCCCGTCGGGGTCAGCGCCGGTCTTTGATGGCGCGGGTGATCTGCGCCGCGAGTTTGGGGTCGACCAGAAGTTGGTCGATGAGCGCGGTGAGCACCTCTTGTCCGGTCACCCGGGCAACGCCCAGGCGATCGGCGGCCTCGCGCTGCCAGATGTCGAGGGCGCGGTGGGTGGCCGCCGGGAGGTCTACGGTGCGGCGTGTCCGCTGACCCCGGCTCGCCTGGTTGACCGCCGGCTGGCTGACGATCCGGTGGGCGCCCTGCTGCCCGAGCCCGGTGAGGCGCTCGGTCGGCGCGGCGTCTCCTGCCGGTGTGGCCGACGGCCCGGGGCCCCGGAACGTTCCGGCGCCCGGCCCGATGTGGCTGGGGTTGAAGTTCACAGCGGCGGTCGTCCTCCGGGTGAGTGGGCCAATCAGTAAATCAGCATTGGGTCTGACAATACTGATTCTTCCACCGACGGCGGCGTAAGTCGCGTCGCCGGGCCGCGGGCTGGCCGCGCCCGCGGGAAGTGCCGCATCAGCGGTTTCCCGCAGCAAATTTTCGAAGATTGCTCACCGACGCGTCGGTGACGGCCGGGAATTTCGCTCAAAAGTCAGAGGACGGCGTGGTTTATCGCCCTAATTCAGGGAATCCGCTGATGCGTAAGTATGCAAACCAGTATGTCAGTAGATCGCCTCTAAACAGGGTAAACCCGGAGGCTGCACGATTCAGTAGCTGTCCATATCCTGATTTATGAAGATCATTAATTCCGCCAAAACCGGCCCACGCAAATCCGTTAAGCCCATTTGTTACATAATTCACAGCGCCATCTTTGTGTAGCAACGTTGTTTGCCGGGAAAGTTGTAGCTAACGTTTTGTTTTGTCGGCATCAGGTCCTGGAAGGAGGGGTTGCGATGACGATTTCTGCACGATCGTTACGCGGCGCCGCCGTGGGCGCGGCGGGTGCCTCCGCGGTGGCGGGAGCGCTGCTGTTCGGCGCCGGCCCCGCCGCGCAGGCGGCCCCGGTACCAGGACCCGACACCAGCTTCACCACCGCCGGTCCGCACGGTACGCCCGGCGGACCCGGCATCATTCCCGACCGTCCAGGCGGGGGTCATGGCGGTCATGGATGGGGCGGCCACGGATGGGGCGGCGGAGGCCACCCCGGTTGGGGTTCGGGCAACCGCGGATTCTGGGCCCCCGGGCACTGGTGGAACTGGTGGTGGTGAACCACCTCCCCGTGGCAACCGGTCAACCTCGACGTGCCGATCCATTTCCAGGTTGACCGGCCCACGGGATGGGGGGGAACCATGCCGGCCTGACCACCCCTCAGGTCGGCATGGCCCTCTCTCCCCGGGCCAAATCGGAAGCGGCGGTTAGGGATCGCGGGGGAGGCCGAGCAGCCGCTCGGCGATGATGTTCAGCTGCACCTCCGAGGTACCGCCGTAGATCGTCGTGGCCCGGCTCGCCAACAGGTATTCGCCCCATTTGCCGGGTAGCTCGCCGGTGTCGCCGATGGCGGCGTCGGTGCCGAACGAGGACACCGCGAACTCCGCGTACCCCTGGCCGGTCCGCATCGAAAGCAGCTTCGAGATGGCCGCGGACGGCATGGCATCCCCGCCGGCCAGAGTCAACAGGGTGGAGCGCAAGTTCAGCACCTTGGCGGCGTGGCCCTCGGCGATCAACTGACCCGCTCGGTGTTGTGCCACCGGGTCGAATTGCCCGTCGCGAACGAACTCGACGAACTGGCCCAGAGTGGCCAGGAAGTTCGCCTCGCTGCTGCCGATCGAAACCCGTTCCGCGGTAAGGGTATTGCGGCTGACCTCCCAGCCACGGTTCACCTCGCCCAGCACGCACTCGTCGGGCACGAACACGTCGTCGATGTAGACGGTGTTGAACATCGCGTTCCCGGTGAGCTCGCGCAGCGGCTTCACCTCGACACCCTCACTCTTCATGTCCAGCAGGAAATAGGTGATGCCGTTGTGCTTCGGGGCGCTGGTGTCCGTTCTCGCCAGCAGGGCGCCCCACTGGGAGAGCTGCGCCGCCGTGGTCCAGATCTTCTGGCCGGTGATGCGCCAGCCGCCGTCCGTTCGGGTGGCCTTGGTGCTCAGCCCGGCCAGGTCCGATCCCGCGCCCGGCTCGGAGAACAGCTGACACCAGATCATGTCCCCGCGGAAGGTCGGTGGCAGGAACCGCTGTTTCTGCTCCTCGGTCCCGAAGGCGACGATCGACGGGATGATCCACGTCGCGATGCCCATCGGCGGGCGCTTGACCCGGCCGGCGGTGAATTCCTGGGCGATGATGATCTGCTCGACCGGACCGGCCGCGCGGCCCCACGGTTTCGGCAGGTGCGGCAGCGTCCAGCCACCTTCGGCGATGGCGACCTTGCGCTCGGCACGCTCCATCGCCTTGAGCGCGTCGACTTCGGCCCGGATCTCCTCGCGCAGTTTCTCGGTGTCGGGGTCGAGGTCGATGTCGACCGCCCGCAGGCCGGTGCTGGTGGCGGTGTGCACCACCTTCTGCGGGTACTCCGAATTGCGGCCGAACGAGGCGGCCAGCATCAGCGCCCGGCGGTAATACACGTTGGTGTCGTGCTCCCAGGTGAAGCCGATCCCACCGTGCACCTGGATGCAATCCTGCGCGCACCGTTGCGCGGCGGCCGGCGCCAGCGTCGCCGCGACGGCGGCTGCGAACTCGACGTCGGAACCGGTGAGGTCCCAACCGTTCTCGCGCGCTTCGTCGATGGCGCGGGCGGCGTCCCACACCGCCGCGGTGGCGCGCTCGGTGTCGGCGATCATCTCCGCGCACTTGTGTTTGATGGCCTGGAACTGGCCGATCGGCCTGCCGAACTGCTCGCGGATCTTGGCGTATTGCGACGCCGTGTCGGTGGCCCAGCGCGCCACCCCGATCGCCTCGGCGGACAGCAGCGTCGTCATCAGCGCGTGCGCTGTCGCCATGCTCAGGTTGCACAACGCGGCGTCGGCCCCAACCTCGACGGCGTTGGCCCGAACATGGGCGAGGGGCCGTAGCGGGTCAAGGCTTTTCACGGGCTCGATCTCGAGCTCCTCCGCGCGCAGCACCACCCATTCCTCGCCGCTGTCGATCGCGACCGGGAGCACCAGCACCGAGGCCTGCGCTGCCGCCGGAACCGCGCGGACCTCGCCGCGGAGCACGAGCACGTCGTCATTCGGGCCCTGGCGGGTGGCGGTCAACCCGCAACAGTCCATCGCGTAGGCGGCGATGGCGGCGCCGGACGCCAGCTCGGAGAGCACCTTGGCGTGCGGGTCGTTGGCGGAAATCAGTGCGCTGGCGATCGCCGACGGCACGAAGGGGCCGGGCACCGCGCCGTAGCCGAACTCGGCCAGCACGACGGCCAACTCGAGGATGCCGAAACCCTGCCCGCCCACGGACTCGGCCAGATGCAGACCCTGCAGGCCTTGTTCGGCCGCGGCCCGCCAGTACGGCGGGGGATTCTCGATCGGTGTCTCCATTGCCGCGTGCAATGTCTCGGACGGCGCGATGCGCGCCACCAACGACCGCACCGAATCGGCCAGGTCTTGATGCTCAGGAGTGATAGCGATCGGCATTGGTCGCCTTCCCATGCTTTAGGGTTCCGCCTTGGCCAGGCACCCTCCAAACTAACAACCGGTCGGTTGGTTGACCACAGGGGTTACCGGGCGTGCCGGCGCGCCTCGGTGTCCGCGGCGAGCTCTTCAGTGAAACCGCTTGGCGATCCACTTCGCGATGATGTCGGCCTGCTCCCCGCGAGCGCCCGGGGTGGTGAAGTAGTGGTCGGTGTCGATCGACGATTGCGTCTTGTCGGGGCCGGCGAGCGCGACGAAAATCCGTTGGGCGTCGGACGGAAAGACGCCGGTATCGGCCTCGGCGTTGATCACCAGGGCGGGGCAGGTGATCCGGGCGAGATGCGGTTCGGCCCTGGTCTGCGCCACCCGCAGGCTCCACATGCCCAGCCAGTTGCGCAGGGTGCAGGCCGCGGCGATGCCGTGCGCCGACCGGTTCGCCTTGGCCGGAACGCCGGCATAACACATGTTCGGTTGACGCCCGGTGGGCTCGATGCTGGCGTCGACCATGCGGGGATCGGCCCAGGTGCGCATGACGCTGAAGGGGCGGTCGGAAAACCCCGCTGCGCGAACGCGTTTGAGTTCCTGCTCCGCCCAGTCGGTGATCGCATGGTTGCGCGCGGTCTGCGCCCGGCGGTAGCGGGTGAGGAACTCCGGTGAATACGGCGGCCCGTTTCGCTCGTTGAACAGGTCGAGGTCGGCGTCGGTGGCGACGGGGTCGTTCTCGTCGACGACGGCACCATCCATCCAGGCCGTCAAGACGTCGGGTCGCCCGGGATGGGCGGCGGTGGCCACGTAGGCGTCGGCGGCCGGCAACTCGTTGAGGCCCGCGGCCGGACGCATTCCGTCCAGCGGGGTCACGTTCGGCTCCACGGCCTGCGACTGATATGCGGCCATCAACGAGCCACCGCCTGAGTTGCCGAGCAGCACAACGGTTTCCACTCCCTGCACCTCGCGCAGCCAGCGCACACCGACGCCGATGTCGACCAGCGCGTGGTCGAGCAGGAAGCTGCTTTCGAAGCCGCGAAACCTGGTGTTCCAGCCTAGAAATCCGACACCGCGGGTGGCCATGTAGTCGGCGAGGTAGTGCTCGGAGAAGTCGATCTGGTAGTGCGTGGCGATCATCGCCACCTTGGGCTTGCGTCCCACCCCGCGGTGGTACAGCCCCTGGCAAGGATGGCCGCCCGCGCCGGCGCGGCCGGCGGTGGGCGACGGCAGGCCGACAAACTCGCGGATCACCCCGGCGGCGGCGTTAGGAGTCATTTACCGGCCCTGTTGGCATTGGACATCTCGTTGAAACTTCAGGCCGATGTTAGATTCAGAATTACAACTTGGCCAGGACTTCAAGCCGGGGACCGAGGGGAGCCGCGCGATGATCAAGCCGCATAACACCAACACGGAATTCGAACTCGGCGGGATCAACCACGTCGCGCTGGTCTGCTCGGATATGGCTCGGACCGTGGACTTCTACACCAACGTCCTCGGCATGCCGTTGATCAAGTCGCTCGACCTGCCCGGGGGCGCGGGCCAGCACTTCTTCTTCGACGCCGGCAACGGCGACTGCGTCGCATTCTTCTGGTTCGCCGATGCCCCCGACCGGGTGCCGGGCATCTCGTCGCCGGGTGCGATCCCCGGTATCGGCGACATCACCAGCGCGGTCAGCACCATGAACCATCTCGCATTCCACGTGCCGGCCGAGAAGTTCGACGCCTACCGCCAGCGGCTCAAGGACAAAGGGGTGCGCGTCGGCCCGGTGCTCAACCATGACGAGAGCCCGATGCAAGTGTCCGCGATGGTGCATCCCGGGGTGTACGTGCGGTCGTTCTACTTCCAGGACCCCGATGGCATCACCCTCGAATTCGCATGCTGGGTCAAAGAATTTGATGCCACCGATGCTCAGGCCGTGCCCAAGACCGCTGCGGACCGCCGACCTCCGGTGGTCGCCGGCCGCCCGTGACCGACGGCATTCTGTCCGACGCTCAGATCGCGGCGCTCACGCCCCAGCAGCGACGGCAGCTCATTTCCCGGCTCGAGCAGCCCGTGGGCGAATTGATCGACCCGGCGCTGCTGGTCAGGGTGCGGCGCATCCGGTTGAGTCTGATGGTGGGTGGTTCGATGGCGATGGTTCCCTGGCTGGGGTACCTCTCGGTCACGTTGCCGGAGAACTATGTTGCCCACAACTGGCCCGTGACGTGGGTGGGCTTCGACATTCTGCTGGTCGGATTCATGCTGGCGACAGCGGTACTCGGGTATCTGCGCCGCCAGCTACTGGTGCCGGCCGCGTTCACCACCGGCGTGTTGCTGATTTGCGACGCCTGGTTCGACCTGATGACGGCGGGGCCCAAGGATGTCTGGGTGTCGGTGACCACCGCGCTACTGGTCGAAGTGCCGCTGGCGGTGTTCCTGATCTTCAGTGCGCAGCGGCTGATGCGGCTCACGATGATGCGGTTGTGGCTGCTGGACCCCGGCATGCGGCTGTGGCAGCTGCCGCTGTTTCCCTGAGGCGGCGGGGATTTCGTTCGGCGCGCCAGCCTAAAGCGCCGGACCTGCGCTTCGGACCGCCGAGGGTAAAGGAGATTACCGGTCTCGCGGCGCAAATGCGTCAAATTGCGAATCTTCCTAAAACTCACCAATCCTCGCCTTCCTGTACTAACGTCCAATAACGGCGACAGGGGGGGTACGAGCGACACCGTAAGTTCGGGCCAACATACGGACATCCGTCGCAAAGATCCCCGATACGAAATTGAATTCATGCTGTGCAGAAGAGCCATTGTGGATGGCCCTTTCGCTACCCCCTTGCCGCACAACAGAATCAGCATCGCGAGGGACGAGGATCAAGAAATGGTCGCACTCGGAAGCATCAGCGAATGGCAGCCACCGCACGGCCCACTGACCACTTGGATGGCCACACCTGCGTCGCACGAAGCGGCCCGCGCCGCGCGGCGAAGCGATTCGGCCCCGAGTTATCAACAAAACCAACACCTCTGGACCGCTTACCACGGCAAGGCGCTCAACAGGCAGCTACCTCGGCTGATGGTCGTGACGTGGGACATTCCCGGCGTATGCGACGTGGCGGCGATGACGGCAGCGATCAATGCCCATGTCCGTAGGCAGGACACCTACCACAGCTGGTTCGAATTCGAGGAGGGCGTCATCGTCCGCCGAGTGATCGACGACCCCGAGGTCATCGACTTCGCGCCCGCGGCGTTCGGAGCGATGAGCCCCGACCAGGCGCGCACGCACGTCCTGACCACAACGCCCGAGACGCTCGGATGGGGTTGTTTCACATACGGAGTCGTCCAGGGGACCGACCACTTCACGTTCTACGCCAGCGTCGACCACCTGCACATCGATGGCTTGTCCGCCGCGCTGATCTTCCTGGACATCCACCTGACGTACCAGGAACTTGCGGCGGGCCCGCCGGTCCACGAGCCCGGCACGCCAGAGGTCAGAAGTTATCGCGAGTATGCGGCGCGGCAGCGCGAGAACGCGGCGAGCCTGACCATGTCATCCCCGGAGATCAAGGACTGGATCGCGTTCGCGCGTGAGGCCGACGGTGACTGGCCGAGCTTTCCGCTGCCGCTGGGCGACACATGGGCCAGCTGCAAGGGTGATTTGTTGACGGTCGAGTTGTTGGACGCCGCGGGAACAGCGTCTTTCGATGCCGAATGCTGCGCGGCCGGTGCTCGGTTCATCGGCGGAGTCTTGGCGTGCACAGCGTTGGCGGAGCGCGCATTGACCGGCAAGGAAACCTATTACGGATTTACGGCCAGGGACACCCGGGCGCCGGGCATCGACACGATGACGGTGGGGTGGTTCGCCAGCCTGATACCGGTTTCCGTGCCGACGACCGGCGACTCGTTCCCCGAGGCGGCGCGGGCGGCACAGAAGTCTTTCGATGCCGCCAAGGACCTCGCCGCAGTACCGGTCGAACGGGTCTTGGAGTTGGCGACGCTGGATGGCCTGGCCATCAAGTTGCCGACACAATTGCCGATGATGGTCTCTTTCCTCGACTTCCGGAAAATACCCCTCGTCGGGATGTGGGCGGAGATGAACTTCGGGACCTACGGCGACAACCTGTCCGCCGGTGGCATCAACATGTGGATCAACCGGCACGTCGAACGGACCACGGTGACGATGTCTTTCCCGGACAACGCGATTGCGCGCGAGTCGGTGGACCGCTACATCGCGACGCTGGGGGAGATGTTTGCTCGCGTCATCGACGCCACCGGCAGCCCGGGGGTGATTGCGCCGACGGAGAACGACAACGAGGCGGCGTAGCGATGAGCAACCTGCTGGATCTGGCCGACCAAACCCTCTTCCTCGGCGAGCGGGCGACAGCGACTACCAGTGTGGTCCAATGCATTTGGGTGTATGACCGCGCGATCGACATGGACGGGCTGCGAACCTTCCATCGCCATCTGGGCCGAGGCCGGTTGCGTCGCCGCATTGAACGGTCCCCTTTGCCGTTCGGCCGGCATCGCTGGGTAGCGCCCGCGTCTGCGCCGGACCTGGACATCGTCGCGGCGGGGCGGAGCCGCGATGAGATCGACGACTGGCTGAACGAGGAGGCGGGAAAACGGCCGGATGCCGAGCACGGCCCCGGCTGGCACCTTGCCGTGCTGCCGTTGACCGATGGTGGCGCGGCGGTGAGCCTGGTGGTCACCCATTGCCTCACCGACGGCGTCGGGCTGTGCGAGGCGGTGGCCGACGCAGCGCGCCGCCGCGACGACCCAATCGCCTGGCCCGCGGCGGCGTCACGGCGGCGGTGGCGGGCGTTGCGCGAGGACACGCGCCAAACCGCGCGGGACACACCGGATGTGGGCCGGGCCCTGGTCGCAGCGGCACGCATGGCTCGGGCCGGCCGTGCAGCCGCCACGTCGTCGGCCACCAAGCGGCCCGTTCCGCCCACCGGACCGGACGAACGCATCACGCTGCCCATGGCAACCGTCTTCATCGATGCCGACGAGTGGGACGCGCGCGCAACCACCCTCGGCGGAACGAGCAACGCGCTGCTCGCCGGATTGGCGGCCCATCTCGCCCAGCGAGTGGGGCGGGTCGCCGCGGACGGGACGGTCAACGTCGGGATGCCGGTCAACGAGCGCACCCCCGGCGACACCCGGGCCAACGCGGTCGTCAACGTGGATATCACGGTCGACCCGGCACTCGTGACGAGGGACCTGCGTGAAATCCGCGCGAGGATCAAGGAAGCGCTGTCCCGCCACCAGAATGAGCCCGACGAGCGCTGGGCGTTGCTGCCGCTGGTTCCGCTCATTCCCAAACGCGTCATGCGACGACTGATCGGCGTGGTCACCGGCAGCGCGATCACCGTCGTGTCGTCCAACCTCGGATCGGTCGACCCGGCCGTCAACCGCCCGGACGGCACCGACGCCGGTCACTTCGCCATGAGGACCGTGTACCCGGGGGTGACCACCGCGACCATGTACCGCACCAACGGCGCTCTGGCGTTGCTGTCGGGCAGGGCGCGCGGCCGGGTCTTCATCTCCTTCCTTGCCTACGAGCTAGGCGGCCCGAATTCGAAAGCCCATTTGAGGCAACAGGTTTCAGGGGCGCTGAGCGACTTCTCGCTCACGGCCACCATGGGCTGGCGCCCCGCCTGCCCGGTGTGACACGCCCGCGTCGGCAGCCCTCCGCAAGTTCGTCGACCGGAAATGGCGCCAACGGGTCGCAAAGCTCAGCCCGAATTTCGACAGCGCGGATGTCCATTCGGCAAACGCTCAAATGCGCATTCGTCTCCTAATATCTTGTGCGTCGCGCGGACGACCGACCCCCGGCAAACGCGGCGCCGGCGCCGTGAGCGAGGGCGCGCGACAGTGCGATCGATCACACGGTCGTGCAATTGTTGCCTTCATCCCATTCGTGCGCTACCGTCCTCAGCGGCGACACAGGGGATGCATAGGGACGCCGCAAGTGGGGGTCCTGATATCGGGAAGCCCGGCGCAAGATTTCAGCCCAACGGGATTTCGTGCTGTGCGAAAAGCCATGCGCGAGAACTTTTTCTGCCTCCCTTGCTGTGCAGGGAACTTCGGCATCGGAAGAACGAGGACTTAAGAAAATGGTCTCGCTCGGCAACATCAACGAATGGCAACCGCCACATGGTCCGGTGACCGTGTGGATGGCCGCGCCCTCTGGACGTGAAGCGGCTCGAACCGCGCGACGAAGCGATTGTCCTCCGAGTTACCAGCAGGCCCAGCATCTTTGGGCCGCCCACCATGGTAGGACGCTGGGCAGGGAGCTACCCCGGCTGATGATCGTGGCGTGGGATATCCCCGGCGCGTGTGAGATTCCGGCGATGACGGCGGCGATCAACACGCATGTCCGCCGGCACGACACTTACCACAGTTGGTTCGAATTCGAGGATGGCGGCATCGTGCGTCGCGTGATCGACAACGCCGATGCCATCGAGCTCGCTCCGGTGGAATTCGGACGAATGGCCGCCGACCAAGTGCGTACACACGTCCTGACGACGACCCCGGGGACACTCGAATGGGGATGTTTCACATTCGGGATCATCCAGCACGCAGACTATTTCACGTTCTACGCGAGCGTCGACCATCTCCACATCGATGGCCTGTCGGCCGGCGTGATCTTCGTAGACATCCACCTGGCGTATCAGGAGCTGGCGCAGGGGCACCAGTCCGCGGCCCTGCCCGAGGTCGGCAGTTACCGGGACTACACCGCGCGACAGCGTGCGAAGGCGGCGAGCTTGACCATGGCGTCTCCCGCGATCAAGGAATGGATTGCATTCGCCCACGACACCGATGGCAATTGGCCGAGTTTCCCTCTACCCCTGGGTGATACGTGGGCCAGCAGCAAAGGTGACCTGCTGACCGTGCAGCTGCTGGACGCCGCCGGGACGGACTCATTCGACGCCATGTGCGGTGCGGCCGGAGCCCGGTTCATCGGGGGAGTGCTGGCCTGCACCGCTTTAGCCGAGCACGAATTGACGGGCAGCGCGGCGTACCACGGGTTCACGGCCAGGGACACCCGGACGGCGGGTATCGACACAATGACGGTGGGTTGGTTTGCCAGCCTGGTTCCGGTTGCGGTGCCTACCGCCGGGACCACGTTCCCCGAGGCGGCCCGGGCAGCGCAGAAGTCGTTCGACGCGGCCAAGGAACTCGCCGATGTGCCAATCGAGCGAGTCTTGGAGTTGGCGGCGACAGCAGATGGACTGGAGATCAAGCCTCCTACGAGCCTGCCGATGATGTTGTCATTCCTGGATTTTCGGAAGATACCGCTCGCCGGGCTCTGGACGGAGACGAATTTCGGTACTTATGGCGACAACCTGTCCGCCGGCGGCATCAATATGTGGATCAACCGGCAGGCGGCAAGTACCACAGTGACGATCTCCTTTCCGGACAACGCGGTGGCGCGTGAATCGGTGGACCGCTACATCGCGACGTTGATCGATGTATTCGCCCGCGCCGTCGCCGGCTGCTCGCGCGAGCCCGATGTTGTTGCAGGCCGGGGTAATGCGGATGCTGCGGACCCTCCCGCGTCAGAGGAAGACGACGGCGAGGCGGCCTAGGAATGAGCAACGTGCTGGATCTAGCCGACCAGACCCTCTTCCTCGGCGAGCGAGCGACAGCCACCAGCAGTGTGGTGCAATGTATTTGGGTCTACGATCGCGCCATCGACATCGACGGTCTGCAAGAGTTCCATGCCCATCTTGCGCGGGGGCGGTTGTGCCGCCGCATCGAACGCTCTCCCGTGCCGTTCGGCCGGCATCGCTGGGTAGCGCCCGCGTTTCCGCCGGACCTGGACATCGTCGCGACACCGCGGACCCGCGATGAGATCGACGACTGGCTGAACGAGGAGGCGGCTAGACGGCCCGATGCCGAGCACGGCCCCGGCTGGCACCTTGCCGCGCTTCCGCTCACCGACGGCGGCGCTGCGGTGAGCTTGGTGGTCACCCATTGCCTCACCGACGGCCTCGGGCTGTGCGAGGCGTTGGCGGACGCGGCTTTAGGCCGTGACGACCCGATCGGCTGGCCGGCCGCGGCGTCGCGGGGCCGCTGGGCGGCGCTGCGTGAAGACGCGCGCCAGACGGTCCGCGACGTACCGGGTATGGGCCGCGCCATCGTGGCGGCGGCACGAATGGCGCGGCGCGGCAGCGGCGATACCGCCCCGCCACCCGAGAAGCGGCCATTCACCGGGTCCGACGAGCCCGTGGTTCTTCCGGCGACAACCGTCTTCACCGACGCCGACGAATGGGACGCCCGTGCGAAGGCCCTCGGAGGCACCGGCAGCGCGCTGCTCACCGGGCTGGCGGCTCGCGTCGCCCAGCGCGTGGGGCGCGTCGCCGCCGACGGCACGGTGGCCGTGGGGATGCCGGTCAACGAGCGCGCCCCGGGCGATACCCGCGCCAATGCGGTCAGCAACGTCAACATCACGGTCGACCCCGCGCCCGCATCGACGGACCTGCGTGGGATCCGCGCCGGGATCAAGCAAGCGCTTGAGCGCCATCAGGATGTGCCTGACGAACGGTGGGCATTGCTGCCGCTGGTTCCCCTGATTCCGAAACGTGTCTTCCGGCGACTGATCAGCGTGGCCACCGGCGGTGGAACCGCTGTCGTGTCGTCCAACCTCGGTGCGGTCGACCCGGCCGCCAACCGGCCGGACGGAACGGACGCCGACTACTTCGCCATGAAGTCGCTGTACCCGGGCGTGACCGCCGCGACCATGCACCGCACCAACGGAGTGTTGGCGTTGCTGTCGGGCAGGGTGCGCGGACAGGTCTTCGTCTCGTTCCTTGCCTACGAGCCGTGCCGACCCAACTCGGAAGCCGAGTTACGGCAACACATTTCGCAAGCGCTGAGCGACTTCTCGCTCACCGCCACGACTGGGTGGCACACCGCCTGCCCGGTGTGAGGCCACGCGTCACGATTCCGCCCGCGGCTCCACCGCCGTCTCCGTGAGTCGGTACAGGTTGGGCTCGGCCAGCTCGTCGAGCAGTGCCGCCAGGTGATCGACGAGCTCGTCCGGCTCCAGCCGGACGTCATCGGCGAGCCAGGCGCTGATGGTTTGCCCGACGCCACCGACCACGAAGTGCGCCGCGGCCTTGATGCGGTCGTTTGCGGGGACGCGCAGCGCTTCCCCGGCGTGCTGGCCGGACAGCATCGCGAACATTGCGCTGGATTCGGCGCGCTTGCGCACTATCACGGGATCGGCCAGCTGCGTGCTGAACAGCAGGCGACCGATGCGTGCGTCGTCGGCGATGGTGCGCACGATGTTGGTCATGCCCGCGCGGGTCTGCTCGGGCGCAGGCACCGCCGCCACCGCGGCCTGGGTGGTGGCGGCCAGTTGGGCGATCACCCAGTCGAACACGGAGGCGACGAATTCGTCCTTGTCGGCGAAACTTTCGTAGAAGTACCGCGCCGCCCGGCCGGCCTGGCGGCACACGCCGCGGACGGTGACCGCGGAGATGCTCTGTTGCTCCGCGCCCAGAAGCTCCAGACCCGCGGACAGGAGCCGGTTGCGGCGCGTGGCCAGCCGCTGCGCGGCCTCGACGCCGCGGTACGGCCGCGCGCTCGAGGTGTTCATGCGAACCATCTTGACACCAGCGCGACGCCGCGACAATATCAGGAAACAGGCGTTCGCACATTACGTGCTCCGCCGCGGGAGGGTCTGACCATGGCAATACACGAGGCTGTCCACGAACCGGCTCGACATGTCGAGCGCGGCGTCTCCGACGCGCCGCGGCCATTGCCCGCACGGCGGCGTCGCCGCCGGCGGCCGCTCGGGATCGACGAGGGGTTGATGGGCGTCGCGCTCTTGGCCGGACCGGCGAACGTGATCATGCAGTTGGCGCGTCCCGGCGTCGGCTACGGCGTCATGGAGAGCCGTGTCGAAAGTGGCCGCGTCGACCTGCATCCGATCAAGCGTGCCCGCACCACGTTCACTTACCTGGCGGTGGCGACCAACGGCAGCGACGCCCAGAAGGACGCCTTCCGCCGCGCGGTGAACCGGGCTCACGCGCAGGTCTACTCCACCCCCGAAAGCCCGGTGCAGTACAACGCCTTCGACCCCGACCTGCAGCTGTGGGTGGGGGCCTGCCTGTACAAGGGCGGGGTCGACATCTACCGCATGTTCATCGGTGAGCTGGGCGGGGAGGAGGCCGACCGGCACTACCGCGAAGGCATGGCGCTGGCCACCACGCTGCAGGTGCCGCCGGAGATGTGGCCGCCGGACCGCGCGGCGTTCGACCGGTACTGGCAGGATTCGCTGGCCAAGATCCGCATCGACGACGCCGTCCGCGAGTATCTGTATCCGATCGCCGCGTCCCGCCTTCCGGGACTTGCCTTGCCTGCGCCACTGCAGCGCCTCGCCGACAGGCTTCCCTTGTTGATCACCACGGGCTTTCTGCCGCAGCGATTTCGCGACGAGATGCGGCTGCCCTGGGACGCCACCAGGCAACGCCGCTTCGACCGGCTCATCGCGACGTTGGCCATGGTGAACCGGTGCTTGCCGCGCTTCGTACGGCGGTTTCCCTTCAACATCCTGCTGGCCGACGTCGACCGCCGGATCAGGACGGGGCGCCCGTTGGTCTAGCAGGCGGCACAGCCCGCCAAGTTGATAACGGAAATCATTTTCATTAAGCTCTCCTCTGCCTGGTAACCCTTCCAGCCCGAGGAGACCCATGACGGCGCCGATCTGGATGGCCTCGCCACCGGAGGTGCACTCCGCGTTGCTCAGCAGCGGCCCCGGTCCGGCGTCGCTGCTCGCGGCGGCGGGGGCATGGTCCGAACTGAGCACCGAATACGCCTCGGCCGCAGCGCAACTCAGCGGTGTCCTGGCCGCGGCGCAGGCGGGTTCGTGGGAGGGACCGAGCGCGGAGTCGTATGTGGCCGCCCACGCGCCCTACCTCGCGTGGCTGACGCGGGCCAGCGCGCAGAGCGCTACGGCGGCCGCGCAACACGAAACCGCCGCGGTCGCCTACACCGCCGCGCTGGCGGCCATGCCGACGTTGCCCGAACTCGCCGCCAACCATGCCGTGCACGGGGCGTTGGTGGCGACGAACTTCTTTGGCATCAACACGGTTCCGATCGCGCTCAACGAGGCGGATTACGCGCGGATGTGGGTGCAGGCGGCCGGCACGATGACCACCTACCAAGCGGTTTCCAGCGCGGCGGTGGCGTCGACGCCGCAGCCCGATCCCGCGCCGCAGATAGTGAAATCCGTTGCCCCGAACCACGACTCGGGTGACGATGTGCACGACCCCACGATCGACAACCCGCTCGACGAGTTCATCGCGAATATCCTCAGGAACCTCGGCATCAACTGGGATCCCGCCGAGGGCACCGTCAACGGGTTGCCCTACGACGCCTACACCAATGCGGGGGAACCGATCTTCTGGGTGGTTCGAGCTCTGGAACTGCTCGAGGATTTCCAGCAGTTCGGCTATTACCTGGTGCACAACCCCGCGCTGGCGTTTCAGTACATCGTTCAACTCATGCTGTTCGACTGGCCGACGCACATCCTCGAGATCTTCACCAGTCAGCCGGAATTGCTGGCCCCCGCGGTGCTCCTGGCGGCCGCCCCCTTCGGCGCGGTGGGCGGCTTCGCGGGGTTGGCCGGCCTGGCCGCGATACCGCCGCAGCCCGCGGTCGTCCCGGCACCCGCGCCGGCGCCCGCCCCGCCGCCGAGCCCGATGCCGGCCGTGGCGACCGCGG
>NZ_LZIL01000059.1 GCF_001667075.1 Mycobacterium sp. 852014-52450_SCH5900713 | reverse complement strand
CGAGAACTCTATGAGCTGTTGGGTTTTCGGCTGTGGTCTCTTACTCCCGAGGAGTTGGAGGTCGTTGAGGTCTTGGCAACTGCGAAGCTGCTGGAGTGGGAGGTCCTGCGGGACATCTGCGACGCCGGCGCGGTGGCGCGACTAGAGCACCGCGGCTTGATCCAAATGCTCGCCGATGGCTCGCACACGTTGGCTCATCTGAACGACCCGGTCATCGGTGAGGTGGCGCTCCGGCACGCCGGCGTCGTGCGGTCACGGCACCTCAACGGCCGCCTGGCACAAGGTCTTCAAAAGCACTCGCAGGCTGGACCCCGACGCGCGCGGTCGCCAGACCTGCGCAGCCGAACCCGGCTGGCGCAGTTCATGGTGCGAAGCGATCTGGACCCAGACCTCAATGTGGTCATCGAGGCCGCGGCGGACGCACTGGCAATGTCGGACATCGCGCTGGCCGAAGAACTTTCGAGATTCGCGGTCGACCGCGACGCAGGCTTACCAGCCGCAATGGTGCTTGCGGAGGCGATAAGTTGGCGGGGGCGCGCCGACGAGGCCGAGATCGTTCTTGTCGACGCCAAGCCTGACGATGCCAACGAGTCGCTGATCGTGCAGTGGATGTGTCGGCGGGCTGCAAACTTGTTCTTCGACTGTGGGCACATCGAGCAGGCACGGGCATTACTGGCCGACGCGAAACATCGCGCCAGGTGTGGTGAAAGCGCGAGTCTGGTTACAGCCATCGAGTCGGCATTCGCGTTCTTTACCGGCGACGTCGCCACGGCGATCGAGCGAGGGTTGCCGCTGTGCGCAATCGGTCAGCCAAGTTCGACGGTCCTATGGGCTATCACGCCGACGACATGGGCGTTGGCGCTGGTTGGCCGGACTCGCGAAGTGCAGGAGATAGCTGACCAGGGGGAGGCGACGACGCACGGCCGTCTGGGCCCATATCGATTCGTCAGCGGGCTGGCTGAGGTTGCGGCGTTGACGGCCGCTGGTGAGTATCCGGCAGCCGAACGTGTCTGCCAGCGCTACGCCGCCATGACCGCCGGCTTGCCCGAGGCAGATGCCATGGTGCAGGCGATGCTGGGCTTGGTGCACCTGGCCCGCGGCGCACTTCCCGCCGCGCGCGCCGTCCTACACGACTCGACATCGGTTTTGTCGCACGAGTTTCCAGCAGGGCTGTTGCTGCTGGTGGCGGCTTGGTGGACGCAGGCAGAAGGGGCTCACAGTGACGGTGCGGCGGCCGCCGCAGCGTTGGCCAGTGCGGAGAGAGCTTATGGACCGCATGTCGCGGTGTTTCTGCCCGAACTCGAACTCGCCCGGGCCTGGGAACGCGCATCTGTGGGCGAGACGGCGGCCGCCCGAACGCACGCGGTGCAAGCGGCGCAGATCGCGGAGAACGGGGGAATGCATGCGATCGAGTTGCAGGCACGTCATACGGCGGTGCGCTTCGGCGATTCGTCGCACGCCACGCGGTTGGAGAAACTCGCCACAATCTTGAACACGCCGTTGGCGGAGGCGATCGCCGGCCATGCCCGCGCCCTGGCGCGCCAGGACGGCGATCTACTCGACGCTGCCGCGCGGCGATTCGTCGAACTCGGCGCGTTGGCCCTCGCCGCGGACGCGTCTGCCCAGGCGGCCGGTGAACACGCTCGGCTCGACGACCGGGGCAAGGAAGTCGAGTCGTCGATCTGGGCATACCGGCTGGCGGGCCAATGCGGTTTGCGCACACCGGCGTTCGAGGCCGCGGCGCGGCCGCTACCGTTCAGCGGTCGCGAGCGCCAGATCGCGATGCTCGTCGTCGCCGGTTTGTCCAACCGCCAAATCGGTGACCGGTTGTTCATCTCGGTGCGGACGGTGGAAGGACACCTGTACCGTATCTTCGCCAAACTCGGCATCACCAATCGTGATCAGCTCATTGACCTGATAAACCGGGATGAGTCGGACCTCCACGCATCGCCGGGACAAGGTGACGAGGCATTTAATGACAAGCCGCATGACCGCCACGCGGCCGGCTAGGACCCGCGAAGGCGCGTCGCCGCGCGGAAAGGCCACTCGCACAGTGCGAAACCGAAGTCACATCGTCCTGTGACCGATTACCGCGAACGAGGGGTTCGCGCCGAACTTGCGGGCGCGACCTCAACGCGGTGGATGTCTGCCGCACTACTCTAAGTAGGCGCGTTCACCACTCAACTCACGTCAATCCGGCCACCATGTCAGGTCGGGGGACCATACGCTCCCGCGCATGACATTCAGTCGGGAGGGCAAGGCCGGTTGGTCCCGCAAGACCCTGGATCACGATCCGAAACCACTCGGATCCGCCGAAGCGGTTTGGACGAGGTGTGTTTGGGTCGCAGGAGGCACCCTGCCCTCTTGCTGGTTCGCGACGGGCGGCGCTTGGCGCCGTTTGACGGCTATCGCGCCCGACTCCGGTCAGCCGCCCAGACGCGGGCCCCTGCCAGCACTGGAAACCCCAAACCTGATGGTGCAGAACTACCTTGAGCGACTGAGGAGCTCACCGTGACTGGGCCCTCGCTCACCGCTTTGCTCCAGGAGCGAGCGAGCCGGCAGCCTGATGCGGCCGCTTATACGTTCATCGAATACGACGTCGACCCGAGGGGGATCGCCGAAACACTCAGCTGGCGGCAAGTCCAGCAACGAGCGCAGGTCGTTGCTGACGAGTTGTCGATGTGCGGTTCGAATGGGAGTCGGGTCGCAATACTGGCCCCCCAGGGGCTCGAATACATCGTTGCTTTCCTGGGTGCAGTCCAAGCCGGAGCGATCGCGGTTCCGTTGCCGATCCCGCAAGTAGGTCTCCACGACGAGCGTGTGTCCGCCGTGTTGCGCGACTGCGCGCCTTCGGCGATTCTCACCACGTCTTGCGCCGTTTCTGAAGTAACAAAGTATGCGGAGAGCTTCAACGGCGGGACGGCCCCGTTATTGATTGAGGTTGATTCGCTGGATCTAGATGTCCCTCGGCGGCCCCAGCCCGTGCACTGCCCGCCCTCGCGGCCCGCGTATCTGCAGTACACATCGGGCTCTACCCGCGCGCCCGCCGGTGTCGTCGTGACGCACAAGAACGTTGTCACAAATGTCCAGCAGGCATTCGCCGACTTGATCGGGGAAACGGGAGCGGCCGGGATGAGGCTGGTTTCCTGGTTGCCGTTCTACCACGACATGGGGCTGCTGCTGGGGGTATGCGGGTCCCTGGTGACCGGGCACAGCGCGGTATTGATGAGCCCATTTTCCTTCCTGCGCAGACCGGTTCGTTGGATGCAAATGCTCGCCGCCGATCACCCGACGCTCTCCGCCGCGCCAAATTTCGCTTTCGATTTGGCAGTGTGGCGAATATCGGACGAGGAGATGGCCGGCCATGACCTCGGCAACGTGCTCGGGATCGCCAGCGGCGCAGAACGGGTTCACGTCGCCACCGTCGAGCGGTTCATGCACCGCTTTGCCCGGTTCGGTCTCAAAGACACGGCGATACGGCCGTCGTACGGGCTCGCGGAGGCAACGGTGTACGTGGCCAGTGCCGACGCAGGGCGCCCGGTGAAAACCGTCCGATTCGACAACGAAAAACTGTCCCGCGGCTACGCCAAGGCTTGTGACACCGCCGGCCGCGGTGTACACCTGATCGGTCACGGTACTTGCCGCTCGACCGTTCTGCGGATCGTCGACCCGGAAGGCGGAACCGAGAATCCGGCCGGAAAGGTCGGCGAAATCTGGGTTCACGGCGACAACGTCGCAAACGGATATTGGCAGAAGCCCGATGAAACCCTGGGCACCTTCAGCGCGAGTCTGGTCAGCCCGGGGCCCGATACCCCGAAAGCCCCTTGGTTGAGAACCGGGGATTTAGGGGTCATCTCGGATGGCGAGCTGTTCATCATCGGCCGGATCAAGGATCTGTTGATCATCCACGGGACCAACCACTACCCGGATGACATCGAAGCCACCATTCAACAGGTAACGAAGGGACGTGTCGCAGCTATCGCTGTGCCGGCTGACGGAACGGAGCGGCTGGTCGCTGTTGCCGAGGTGAGAATGCGGGACACGCTCGACGACCAGATGCAGGAGCTCAGCTCGCTGAAGTGCCAAGTCATTTCAGCGATATCGAACGCGCACCGCCTGCGGGCCGCCGACATCGTCTTTGTGACACCCGGTTCCATTCCAACTACGACCAGCGGCAAAGTTCGGCGCACCGCCTGCGCCAAGCTCTACCAACGGGCTGAATTCGACCGTCTGGACGCGATGCCATGAAGGCAACCTTTGGTCAGGCCGTCGAATTGCGAGAGTGGCTGATCGACTGTGCGGCAACAGCCCCTGGCTTCCAGCCTGGCTCGGCGCCGATCTCTCGTTGTACGACCTCGGGTTAAAGGTCCCGTGCCGCGGCTCGGGTTCGGCAGGTCACCCGCGGTGGCCTGCCGTCCGGCTGCGCAGATCGTAGTTGATTCGACACCGCCCCCAGCGTTCCGTCGCCCTGGTCCCCAGGACTCCGTCAGCCGGGTGGTCGCTACGCGTTGCGGCGTGCGGAGAAAGCCTACGAATCCGATCTTGCGGTGTTCGTGCGAGACGGAGCGGGATGCACGTGGCGGAGAACCGGGTACTCGCCTTCACCCGTCGTGGTCGCGAGATCGCCGACCGGTGGTCATCTCCATGCGCACCGGCGGAGGAACCCACACCTGACGATCCAAGATGCGTCTTGACCCAACACTATTCACCGACGTTTGGGCCTCATCCCAATAATCAGCGCGCGGCTGCCGCGTGGTTCGCCCAGAAGTCAATAAGCGGACCTCGTCAATCGAGACCCGAACGATGCCCCTGCACACCCTTAGCAGGGATTTCGGTGCGAGCTACGAGTCCAGCGCCCCTTCGGGCATCCTTCCGATGATCGGTGATCGCCCGAGCGCCTGGTGACACTTACGGTCAAGGACACGGCGACTGAGCCCTCACACGCACTACCGGCTCGGCCACTACTCGATCTCTGCGCGAGCACCACCTGAGTCGGATCAATCGGTTCATGACGTTCGCTCGAGGAACCATAAACTCCCGCCCATGACATCCTGCCTAGCGGGTATGCCCGGTTGGCCCCTCGTGGTTGTGAATTACGACTTGGACCGCGCGGAACACGCTAAACGCATTACACAAGAATGCTTTTGGGGTTTCTCGCGATCCGAAGCCTTTCGCCCGCGAGTCGATTCCGTGCGTCTGACGCGACAGAGCACGTCTCGGCCGACCCACTCCACGGTGGGACGATCGGCCGGACGGTCCGGTGCAGTGGATCGCGCTTCGGTGATCTCAGCCCGGATGGCTTGTCTTATGAGCTCGCCGGCTCCGCAGCAGTTTCGCCCACGACCAGATGCGAACAGGTGACCGGTTCGAGTATGCGATCCCCTACGACGTTTCCAGAGGTTGAAATCATGTCTCAGAGGCAACGAGTGGCCGACCACATCGTCGGGTACCTCGCGGCAATCGGAGTCGACCACATCTTCGGCGTCGACGGCTGCAACATCGAGGACCTTTACGACGCGGCCGGCTTGCGCTCGGACATCAGCGCCGTGTTGGCCAAGCATGAGTTCTCGGCAGCCGCAATGGCCGACGGATACAGCCGCAGCGGTGGCGCTCTGGGTGTGATGGCAGCGACATCCGGAGGGGGTGCACTGAATCTGATTCCCGGCCTCGGAGAATCGTTTGCCAGCCGGGTTCCGGTACTGGCATTGGTGGGTCAGCCGTCGACCGCGACGGACGGCCATGGCGGCTTCGAGGACACCAGCGGCCGCAACGGCTCGCTGAACGCCGAGGCGCTGTTTTCCGAGGTGTCGATATTCTGCCGACGGGTGCTGGACCCCGCCGAAATCGCCCACGCTCTGCCGACTGCCGTGGCGGCGGCGAGCACAGGTGGCCCCGCGGTATTGCTGCTACCCAAAGACATTCAGAAGGCGTCCGCCCCGTCCAACGGTCACGTGAATGGATATGCGGCCGAGCGGGTCCCTGCTATCGGTGACCCGCAGCCGATCGTTCAAGCGCTGCGGGGGGCGAACGGGCCGATCACCATCATCGCGGGTGAGCAGGTAGTCCGTGACGATGCACGAGCCGAGCTGGCGGTACTGCGCGCGGTGCTTCGCGCGCGGGTGGCGTGTGTTCCTCATGCCAAAGACGCCGCCGGCACACCCGGCTTCGGTTCCTCGTCGGCGCTTGGGGTGACCGGGGTCATGGGCCACCCCGGTGTGGCGGAAGCAGTGGCCGGGAGCGCCCTGTGCCTGGTAGTCGGGACTCGGCTGCCGGTGATCGCGCGCGCCGGCCTTGACGATGCGCTGGCCACCGCACAGACGGTCTCGATTGGGTCTGAGCCACCGTACATCCCGTGCCCGCACGTCGACAGCGACGACCTACGTACATCTTTGCGAATGCTGACGAGTGCACTCACCGGTCGGGGGCGGCCAAGAGGGGTTAGGGTGCCAGACGCGATATGGCGCACGGAACTGACTCCGCCACCATTCGACGGTCCGGGGATCCGCTACCGGGACGCCATGAACGTCCTCGATCGCCTGCTACCTGGTGACGTCGACATTGTCGTTGACGCCGGCAATGCCGGCGCCGCGGCGGTCCATTACCTACCTGTGCGACGCACGGGCAGGTTCACGGTCGCGCTCGGCATGGGCGGCATGGGATACAGCTTCGGCGCAGGTATCGGGATGGCGTTCGCCCGCGGCAAAGATGAGACACGGCAAGGGCGTGTCGTGGTGATCGCGGGCGACGGTGCCTTCTTCATGCACGGCATGGAGGTGCACACCGCAATACAGTACCGGCTACCGGTGACATTCGTCTTGTTCAATAACAACGCCCACGCGATGTCTGTGACCAGCGAAGGGCAGTTTCACCGCAATGGCCGCAGTGATAACCGGTTCACGGCGAGTCAGCTCGGGGCCGGCCTCGCGGCTATGTTCCCCGGGCTTCCAGCGGTCGATGTGACGGACGCCGACGACTTCAGCGCGGCGATTCGCCGGGCGCTGCGGCTCGATGGTCCGTCGGTCGTCAGCCTCGAATGCTCCGCTGACGAAATGCCGCCCCTTGCCACATTTTTCGGGCCATCAAAAGTTAAAACCGTTGTTTGCCAAGACGTACAAAGGAGACCACAACCGATGTCGTTCCAGCCCTCGACGACATGGCCTCCCATGCCGGCGTCACCGCACGTCCGATGCCCACATCGGCCTAGATAGGAAGTTCGTCGTCATTATGCTCAATTACGGTACGCAAGCCGACGTCCTGGGACCTTTGACGGCCGCTCAGCGGGCGATCTGGACCGCTCAACTACTTCAGCCCGACGTTTCTTACAACTTCGGCGGTTACGTCGCGATCGATCACGATGTCGACATCGAGAGGCTCACCGCCGCTTGCCAAGCCGCAGCACGGCGGTTCGGCACACCCTGCGCCCGCCCATCTCTCAATGACGGCGAACCGGTCTTCGTCGTCGACCGCTCGATTCCGCAGACACTGCGCTGCATCGATCTGCGCGTCGAGAGTGACCCGGCGGCCGCCGCGATCAGCTGGATGAACAACGACTACCGCCAGCCGTTTGACCCGCTTCGCGACCGGCTGTGCGACTTGGCTTTACTGCGGATCACCGACAATCTGTCGTACTTCTATTTGCGGGGGCACCACGTCCTCTTTGACGGGTATGGGGCAAATAATTTCATGCGGCACATCGCTGCCGTCTATTCAGGGTCCGTTCCCGACACCGTCGAAGTCGTCGACTTCTCCGAGTTTGCGCTTATTCGCACGGCGGATCTGAAGTATCAGGAGTCGTCGCGCTGTGCTGCCGATGCTGAGTACTGGAAAACGGTGGTGCGCGGACCACTGGACGTCACCGACCTGGCGGGTGCGCGAAGGTCGATCGCGCCACGCCACCCGATAGTGCATGAGCTGGTCTGCAAGCGCAGCGTGTCGGAAGACAAGCAGGACCGATTCGATGTCCCAAGGGCTGTCGCCACATTGGCGGCTTTCATCGCAAAAACGACGGGGCGTCAGAACGTCTCCATGTCGCTTGCGGTTTCGGCCCGCACGACCGCCGCGCTGAAGAGATGTGCGGGTATGGTGTCGAACCTCTTGCCACTGCCCGTCTGCGTCGATGACGGCGAGAGCATCGGTGCATTGACCGATCGGGTCGGCACGAATTTGATTGGGGCGCTGCGGCATCAACAGTTCCGGCGCTGGCCAGATTTGATTGTCGATGCTGCCCGCCTTGACATGAACGTCGAGTTCGGGCCGGTGATCAACGTGATGGCCTTCGCCGAGCCATTTCGTTTCGGACCTTCGGAAGTGACTTACGAGGTCTTCAATTTCCCCGTGCAAGACGTTGCGTTCAACATCTATCCGAGAACGGTCGACGGTAGGCCCCGAATCCAGTTCGCGTGGAACCCCGACCGTTACAACGCCGACGAGATGGCCAGGCACATCGCCCGTCTCGAATCGCTTCTTGACCGCCTTTTGGTGGCCGATTCGTCGGTGGTGGTGGGTGAGGTGGCGTTGCTGGATCGCGGTGAGCGTGAGTTGGTGTTGTCGGGGTGGTCTGGTGCTGGGGTGGGGGCGACGGGGGGCG
>NZ_LZIL01000058.1 GCF_001667075.1 Mycobacterium sp. 852014-52450_SCH5900713 | reverse complement strand
GTTTGGGGGGGGGGGGCGGGGGGGGAGCGGAAGCGGCTTCCGAACCGCTGCCGATGCGCGCCAGCTCGCCGCCGACCGGCACGGTGGTGTCCTCTTCGGCGGTGATGCTGATCAGGACGCCGGCCACCGGGGACGGGATCTCGGTGTCCACCTTGTCGGTCGACACCTCGACCAGCGCATCGTCCACCTGGACCGAGTCGCCGACCTTTTTCAGCCAGCGGGTAACCGTGCCCTCGGCCACCGACTCGCCGAGTTCCGGCATCAACACCGGGGTCGCGTCGCCGCCGCCGGAGCTCTGCGCGGCGGGCTGAGGCTCGGGCTCCGGCTGGGCCGGGGCTTCGGGTTCGGGCTCGGATTGGGCCGGCGGGGCGGATTCGGCCTGTGGTTCCGGCTCTGCGGATTCGGCCTGCGCCTCCGGCTGGCTGGGCGCCTGGGGGGCCGCCTGGGAACCGCCGCCCTCCGAACCACCCTCCGCCGAGTCGCCGATCACGGCCAGCTCGCCGCCCACCTCGACGGTGTCGTCCTCCTGGGCGACGATCTTGGTCAGCACACCGGCGGCGGGCGACGGGATTTCGGTGTCGACCTTGTCGGTGGACACCTCGACGAGGGGTTCGTCGAGCTCGACCGTGTCGCCTTCCTGCTTGAGCCAGCGGGTCACCGTCCCTTCGGTGACGCTCTCACCGAGTGCCGGCATCTGGACGGAGAAGGCCATCGTTTTTGACTCCTCGATCGCTCGTGGGTCGGGGTGGGTCGAACATGTCGCTAGCCGCTGGAAAGTAACTATCCAAAACTATCCTGTCACTGCGTCCGCACCGGCACACATCCAGGGCGGACCGCGCGCGGCTGCCGGAACGCCCCGAACGCCCTTGCTACGGTGTGGCCACTGCAGTTGAAGCGGGGAGGTCGGAGATGCCGGCAACACAACAGCTAACCCAGCATTTCGTCGACAGCGCCGACGGCGCGCGAATCGCTGTCTACGAAGAGGGCAATCCCGAGGGGCCCACCGTCGTGCTGGTGCACGGCTTCCCCGACTCGCATGTGCTCTGGGACGGGGTCGTGCCGCTGCTGGCCGACCGGTTCCGCATCCTGCGGTACGACAACCGTGGCGTCGGTGAGTCCTCGGCGCCCAAGCCGGTGTCCGCATACCGCATGGACCGGTTCGCCGACGACTTCGCCGCGGTGACCGGCGAGCTCAGCCCTGGCCGGCCCGTGCACGTGCTCGCCCACGACTGGGGCTCGGTGGGCGTGTGGCACTACCTCAAGCGGCCCGGTGCCGGTGACCGGGTCGCCACGTTCACGTCGGTGTCCGGGCCCAGCCAGGACCAACTGGTCGACTACATCTTCAGCGGGTTGCGGTCGCCCTGGCGCCCGCGCACCTTCGTCCGGGCGATCAGCCAGGCGCTGCGGCTGACCTACATGATCTTCTTCTCGATCCCGGTGCTCGCGCCGCTGTTCCTCCGGCTGACGCTGTCGATCCCGGCGCTTCGGCGCAACGCGGTGGACAACATCCCGGTCGAAAAGATCCACCACTCGCCCGACCTGGCCCGCGACGCCGCCCGGTCGGTAAAAACCTATCCCGCCAACTACTTTCGCTCGTTCTCCGGCAGCGGGCAGGGCGTCGAAATCGTCGACGTGCCGGTGCAGCTGATCGTCAACACCAAGGACAAGTACGTGCGGCCGTACGGCTACGACCACACGCCCCGCTTCGTGCCGCGGCTGTGGCGGCGCGACATCAAGGCCGGCCACTTCTCGCCGATGTCTCACCCGCAGGTGATGGCCGCGGCGGTGCGCGAGTTCGCCGATCTGGCCGAGGGCAAACCGCCCAGCCGCGCGCTGCTGCGCGCGCAGGTCGGGCGGCCGCGCGGATCCTTCGGCGACACCCTGGTGTCGGTCACCGGCGCCGGCAGCGGAATCGGCCGCGAGACGGCGTTCGCGTTCGCGCGGGAGGGCGCCGAGCTGGTCATCAGCGACATCGACGAAGCGGCCGTCAAGGCCACGGCCGCCGAGATCGCCACCCGCGGTGGCGTCGCGCACGCCTACGTCTTGGACGTGTCCGACGCGGCGGCCGTGGAGGCGTTCGCCGAGCGGGTGAGCGCCGAACACGGCGTGCCCGACATCGTGGTCAACAACGCCGGCATCGGCCAGGCCGGGGGATTCCTGGACACCCCGGCGGAGCAGTTCGACCGGGTGCTCGACGTCAACCTGGGCGGCGTGGTCAACGGGTGCCGGTCGTTCGCGCGGCGGCTGGTCGAGCGTGGCACCGGCGGGTACATCGTCAACGTGTCATCAATGGCCGCCTACGCGCCGTTGCAGTCGCTGAACGCCTACTGCACCTCGAAGGCGGCGACCTACATGTTCTCCGATTGCCTGCGCGCCGAACTCGACGCCGCGGACGTGGGGCTGACCACCATCTGCCCGGGCGTCATCGACACCAACATCATCAACACCACCCGGTTCGACGCGCCCGCCGGAAAGGGCGAACAGGTCGACGGCCGGCGCGGCCAGCTCGGCAAGATGTTCGCGCTGCGGCATTACGGCCCCGACAAGGTCGCCAACGCGATCCTGTCGTCGGTCAAGAAGAAGAAACCGATTCGCCCCGTGGCTCCGGAAGCCTATGCGCTGTACGGTCTTTCGCGCGTCGCGCCGCAGGGCTTGCGTAACTTCGCGCGGATGCGGGTGATCTGACTCGCGGTTTAGGTGCCCGCCCGCGCCGCGCCCTGACGGCCCGTCAGCAACACCCCGCCGATCGCGAGCAGCCCGATGACGGCCAGCGGAATGGACCACATGCGCCGGCCGCCCACCGACGACTGGCACTGCGCCACGTAGTCGGTGTGCGGAACAACCTGGTTGAGGATCGGGATGTTCGCCACGCTGTTGTTGTTCGCGCTTCGGGCCGCGGACAGGTCCGTCGCAACGGCGTTCCCGCACCCGATCGAATGGCCGTTGCCGTCGGAAATCGACACCGGCGCCAACAGCCCGATCACACCGGCCAGCAAAAGTACCGCGCCCACACCGAGAATCAATCGTCGCACCGTCACGATCTCACCTTTCGCCGTCCGGATTTCGACCGCTAGGAGATTAACCACTGCTGGGGCCCGGTAAACCCGAATTTGGCCGGTACGACGGCCGCTACGTGGGTATTCCGCCGCGGTAGCCGAAAGGGGAATGGTTGTGGTGCTGAGTGCGACGCGGGACGTAGCCGCGCCTTGCGAGCGGGTGTGGGAAGTGCTGGCCCAAGGGTGGACCTACACCCAGTGGGTGGTGGGCAACAGCCGCATGCGGGCCGTCGATCCGAACTGGCCGGAGCCCGGCTCATCGATCAGGCACTCGATCGGGATCTGGCCGCTGGTGATCAACGACGCGACGGTGGTCGAAGAGTGCGAACCGCCGCACAAGCTGGTGCTCTGCGCCCGCCTCGGGCCGCTCGGCGCCGCGCGGATAACAATGCTGCTGCACGAGACCCCGACGGGTTGCCGGGTGGAGATGATCGAAGTGCCGGTCGAGGGCCCGATGGGGGCTATGCCCAATTCCCTTGCGCTGGCCGCGGCTTACCCGCGCAACAAGGAATGCCTGTGGCGACTGGGGGCTCTGGCGGAGCGCAAGGAGCCGAGCCAGGTGAAGTGATCGTGGGGGACACCGCGGACGCCGTCGTTATCGGGGCCGGACACCACGGGCTGGTTGCCGCCTCGATGCTGGCCGACGCCGGATGGGATGTGCTGGTGCTCGAAGCCCAGCCGGAGCCGGGCGGCGCGGTCCGCAGCGCGGAGCTGACGCCCGGCTACATCACCGACCTGTTCAGCTCGTATTACCCGATGACGGTGGCCTCGCCGGCGATGGCGGCGCTGCAGCTCGAAGACCACGGGCTGCGGTGGTCGCACGCGCCGGCGGTGGTCGGGCACCCGCGCAGCGCGGCCGATGACGACCCGCCCGTCGTCTATCGCGACGCTGCCCGCACGGCAACGGAATTCGCGCGGCGGGAACCCGCCGACGGCGATAATTGGTGGCGGCTGGTGGACTTGTGGCAGCGGATCAAGACTCCGCTGCTCGACGCCATGCTGGCGCCCTTCCCGCCCGTGCGCCCGCTGATGCGGCTGCTGGCCAAACTCGGTACGGCCGAGGCGATTCGGGTGGCGCGCCTGCTGGTGCAGCCGGCCAACACCATGGCGAGTGAGCTGTTCGCCGGCGAGGCGCCCCGAGTATTGTTGTTGGGCAACGCGATGCACGCCGACGTCCCGCCGGACGCGCCGATCAGCGGCGCCATGGGGTTCTTGATGACGATGCTGGCCCAGGACGGCGGCTGGCCCGTGCCGGTCGGGGGTTCCGGTCAGCTGACGGCCGCCCTGGTCAACCGTGCCCGCTCCGCGGGCGCGCGAATCGAGTGCAACCAGAACGTTTCCCGCATCCAGGTGCGGGGCGGTCGCGCGGTCGGCGTGACGACGGCCGGGGGGCGCACCGTTGCGGCCCGGCGGGCGATCGTCGCCGACGTTACGGCGCCGCGCCTGTTCCACGACATGCTTCCCCCGGATGCGCTGCCGCCCAAGCTGTTACGCGACCTCGAGCACTTCGTGTGGGATCCGCCGGTGGTGAAGGTCAACTACGCGCTGGCCGGGCCCGTTCCCTGGCGCGCCCAGAACCTGCACGGCGTCGGCACCGTCCACCTGGGGGCCGACGGCGACGGGCTGGTCCGCTGGATGGCCGACCTGAACACCCGGGTGGTGCCCGAGCATCCGTTCATGTTGTTCGGGCAGACCACCACCGCGGATCCGAGCAGGTCTCCCGCGGGCACCGAAAGTGTCTGGGCCTATACGCATTTGCCGCGCAACGTCGCCGACGACGCGTCTGCCGACCGGCTCGCGGCGGGGATGGACCGGGTCATCGAGGAACACGCGCCGGGCTTCGGTTCGGCGGTCATCGACCGATTCGTGCAGCGGCCGTCGGACCTGGAGGCCAGCGACGCCAACCTGCACATGGGGGCGCTCAACGGTGGCACAGCGCAATTGCAGCAGATGCTGATCTTTCGCCCGGCGCCCGGCATGGGCCGGGCCGAAACCCCGGTGCAGGGGCTGTATCTGGGCAGCGCGTCGGCAACCCCGGGCGGCTCCGTGCACGGCGCCTGCGGGCGCAACGCGGCCAACGCCGCGTTGGCCGCCGCCGGCGTGACGGGCTGGCCACGCCGCAAGGTGAAGCGGGCCGTCTTCTCGTTGCTGACGAAGTGAGGCGCTAGCGCCGAACGTCACGGTGGCGTGACGTTCGCACGCCGGCGCCACGCTGGCGTGACGCTCACGCCAGCCGTGCGCTAGCCGTTTGCTAGCCCTTTTCGCAGATGTCCTCGAGCACCGCGAACATGGTGCGGGTCGGCACACCGGTGCCGCCCTTTGGGGTGTACCCCCAAGGGCCGCCGGTGTTGTACGCCGGGCCGGCCACGTCGATGTGCGCCCAGCTCACGCCGTCGGCGACGAATTCGCGCAAGAACACCCCGGCCACCAGCATGCCGGCGAAGCGCTGGCCGCTGATGTTGGACAGGTCGGCCACTCCTGACTTCAGGTCTTCCTTGAGTTCGTCGGGCAGCGGCATCGGCCAACCGTTCTCGCCCACCCGCTGCGAGATCGCGGCGACCCGGTCGCGGAACTCGTCGCTGCCCATCACCCCGGGGATCCGGGCGCCCAACGCCACCGTCTGCGCGCCGGTCAACGTGGACGTCTCGATCAGGTAGTCGGGGTTGTCCTCGCAGGCCCGCACGATGGCGTCGGCCAGGATGAGCCGGCCCTCGGCGTCGGTGTTCTGCACCTCGACGGTGATGCCGCCGTATTGGGTCAACACGTCGCCCGGGCGCTGCGCGGTACCTGAGGGCATGTTCTCGGCCATCGGCACCGTGGCGATCACGTCGATCGGCAACCGCAACTGCGCGGCCAGCGCCACCGTGGCGATGACCGCGGCCGCGCCGCCCATGTCCGAGGTCATGTGGTGCATCGAGGCCGCCGGCTTGATCGAGATGCCACCGGTGTCGAAAGTGATGCCCTTGCCGACCAGCGCCACTCGCTTGGCCTGCTTGGACTTCTTGGCCAGCTTCGCACCCCGGTGGGTCAGCCGCACCAGCCGCGGCGGCCGCGACGAGCCTTGGCCGACGCCGATCACGCCGCCGTAGCCGGCCTTCTGGAGTGCCTTGTCGTCGAGCACCTCCACCTCGAGGCCCACGGATTCGCCCAAAGCCCTTGCGCGCTTGGCGAATTCGGCTGGGAAGAGGTGACTCGGCGGCGTGTTGACGAAGTCGCGGGCGGTGGCCACTGCGGTCGCCACGGCCGCGCCGTGCGCGCTGGCCGCTTTGGCGTCCTTCGCGGCGGACAGCACGGTGATCTTTTGCAGCCCTTTGTCTTTCGGCGCGGTCTTGCCGCTGCGGAATTCGGTGAACCGGTAGCTGCCCAGGATGAGCCCCTCGACGACCGCCGAGCAGACGTCGGCGTCGAAGTCACCGGGCAGCGTGAGGATCACCGCCTCGGCGGTGCCCAGCGACCGGGCGGCCACACCCGCGGCGCGCCGGACGGTGTCGGCCGGCCACTCGGGACGCGGTTTACCCAGGCCGATCGTCAGCACGCTCGACAGCGGCAGCGACGGCACCACCAGGCGGTGGACCTGCTCACTGCCGCCGGTGGCGTCGAGCGCCCGCAGGCCGGATTCGATCTCGGCGACGGCATCGGCCGCCAGCAGCGACTCGCCGGCCGCAACCGTCGCTCCGGGCCGGTCCTCGTCGCCGGTCGAGACGACCGGCAGGATCAATACCGAAGAACCCGCCCCGCGTTTCGGCAGCGACGTGGCGACGTTGACGGATGGGCTTGCGTAGCTCAATTCGGTGGTCACGGGCATTTACCCTAATCGCCGGAGCCCGCGCCGAGGTCGGCGGCGCCCGCGCCGTGCAGCTCGAAGGCGACGACGGGGGCGTCAAAACCCTTGAGGTCAAAGGGGCCGCGGGCCCTCGCCGGCCAATCCGGCAGTTGCTCGTGCAGGGCCGAATCGGCCAGGATCTGGCACGGGGCGGCGGCCCCGACCAGGCGCGCCGCCAGGTTGACCGGGCTGCCGAAGTAGTCCCCGTTGATCGCCAGGACGCTGCCGTAGGCAAGGCCGGCGCGGACCTGCAGACCCTCCTCGCGCGCCCGCGGATGGCCGACGAGGTCGACCGCCGCCCTGGCCAGACGTTCGGGCGACGCGCTCACCCACATCACCTCGTCACCGATGAACTTCACCACCCGGCCGCCATCGCGGTGCACCACATCCGCGACGGTCCCGGCGAACTCGTTGAGCAGATCCGAAAGCTGCGCCGGGGTCAGCGCGCGGGTGAGCACGGTGAAACCGGACAGATCCGCAAAACCGATGCCGCACACCACGCTTGCCGAGGTGTCGCGCAGGACGCCTTCGAAGTGGGTTCGGGCGCCGGTCAGATGGTGGCGATGAACGACGTCGATCAGCGCCGAAATCCGGGGGACGAACTCCGCGACCGCGCGGTAGGCCTGCGCCGTGGCGAGCTCGTCGTTGGTGTAGGTCATCTGGATGTCCGGCGTGCCGGCCCGGATCGCGGTCGACTCGGCCTCCGCGAGCCGGGCCATCGTGGCACCGAGCACCCGCAACAGCCCGAACGCGCCGTCCTCGCCCACCACCGTCTTCAAGGCGACCCAGGTCGCGAGCGCGTCGACGTCGGCCTGGCTCAGCGCGGGAATGTCGGGGCCGGCGACGGTCAGGCCGAGCAAACCCCACGCGTGGGTGACTTCCTCGGGCGACAGGCCGAGCTGCTCGGCGGCGGTCGCCATCGTGTGGACCGGGCGCCCCGACCATTGCAGAACGTCACCCGCAAGGCCGAACAGCCGCCCGCGCTGCTCGGCCTCCACCATTTCGTCGACGCTGAAACCGAGTTCGCTGAGGTATTTGATGAGGTCGGCCCGTTCGCGCGGACGAGCGATTCCGGCAGCCTCAAGCGCTTCGAAGTCCGGGGAATCGACCACCCACCCAAGTGTGCCAGCAGCCGCGATTAGGGTGAACCGTCGTGACCGATGACTTACAGCATGGCCCGCTGGAAGACCGCCACCGCAAGTTGGGGGCCAGTTTCGCCGAGTTCAGCGGGTGGCTGATGCCGGTCTCGTACGCCGGCACCGTCAGCGAACACAACGCCACCCGCAACGCGGTGGGCCTGTTCGACGTCAGCCACCTGGGCAAGGCGTTGATCCGCGGGCCGGGTGCCGCCGAATTCGTCAACTCGACGCTCACCAACGACCTGAGCCGCATCGGGCCCGGCAAGGCGCAATACACGTTGTGCTGCACCGAATCCGGCGGCGTCGTCGACGACCTGATCGCCTACTACGTCGACGACGACGAGATCTTTCTGGTGCCCAACGCGGCCAACACCGCCGCGGTGGTCGAGGCGCTGCGGGCCGCCGCCCCGGCGAGCCTGACGATCACCAACGAGCATCGCTCCTACGCGGTGCTGGCGGTGCAGGGCCCGCGCTCGGCGGACGTGCTCGGCGAGCTGGGCCTGCCGACGGGCATGGATTACATGGGCTATGCCGACGCCTCCTACGCGGGGGTGCCGGTGCGGGTGTGCCGGACCGGATACACCGGAGAGCACGGCTACGAGCTGCTGCCGCCGTGGGAATCCTCTGGTGTGGTGTTCGACGCGCTGGCCGCGGCGGTCGGTGCCGCCGGGGGCGAGCCCGCCGGGCTGGGCGCCCGGGACACGCTGCGCACCGAGATGGGCTACCCGCTGCACGGGCACGAACTGGCGCTGGACATTTCGCCGCTGCAGGCCCGGTGCGGCTGGGCGATCGGCTGGAAGAAGGACGCGTTCTTCGGCCGCGACGCGCTGCTGGCGGAGAAGGCGGCGGGGCCGCGGCGGCTGCTGCGCGGCCTGCGGTTGGTCGGCCGCGGTGTGCTGCGGCCCGGACTGACGGTGCTCGCCGGTGAGACGCCGGTGGGGGTCACCACGTCGGGGACGTTCTCGCCGACGCTGCAAGTCGGCATCGGGCTGGCGCTGCTCGACACCGACGCCGGCGTCGAGGACGGGCAGCGGATCATCGTCGACATTCGCGGACGCGCCGCCGAGTGCGAGGTCGTGCGGCCGCCCTTCGTCGAAGCGAAAACACGTTAGTGCCGCCGGTTCAGGTGAAAAGCCCGGTCGCAGGCGGATATACAATCAGCCGCATGACCAGCGGCTCCCTCGAGTTCACGGTTTCGCGTTCGGCCAACCCCGCGACCGACGCCGAACGTGGATCCATCCTGGCCGAGCCCGGTTTCGGCAAATATTTCACCGACCACATGGTGTCGATCGACTACGACGACGAACGGGGTTGGCACAACGCGCGGGTCATCCCGTACGGCCCGATCGAGCTGGACCCGTCGGCGATCGTGCTGCACTATGCGCAGGAGATCTTCGAAGGGCTCAAGGCGTACCGCTGGGCGGACGACTCGGTCGTGTCGTTTCGCGCCGAGGCCAACGCAGCGCGGTTGCGGTCGTCGGCGCGGCGGCTGGCGATGCCCGAACTGCCCGACGAGCTGTTCATGGGTTCGCTGTGTCAGCTCATCGCGGTCGACAAGCCCTGGGTGCCCGCCGCCGGAGGCGAAGACGCGCTGTATCTGCGCCCGTTCGTCATCGCCACCGAGCCCGGTTTGGGTGTGCGGCCGTCGAAGCGCTACCGGTATCTGCTGATCGCCTCACCGGCCGGGGCGTACTTCAAGGGCGGCATCAACCCCGTCGCCGTGTGGGTATCGACGGAGTACGTGCGGGCCAGCCCGGGCGGCACCGGCGCGGCCAAGTTCGGCGGCAACTACGCAGCCTCCCTGCTGGCCCAGGCCGAGGCCGCCGCCCACGAGTGCGACCAGGTGGTGTGGCTGGACGCCGTCGAACGGCGCTTCGTCGAGGAGATGGGCGGCATGAACATCTTCTTCGTGTTCGGCAGCGGCGGGTCGGCGCGGTTGGTCACCCCGGAGCTGTCCGGTTCGCTGTTGCCCGGGATCACTCGGGATTCGTTGCTGCAGTTGGCTATTGACGCCGGATTCGCCGTCGAGGAACGCAAGATCGACATCGACGAATGGCAGAAGAAGGCCGCCGCCGGCGAGATCACCGAGGTGTTCGCCTGCGGCACCGCCGCCGTCATCACCCCGGTCTCGCGCGTGAAGTACGGCGACAGCGACTTCACCGTCGCCGACGGTCAACCCGGCGAAGTGACGATGGCGCTGCGCGACACGCTGACCGGAATCCAGCGGGGGACCTTCGCCGACACCCACGGCTGGATGGCGCGGCTCGGCTAGAACCGCACCAGTGCGGCGAGCGCGACGGCGCTCACCGTCGTGGTCAACTCGATGGCGGCACCCAGCACGTCGCCGGTGATGCCGCCGAAGCGGCGCACGCAATGCCGCACCAGCACCGCACCGCAGCACAGCGCCGCCAGCACCGCGACCGGCCCCTGCCACGGCCGAGGTCCCGCCGCCAGGGCAACGACGAGCAGCGCCGCGACCCAGGCCGCCGCCACGACCACCGGCTGGCTGCCGGCGACCCGCACGCCCAGCGCGCTGCCCGCGGCCGCCGGCACCGACCGCCGACTCGCCAGCACCGCGGCGACCCGGCCCGCGAAGACCACCACGGCGATGCCGATGAACCCCGGCCGGCCCGCCGCCCCCAGCGCCGCGAAGGCCAGCCCCTGCAGCGCGATCAGCAAAACGACGGCCGCCACGCCGAACGGCCCGGTCGACCCGTCGCGCATCACCGCCAGCGCGCGCTCCGGCGGCCCGTAACAGCCCAGCCCGTCGGCCGTGTCGGCGACACCATCGAGATGCAGGCCGCGGGTGGCCAACAGCAGCGCCACCACCGCGAGCAGGCCGGACAGCGGGCTGGACGCGCCGAACGCGTGAGCACCGCCCCACGTCACCGCCGCGGCCAGCGCACCCAGGACGGCGCCCACCACCGGCAGCGCCGTCATGGCGCCACGGCCCATCGGCGCGTGCCATGAACGCGGGACGGGAAGCACCGTACCGAACGCGAAAGCCGTTGCCAGCCAACGCATCACAGCGGGGGAGAGGCCTGGTCGGACACGCCGGCCTGCGTGAACGTGGCCATCGACGACAGCGTGGCCACCGCGGCCCGGAGCAGCGGCAGCGCCAGCGCGGCGCCGCTTCCCTCACCCAGCCGCATCCGCATATCCAGAATCGGCTCGAGGCCCAGCTCGGTAAGCGCCAGGGCATGACCGGGTTCGGTGGACCGATGACCGGCCTGCCACCACAGGCGGGCGCCGGGAGCCAGCCGCTCGGCGACCAGCGCGGCGGCCGTCACCGCCATCCCGTCCAGCAGCAGCGGAGTGCGTCGCACCGCGGCCTGCGCGCAAAAGCCCGCCATCGCGGCCAAATCCGCCCCGCCGCCGCAGCGCAGCAACGCCACCGGGTCGGGCAGCACGCGGCGCGCCCGGAACAGGGCGTCGCGCACCGCGGCCGTCTTTCGCGCCCATCCGGCGTCGTCGATCCCGGTGCCGAAGCCCACCACCGCAACCGGTTCGGCGTTCGTGAGCGCCGCCACCAACACCGCGGCAGGGGTGGTGTTTCCGATCCCCATGTCGCCGGCGATGAGCAGGTCGGCGCCCGCGTCGACCTCCTCATCGGCGATGGCCCGACCCGCGGTGATCGCGGCGGCGGCCTCGTCGTCGGTCAGCGCGTCCTCGACGGCGATGTCGCCGCTGCCGCGCCGCACCTTGTGGGCGCCGATCCGGTCGGTCAGCGCATCGCCCGCCACCGCCAGGTCGGCGACCCGCACCGTCGCGCCGGCGATGTCGGCCAGCACATTGATCGCCGCCCCGCCGGCATCGAAGTTGGCGACCATCTGAGCGGTCACCTCCGGCGGATAGGCCGACACCCCGGAGCGGGCGACGCCGTGGTCACCGGCGAACACCACCACCCGTGCGCGCTCGAATTGCCTTGGCGGGCAATGCCCTTGGCATGACGCGAGCCACACCGAAAGGTCCTCGAGGCGGCCCAGCGCGCCCCTCGGCTTGGTCAGCGTGTCCTGGCGGGCGCGGGCGGCCGCGGCGACGCCCGCATCGGGCGGCGATACCGGGGCGAATTCCATCAGGTCCCCGGAGGTTTGATCGGCACCGCTTGCCCGGCCACCACGAGCACCACCCGGTCGCACAGCTGCGCGACGCGCTGGTTGAGGCTGCCTAGTTCGTCGGCGAACCGGCGGCCGGACGCGGTGGCCGGGACGACGGCCAACCCCACCTCCGGGCTGACCAGCACCAGCGTGGAAGGGAAGTCGCTGACCGCGGCGAGCATCGCTTCGATCGTTTCGCGCACCGGAGCCGACACCGATCCGCCGTCCCATCCGTCATGGCGATCCAGCGTGCCGGTCAGCCAGCTGCCCAGATCGTCGACGAGCGTCGGAGTGTCCGGCGAGTTCCGCAATTGCGTTGCGACGTCGTGGGATTCGACCGTCGACCAATGCGCCGGCCGACGGTTGCGGTGCTCGGCGACCCGGTGCGCCCAGTCCGCGTCGCCCGAACCGGTGGGGCCGGGGGCCAGGTAACAGACCGGCTGGCCGGCCGGCAGCGCCTCGGTGATGGCGCCCTCCGCCCACCGGGATTTGCCAGACCGGATCCCGCCGAGCACCAGAGTGCGCACCGTGCTCAGGCGGCTTTCCCGCGGCTAACCGGCATCGCTGCCGCGCTCGACCTGGGGTCGCGGTGTGCGCATCCGTCGCATCTGCGAGGCCCGGCCGGCCGCGTACAGGCCCAGCTTCCAGCGGCTTTCGGTGTTGTCGGGGAACTTGGCGTCCACCCGCTTGCTCACTTTGCGGCCCAACAGGACCCCGTCGATACCCATCACGGCCATCAGCGCCAGCATCGCCGGCGAAACCCAGAGCTGCAGCTGCGGGGTGGTGAACATGACGAACATCAGGAACAGCGTCGCCGGCATGAACAGGCCGAGCAGGTTGCGCCGGGAGTCCACCACGTCCCGCGCGTAGCGCCGTATCGGGCCCTGGTCACGCGGCAACAGGTAAGCCTCTTCGCCGGCCATCATGCGCTGTCGGCGATCCGTCATCCGGGCGCGGTTGGCGGTCCGGTCGGCCTTGCGCTCCTCGCGGCTGAGCTTGGGACCGGCCAGCGTTTTGCGCCGGGCGCGCGCCTCCGACGCGGTCATCGGCGCGGGCGCCACCGGCCCCTTGCGCCGCGCTTGACTGCGCTTGGGCGTCGGCCGGCCCTTGGGGCTCGTCCCACGCGACCCGCTAGCGGTTGTCTCGGGGGCGCCGGCGGCATCCACTGCAGCCGCGCCCTCGTCGACGTCCTCGTACTGGCCCTTCTTACGGCCCATCAACTTCACAGAGGCCAGGTTACTTCGCCGATGGCTCGTCCCGGAATTGGCTTGGAATGCCTTGCTATTAGACCTGCGTCAGCCCCTCACTTGGCCCTACTCTTACCAGTGATGGACGGCTGCCTCTGATGGACGACGGGTCGATGGCCTCGGACGATGCTGCCTCTGGCCTCGCTCCCGGCCGTCTGCAACTTCCCGCCATGCTCGTCCTGGTGGCTCCGGATTGCTATGGCGACAGCATGACGGCCGTGGAGGCGGCCGCGGCCATCGCGACCGGGTGGACCCGATGCCGCCCCGGCGACCGGTTCATCGTCGCCCCGCAGTCCGACGGCGGCCCCGGCTTCGTCGAGGTGCTCGCCAGCCGGCTGGGCAAGACGCGGCGTCTGCGGGTGTCCGGGCCGCTGTCCACCATGGTCGAGGCCAAATGGGTCTTCGACCCCACCACGACCACGGCTTACCTGGAGTGCGCGCAGGCGTGCGGCCTGGCCCTGCTGGGCGGTCCGCCCACCCCGGAGACCGCGATGGCGGCCCACAGCAGGGGAGTGGGGCAGCTGATCGCCGAGGCGATGCGGGCCGGGGCGACGCGGATCGTGGTCGGCCTCGGCGGCAGCGCCTGCACCGACGGCGGGCAGGGGATGATCGCCGAGCTCGGCGGTTTGGACTCCGCCCGCCGCCAGCTGGGCAACGTGGAGCTCATCGCCGCCTCCGACACCGAATATCCCCTGCTCGGGCCGTGGGGAGCGGCCAGGGTGTTCGGGCCGCAGAAAGGCGCGGACACGGTCACCGTCGCGGCCCTGGAAGTCCGCCTCCAGGCGTGGGCGCTGATCCTGGAAGCCGTGGCCGGACGCGACGTCAGCGCCGAACCGGGGGCGGCCGCCGCCGGCGGTATCGGCGCCGGGCTGCTGGCCCTCGGCGGCCGGTGCGAGTCGGGCGCGGCGATCATCGCCCATCACACCCGCCTGGCCGACGATCTGGACATGGCGGAGCTCATCGTCACCGGTGAAGGTCGCTTCGACGAGCAGTCGCTGCACGGCAAGGTGGTGGGCTATCTCGCGGACGCCGCCCGGCCGCGCGGAGTGCCGGTGATCGTGCTGGCCGGCCAGGTCGACCTGGACAACGCCACCGTCCGCTCGGCGGGCATCATGTCCGCCTTATCCATCGCCGAGCACGCCGGATCGGCGCGGCTGGCGCAGGCCGACGCGGCCAATCAGCTGATGGGTCTGGCGTCCGTGGTGGCGGCGCGACTCGGGAATAGCGGTCCTGCAAGGTACCGTTGACCTAGTGGGCTTTTTCCGGGCGGATCTGGCCGCCTAACGCGAGACCAGCGGGCTCGAACCTGAACGAACCCACCCAACGATGAGGCATGTAGGAGAAGCAATGACGGTGCAGAACGAGTCGACCGCCAAGACGCACGGCGTGATCCTGACCGAGGCCGCCGCCACCAAGGCAAAGTCCCTGCTCGACCAAGAGGGCCGGGACGACCTGGCGCTGCGTATCGCGGTCCAGCCGGGCGGGTGCGCGGGCCTGCGCTACAACCTTTTCTTCGACGACCGGACGCTGGACGGCGACCTGACCGCGGACTTCGGCGGTGTGACGCTGACGGTGGACCGGATGAGCGCGCCCTACGTGGAAGGCGCGTCCATCGATTTCGTCGACACCATCGAGAAGCAGGGCTTCACGATCGACAACCCCAACGCCACCGGCTCGTGCGCCTGCGGCGACTCGTTCAACTGACCGGGTAGCCCCGGGCTCAGTACGAGCCCCCGGTGCGCAGCACGTACGAGCAGACCATGATCTGGCCGCGCTGGAACAGCAGCTGGGCGATGCCCTGCAATTGGCCGCGCAGCGGTCCGCCGGTCGCGGGTGACACCTTCATGGTGAACAGCGCCTGGGCCTGGTACTGCGACAGATAGACGATCTTGTCGATCGAGGTGACCTCGACCTCGGAGAACTGCTTGCGGAACGCGTCGCTGCTCAGCTTGGCCAACGCCTGGTCGGAGCGTTTGTCGCGCACGCCGTCGTACATGCCGCACAGCGCGTTGCGCACGATCTCCTCGGTGTCGCGGTGGTCGAGCGCGTCCAGGTACCCCTGGATGGCCGTCTTGGCGGCGCCCTCCGAGAACGTGGCCCCGGTGTTGGCCCCGTTGGTGCGGACGCCGTAGACGATCGCCACGGTCAGCGCGGCCACCAGCGCGACGGCCAACAGCACGCCGACGACCAGCCGCCGCTTGGAGCGGGGCCGCGGCGGGTAGGGCATCGGCGGGGGCGGCTGCCCGGCATAATTGGCCGGCGCCGGGTCGCCGGCACGCGGGTGGTCGGGAAAATCGAGCGGCTGAGATCCGGCCGGGGGCTCGGGTCCGCTGGGTCCGCTGCCGCCGACGGTGTGGTTCGGCGAGTGCGGACCTGCCATCCTGGTTCTCCTACGGTGGTAGACGGGAGTACGGGCGGGATACACCGGCCGAGCATCGTGGTCCCGGCGACTTGAGCGAGTTCCCTAGGGAGGCTAGCGCACCGCTTCGTGCCGACCGTGGACACAGCGACGGTCCGGAGGCGTGCGTAAGCTAGATAACCTTACTAACGAAGGGCGGAGACATTCGTGACGATCGCGGTGACAGGTTCGATTGCGACCGACAATCTGATGCGGTTCCCGGGCAAGTTTTCCGAGCACCTGCTGGCTGAGCACCTGCAGAAGGTGTCGCTCAGTTTTCTGGTCGACGACCTGGTGATCCACCGCGGCGGCGTGGCGGGCAACATCGCCTTCGCGATCGGCGTGCTCGGCGGTGACGTGGCGCTGGTGGGCGCGGCCGGCGACGACTTCGACGACTACCGGCAGTGGCTGCAGTCGCACGGTGTCAACTGCGACAACGTGCTGATCTCTAAGACCGCGCACACGGCGCGATTCACCTGCACCACCGACATCGACATGGCCCAGATCGCGTCGTTCTATCCCGGCGCCATGTCGGAGGCCCGCAACATCAAGCTCGCCGACGTGGTGTCGTCCATCGGCGAGCCGGAGCTGGTGATCGTCGGGGCCAACGACCCGGACGCGATGGTGGTGCACACCGAGGAGTGCCGCAAGCTGGGCCTGCCCTTCGCCGCGGACCCCTCCCAACAGCTGCCCCGCCTGTCCGGCGAAGAGATCGACAAGCTCGTCGACGGCGCCGCCTATTTGTTCACCAACGACTACGAGTGGGAGCTGCTGCTCAACAAGACCGGCTGGTCGGAGTCCGACGTGCAAAGCAAGGTCGGCCTGCGGGTGACCACGCTGGGCCCCAAGGGGGTGGACATCGTCGAGCCCGACGGCACGACGACCCACGTGGGCGTCGTGCCCGAGACCAGCCAGACCGACCCCACCGGCGTCGGCGACGCGTTCCGGGCCGGTTTCCTCACCGGGCGCAGCGCCGGCCTGAACCTCGAGCGCTCCGCGCAGCTGGGCTCGCTGGTGGCCGTGCTGGTGCTGGAATCGACCGGGACCCAGAACTGGGAGTGGAACCGCGAGACCGCGGTGAGCCGGTTGGCCGGCGCCTACGGCGACGACGCGGCCAACGAGATCGCCGCGGTGCTGGCCTGACGGCGTCGAGCGTGAGCTGAGGGCGGCGACACGCCGAAAATCCCCGCCCAGGGTTCACACTCGAAGCTGGGGCGCCCCGTCCTAGAGCTGGACGGGATACACCGGCTCGCTGATCTGCGGCACCACGCTGTGCTCGACGAAAATCGCGTGCCAGAGCATGAAGATCAGCAGCGTCCACAGCCGGCGGCTGTGATCGCCGGCGCCGTTGCGGTGCTCGTCGAGCATCCGCCGGACGGCGGCCAGGTCGACGAGGTGACCGGCCTGCGAGGTCGCCACCAGCCCGTAGGCCCAGTCCAGCAATTCGCCCGCGCGCAACCAATGCCGGATGGGCACGGGAAACCCGAGCTTGGGCCGGTGCAGCACGTGCGCGGGCACGATCGGCTCCAGGGCCCGCCGCAGCGCGTACTTGGTGGTGGTGCGGGTGATCTTGGCCTCGACGGGCAGTCGCGAGGCGACGGCGAACACCTCGGGATCCAGGAACGGCACCCGCAGCTCCAGCGAGTTGGCCATCGTCATCTTGTCCGCCTTGACCAGGATGTCGCCGCGCAGCCAGGTGAACAGGTCGATGTGCTGCATGCGGGCCACCGGGTCCCAGCCGGCCGACTGGGCGTACACCGAGGCGGTGACGTCGGTGTGGGTCCATTCCTCGCGGAAGCCCGGCAGCACGTCGCGCAGTTGCGCGTCGGAGAAGCTGCGGGCGTTGCCGTAGTAGCGCTCCTCGAGCGTCAGCGAGCCGCGGTGCAGCAGGCTCTTGCCCCGCATGCCCTCCGGCAGCGGCTTGGACACCTTGCCCATCGACCGGCGCAGCGGCCGCGGTAGGTAGTCGAAGGGCTTGAGCGACAACGGCTCCCGGTAGATGGTGTAGCCGCCGAAGAGTTCGTCGGCGCCCTCCCCGGACAGCACCACCTTGACGTGCTTGCGCGCCTCCCGGGCGACGAAGAACAGCGGCACCAGGGCGGGGTCGGCCACCGGTTCGTCCAGGTACCACACGATTTCGGGCAGGGCGGCGACGAACTCCTCCGGGTGGACCACCTTGGCGATGTGGCGGGCACCGATCGCCTCGGCCGAGGCGACCGCGACGTCGATCTCGGAGAACCCCTCCCGCTCGAAGCCGGTGGTGAAGGTGATCAGGTTGGGGTTGTGCCGGATGGCCAGCGCCGCGATGGCGGTGGAGTCGATGCCCCCGGACAGAAACGCCCCGACGGTGACGTCGGCGCGCATGTGCTTGGCCACCGAGTCCTCGAGCACCGCGGTGATCTCGTCGTAGCGGGCCTGTTCGGTGTCGCGCGTCAACGGCACCGCGGCGAACCGTGGCACGAAATAGCGGGTGACCTCCGGCTGCTGCCCGGGCCGGATTCGCGCGTAACAGCCCGATTCGAGACGGCGCACCCCGCGGTGCAGCGTCTCGGGCTCGGGCACGTACTGCAGCACGGTGTAGTGCTGCACGGCGCGGTCATCGATCCCGGTGTCGAATCCGCCCAGCTCCGCCAGGTCCAGCAGGCATTTCTTTTCGCTGGCCACCGCCGTGCCGCCGGCGCCGGTCGCCATGAAGAGCGGCTTGATGCCGAAAGGGTCTCGGGCACAAAACAATTCGAGGATGGCTGTGTCCCACAGGGCGAAGGCGAACATGCCGCGCAGCCGGGTGAGCACGTCGGCGCCCCAGTAGTGATAGCCGGCGACGATGGCCTCGCCGTCGCCGTCGGTGGTGAACACCGCCCCGTGCGCGGCGGCCAGCTCGTCGCGCAGCTCGAGGTAGTTGTAGATCTCCCCGTTGAACACCAGCACGTAGCGGTTGGGCTCCTCCGGCGGTCCCCACCGCAGCGGCTGGTGCGAATGCGCGATGTCGATGATCGACAGCCGGTTGAAGCCGAACACGACCGATCCGTCGGCTCCCGGATCGGTCCAGGTGCCGGGCTCGTCGGGGCCGCGATGGCGCATCAAGTGCGACGCGCGCGCGATGGCATCGTCGGCCCGGGCGGGGTCGGCACTGTCCGGGGCAGCGACGAACGCCAGCAGACCACACACGGCGCCCCAGTATGCCGCACGTTGGGCACGCCGTCGCGGTCCCACCCGGCACGTCCGCAAATGGCCGTGCGGTCCAGCGGGCCGGGGTTTCGTCGCTCGGGTCGGCGGCGTGGTCTACGCTGCGTAGTATTCGATATCCGAGCAGGAGGCGCCAACGTGACACCTCGCGAGCAGGTCCGTTCGCAACGTATGTCGCAGGGCAGGTTTCGGCAGGGTCTGTCCCGTCGTCTGCGGCCGCTGGCGCTGGCCGCGACGTTCGGCGTGTTGGCGCTCACCCTGAGCGGATGCAGCTGGTCGGACGTGCTGGGACTGGGCTGGCCCAAGGGCATCACCCCGCAGGCCCAGCTCAACCGGGAACTGTGGGTCGGCGCGACGATCGCCTCGCTCGTGGTCGGGGTCATCGTCTGGGGCCTGATCTTCTGGGCGTCGGCCTTCCACCGGAAGAAGGCAGGAGACACCGAGCTGCCGCGCCAGTTCGGCTACAACATGCCTCTGGAGCTGGTACTCACCGTGACGCCGTTCCTGATCATCTCGGTGTTGTTCTACTTCACCGTGGTGGTGCAGGAGAAGATGCTGCACGTCGACAAGGACCCCGAGGTGGTGGTCGACGTCACCGCCTTCCAGTGGAACTGGAAGTTCGGGTACCAGCGCGTTGACTTCAAGGACGGCACGCTGACCTACGACGGCGTGGACCAGGCACGCAAGAACGCCATGGTTTCCAAGCCCGAGGGCAAGGACGCGCACGGCGAGGAGCTCGTCGGGCCGGTCCGCGGGCTCAACACCGCGGACCGCACGTACCTGAACTTCGACAAGGTCGAAATCCTGGGCACCAGCGACGAAATCCCGGTGCTCGTGCTGCCCACCGGCAAGCGCATCCAGTTCCGGTTGGCGTCCGCGGACGTCGTCCACACGTTCTGGGTGCCCGAGTTCCTGTTCAAGCGCGATGTGATCCCCAACGCCGAGGCGAACAACTCGGTGAACGTCTTCCAGGTCGACGACATCAGCAAGCCCGGGGCATTCGTCGGGCACTGCGCCGAGTTCTGTGGCACGTATCACTCGATGATGAACTTCGAGGTTCGGGTGGTGCCGCCCAACGACTTCAAGGCTTACCTGCAGCAGCGGATCGACGGCAAGAGCAATGCCCAGGCATTGCAGGCGATCGGCCAGACGCCGCTCGCGGTGACCACTCACCCGTTCGACACCAAGCGCGGTCAGTTGGCCGGAAGCCAGTAGGTTAGGACACCAAATGCATATCGAAGCCAGGCTTTTCGAATTCATCGCCGGGTTCTTCATTGTGGTTGCGGTGCTTTATGCCGTGCTGACGGCGCTTTTCGCCACCGGCGGCGAGGAGTGGGCCGGGACGACCGCGCTGGCGCTGACGGGCGGACTGGCGTTGATCGTGGCCACCTTCTTTCGGTTCGTGGCGCGCCGCATCGATACTCGGCCCGAAGACTACGAGGGCGCCGAGATCAGCGACGGAGCAGGTGAATTGGGCTTCTTCAGCCCGCACAGCTGGTGGCCGATCCTGATCGCGCTGTCGGCGTCGGTGAGCGCGGTGGGTATCGCACTGTGGCTGCCGTGGCTGATCGCCGCGGGGGTGATGTTCGTCCTTGCGTCGGTCGGGGGACTGGTCTTCGAGTATTACATCGGGCCCGAGAAGCACTGATCCCAGCCGTTAAGGTCACAATCCGATCACGTGATCTGTGGCCGGTTCGCCAAGACTTCTTTGCCCCTCTCGGTTCGGTAGTGTTTTGCCCAGGCAAATGACAATTTCTCAAGCGCGCGCGCAACGATATGGCCCCGGGGCCCCGCGCGCTGGTGAGGCAGTCGGACAGGGCAGGCAGAGATGAGCGGGCCGAAACCACCGGAATGGGATCCTGAGGAACCCGATTCGGTGAACGAGGCTCCCCACCAACCGGATTCCGACATCGAGCCCGCGGACGTCCCCGAACCCGGGCACGTCGAAGAGATCGAACCCTTTGACGACGGCGCCGAGCCGGCGGCCGGCGATACGGGCCAGACCGACGCCTATTCGCGGGCCTATTCGGCCCCGGAGTCCGAGCATTTCATGAGCGGCCCGTACCTGCCGGCCGACCTCAGGCTCTATGACTACGACACCTTCGACGAGTCGGCCGAGGCCGAGGACGAACACGGCGCTCCGCACTGGCCATGGGTGGTCGGGGTCGCCGCCATCGTGGCCGCCATCGCGCTCGTGGTGTCGGTGTCCCTGCTGTTCGCGCGCACCGACACCACCAAGCTGGCCAACCCCAACACCACTACCGTCCCGTCGACGCCGCCGAAAGTCGAGGTGAACAGCTATTCAAAGGACGGCGCGATGCGGATGACGAACGTCGCCGACCC
>NZ_LZIL01000057.1 GCF_001667075.1 Mycobacterium sp. 852014-52450_SCH5900713 | reverse complement strand
GGCGCGCGGCGGGCCGGGTGTCCGAGAAACCGAAGCCGTCGGTGCCCAGGGTGACGAAGGTGCCGGGCACCCATGGCCGGATCTGCTCGGGAACGGCGCGCATCCAGTCCGACACCGCGATCACCGGGCCGCCGGCGCTCGACAGCACCTGGGTCACGTAGGCGGTCCCGGCCGGCCGGTCCGGGTGACGCAGCTTCGCCTTTTCGACGGCCACGCCATCGCGGTTGAGCTCGCCCCAGCTGGTCACCGACCAGACGTCGGCGGCGACGTCCCACTCGGCCGCCAACATCTCGGCCGCCTGCAGTGCCGACGGCATCGCCACCCCGGAGGCCAGGATCTGGGCCGTGTTCGCGCGCTGCTCGGTCGCGGCGCGGTAGCGGTAGATGCCCCGCAGCACGCCCTCGGGATCGAAGTTCTCCGGCTCCGGCGGCTGCACGTACGGCTCGTTGTAGATGGTGATGTAGAAGTACACGTCCTCGGGGTTGTCGCCGAACATCCGCGCCAGCCCGCTTTCCACGATGTAGGCGATCTCGTAGGCGAATGCCGGGTCGTAGGCGACCACCGCCGGGTTGGTGCTGGCCAGCAGCAGCGAGTGGCCGTCGGCGTGCTGCAGGCCTTCGCCGGTCAGCGTGGTGCGCCCCGCGGTGGCCCCGAGCAGGAAGCCGCGGGTCATCTGGTCGGCGGCGGCCCACAACCCGTCGCCGGTGCGCTGGAACCCGAACATCGAATAGAAGATGTAGATCGGGATCATCGGCTCGTTGTGCGTCGCATACGACGTGCCCGCCGCGATGAACGAGCCCACCGAGCCCGCCTCGTTGATGCCCTCGTGCAGGATCTGCCCGACTTCGCTTTCCTTGTAGGCCAGCATCAGTTCGGCGTCGACCGCGGTGTACAGCTGGCCGAGGCGGTTGTAGATCTTCAGCGACGGGAACCACGAGTCCATGCCGAACGTGCGCGCCTCGTCGGGAATGATCGGCACGATTCGCGGGCCAACCTCCTTGTCCCGCAACACTTCCTTGAACGTGCGCACGGTCGCCATGGTGGTGGCGACCTCCTGGGTGCCCGAGCCCTTCTTCAGCGCGGAGTAGATCTCGCGGCCGGGCAGCTTGAGCGCCTTGGCCTTGGTGCGGCGCTCGGGCAGAAAGCCGCCGAGGGTGCGGCGACGGTCGAGCATGTAGCGGATCTCGGGGGCGTCGGGTCCGGGGTGGTAGTAGGGCGGCAGGTAGGGGTCCTCGTCCAGCTGCGCGTCGCTGATCGGGATTCGCATGGAGTCCCGGAACCACTTAAGGTCTGCCAGCGCAAGCTTTTTCATCTGGTGCGTGGCGTTGCGGCCCTGGAAGTGCGCGCCCAGCGAGTAGCCCTTGATGGTCTTGGCCAGGATCACCGTCGGCTGGCCCTTGTGGTCGACGGCGGCGCGGTAGGCGGCGTACACCTTGCGGTAGTCGTGGCCGCCGCGCTTGAGATTCCAGATCTCGGAGTCGGTCATGTTCTCGACGAGCGCTTTGGTGCGCGGGTCGCGGCCGAAGAAGTGGTCGCGCACGTAGGCGCCGTCGTTGGCCTTGTACGTCTGATAGTCGCCGTCCGGGGTGGTGTTCATCAGGTTCACCAGCGCGCCGTCGCGGTCGGCGTGCAGCAGGGCGTCCCACTCGCGGCCCCAGACCACCTTGATGACGTTCCAGCCCGCCCCGCGGAAGAACGACTCCAGCTCCTGGATGATCTTGCCGTTGCCGCGCACCGGGCCGTCGAGGCGCTGCAGGTTGCAGTTGATGACGAACGTCAGGTTGTCCAGGCCCTCGAGCGCCCCGACGTGCGCCAGCCCGCGGCTCTCCGGCTCGTCCATCTCGCCGTCGCCCAAGAAGCACCACACATGCTGGTCCGAGGTGTCCTTGATGCCCCGGTCATGCAGGTAGTGGTTGAACCGCGCCTGGTAGATGGCGTTGAGCGGGCCCAGGCCCATGGAGACGGTGGGGAACTCCCAGAAGTCGGGCATCAGCCGCGGGTGCGGGTAGGACGGCAGCCCGCCGCCGGCATGGCTGTGTTCCTGGCGGAAGCCGTCGAGCCGATCCTCGGTGAGCCGGCCTTCGAGGAAGGCGCGCGCATAAATCCCCGGGGACGCGTGGCCCTGGATGAAAATCTGGTCGCCGCCGCCGGGATGCGATTTGCCGCGGAAGAAGTGGTTGAAGCCGACCTCGTACAGCGCGGCCGACGACGCGTAGGTCGAAATGTGGCCGCCGACGCCGACTCCGGGGCGCTGGGCGCGGTGCACCATGATGGCGGCGTTCCACCTGATCCACGCCCGGAAGCGCCGTTCGACGTCCTCGTCGCCGGGGAACCACGGTTCGAGTTCCGTCGGGATCGTGTTGACGTAATCGGTTGACGTGAGCGACGGGATGGCGACGCGCTGCTCGCCGGCCCGTTCCAGCAGCCGCAGCATCAGGTACCGCGCCCGCGCCGGCCCGGAGCGCTCCAGCAGTTCGTCGAACGACTCCAGCCACTCCGAGGTCTCTTCGGGGTCGATGTCGGGCAGGTACGACGCGACGCCTTCCCTGATCACCCGAACGCGGTCGGGTTCGCTTGCGCTGCTAGGGGTTTTGGCCAGATCGTGGCGCGCGAACTCGGTTGTCAACGCACTGCTCCTGTAGTTGGCGGGGCTTGTGCCCTCGGGGTGCTGTGCACCGTCTCCCTCTATCGTGCCGCACCGGCGTCGGCCGGGGCCAGCCGACGTCGGATAGGTGGCGCGGGTTCACCCGGGGGACACGAACTCGCGCGTAGCGGGACGATCGGCAAAGCCAACCGGTAACGTCAGGAGCCGTGCTCATCGGATGGCGTGCCGTCCTTGCGGGGGGCTTTCCCAGGCGAGGCGCTCTGGCGCTCGGGTGTATTGCGGCGACGCTGATGGGGATCGTGGGGTGTACCACCGTCACCAACGGCACGGCCGCACCCGACACCCAGGTGGCCCCGGCCTATCGGCAGTCGGTGTCCGCGTCGGTGTCCGCGTCGTCGGCGACGTCGCGGGTCCGCGAGTCGCAGCGGCAGCAGTCGCTGACCACCCGGGCGGTGCGCACCTCGTGCGACACGCTGGCCACCACGAGCAAGGACGCGATCGACAAGGTGAACGTCTTCGTCGGCGCGTTCAACGCGGGCCGCGGCACCGGTCCCACGGAGGGCCCGGCCATCGACGCGCTGAACAACAGCGCCGACACGGTGAGCAACAGCTTCAACGATGCGCTGTCCCAGCAGCTGAAGGACGCGTTCAACTCGTATATCGACGCGGCCCGCGGGGTGGCCAACGCGATCGGCACCCACGCGGCGACGGGGGAATTCAACCGGCGGGTGGACCGGCTCAACGACGCCAAGACGAAGGCACTCAAACTTTGCCTGGCGTCCTTCTGAGGTGCCTCGTGAGGCGCGAGTGTCGACGCGGTTGCGGCTGTGCGACGATAATCCCCATCGCACGGCGCTGGACGGATTAAGGAGGCTCCACGGTGGTCGCGGCGGATAACGCCTCGAGCTACGCTCGCAAACTGGGCATCCAACGAGACCAAGTTGTCCAGGAATGGGGCTGGGACGAGGACGCCGACGACGAAATCCGCGCTGACGTCGAGGAAGCGTGCGGCGCCGAGTTGCTCGACGAGGACACCGACGAGGTGGTCGACGTCGTCCTGCTGTGGTGGCGCGACGGGGACGGCGACCTGGTGGACACCCTGATGGACGCGATCGGCCCGCTGGCCGAGGACGGCGTGATCTGGGTGCTGACCCCCAAGACCGGCAAGCCCGGCCACGTGCTGCCCGCCGAGATCGCCGAGGCCGCCCCCACCGCCGGCCTGATGCCGACCTCCTCGGTCAACCTGGGCGACTGGAGCGCCAGCCGACTGGTGCAGCCGAAGTCCCGAGCCGGGAAGCGTTGATGCTGCCCGTCGGCGCCACCGCCCCGGACTTCACACTGCGCGACCAGAACCAACAGCGTGTCAGCCTGAGCGCCTACCGCGGCGCCAAGAACGTGCTGTTGGTGTTCTTCCCGCTGGCCTTCACCGGCATCTGCCAGGGCGAGCTGGATCAGCTGCGCGATCACCTGCCGGACTTCGAGAACGACGACAGCGCGGCACTGGCCATCTCGGTGGGACCGCCGCCCACGCACCGGATCTGGTCGCTGGAGAGCGGATTCACGTTCCCGGTGCTGTCGGATTTCTGGCCGCACGGCGAGGTCAGCCAGGCCTACGGCGTATTCAACGACGAGGCCGGCTACCCCAACCGCGGCACCTTCGTCATCGACCGCTCCGGCGTGATCCGGTTCGCGGAGATGAAACAACCCGGCGAATCCCGCAACCAGCGGCTCTGGACCGACGCGCTGGCTGCTTTGCAGGGCTGAGAGTTTTGGGTACTCGGGCGTGGTGCGTGTAGCCTGCCTCGGGCACGGGCGCGTAGCTCAGTGGTAGAGCTCTGGTTTTACACACCAGCGGTCGGCGGTTCGATACCGTCCGCGCCCACCAACGTTTACGCCGTTCAGCGCCATAATTGGCGATGATCGCACCGGCCGGACGGGCCGGTGATCAGGGCCAAGTTGCCACGAAGTCACCAACGGGTCCGTGTTGCCAACAGCGCCGACAACAACGGACCCCCGACCAACCAAGGCCGGGGGTCCGTTTGTGCTGCCGGTCAGCCGAACAGCGCCGACCCGGCCGCTTGCAGCTCGGCGGCCTTGACGTGGGTGTAGATGCGCAACGCAACCTCGGGCGAATGGCCGTGCCACGCGGCGACGACATGGGGCGCGACGCCACGGTCAAACATCAGGCTGACGCTGGTGTGCCGGAGTTCGTGCAGGGTGATGTGGCGTAACCCGGCCCGCTCGCGCAACCGCTGGAACGTGTCCGAATACCATTCCGGCCGAACGGGTGTGCCGTCCTCGCGCACAGCCACCAGGCGGTCGTCGGACCACCTGACACCGAGGGCCATCGCCTCGCGCTTCTGCGCTGTCTTGAGCGCCCGCAGCGCCGCCACCACGTCGGCCGGTAGCGGCAGATTGCGGCGACTGCGCTTCGACTTCGGGTCGCCCTCTACCGCCTGGCCGCCGACGACGACCCGGCCGCGCCGGACCGACAACATGCCGGTGTCGAGATTGATTGCGCTCCACCGCAACCCGACCACCTCACTGCGGCGCATCCCGTAGAGCGAGCACAGCCACAGCCCGAACAGCCGATCATCGGCCACCGCCGCGCGGAACGTCTCGGCCTCGGCCAGCGACCACGCGCGCTCGGCGTCGCTGTCGTCGTCCTGGCCGTCGGCGTCGTCGGCGTCGCGGTCCTTCGGACGGTCCACCAGCGCAACGACATTGCGCGCCAGCACGCCCTGGTCCACGTAGGACTGGACGACCATGCCGAGCGTGGTCAGGGTGGACCGGACGGTCTGCGGTGCCAGGCCGCGTTTCTCGGCGGCGGCGGCGGCAGTCTCGGGCTGCGTGGGTGCGTACACACCGCGTTGTAGCCGGGCGACCCGGCCAGCCCGCAGCAGCGCCGACAGCGCGGTGTGAACGTCGCCGGGCAGCGCCGCGCACAGCTCGGCGGCGGTGATCCCGTCGGGGTGCTCGGCCACCAGCGCGACCACCCGGCCCGCCAGGCTGTCGGCCCGGTAGTGGCGGTGATCGGTGCGCGCCTCGGTGAGCATCCATGCCACCAGGCCATCAACCTCGGCCTTGGTGAGTTGTTGCAGTTTGCGCCCGCCGAGGTGGCGGACAACGGGCCGCAGGTCCATGTCATAGCCGTAGACCGTCACGCGCCGGATACCGCGCCGACCGGCAAGCCACGCCTCGCACGCCTGGGACACCGTGATGTCAGTGGGCCGGTTGTAAGTGCCCGCCGCCACCTCAGAACTGATGCGGCGCAACTCTTTTCGCGCCTCGGTCTTGGTGCGGTAGGTGAACTTGCGCCGGTCTCGGCTGCCGTCGGGCTTGGTGCCGAGGTCAAGCTGGAACCAATACGTGACGGTGCCGTTCTTGGCGGTGTGGGTGTTGATCGGCTCGGCGCGGCGGGTGCGCTTGGCGGCGGTGTCCTCGGGCTGGTCGGCGTCGGCGGGCTGTGGGTCGGTCTCGGTGGTGGTCATGTCGGTGGTCTCCTCGGTTGTGGTTGTGGGTTAGTCGGTGTCGCTGGTGTCGGCGGCGGGCTGTGGGTCGGCGGCGGTGGCCCAGTCGCGGCGCAGGAAACCCCGCCGCTTGGCCTCGGCGATCCACCTATCGACGGCGGGCAGCGAACCGCCGAGCCGGTCGGCGACGTACTCGCGCGGTGATTCGCCGATCTCGCGCGCCCACAGCAGCAGCCGGGCCACCTGGCGGTAGTGGACGTCATCGAGCGCGTGTCCTCGGCCGCGCTTGCGCCGACCGGGTGGCTCGGCGTCGGGCCGTTGCAGGCTGGTCTGGTCGTAGACGTCACCGGCCAGCGCCACGCCGTGCTCGCTCAAGATGATGAACCGCGCCGCCGCCTTGGCCAGCCGCCTTATCGGTATCTGCCGGATCGTGTTGGGGTCAATCTCGGCGGCGTCGTCGTCGCTGACTAGCTGTAGTTCGACCAGGCGCGGCGTTGGCCTGCTGTTGTCGATCCGCACTCGGTAGCGGTGGGCGTGTCCGACCAGCGGAATCTCGATCAGGCCGTCGGTAGTGCCGGGGTGGCCGGTCACGCGCCGGATGGCCTCGGGGATCACGTCACCCTTGATGGGCCGGTCAGCGGGGGTAGCAGGTCCGCCCTTGTCGGGTTTATCGGTAGGCACGGATAAATGATAGCGCGAATGCTGTGGCAATTATCAATATTCCCGTACATAGTTGACGTCATGGCTGACCTGATAACCCGAACCGACCCGCCCGGCAAGGCCGCGTGCCCTGTCGTCAAGCGCGGACCCGTCACGGTGGACTATTTGCGCCACCACCCGACCGTTTCCGCCGAGCAAGCCGGGATGCTGCTCGGAGTGTCGCGGACATACGCCTATGAGCTGGCCCGCGCTGGGCAGCTGGAGTCAATCATGTTGGGCGACAAACGTATTCGCATCAAGAGCGCGAGTCTGCTGCGACTGCTGGGCGAGGACGCCTGACATGGCGTCACCCTTTGCCGTCGCGGCCGATGCTGCGCCGGACATGCCGGACTCCGACGCCGAGGTGCTGCCCGCGCCGCTGGCCGCTGCCGATGCCAAGCGGCTGGACATGAAACTGCGCCTGATGGCGGGGACCACCCGCGAGAACTTCGCCAAGCTGGCCGAACTGGTGGACCAGGCCAAGCACGGCCAGGTGCACCTGGCCCTCGGGTTCGTCAGCTGGACCGCCTACCTGGCCGACGCCGTGGGCGGTCAGCTGGAACTGACCAGCGACGCCCGCCGCGAGGTGGTGGCGCTGATGGCCGGTGAGGGAATGTCGTTGCGCGCCATCGCGACCGCGACGGGCGTATCCAAGGACACCGTGCACCGCGACCTCGGTCAGGTGTCGCACCGTGAGACACCTGACGACGCCGAGGATTCCGACGACGACAGCGAGGCCGAGCCCGCACCGCCGGTCACCGGCCTGGACGGGAAAACCTACGCCAAGCGCAAGGACCGCCACGCCGCGCAGCCGCTCACGGCGACGTTCCGGCGGCGGTTGGAAGCGAGCCGGGTGGCGGTGATCAAGCTGCACAAGACCGCCGAGGCCGACACGTTCGACCCCGCCAGCCTGGCCGACGACGCCGAGGCCATCCGCTCAAAGATCGACGCCGTTATCTCGGCCCTGACCGAGGTCCGCGCGCAGCTCGAAAGTGTCTGACCCACAGCCACAACCTGATCCGGTCGCTACCCCACAACCACGCGAGGACCGAAACGGCGATGCCCGCCTGACGACGAGGCGGGCATCTTCACACCGACTACTCCGAGGGACGGAGCGACATGACCGATAGTACGACAGCCGCCAGGGACACATCGGCGACCAACGGCAGCGGGCCGGGCGACGCCGACGGCGACGCCAAGGACTACGGCAAGGGCCAGGGCGGCAGGCCGGGCAAGTTCTACGACGGCGACGGTCCCGACGCCCGCGCGCAATGGTTCGACGGCGTGCATTGGGCCGACGCCCTCAACGTCGATCCCGAGACGCCCATCGCCGACGTCTGCGGCATCGAGACATGGAAAGCGGTGCGCAAGTTCTGCCGCCAGTACGACGTTTCGATGTACCTGCCCGACGGTGCGACCAGCATGACGTTCGCCGACTTCAGGGTGCTGCCGATCGCGGTCATGTCCGGCGCCAGCCCCAAGGTGTCGCTGACCCGCGCCCAGGTCGCCGAGTTTGCCGCCGACACCCTCACCGATGACCCGCACGTCATCGGCGCGCGGCTCAGCAAAGCGCGGTGGGAGCGGTTCGATCGCAAGGAACGGATCGACACCGCCCTGTCCGCCAAGAAGATTCCGGCGGCCACCGCCTACGCCCTGGAGGAGATTGAGGCGGTTGCCGGTGCCGACGTCGCCGAGGCGTGCAGGGCGCACATCGAGAACGCCAACCGCCGTGCCTGGTCGTCGCCCAGGCCGAACAACTTGCGCGAGCACGAATACGTGATGACCGCCGCCGAGCTGGTCGATAAGCCGTTCGACGTGCCGGTGGTGACGATCGCCAAGATGACCAAGGCGACCGAGGCCGAGGTCAACGCCGCCCTGGCCGAGCTGGCCGTGGCCAAAATCCGGTACGACGACGAGCTACGCAGCCGCGCCAGGGCGGGCGACGTGCCCGAGCTGGACCTGGACGCCGAGGTGCTTAAGGTGTCCGAGCTGGCCAAGCTGGAGCCGGTGCGCCCGCTGATCGAGGGGTTCATTCCCAGGGGTCAGTTGGCCGACCTGAACGGGCCGCCCGGCTCCGGCAAGACGATGGCGGCGGTGAGCATGGCGGCGGCGATCGCCTCGGGCAAGCGGTGGTGCGGCCACGTCGTGCCAGAGCGCGCGGCGGTGCTCTACATCGCCGCCGAGGGTGCCGCCGGTATCCGCGCCCGGCTGTTCGCCTGGTGCGAGGTCAACGGCGTGGACCCCGCCGAGCTTGAGGAGTGGTTCATCATCGCGCCGAGGGCGGTGCAGATGGGCGAGGACGGCCACATGGAGCAGGTCCGCAAGCTGGTCAAGAAACACAACGTGGCCCTGGTCGTGTTCGACACCCGCGCGCGCTGCACCGTGGGCGTGGAGGAGAACTCCGCGACCGACCACGGCAAGGTCATTCGCCGCGCCGACGACATCAACCAGCAGACCGGCGCGGCTGTGCTGGCCGTGCATCACACCGCCGCCGGTAGCGATCGGGCGCGCGGGACGACGGTCTGGGACGGCGGCGTGTGGTCGTCGCTGCTGCTGGGCCGCCCCGGTGGCAAGAAAGCGAAGTCCCGCAAGATCGAGCTGACCTGCGTCAAGCACAAGGACTGGCCGGACGGCTGCCCGCACCCGTTCAAGCTCGCCGGGCACACGGTCAGCGAGGAGCTGATGCCCGGCGTGCCCGCCGCCCTTCGGTCCACGCTGGTGCTCGTCGGCGTCGATCCGCTGGCCGCCGACGACACCGACGACGCGCAGAACCTCAGCGAGACCCAGGCCGACGTGCTCGCGCTCGTCGCCGAGCTGGGCGGCGGCGACGGGCTGACCAGGACCGAGATTGTGGGTTTCGCGCTGGAGCGCGGGCTGGGTTCGCGGAGCGGCATTTACACCGCGATCACTGTCCTGACCGACAAGGGCAAGCAGCTCGTCAAGGTGCCCGGCACCCAGCGGCTCGCCGTGCGCGAGGTGGTCGAGGGCGTGCCGGACGACAAGGACGCCGTTTCGGCCGTGGGGTCGCCGACCTACACCGCTGCGGTCAACACCATCATCGAGAACCTGTGCGCCCGCCGCGCCGAGGGCCGCATTACCGACGACATGCCCAAGACCGACGCCCACAAGCTGGTCGGCGGCCACGTCGTGCCCTACGCCGAGGCGTGGTCCCGGTGGCTCGCCGCCTCGCGGCCGGACGACCCCAAGCTGGTGGACAAGCTCAAGTCCGCGCCCGCGTCCAAGGGCGCGTCCAGCGGCGCGTCCAAGGGCAAACGGGGCGGCGGGACAAAACAGTGAAAACCACCGCCCACGCCGTCGGGCAGCGACCAAATCGCCTTACTGACCTGCGATTTTCCAGACTTGTCCAGGGCATCGGCTGGACACCGCCCCGCAATTTGGAAAATCCCAGGTCAGTAAGGGTGCCGTCGGTCTGGACACGGCTGGACGGATTTTCCGGCGTCCAACCTGTCCAGCACTGTCCCATCAACATCAAAAGCCTTACTGACCTGGGATTGTCCAGATGTCCAAATCTGTCCAAATCACCGTTCCCAAATGTCCAGAAACACGGCATCCCTTTAGGGTGCCGCTGGACAAGGGCCGGGACGCTGGACGGAGTAGCGGAACAAACAGACGACACCAGCAGTCAGCCGGGCGGTGTGGTGCCCGGTGCCGCTGGTGGCCAGCCCAGGAGGCGGTGGCGGCCAGCGACATGCACCCCGGCCACGACCGGAAGGGAGGCGGTGTCGGCCTGCGCGAGCGCCAGCCCCGGCCATGACCCTGACGCGATGGGGAAGCGGTGGCGGTCTGTCCTCTCTCCCGGTGGCGCTGACCTTGACCAGCCGCGCCGCCCGCGCGGCTGCGCGCCAGCTCGGCGCTGCACGGTAGTTCGGTACGAATTAGGTATGCCAGGTCCAACCAAGGGGATGACCCGCCGCGACAGCCGACAGCGCGCGGCGGCGGCGGCCGGGCTGCGGTCCGATCATTGGTCCTGGCGGGAGGTTGCCCGCCAGCTCGGTTACCGCAGCATCGGCGCGGCTCAGGCCGCCGTCAAAGCGCACATGGAGCGCGAGAACTGCCAGCCCGCCGAGATGACCCGCTGGGAGCAGATCGAGCACGTCAAGTCACGCCAGCGTGTCCTCGGCGGCGAGCTGGCGGCGGCGACGCTGGCGGGCGACGTGGACAAGATCGTGATGCTCAATAAGGAGCTGGCCCGCAACGGCGACCAGTTGGCCAAGCTGACCGGGACATACGCGCCCGACCGCCGACAGGTGGATGTCAGCGTGGACGCCACGCCGTCGGCGGCGGTGGCCGAGTGGCAGCGCCAGATGCACGAATTAGCTCGCGGTGGACAACCTGCTGTCCAGCGCCCTGTCCAGCCCGCCGCCCTGGTGGCGGCGGCCGATGTCATTGACGCCGAGGTGATCGAACGATGAGCACACCGACTAGGCCCGCCGCCGCTGCTGCCGTGGGCGTGCCGGACCCCGATGCCGTGGACGCGGTGGCCGTGCTGATGACCGAGGTGTCAGAGGGCCGCCTGACCGCCGACACGATGGCCGACCGCGCCGCCGCCCGCGTCCGCGAGGTGTTCGGCCAGTGCGATGGCCCAGCCGATCCGCTCTGGCCGGTCCACGTTGATCTGTGCCGCCAGGTGCTCGGCCACGGTGGTCTCCCGGCTGCCGAGCTTGCCCAGTGGCTCAGCGTCGCCCGCAGCCGCGAGAATCCATCGCGGCCGGGGGATTACCCGCTCGCGCCGGGGGAGACCGGCAGCGGTGAGCTGAGCGCCCAATACGGCGGCGCTGACGCCGAGGCCGAGGCCGAAGCGAAACCCGTTGCGCGACAAGCGGACACAGTGGACGCAATGGACGCAGTGGACGACGACGACGAAACCATCGAGGTGCCCGACGAGCTGGCCGATCAGATCAAGGCTCTGATCGCGCAGCATCACCGCGAGCACCCGCGACCGCGAGAGGACGACAACCAATGACGCTGAGAGTGACCCGCCGACCGCGCCGCCCCGGTGCCCGCGCCAGGGCCAAGGCTGCGCCCGAGGCCACCGCGATGGCCACCGAGACCACGGCCGCCGACGCCCAGCCGGTCGCTGCCGACGCCGAGGCCGCGCCCGAGCCACCGCGACGGGTCCACATGTTCGGCAGCCAGTACACCGTGAAGATGAGCTTTGAGGAGCTGATGCGCACTCGCGGATACCTCGGCGAACAGGTTCTACTGCGCCGCAGCCTGGCCGAGTCGGGCAGCGCCCCGCAGCGCCAGCGCCACCGCGCCCGCGAGGCTGCCGCCCGACGCGCTGGACACGCGCCGGGCACCGTGTTGTGGCCCTCGGAATAGGCCGCTGTGCCACCGCTTTCACCCCACGCGCTGGTGCCGTGTCGGCAACTCGGGGTATGGCTCGGCCTCTGCCGGCATTTGCCAAGCTACCTATATGGGCAGCTCAAAGCCAAGAGCAGCGTTAACCGTAGACCCAGCGACCGCTGGTGAACACGGCAAGCGGGCCACCGACGACGACACAAAACACCAGGTCAGGAGCTTTCATGTTCGCCGACACCGAGACCGCCGCCCGCGCCCTGGCCGAGGCCGAGCACCTGGCCCAGCGCCGCGCCCGCCGGGTGCCGACGACGCCGCACCACCTCGGGCACCGGGTGCTGCCCAACTACCGGGTGACGCCCAGCGTCGCGCTGATCGGACAGGAGGTTGACCGGGCCATCCGGCAGCGTGATGACCGGCTCATCATCACCGTGCCGCCGCGCGAGAGTAAGTCCACCACCAGCGCCGTCCTCGGCTCGCTGCTGGCCCTGACCCGCAACCCCGACACCAGGATCATCCTGGCGTCATACGCCGACGAGCTGGCCGAGACCCACAGCCGCGAGGTGCGCAGGTTGATCAGCGACCACGGCGACCAGCTCGGCCTGGCCCTGTCATCGGACAAGTCCAGCGCCGGTCAGTGGACCATCGACGGGCGGCGCGGCGGGCTGCTGGCCTCGGGCATCCTGAGCGGTATCACCGGGCACGGCACTGACGGGCTGTTGATTGTGGACGATGCGGTCAAGAACATGGCCGATGCCGACAGCCCGACGCTGCGCCGTCGCGTTGTTGAGGAGTTCCGCGCCACCCTGATGTCCCGCGTAGAGCCGGGCGCGTCGGTGGTGGTCATCGGCACTCGTTGGCACCCGTCTGACCTGATAGGCACGCTGCTGCGCGAGGAGGGCGACCGCTGGCGGCTGGTGGCCATCCCGGCGGTGGCCGCCGTCGGCGTGCCCGACAGCCTCGGCCGCGCGCCCGGCGAGGCCCTGTTGTCGGCGGTGGGCCGGACCGCTGCTGACTTCGATGAACGCCGCCGCAGCCTGGGCGAGCGCGCCTGGTGGGCGGAATTTATGGGCCTGCCAGCCAGTCCCGAGGGCAACGTGATCAGGGCGGACTGGCTGGACGCCTGGCGGCTGTCGGCCATGCCGTCGAACCTGTTGCGGACCGTCGTCGGCGTGGACCCCAGCGACAGCGGGCGCGGCGACGCGGCGGGCATCGTGGCCGCCAGCCTGACCGCCGAGGGAACCGTGGTCATCCACCGCGACATCAGCGCCCCGATGACGCCGGAGGCATGGGCCTCGGCGGCGGTCCAGCTCGCCCTGGACGTGGATGCCAGCGAGATCGCGGTGGAAGCGTTCACCGCGAGGGAGGGTTACCTGTCGGTGGTCCGCAACGCGCTGGCCCGGCACCCGGCGGCGCACATCATGGTGACCGCCTGGCCGCCCAAGGGCCAGGGCAACAAGGGCAACGCGCTGGCCCGATCCAGCAAGCTGGTGCAGGGCCTTGAGACCGGCACCGTGCGGCTGGTCGGCGTGCTGCCCGGCTGGGAGACCGCCGCGACGGGCTGGCAGGGCGGTGACCACCAGGCCGACTGTGTGGCCGCAACGGTGGTCGCGCACGACGTTCTGAGCCGTGGCGGCGGTGTCTACATCGCCGACCCAATAGCGGCGCAGCGGCGGGCACTGACCAGTGAGCCGCCCGCCTGGCTGACCCGCTCGCTGTCGGACCGGCCAAGTGGTGGCAACTTCAACGCGCTGCTGGGCCGCGACGCCGACGGGACGCCGTACTACTGAGCCACACGACCGGCATAGGCTGTGTGAACCGCCCAAGCCGTACATTGAGCCAATGTCGGACGAGGCCAAGGAGCGCGCGGCGGCTCGGGCCGAGGAGCTGTTTGACCGGAACGCGGCATTGGAACGCGGAGACCGGGTGACCAAGGACCAAGCCCGGCGAGCAGCGCAACGCGCCGACGAAGCCCATGAGCGCGCCGCCGCCGCGCACCGCCGCGCCGCTGACCGGCACGACGAATCGGCCCGAGTGCACGACCGAGCCGCCGAGGTCCACGACGACGCGGCGGAGGCCGGTGTCGGTGACCCCGCCGAGCATCATGCCGCTGCTGAGCGACATCGCCAGGCTGCTGCCGCCGACCGCTCCGCCGCCGACACGGATCGCCACGACGCCGCTGCCGACGAGGAGCAACAGAGGGCCGACCGCGCCTGACGCTGACGCTGCACAATTCGGGTTAGCAAGGTTATCTTTATATCCCGCAACAGTTTTCGTGACACGCCCGGCCGAAGTAGCGAAGCAGCCGCGCTGCACGGCCGTGTGCTCTCATGGTTGGCGTGACCGCCACCATTCCATGCAAGTACGCGACTGATCCGGGCGCGCTGACCCCGGCGCAATGGTCGGGAAAGCTGGCCGCGCTGCGCTCTCGGGGTGCGGCTGACGCCGACCATCGGGTCGCCGAATGTCTCGCTGCCCTGGCCTACTGGCGAGTGCGGCGGGTGCTTGACGCTGACCGCGAGCACTTGAATCCCGCCCACGTTCCGGCGCTGGCTGACATGCTCAAGCACGCTCACCCGGCGGTGGCCCGGTGAGTGTCCGCCGCGCCGTCAAGCGGTTCGGGACACCCGCCTACCGTGCGTCGCGGCCGGGTCAGCCGACCAACAGCCTGCGGATTCCCGGTCGCCAGGTTGATCTGCGCCAGCGGCGGCGTACCGGCCTGGCAGCCGGTCACTACGGCAGCGACTGGAGCCTGGCCGCCGAGATTGCGGCTGTGTGCGCGCCGCTGGCGCAGCGCATCGCCGCCGCTGACCGGCCTGCCCGGTTCCGCCATTCCGCCACGGCGGGATCGGTGCCGGACCTGGCCGAGGCCGTCCACGAACTAGTCGGTGTTGTCGTCGGCTGGGTCACCGAGCGCGAGGCGCTGGCCAAGACCGCGCACCTGGCCGCCGAGCCGGGCAAGCGGCGGTATGCCATCACCACGTTGTGCGACCTGGCCACCCGGCCGCCGCTGCCCGAGGTGACCGCCGAGGCGCTGGCCGCCGGTTCCTGGTCGGCCGACCTGGTGGCGATGGCCGAGGGCGTGGACATGTCGCTGTCCGACATGCTCAGCCATGCCTGGCCGCCCGGCGCTGCCGCACTGCGGGGTCAGCCGTCGCGGTCGGAGCGCCTGGACGCGCTGCTGCGCAACACGCTGGACCGCGCCGCGCTGGCCCTTGAGCGCCGCCTGGACCGCGACGACGAGCGCCCTGCCCAGATCGCCCAGACCACCGAACCCGACCCGCGCGCCGAGCTAGCCGCGCTGGGCATCGCCACCGACTGAGCACCACCGACTGACCCGAGAGGACCACCCGACATGACCAGCACAATGCCCGAGGTGACCACGTACACCGAGATGCTGCCGGTGCCCTTCACCGCGCCGCTGATGAACCCCGCGCCGAACGGGCTGTATGCCGCGACGCTGTGGGCCGAGGAGGGCGACGGCCCGACCCGCTGGCTGGACAGCGGCGTGGAGATACGCGGTGCGAACTACAGCGATGGACAGGCCAGCGGCGTGTGGGATGCCGACTGGTGCACACCGCCCGCGCTCGATGGCCCGCGCAAGTCAGGCGACCGGCCGGGCATCCTGGACCCGTTCGCGCCCATGACCATCTGGAGCTATGACGAGTGCGACCTGACCCAGCCGAGCCGCGCCGAGGTCCGCTCCCGCGCTGCCCAGACTCTCCGGCTGGAGGAGCAGACCGCCGCCGAGCGGGAGTTCTCCGCGCGGCTGCTGGCCGACGCGGCGGCTCTGCCCGGCGGTATCGCCAGCGCGGCCGACCTGGTGCTGGCGGTGGGCCAGCTTGAGGCCGCGTTCGGCTTGACCAACACCGTGGGGTTCATCCATGCCGGTACTCAGTGGCTCGCGCCGCTGACCGAGGCCCGGTTGGTCAGCCGGACCGGGACTAGCTGGACCAGCCCGGCCGGGCACCGCTGGGTGTTCGGCGGCGGGTACGTCGATGGCCTGGAGGACACCCTGGTGGCCACGTCGCCGACGTTCGGCTGGCGCAATTCGGTGCAGGTTAGGGAGGCGATTGACGAGCGCCACAACCTGTTCCTGGCCATCGCCGAGCGGTCGCTGGTCATCGGGTACGAGGCGGCGGTGGACGCGGTGGCGATCACGCCCGAGGCGACGCCGTGACCACGATGACCGAGGCCGACGCCATCACCCAGGACGACACCGACCAGGACGCCGACACGTCCGGCGGCGTCTGCTGGGAGTGCGGCGGGCCGTGCTTGACCTACAAGGGTTCGGTTCACGGCTGGCGCTGCATCGCCTGCCTGCACCGATACCTGGACGACGGCGCGGCCAAGGCTGCCGCCCGCGACCGCCGGGACCGAGAACGGTTGGCGCGCAAGGCACTTGACGCGGCAATCCAGACTTCTGTCACTGCAAACGGTCAGCGTCGGGAGGGCGGCGGCTCCGCGCTATGTGCCGCGCCGTCCTCCGGCGCTGACCGACAGGAGAGAGCGGCGGCACCGCGATATGTTCCGCGCCGCTCGGATGATCACCACCACCACCTGACCAGGGAGGACACCTAGATGACCACCACCAAGGCCCGACGCCGCCCGCTGGCGTTCGCCGACCTGACCGCGCGCGAACAGATCGGCCTGCGCACCGCCATCCATGAGGCCGGGCACGCGGTGGCCGCCACCGTCCTGGGCGGCCGTATCCACGCGGCGGTGCTGACCGACGGCCGGGTGTCCGGCATCCACGGCAAGACCGTCCACGCCGAGGTGGCGGCCGGTTCGTGGCCCTCGGTGGTCTATGCAGGCCCTTGGGCCGAGGCCCGCTGGCTGGACGGTAAGCGTCCCTCTCAGCGGCTACTGTTCGCCATCTTGGAGGGCAGTGGCCACCTGGACAACAAGGCGCTGTGCGCGGCGGCGGCGGCCGACGTGAGCGGCGACACCAGCAACGAGGCCCGGCTGACCGTGCCACCGCTGCTGGAGATGACGTGGCCCGCCGTGGTCAGCGTCGCCCAGGTGCTCCACCGCCAGGGCGAGGCCCGCCACGACGACGTGTGCAAGGCGCTCGGCATCAGCGACGGCGGCGGGCCGGGCAGCGCCCAACTGGCCCACATCCGCGCTGGGCTGCGGCCGGTGCCGCCTATCGACGCCAGGCCGCCGGTTCCGGCCTGACTTCACCCGGTTGTTGCCGTGCCTCGGCGGCGGCGACCGGCCATCACTGAACACACCGAACACCGAGGAGACGACATGACGACGACGATGACGACAGCCGACCGCTGGGCGGTGGACTACTGCCCGCAGTGCTGCCCGGCCGGTGATAAGGCCGACAGGTCGGTGCGCCTGGCCGCGATGACCGCGCCCTACGCGGTGACCGCTGGACGTGGGCGGTGGGCGCTGTGCAAGTACCGCTGCGCGAGCTGCGGGCACACCTGGCAGCGCGCCGACCTCTGGACGGCCAAGATGGTCGGCTTGCCCGCCGCCTGACCCGGTTGCTCAGTCCCAGCGGAACAGCTGACGGTAAAGCGCCTCGGTGGGGTGCGGCTCCGGCGGCCTGTATCCGGTGTCGGTCACTTTGCCCAGCAACTCGGCGGCGTCGGGAGCATTCGCGGGCTTAGTGCACATGATCAGAAACGTGAACAGATCGACGTATTCGAGGCTGGCCCTGAACAGCTCCACGGCGGTGGTGGCTACTTCGGCCACGGTCGTCGGCTGGCCGAAGATCGCGTTAGGCGGTGTGGTCCGCCAGACCCCGAGGCGGTCTACTAGCTCCTGGGTCAACTCGACGTCCGTCTGGCCGAGGTCAATCGCGATGGCCTGGCTGTTGCCGTAGGTCCGGTTGGTGAATGACCCGGTGGGTAGGACGGCATCGTGGATACGATTGCGCAGCTGAGAGCAGGCGAACGCGAACCGCTGCAACTCACGCAACCGGGTCAGCTGTGGCGCACCGGGATAGTTAGGGTCCACGTAGTCATCGAGTGTCTTGGACGAGTGCAGCGACTTGCGCACGTCCTTGCCGGAGGTCGGGTCGAGCCAACGCACAAAGGCGCGCCCGTACCCGTCGAACACCGCCATCAGGTAAAGCAACTCGCGGTCAAACGCTTCGCTGACGAACTCGATGGTGTCCGCCGAGGGGGCGGCGTCGCGCCCGTTGGTTCGGCTCAGCGCGGCGAAAACCTCATCGAGCGCGCGGGCTGCCCGGCGGATTCGTGTCCGGATGGTGTCGATCTCGGCGACCGCCTGGAAGTCTCCGAGCTGGACGGCGACGATACGGAACATGTCCAGCCAACCGAGCAAGCTGGCCAGGCCGATGTCATACGTCTCCGTCACCGACGGCGGTTCCATCTTCTGGACAACGCTCATAGTCGGACTAGCTGACCGATACTCGGCAACGATCCGGTTGCCGGTCATCCGCAGGTAGTGGCCGAACACTGGGTGCAAATCGTCGGGCGTGACCGTGGTGACGATGTCGTTGTCGCCCACGTCTGCGCGGCCCACTGTCGGTCCGAGCGACACGATGACGTCGGTGCCGACCCCGAACCCGGTGGCGGCAAGCACGGCCGCGCGAACGCGGTCATCCACGGCCAGATCAGTCGTCGGCGCGGTGTGCGCGTCAATCTCCGAGAAGATGTCGAAAGTCCGGCAATTGCGCCAGCCCCGGCGCTCCTCGCCTCGCATTTTCGACACACCGAACTGCATCGCATCCATGAATCGACCGGCGCTGGCCCGGTCGGTGTAGTCGATGACGTAACGCTCCTCGACTTCGCATGCCTGCATCCACGCATCGGCCAGCCCGGCGTCGTCGTCGGCGAACACGAGCAGCATCGGCGTGACCACATCCCGGCGCAGGACGTGCACCAGGTCCTCGTAGTCGCCGGGCTGCGGGCCGAGCGTGTGCAGGTCCAGGCCCACGACCAGAGGCCGCGTCGCGGGTCGGATCGGGAACAGCTGTGGATGCTCCTTGGCGACGGCGCGGGCGTAGCGGAGGAACTTCGCGTGCGGGCCGTCCGACGGAATCATCGGAGTGGTCTGGGCGGCGTTAGCAGAGGCCATGACTTCATTCTCGCGCGGGGGTCCGACACTTTCCGGCGTGTCGTTTTGGTCTGTCCGTCGCAGTGTCGAACGCCGTACGCCGTGTTGCCGCCAAGTTGCCAAGACACGGCGAAACCGGGTGAACACAGTGGACAAGGTGAACAATCGGGCCGCCGTTGAGCTGGACATATCCGACACCGCCGGACGCGGTTGCACACGTTCCGGTCCCTTTACACACCAGCGGTCGGCGGTTCGATACCGTCCGCGCCCACCATCGAACCCGTCGGCTTCCACCCGCTCACGGCCCGACGATCAGCGAAGCGAGCAGGGCCAGGGCGCACACGCCCATGATCGCGACGATCGCCCACCCCATGACGTTGGCGAACCAGTTGTTGGTGTGCCGGCCCATGATCGCCCGGTTGTTGCCGACCAGGGTGATCATCGCCATCAGGGGCGGGGCGAGCACGCCGTTGACCGCGGCCGCGTAGTAGAGCATCCGGAACGGCGGAATCCCGATGAAGTTCAATCCCACGCCCACGAGCGTCGCCAGGGCGATCACCAAGTAAAAGGCGCGCGCCTCGCGGAATGTGTAACCCAGGCCCGCTTTCCAGCCCAGCGCTTCCGATAGCGCGTAGGAGGCCGAGCCGCTCAGCGTGGGCACGGCCAGGAAGCCGACGCCGATGATCCCGGCCGCGAAGAGCAGATAGGTCAGATCGCCGGCCAGCGGCCGCAGGGCCAGTGCCGCCTGGTCGGGGGTGTCCACCGACGTCACGCCCGCCGTGTGAAGTACGGACGCGCAGGTCAGGATGATGAAGAACTGCACGATGTTCGAGAAGCCCATTCCCACGGCGGTGTCGGCGCGCATGCCGCGGATGTCGCTTTCGAGCACGACCGGCACGCCCTTGCCGTAGAACTTCATCCGCCCGCGGGCGAAATCCTCCTCGGCCTCCTGGTCAGCCTCCCAGAAAAAGCAGTAGGGCGTGATCGTGGTCCCCAGCACCGCCACGATGTTCAGCGCGTAGTCGCGTGACCATTCGACGTGCGGGGTGAACGCGCTGAGCGCCACCGTGGGCCACCACGGATGGTGGACGACGAACGCTGCTACGACGTAGGCCAACAGGCTCAGGCACACATACTTGAGGAACCGCGCGTAGGCCGGGTAGGGCACTGAGATCTGTAGTGCCAGCGAAATCCCGACGATCACCGCCAACCAGGCCAACAACGGGGCGTGAACGAGCAACTGACCGGTTGCCGCCATCGCGCCGAGGTCAGCCCCGACATTGACGGTGTTGGCGACCAGCAGTAGCGACACGGCCACGTAGAGCACGCGGCGCGAATAGTGCTCGCGCAGCACCGCCGCCAGTCCGCGGCCGGTGACCATGCCGATCCGTCCGCAAATCTCTTGGATCGCACCCATGAACGGGTAGGTCCATGCGGCGACCCACAGCTGGGCATAGCCGAACTGGGCACCCGTTTGGCTGTAGGTCTGAATGCCCGAGGGGTCATCGTCAGACGATCCGGTGACGAACCCCGGCCCGAGAATGTGCCAGGCGGCCGCGGCGCGGGCACGAAGGGACACGCCCGAATGATGGCACATGGCTCGGCTGTCGATGGACTTCTGTGGCCCGCGCCGGTGTGGCAGCCTCAGGGGCGTGAATAGCGAACCCGTGGAACCGTTTCGCATCGACGTCCCCGACGACCTCCTGGAAGACCTGCAATCGCGGCTGGCCCGCACCCGCTGGCCGGAAGCCGAATGCGTGGACGACTGGAGCCAGGGCATACCGCTGGCCTACACCCGCGACCTGGCCGGGTATTGGGCCGACGAATACGACTGGCGGTCACGCGAGGCGGCGCTGAACCGCTTCGACCAGTTCATCACCGAAATCGACGGGCTCGACATCCATTTCATCCACCAGCGCTCCCCGCACGACGACGCGTTCCCGCTGCTGATCACCCACGGCTGGCCCGGCTCGATCGTGGAGTTCCACAAGGTGATCGAGCCGCTGACCAACCCGGCGTCCGGGCGCGCCGAGGACGCCTTCCACGTGGTCTGCCCGTCGCTGCCCGGATATGGGTTCTCCGGCAAGCCGACGCGCACGGGCTGGGGCGTGGAGAAGATCGCCGAGGCCTGGGAGACGTTGATGCTGCGCCTGGGCTATGACCGCTACGGCGCGCAGGGCGGCGACTGGGGCGCCGCCGTGACCACGCAGATCGGCCGAAACGGCGGCCACTGCGCGGGCATCCACCTCAACATGCCGATCGGTCGGCCCACGCCGGAGTCGCTGAAGAACCCGACCGAAGAGGAGCAGCGGGCAATGGCCGCACTGGCCGAGCACCGCAAGTGGGGCACCGGCTATTCCAACCAGCAGTCCACCCGGCCGCAGACGCTGGGTTACGGGTTGGCCGATTCGCCGGTGGGGCAGTTGGCGTGGATCGTCGAGAAGTTCTGGGCGTGGGCCGATTGCGGCGGCCATCCGGAGAATGTGTTCACCCGTGACGAGCTGCTGGACAACGTGATGGTCTATTGGGTGACCAATACCGGCGCGTCATCGGCCCGTCTGTACTGGGAGAGCTTCCGGGTGTGGGGGCAGCTGGATCGCGTCGAAATGCCCACGGGCGTAGCGGCTTTCCCGGGCGAGCTGCTGAAGGCGCCTAGAAGCTGGTGCGAGCCGGTCTACAACATCACGCACTGGACGACGATGGAGCGCGGCGGGCACTTCGCCGCGTTCGAACAACCGGAGCTGTTCGTCGACGACGTCCGCGCGTTCTTCGCGACGGTGCGGGCTTAGACGATCCGCCAACCCCGCCGCACACGAAATCGCATGTCCCACAGGTAGATCTGGTATCCGAGGAGCCAGACCCCGTGCGGCAGGAAGAGGTCTGCCAGCCGCAGCGTGGACAGCAGCCACTCGAACCGGCGCTGCCGGCCCCGCGACCAGTCCAGCCGCATCAGCGCGCGAAACTCCGGAGCCAGAAACCCCGTCGTCGCAAACAGGTTGAACGGGCCGGCCAAGACGCGCAACGGCCACGGCAGGAACGCCAGCGCCGCCACGCCGCGCAGATGCTCTCGTACCGGAGGGTCGATGCGCAGCTCGTCGAGCGAGCTTTTCCAATACGCGTCGAACGCCGCCCGGTCCGGCGGCCACATGCGCTCGGGCACCTGCAGCGTGGTGCCCAGGCGCTTGGCGTCGACGTAAACCGCGTCGGCGGCGTCGTCGTCGAGCGGGCCGTGCAGAAACTCGTGCTGATCGACGAAATAGCGGTACAGGCACGACGCCACCCACAACTGCAGCTTAGGGTCGAAAGCGTTGTAGGACACCGGGCTTGACGACATGGATCGGACCTGCCGGTGTGCGATGTCCACGGCGCCGCGGATCAACGCGCGGTCGGACTCGGTGCCGATGGTGGCGACCGCGAGGTAGGTGCCGGTGGTGCGCGCCCGCTTGAACGGATGCTTGTAGACGTTGCCGCTGTCCACCGGGCTTTCCAGCACGCCGTACCCGACGCCGGGCAGGGACAACTGCATGATTACGTTCGCGGCCGGGAGCAGCAGTGCCGCCGGGTTCAACAGGTCGGCGACCCGGGTCGCGGGCCGCTTCATCGCGGACGACGCCATGCCGTCGAGTGAACCACGTACCGCGGCCGAGACGTTAGAACCGGCCGAAAACGGGCACATCTGGGCAGATGAGTACCCAATTCGGCGTCCCGGCTTCCGGGTCGCCGCGCCAACGGGCGGCCATGTCGACGGGCGCCCTCGAATCATCCCTACTGATGTGATGGGTGATCGTCGTGCTGATCGCCGCGGTGATCGTCGCGGCAATCTTCGCGATGGCGTAGGCCGCGCTGATCGTCTGGCCGGCGCCTCGTGTGAGACGCTGCCAGGGTGTTGGCGACGCGGACCCGGCTGGCCGGCGTGCTGGCCGGCTACCTGGCCGACGTCGCGCTCGGCGACCCGGCGCGGGGGCATCCGGTCGCGGCCGTCGGGCGGGCCGCCGCCGGGTTGGAGAAGATGACCTACCGCGACAGCAGGGTCGCGGGGCTGGTGCACGTCGGCGTGCTGGTCGGGGCCGTCAGCGTGCTCGGCGCCGCGCTGCAACGGACCGCCGACCGCGCTGGCCCGCCGTGGTCGATCGCCGCCACCGCAGCGGCCACCTGGGTATCGGTGGGCGGAACATCGTTGGCGCGCACCGGCATGGCGATGTCGGAACTGCTGGAGCGGGCGGACATCGAGGCCGCGCGCCGGCTGCTGCCGTCGCTGTGCGGGCGCGACCCGGCCCGGCTGGACGGTGCCGGCCTGACGCGGGCGTCGCTGGAATCGGTCGCGGAGAACACATCCGACGCCCAGGTGGCGCCGCTGCTGTGCGCGGCAATGGGCGGGGTGCCCGCGGTGCTGGCGTACCGCGCCGTCAACACGCTGGACTCGATGATCGGTTACCGATCGGCGCGCTACGCCCGATTCGGGTGGGCCGCAGCGAGATTGGATGATGTAGCCAACTACGCCGGCGCGCGGGCGACGGCGGCGCTGGTGGTGATGTTCGCGCCTTTCGTCGGCGGGTCGCCGTCGGGCGCGGTGCGGGCCTGGCGCCGTGATGCCGCCCGTCACCCCAGCCCCAACGCCGGTGTCGTCGAGGCGTCCTTCGCCGGGGCGCTGGGGGTGCGACTCGGCGGGCCCACCCAGTACCGCCACGAGTTGCAAATCCGGCCGACCCTGGGCGACGGCCACGAGCCGACGGTGGCCGACCTGCGCCGTGCGGTGGCGCTCTCGCGGACGGCGCAAGCGGGTGCCGCACTGCTGGCGGTGCTGCTCTGTTACCTGCGGCGGCCGTAGCGGTCGGCGAGTTTCGCCTCCACGGTCGTCGGGGCTTCCGAAGCCGGCGCCGCGTCGGCCGCGGATTGCTGTTCCTTTTCCCGGCGGCGCGCGCGGATCTCGGAATATGCGAAGTAGCCCAACCCGAGTGGCGCGACGATGCCGAAGGAAATCCACTGGATGCCGTAGGACAGGAAGGGGCCGGCGTCCAGGTGCGGCACGCCGATCACGCCGAGTCCGCCGGGCTGGTCCTCGGTCAACTGAAGATACGAGCCCGCCAGCGGGACCTTGGTCAGCGCCGCGACCTGTTCGGTGCTGATCGAGTACACCTGCTGCACACCGTCTTGGGCGAAGGGGTCTTTGCCCGGCGCGATGGCCTCGGAGTCGCGCAGCCGCGCGGTGATGGTGACCGTGTCCTGGGGCGGGCGGGGGATCGGCGGCACGTGGGATCCCTGTTCGGGCCGCACGTAGCCCCGATCCACGAGCACGGTGGGTCCGGCGTCGACGACGAACGGTGCCAGCACCTCGAACGCCGGCTTGCCCTCGATCACCCGCAACCGGGCGAGCACCTGGACGTCGGGCAGGTAGTGCCCGGTGGCCGTCACGCGGCGCCATTGCGCGTTCGGTGCCGACGAATCCTGTTGCGGCAGCAGTGTTTTAACAGGAACGGGCCCGGTGTTGAGGGAATACTCGATCTGCCGGTTCTCCCGCGACGTCCGGTTGTGCTTGCCGAGCTGCCAGGGCGCCAGCACCGTGAAGCACAGGTAAGTGAAGGCGATGACCACCAGTGCCAGCGCGATCCAGCCGGGTCGCAGCAGGAACGTCAGCCGGCGCATCACCCTCGGCATCAGGACGATCCGTTTCCGCCGAGTCGGTCGTCCACCCAGGCGTGCAGGCCGGGCAGCGCGGCCTCGATGACGGCGAAGACATCCTCGAAGTCCTGTGCGTCGCCGTAGTAGGGGTCCTCGACGTCGAGGGCGTGGGCGCTCGAACGCGGGTCGAAGGACCGCAACATCCGCACGCGCTCGTCGTCGACACCCAGCTCGCGCAACATCCGAAGGTGGTTGCGGCCCAGCGCCACCACCAGGTCGGCCGCCAGATGGTCGGCGTCGACCTGAGCGGCGCGGTGGTCGGTGGAGTAGCCGTGGGCGCGCAGCACATCGGTCGCCCGGTCGTCGGCGCACTGGCCGACGTGCCAGTTGCCGGTGCCCGCGCTGGTCACCCGAACGGCGTCGGCCAGGCCGCGGCGGCGCAGCTGGTCGGCGAACATCTTCTCGGCCATCACCGACCGGCAGATGTTCCCCGTGCAGACGAAGGTGACGTGCAGTGGTTCAGACACCGAGCGCCGCCCGCAGCTCGTCGATGGTCGCGGCGTGCGTCACGCCGGTGACGCTGAACCCGTCGGCGAAATCGTCCCGCCCGTAGCCCCAGCCCACCACCACCGTGTCGATGCCGTGCGCGGCCGCGCCGTGCACGTCGTGGCTGCGGTCGCCGACCATGAGCACCCGCTCGGGCAGCGGCTGCAGCTGCTCCAACGCGTGCGCCAGCACGTCGACCTTGGTCTTGCGGGAGCCGTCGGGGCTGGCCCCGGCGATCACCTCGAAATGCCGGTCGAGCCCGAAATGGGCGAGGATGCGCCGGGCGGTCGGTTCCAGCTTCGAGGTGGCCACGGCGAGCCGGACGCCGGCGGCGCTCAGATCGGCCAGCAGCGGCTCGATGCCGTCGAACGGCGTGTTCATCGCCCAGCCCCGGCTGCCGTATTCGGCGCGGAAGGCGGTGATCGCCCGCTCGGCGTCCTCGCCCAGCATGGACCGGAAGGTGTCGTCCATCGGCGGGCCCACGATCTGTGCCACCAGGTCGCCGTCGGGCACCGCGACGCCGACGTGCTCGAGCGCATGCAGGAAGCTGGCCACGATGCCCTCCGCGGAGTCGGTGAGGGTGCCGTCGAGGTCGAAGATCACCAGCTCGGTGGTGCGGCCCGGCGACGGACGATCGGTGGACGTTGTGCCTGTCACCTCACCATTGTCCTCGATGGTCGCGTCCGGGTGTGACGGTGTCGCTCCCACCCGCCCAAACGGCCCACTAGTGTTTCTCGGATGGCGAGTCTGAACATGAGCCCGCCTGCGACCCGCTATCACGGTGATCAGGCCGTCGCACCCGGGATGCTGGATTTCGCCGTCAACGTCCGTCACGCGCAACCGCCCGAGTGGCTGCTGCGGCGGCTGGCCGCGCGGCTGCCCGATCTTGGGCGCTACCCGAGCGCCCAAGACGTGCGCTCGGCGCAGGACGCGGTCGCGGAGCGGCACGGGCGACACCGCGACGAGGTGCTGCCGCTGGCCGGGGCCGCGGAGGGGTTCGCGTTGCTGAGCAACCTGCGTCCGGCGCGGGCGGCGATCGTCGCACCCTCGTTCACCGAGCCGGCGGACGCGCTCAGCGCGGCCGGGGTGGCCGTGCACCACGTGGTGCTCGATCCGCCCTTCGGCCTGGACGCTGTGACCGTTCCCGACGACGCCGACCTGGTCGTGGTGGGCAACCCCACCAACCCCACCTCGGTGCTGCACACCCGCGAGCAGCTGCTCGCGTTGCGCAGGCCGGGCCGGATCCTGGTGGTCGACGAGGCGTTCGCCGATTCGATCCCGGGCGAACCGGAGTCGCTGGCCGCTGACTCGCTGCCCGACGTGCTGGTGCTGCGCAGCCTGACCAAGACGTGGGCGCTGGCGGGATTGCGGGTGGGCTACGCCCTGGGCTCCCCGGAAATGCTGGCCCGGTTGACCTCTCAGCGTGCCCATTGGCCGGTGGGGACACTGCAACTGGCGGCCATCGCGGCGTGTTGCGGCCGGCAGGCCGTCGCGGAGGCGGCGGCCGGTGCCATCCGCCTGGCGGAGTTGCGCGCCGAGATGGTGGCCGGCCTGACGTCGGTGGGCGCCGAGGTGGTCGACGGCCGCGCGCCGTTCGTGCTGTTCCGCGGGGCGGACGCCGTTGATATTCGAAAGAAGTTGCAGGACAGGGGGATTGCCATCCGTCGCTGTGATACGTTCGTCGGCTTGGACGAGCGTTACCTGCGGGCCACGGTGCGCCGGGAGTGGCCGCTGCTGGTTGCGGCCATCGCGGAGGTGCGCCGGTGAGCGTGCGGCTGGCCGACGTCATCGACGTGCTGGACGAGGCCTACCCGCCGCGGCTCGCCGAATCGTGGGACTCGGTGGGCCTGGTGTGCGGCGACCCCGACGATGCGATCGAGTCGGTGACCGTCGCGGTGGACGCGACGGCCGCGGTCGTCGACGAAGTTCCGGCGGGCGACCTGCTGCTGGCCCATCACCCCTTGCTGCTGCGCGGGGTCGACACCGTGGCGGCCAGCACGCCCAAGGGCGCGCTGGTACACCGCCTGATCCGAACGGGGCGTTCGCTGTTCACCGCGCACACCAACGCCGACTCGGCCTCACCGGGCGTGTCCGATGCGCTGGCCCAGGCCCTCGGCCTCACCGTCGAAGCTGCCCTGGAGCCGCGAACGGCCGCTCCCGACCTGGACAAGTGGGTCATCTATGTGCCGCGTGACAACGCGGAGGCGGTGCGGGCGGCGGTGTTCGAGGCGGGCGCCGGGCACATCGGCGACTATTCGCACTGCAGCTGGAGCGTCAGCGGCATCGGGCAGTTCCTGCCGCACGAAGGGGCGTCGCCGGCGGTGGGCAGCGTCGGAGCCGTCGAGAAGGTGGCCGAGGACCGGTTCGAGGTCGTCGCGCCCGCTGGGATCCGGGCCGCCGTGCTGGCGGCCATGCGCGCCGCCCACCCCTACGAGGAGCCCGCGTTCGACGTCTTCGCGTTGCTGCCCCCGCCCGGTGACGCCGGGTTGGGCCGCATCGGCGCCCTGCCCCGGGCCGAACCGCTGCGCGACTTCGTGGCCCGCGTCGAAGCCGCCCTGCCGCGCACGGCGTGGGGCGTGCGCGCGGCCGGCGATCCCGACCTGCCGGTATCCCGGGTCGCCGTTTGCGGCGGCGCCGGGGACTCGCTGCTCGATGCCGCGGCCGGCGCGGGTGTGCAGGCCTACGTGACGGCCGACCTGCGGCACCATCCGGCCGACGAGCATCGCCGGGCCTCCGGCGTGGCACTGATCGACGTGGCGCACTGGGCGAGTGAATTTCCGTGGTGCCACCAGGCCGCCGACCTGTTGCGGTCCCGTTTTGGTGCCGCGCTGCCGGTGCGGGTATGCACCATTCGCACCGACCCATGGAATATGGGGCAAATGGAGGGTGACCACTGATGAAGGCCGAAGTCGCTCAGCAGCGTTCGCTGCTCGAGCTGTCGAAGCTGGACGCCGAGCTGTCCCGCATCACGCACCGGGCCAGCCATCTGGCGGAGCAGCAGGCCTGCGAGCGGCTGCAGGAGGAACTCAGCGCCGCCGGTGACCGCGTGGGCGCCATTCGGATCGCGTTGGAGGACATCGACGTTCAGGTGTCGCGGTTCGAGTCCGAAATCGAGGCGGTCCGGCAGCGCGAGGACCGCGATCGGTCGTTGCTGCAGTCCGGTGCCACCGACGCGAAGCAACTGTCGGATCTACAGCACGAGCTGGAGACCCTGACGCGCCGCCAGGCCAGTCTGGAAGATTCGCTGCTCGATGTGATGGAGCGCCGCGAGGAGCTGCAGTCCCAGCTGGATGACGGGCAGGGCAAGGTCGAAGCGCTGGAGGCCGAATTGGCCGAAGCCCAGCGGGCTCTCGACGCCGCGCTCGCCGAAATCAGCGAGACCCGACAGACGCATTCGTCGCGGCGCGAAACGCTGAGCGCGACGCTGGACCCCGCCCTGTCCGCGTTGTACGAACGCCAGCGCGCCGGGGGAGGCCCGGGCGCCGGGCCGCTGCTCGGGCGCCGGTGCGGCGCCTGCCGCCTCGAGATCGACCGCGGCGAGATGTCGCGGATCTCCGCCGCCGCCGAAGACGAGGTGGTGCGGTGCCCGGAGTGTGGCGCGATCCTGTTGCGGGTCAACGGGTTCGACCAGTGAAGGTGGTGATCGAGGCCGACGGCGGGTCGCGCGGCAATCCCGGCCCGGCCGGATACGGCGCCGTGGTGTGGACCCAGGACCGCTCCACGGTGCTCGCGGAGAACAAGCAGGCCATCGGCAGGGCCACGAACAACGTGGCCGAATACCGTGGCCTGCTGGCCGGTTTGGACGACGCCTTGCGGGTCGGCGCGACCGAGGCCGCCGTCTTCCTGGATTCCAAGCTGCTGGTGGAGCAGATGTCGGGGCGCTGGAAGGTCAAGCATCCCGACCTGATCGAGCTGCACGGCCAGGCCCGAGAGCTGGCGGCGCGGTTCGATCGGGTCAGCTACACCTGGATTCCGCGGGACCGCAACTCGTACGCAGATCGGCTGGCCAACGAGGCGATGGATGCGGCCGCCGCCGGCGGCCCCGGGGAAGATCCCGGGCAGGCCGAGGCCGAGCCCGCGAAAACCGCTGCGCCGCAATCCCCGCAGGCGCCCGGATGGACCGGTGCGCGCGGTACGCCGACCAGGCTGCTGTTGCTCCGACACGGCCAGACCGAATTGTCGGCGCAGCGCCGTTACTCGGGGCGCGGCAACCCGGCCCTGACCGAAGTGGGGCGCCGGCAGGCCGACGCCGCGGCCCGTTATCTGGCGCAGCGCGGCGGAATCTCGGCCGTGTTCGCCTCACCGCTGCAGCGGGCCTACGACACGGCGGCCAGGGCCGCCAAGGCGCTCGGCCTGGACGTGACCGTCGACGACGACCTGATCGAGACCGACTTCGGCGCCTGGGAGGGGTTGACGTTCGCCGAGGCCGCCGAGCGTGACCCGGAGCTGCACGGGCGCTGGCTGCGGGATACCGGCACCACCCCGCCGGGCGGTGAAAGCTTCGACGACGTGCTCGACCGGGTGCTGAAGGCCCGCGGACGCATCATCGCAGCGCACCAGGGCACAACGGTGCTGGTGGTGTCCCACGTGACGCCGATCAAGATGCTGCTGCGGCTCGCGCTGGAGGCCGGGCCGGGCATCCTGTACCGGCTGCATCTCGATCTGGCATCGCTGAGCATTGCGGAGTTCTATTCTGACGGGGCGTCTTCCGTGCGTTTGGTGAACCAGACGGGCTACCTGTAGGCGCCAAGGAGAACTCATGCGGCCGTCCCAACCATCAGGAGATCCGATTCCTGCGGACATTCGGGCGCTGGTGATGCCGGCCGTGCTCGACGAGTTGACCCGATGGGGCGTCGAGCGGTTCAGCATCGAGGCGTTGGCCGAGCGGCATCACTTCGATCCCGCGATGGTGTACCGGTATTGGGCGGATCGGCGCCAACTCATCGTCGACGCGGTTCTTTCCGACGTCGAGACGGTGAGCTCGGGAACCGACACCGGCTCATTGCGGGGAGACCTGGAGGCCCTGGCCCGCAATGTGACCAATCGGATCAACACCGAAGTCGGCTGCACACTATTGCGCGCGCTGGTGATGGACGGCCGTCGGGGGCACGATGAAGTCACCCGCGTGCGGTTCTGGCGGGCACATTTCAGTGCGATGCGCGCGGTCGTGGACCGGGCCAGGGAGCGGGGCGAATTGCGCGACGGCGTCAACACCCTGGCCGCGGTTCAGATCCTGCTGGCGCCGCTCAACATTCGGGCCCTGTACTCCGACGTTCCCGTCGACGACGACTACCGCGCCGCCATCGTCGACATGGCCTGGCACGCGCTCGCCTGCCGGTGAGCCTGGTCGTACCATCCGCCTATGAGAAGGACATTCGTCGCGACCTTAGCCTTCGGTTTGATCGTCGCCTTGTTCGGTCTGATCTGGGCACTTCAGGGATTCGGGGTGCTCGGCGGTAGCCCGATGAGCAACACCACCACCTGGTCGGTCATCGGTCCGATCACGGCGGTGATCGGCATCGTGATCGCGGTAGTCAGCTGGCGGAAACTCTCGTCGAAATAGGGCCTCACGTCCCCGTCACGGTGAAGTCCACCGTGTGCCAGCCGGTGGCGCCGTCGGGGACCGTAGCGACCCGATCCGCAGTCTGGGTGGCCCCGGTGTTGTCGGTGGCGCGCACCGTGATGCTGTGCTGCCCAGGGCTCTTCGCCTGCCAGGGAAAGCTCCACAGCCGCCAGGTCTCGTTGGAGTAGCTGGCGCCCTGTTCGGCGGCCTGCCACGCGCCGTCGTCGATGCGGACTTCCACGGACCGCACGCCGCGATTCTGCGCCCAAGCGACACCACCGAAAACCACGGGGCCCGCCGGCACCCGCTGACCGCTTTTCGGCACGTCGATCCGCGACTCGGTCTTGACGGGTGCGCGCGGTGCCCAGCCCTGCCGCGTCCAGTACGCCTCCGCCTTGTCGAAGCGGGTCAGCTCCATGTCGACCAGCCATTTGGTGGCCGACACATACCCGTAGAGCCCGGGCACCACCAGCCGGGCCGGATAGCCGTGCTCGATCGGCAGGGGCTCACCGTTGAGGGCGACCGCCAGCAGCGCGTCGCGGCCATCGGTGAGCGCATCCACCGGAGTGCCGGCAGTGAAGCCGTCGATCGACGTCGACAGCACCATGTCGGCCTCCGGACGCACACCGGCCGCGGCCAACAGATCGGCCACTCGATAGCCCGTCCAAAGCCCGGTCGAAACGAGCTTGCCGCCAACGGGATTGGACACGCAGGTAAGCGTCGCCACCTTTTCGACGACGTCAAAACCGGCGAGGTCGGCGAAGGTGTAGGTGGCTTCCCGGTTCACCATGCCGTGAATGCGCAGCCGCCAGTCGGAGTGGCTGAGTTGGGGAACGGTGAGCGCGGTGTCCACCCGGTAGAAGTCGGCGCTGGGGGTGACGAAGCTGGGCAGCGCAATGCCTTTCGACTGCACATCGGCGGGTATCGGGGGCGCCGGGGTGCGCGGTGTGGGCAGCGTGAAGCTGGTGCGGTCGGCGGCCACCGAATGCACCAACCGCGTGATGATCGCGCCCGCCACGCCGCTCACGACTCCGAATCCGAGCACGCCGAGCACCACCAACCTGCGCCTGCCGGCATCGGGCTCGTCGTGGTCGCCGGTGTCTTCGGGGACCGGCCGAAAACGACGGGTGAGCAGGCGCAGGGCGGCGACGCCGCAGGCCGCGCCCGCGATGGTCGGGATCGTGTCGAGCGCCGTCGCGCCCGGCCGCGTCAACACCGCGACGCATCCGAGCGCGCCCGCCGCGGCGATAACGGCGCTACCGATTGGGCGGCGGAGGGTCTCGAACGTCCCGGCAATGGCGGCGATTGCGGCGATCACCACCAGTACGGCCACGGTTAGGAAGAGTTTGTCCAGCGAGCCCAGGATCTGAATCGCCCACTCTTTGACCGGGCCCGGTGTCAGGTCGACGACGGCCGCGCCGATCGCGGCCCGCGAGTCGGCCCGCGCACCGAACGGTATGCCCACCAGCTGGGCCACCCCGAGCGCGACGGCCGCGGCGGCGACCCCGGCGATCATCCGCTCGTTCGACGGTGCGGCAGCCACCGGAGTCACGTTCTGCTTCAACGGGTTAGGGAGATGGCGCCTTCGGGGCAATTCTGCTCCGCGGTGACGGCCTGCGCCTCGAGCTCGCCGGACACCTCATCGACGAGCACGACGGAGTGGCCGACCTCGTCGGCGTCGAAGACGTCGGGCGCCAGGGTGTAGCAGCGCCCGTGCCCGGTGCAAAGGTCGGCGTCGACGACTATCCGGGTCATGGTGCCGAGAACACCAGCGGCAGCGACTCCACCGAACGCAGCGCGGCGGTGTAGGTCAGCTGGGTGCCGGGCTTGATCTCGTAATCCGGTATGCGCCGGTGGAATTCGCGTAACGCCACCCGCAACTCCATGCGGGCGAGGTGCGAGCCGAGGCAGCGGTGCGGGCCGCCGCCGAAGGCGCGGTGCCGATTCGGGTTGCGGGTGAAGTCCACCAGCTCCGGGTCGGCGAACTCGGCGGGGTCGGTGTTGGCAGCGCCCAATAGCGGGCTGACCCGTTCGCCCTTGCTGATCGGACACCCGCCCACCTCGACGTCTTGAATGGCGACCCGAGCGACGCCGGGCACCGGTGTCTCCCAGCGCAGCAACTCCTCGACGGCCCCGGGCAACACGTCGGGCTGCTCGACCAGCTGACGGCGGTGGTCGGGGTGGCGCGCGAGGTACACGAAGAAACAGTCGAGCGAGTCGGTCACCGTGTCCAGCCCGGCGATCAGGAACAGGAAGCAGATGTCCAGGAGTTCTTCGCGCGACAGCGGCTGCCCGGCGATGTCGGCGGCGATCATCGCCGACAGCACGTCGTCGCGGGGGTTGGCGATGTGCTCGTCGATCGCACGGTCGAAGTAGTCGTAGATCTGTTGTGCCACTGCTGCGGAGCTGTCGTGGCGGCGGTCGAAGCCGGAATCCCCCTCCGGGCGGATCACGCCGTCCTTCCACTCCAGGAACTTGTCGAGGTCCTCCAGCGGCAGCCCGAGCACCTGTAGGAAGACGGTGCACGGCAGGGGCACCGCGAACTCGGCGTGAAAGTCGCAATGGCCCCGATCGGCGAAGCGGTCGATCATCTCGTTCACCAATTCGGCGACGCGCGGCTCGCGCCTGGCCATCTCCCGCGGAGTGAACAGCGGGTCGAGGACCCGGCGGTACTTCGCGTGTTCGGGCGGGTCGATCTGCAGGGGGATCAGCGGCCGCACGTTGCCCAGGTCGACGGCGTCCATGTTCGATGAGAACAGCTCGGTGTGTTTGAGCGCCATCTCGATGTCGGCCAGGCGACTGAGAACCACCGCCTGCGGCGACCGGAACACCGGACTCGTTTCGCGCAGCGCCTTATACATCGGCTGCGGCTCCGCGAGACCAGTCATGGTCTGGTCGACGAACCCTTCGGTTTCTGTCATCTGGTCAGACTGGCACCAACATCCCCGCTGGGCAATGGTCAATGCTAAGCGGTCGCACAATCGGTGTGCGGCGAGCTTTCAGGCCGCGTCGTGAAAGATCAGCCCCATCGCGTAACGCTCACCGGAGCGCACCACCGACACCCCGTGCCGCACCGGTGCCGCGGACCAGCCGCGGCTGGAGGGCACCGGCCGCTCCCGCGTGGTGAACACGAATCCATGGCCCTGCGGCAATTGCGTTGCGGTGCCGCGGGACTGTGCGCGCGGCCGCTGTTCGACGAGCAGGAACTCGCCGCCGGTGTAATTGGTGTCGGGTTCGCTCAGGTTGATCACCACCTGTAGCGGAAAAACCAAGTCGCCGTAGAGGTCTCGGTGCAAGGCGTTCCAGTCGCCCGGGCCGTACCTGAGCATCAGCGCGGTGGATCGGGTCTGGCCCGCCGCGTGGCAGGTGGCCAGCCAATCGTCGAGGCTGTCCGGCCAGGGCGCATCGCGGCCCAGCCTTGCCCACCAGTCGCGGGCGATCGGCAACAGGCGGGGGTACAGCGCCTGTTTGAGCTCCTCGATCGGGTCGGGATAGGGCGCGTGGAAGTAGCGGTACTGCCCGGCGCCGTACCGCTTGGGCGCCATGTCGATGGTCGAGCGGAACAGGTCGTCGTCGCCGTAGAGCTTGCGGAGCCGGGCCGCCTCGCTGGTGGTGACCAGCCGCGGCAGCAGCGCCCCGCCGTACTCGTCGACCGCGCTGGCGATGGCGTCCCAGTCGCCGGAGTCGACGCGCTTCGTCCACCGGGACATTCGCGTCCTTCCGTGTTCCTGCCTGCGAGGTCCACGATAGAGCCGAGCCGATAGTTGCTGGCCCCGGCATCACGAAGGTAGTACCGTGAATCGTCGCGGACGAGTTGGCCGGGCGGCCGCGGACCGTCGCAAGGCGGTTCGAGGAAAGTCCGGACTTCACAGAGCAGGGTGATTGCTAACGGCAATCCGAGGTGACTCGCGGGACAGTGCCACAGAAAACAGACCGCCACCCTCGCGGTGGTAAGGGTGAAACGGTGCGGTAAGAGCGCACCAGCATCCCGGGTGACCGGGGTGGCTAGGCAAACCCCACCCGAAGCAAGGCCAAGAAGGCCGCACCGAAAGGTGCGGCCGCGCAGGCGTCCAAGGGTTGCTCGCCCGAGCCTGCGGGTAGGCCGCTCGAGGCACCCGGCGACGGTGTGCCCAGATGGATGGTCGCCGCTGTGCGTCTCCGGCTGCCGGAGGTGCGCAGAACAGAATCCGGCTTACAGGCCAACTCGTCCGCCCCGCTCAGTGCCGGGCCTTGCGCACCGCCTTGGCGAGTTTGCGCAGGGCGTCGTCGAGCTGCTGTTCGCACCGCTCGGCCAAGTCGGCCTCCTGCTGGTACAGCAGGCCGTAGGTGAAGGTGTCCTCGCCGGCGGTGTGCGCGGCTTCGGATTCGTGTCGCAGGTGTTCGCGGCTGACCACGCTGTCCTGGTGGTCACCGAGCAGCGACTGGACGGCCTTCGACTGCTCGGAAACCTTGTCCTCGCCGGTGGCCGCCGCGGTGTAGCGAAGTCGCTTGGCCCGCTTGCGGATCCGGTGCACTGCCTCGTCGCGCTGATGCTGGTCGTCCGGGTGGTCCCGGTAAACCTGGGCGGCGGCCTTGGCGGCCTTGCGGACCTTCTTGTAGGCGGCGTCGATGGTGACCGGCGCGTGTTCCTCGTCCGAGGCGCTGCCCGGCGGTTGGACCGCTATCGCGTCGAGGGCGTCGAGCAGGCGGAAATAGCGCTGCGAACGCATGGCCATCAAGGACCGGCGCAGCCCGGTCTGGTAACGGCGCTGGGCGCCCCCGACCAGCCGCTCGTGCACCGGCCCGCGCACCAAATCCGGTGTCAGCCTGTCCAATTGACGCTCGTAACGTTCCGCGAGGACCTCGGCGTCGCGCGCGATGCCGAGGATGCCGGCCAGCTCGCGCAGCTCGTCGAGAACCCAGCCGTCGTCGGGCAATCCGAACGATTCCTGGTAGTCGCGCAGCAGGCTGCGCAGCTTGCGGGTGGTGACACGCATCTGGTGAATGGAATCGAAGGCATCGGCCCGCACGGCGCGATCCCACACCAACAGTTCGCGAATCTGCTCGGCCACCGCGCGCTGCAAAGGGTGCTCGGCGGGCTGCGCGCTGTCAGGCTGTGGCGTGGTGCCGAGTACGCGTGCCAACTTGGAGGCATGACCGGCGGGTGCGGCGCCGGCGTCGAGCAGCCGATTACCCAAGCGGTTCAACAGCTCGGTGTCCGGGGCCCCGTTCTTCTCGGCAAGTTCGAGCTCCCATTCGCGCCACTCCTGCTGCGTGGGCTCCAGGTCGGCGTCCTCGGACGTACGGGCCGACCACGCGGTGACGTGGTCATTGCTGAACTCCGCCAGCGGCGCGCCGTCGGCGGAGTACAACACCTGGCTTTCGCGTTGCGTGGTGATCCGCGCGACCGGTACGAGGGGGCTGTCGCGAACGATCGCCAGCACGACGTCCACCAACTCCTCCGGCACGGTGTCGGTGTCCGACGCGTCCAGCGGCACCCGGACCTCGGTGCGGGCCTCGGGACCGGTCGGCAGCTTGAGATGCCACCCGGCATCCGAGCCGCCCGTACGGCGGCGCAAGGTGATCTTGTTGCGGGCGAGGTCTTGTGCCGGGGTGTCGAAGTACGTCGCGTCCAATGTCTGGGTCGGTGGCTTGTCGACGTGCGCCACGGCGGCGATGCCTTCGAACGAAGGTGACACGGTGGATTCGCCAACGTCGAACTTGCGCTCCACCTCTCGATGGCGCGAAGCTTGCGGCGCTTTTGCAGGCATGTTCGGCTCCGTTGCGGCGCGTCGCCGCGGCCTTGAACGTCGTGGACGGTGGTGCTGGGCTCTCATAGCCTGCCATACCGCGGTGAGGCGGATGGCGGCGATGGCCCGCGGGTTGTTGCCCGCCTCGGCGCTACGGCGGTGGCGGCGGGGGATCTTCGCGGAGATGCATCGCCAGGCCGCCCACCTCGCGGATCGTCTGAATCTCGGGATCGCGGAACGGCCGCCCGTCGGGCGCGAGCAGGTCGTGAAACCATTCAGCCGGCATAGCTGGGTTGGGGTGTTCCCATGAGTCCCAGGGGAAGAAGGTCTGCGTTTTCCCGGCGACCAGGCCCCAGTTGAATGCGCCGACGTTGTAGCGCTTCGCGATGGGCAGCACACCCTGGACCGTGCTGCCCAAGGGCCGGGCCATGTATTCGGTGCACAGGATCGGTCGCCCCATGGGTGTGAGCTCGGCGATCCGGCTCTCGAACTTCGCGGGCGGGTCATAGGAATGGAAGGTGATCACGTCGGAGTTGTCCAGCTGAATGCCGCTGATCGCGCTGCGGCGGCCGGGGTCCGCCCACTCGCCGTCCCAGACGGCGCTCGTCAGCGGTTGGCATGGATCGACCGAACGGGCCCAGCCGAACACCTGCGGCAGCAGGTCGGCGACCAGATCCAGCTTGTCGGGCCGCTCGACCGAGCGGTAGTACTTCGACGGATTGTCGGGTTCGTTCCACAGATCCCAGCCCAAAACGCGCTCGTCGGTGCGGAACTGAGCCAGCACCCCGGTGACGTAGTCGCGCAGCGTCGGGATGTAGGTATGCTCCCCGAGGCGTTGCGCGCCCGGGCTCTGCACCCAGCCCGAATTGTGCACGCCGGGCGTCGGCGCGCGCTGCGGACCGGATTGGGGGTGAGGATCCCAACAGGAGTCGAACAAGACGAACAGCGGCTTGATGTCGTGGCGCGCCGCGATGTCGACGAACTGGGCGAGGCGGACTTGGAACTCCCGAGGGCCCTGCTCCCACAGCAGATCGTGCAGGAAGACGCGCACGGCGTTGAGCCCGCTGGCGCGGGCCCAGCCCAGTTCGGTGTCGATCCGCCGGGGATCGAACGTATCGGCCTGAAACATCTCCAGCTGGTTGATGGCGTTCGAGGTGATGTAGTTCACCCCAACCGGCCATTGCTGCGTCTGATACCACCGGTTGGCGCGCTCGGGCGACCAGCGGCTTGCCTGCGGCGAGGTGCCAGGCGCGGGTTCCGCGGCCGCGCGAGGTGCTCGGGTCAGTGCAGCCCCTCCTGCCAGTAGCAGCGGAAGCTTAAGCACCGTTCGACGGTGCACGAAGTCACCGCAAATTCCCCGGTCGATGTGTTCACCCTTGCTCTCGGAGTAGAGAATTTGTCCAAGAGCAATCGTACCCGCCTGCCACACAAGGATTTTCGGTAATTGACAGGATCGGGGGGTTGCGGTGGGCGGAAACCCCTGGTGGCGTCCGTCAGAAGCAGTGCTCGTCGGCCGGGAAGGCTCCCTCGGCCACTTCTTGCGCATATTGCGTTGCGGCCCGGCGCAATTCCCCGCCGATGTCGGCGAACCGCTTGACGAAGCGGGCGGCCTTGCCGCTGCTGACGCCGGCCATGTCCTGCCACACCAGGACCTGGCCGTCGCAGTTCGGGCCGGCTCCGATGCCGATGGTCGGGATGGTCAGCTTGCCGGTGATCTGGGTGGCCAGGTCGGCCGGCACCATCTCCATGACGACGGAGAAGGCCCCGGCTTCGGCGACGGCGATCGCGTCGGCGACGGTCTGTTCCGCGGCGTCGCCGCGGCCCTGGACACGGAAGCCGCCCAAGCTGTTCACGCTCTGCGGCGTGAACCCGATGTGCGCCATCACGGGGATGCCGGCCGCGGTCAGGCAGGCGATCTGCTCGGCGACCCGCTCGCCACCCTCAAGCTTGACGGCGTGTGCGCCGCCCTCCTTCATGAATCGGGTGGCCGACGTCAGGGCCGCGGCCGGTCCCGCCTCGTAGCTGCCGAACGGCAGGTCCGCGACGACCAGTGCGTGGCGGGCGCCCCGCACGACCCCGCGCACCAGCGGGATCATCTCGTCGATCGAGACGGGCACCGTGGTGTCGTAGCCGTACACGACGTTGGCGGCCGAGTCGCCGACCAGCAGGACCGGAATGCCCGCCTCGTCGAAAATGCGGGCGGTCGAATAGTCATAGGCCGTGAGCATGGCCCACTTGTGCCCTTCGGCCTTCATCTTCTGCAGGTGGTGCGTGCGAATTTTGGTGAGCGGCTGCGCGTGCTCGGACGTGCCTGCACCGTAAACGTTTTGCTCAGACATCATTGTCCCTATAGGTGGTCGGTTCGATCCTCGTGGCCGGATAAGGTCCCCGGGTTCGTCTGACGGTGCCATTCTGCCATTTCTTCTGCGCGGTTGCACCGCCACTGTGATGTGAGACATACCATGCTCGGATGCAGCGGCTCAGCGGACTCGACGCCAGCTTCCTCTACCTGGAGACCTCGTCGCAGCCCATGCACGTGTGCTCGATCATGGAGTTGGACACCTCGACGATGCCCGGCGGCTACACCTTCGACCGGCTGCGCGACGCGTTGTCACTGCGCATCAAAGCGATCCCGGAGTTCCGCGAGAAGCTGGCCGACAACCTGCTGAATCTCGATCATCCGGTCTGGGTGGACGACGAGAACTTCGAGCTCGACCGTCATCTGCACCGGATCGCGCTACCCGCGCCGGGTGGCCGCGCCGAGCTCGCCGAGATCTGCGGGCATATCGCGGAGTCGCCGTTGGACCGGCGCCGGCCGCTGTGGGAGATGTGGGTTGTCGAGGGCGTGGCGGGCACCGATTGCCATCGTGACGGGAGGCTGGCGGTGATGACCAAGGTGCATCACGCCGGAGTCGACGGCGTGACCGGCGCCAACCTGATGTCACAGCTTTGCGGCACCGAGCCCGACGCCCCGCCCCCGGACCCGGCCCGCGGGGTGGGCGGGGCCAGTGGGTGGCAGATCGCCGCGGGCGGGCTCGTCCGATTCGCCGCCCGGCCGCTGCAGCTGGCCAATGTGGTGCCCGACACCGTCTCCTCGGTGGTCGCCACGCTGCGGCGGGCGCGCGAGGGCCAAGCGATGGCGCGACCGTTCGCCGCGCCGGCCACCGCATTCAACGCCCGGATCACCGACCGCCGAAACATCGCCTACGCCGAATTGAATCTCGACGACATCAAAGCGGTTAAGAATCGATTCGACGGCGTCAAAGTCAACGACGTGGTGATGGCATTGGTGTCCGCTGTGCTGCGCCAATACCTGGCCGACCGAAACGCTTTGCCGGACTCGCCGTTGGTGGCGTCGGTGCCGGTTTCCGTGCACGGAAAATCCGACCGGCCCGGCCGCAACCAGGTGTCGGCGATGTTCTCCAGCCTGCATACCGAAATCGCGGATCCGGTGGAGCGCCTGAAGGTCATCGCCCATGCGAATTCGGTTGCCAAGGAACACAGTTCCGCCATCGGCGCGTCGCTGTTACAGGATTGGACACAGTTCGCCGCGCCGGCGGTTTTCGGTATCGCGATGCGGCTCTATGCCAGGACGCGGTTCACCGACACCATGCCGGTGCACAACCTGGTGGTGTCCAATGTGCCGGGTCCGCAGGTGCCGCTGTACATGCTGGGCTGCGAGGTCAAGGCGATGTATCCGCTGGGGCCGATCTTCCACGGGTCGGGACTCAACATCACCGCGATGTCGCTGCGGGGCAAGTTGGACGTCGGGCTGCTCTCATGCCCCGATCTGTTGCCGGACTTGTGGGAGATGGCCGACGAGTTCGCGGTGGCGATGGAGGAGTTGCTCGCGGCCACCCGATAGCCGGCGGTGGTGCCGCTCATGAGGATCTCAGGTTTCCTCTGGCAGCATATGTTGGCATGGGTCTGTCTCGCCGCGACAAGATTGCGCGCACGCTGCTGGTTTCGACAACGGTCGCGGCCGTGGCGCTCCTTCTCGCGGGCTGCGTGCGCGTCGTCGGCGGCCGCGCCCTGCTGGCGGAGCCGAAGCTCGGACAGGCGGTGGAGTGGACACCCTGTCGGACGGCGAACCCGAAGGTCAAGATTCCCGCCGGAGCGCTGTGCGGCAAGCTGGCGGTGCCCGTCGACTACGACCACCTCGACGGTGACGTGGCGACGCTGGCGATGATTCGCTTCCCCGCCACCGGGGACAAGATCGGCTCGCTGGTGATCAACCCCGGCGGTCCCGGCGAGTCAGGTATGGAGGCCGCGCTGGGTGTCGTTCAGTCGCTGCCGAAACGCGTCCGCGAACGGTTCGATCTGGTGGGCTTCGACCCCCGTGGAGTGGGGTCGTCGCGGCCGTCCATCTGGTGCAATTCCGACGCCGACAACGACCGGCTGCGCACGGAGCCGAACGTCGACTACAGCCCGGCCGGCGTGGCCCACATCGAGGACGAAACCAAGGACTTCGTCGGCCGCTGCGTCGGCAAGATGGGCAAGAACTTTCTGGCCAACGTCGGCACGGTCAACGTGGCCAGAGACCTGGACGCGATCCGCGCGGCGCTGGGCGACGACAAGCTGACCTACCTCGGCTACTCCTACGGCACCCGGATCGGCTCCGCCTACGCCGAGGCCTACCCCGACAAAGTGCGGGCGATGATCCTCGACGGCGCCGTCGACCCCAACGCCGACCCCATCGAAGCAGACCTGCGTCAGGCCAAGGGTTTTCAGGACGCGTTCAACGACTTCGCCACCGATTGCGCGAAGCAATCCAGCTGCCCGCTGGGGACCGACCCGGCCAAGGCCGTCGACGTCTACCACAGCCTGGTCGACCCGTTGGTCGACCCCAACAACCCGATGGTCGGCAGGCCCGTCCCCACCAACGACCCGCGCGGACTGAGCTATAGCGACGCCATCGTCGGCACGATCATGGCGCTGTACTCGCCGACGTTGTGGCACCACCTGACCGACGGACTGGGCGAACTGGTCAACCACCGCGGCGACACCCTGCTCGCCCTTGCCGACATGTACATGCGTCGCGACGCGCACGGTCACTACACCAACGCCACCGACGCGCGGGTGGCGATCAACTGCGTCGACCAGCCGCCAATCACCGACCGCGCCAAGGTGATTGACGAGGACCGTCGCTCGCGGGAGATCGCGCCGTTCATGAGCTACGGCACTTTTACCGGTGACGCCCCGCTGGGCACCTGCGCGTTCTGGCCGGTGCCGCCGACGAGCAAGCCGCACACCATCTCCGCGCCCGGCCTGGCGCCGACCGTGGTGGTGTCGACCACCCATGATCCGGCGACCCCTTACAAGGCCGGCGTCGACCTGGCCAACCAGCTGCGCAGTTCGCTGCTGACCTACGACGGAACCCAGCACACGGTGGTGTTCCAGGGCGACGGTTGCGTCGACAACTACGTCACGGCGTATCTGGTCGGCGGCGCCACGCCGCCCAGCGGCGCGAAGTGCTAGTGCGCGTGGAGGTCTGACGCGCCCGCACGCTCGGACGGCCGCCAGACGAGACCAAGGCGTAACCGTTTCGCGCCACTTCGGGTACCCGGGGCTGACACGATGACTGCCATGTCGCGCCTGAGATCATTGAGCTCGGCGCTGCTGTCATTCGGGCTGTTGGTCGGGCAATCGGCGGTGGGACTGCCGGTGGCCGGCGCCACCCCGGAACCCGGTGCGGGGCAGACCCCCGCCCCGAAGCCGGCGGTCGCGACGCCGCAGCCGTGGGGGAGTTGCGGTCAATTCGCCACGGATACAAGCGAACTCCCCACCGCGCAATGCACCACCGTCGCCGTCCCGGTCGACTACGACAACCCGGGAGCCGGCCAAGCGAACCTGGCGGTGATCCGGGTGCCGGCGACCGGCCAACGGATCGGCGCGCTGCTGGTCAACCCGGGCGGTCCCGGCGGGTCCGCCGTGGACATGGTGACCGCAATGGCCCCGGATCTGGAGGGCACGCCGATCAGGCAGCACTTCGACCTGGTCGGCTTCGACCCGCGGGGAGTGGGCCACTCGACCCCGGCGCTGCGCTGCCGCTCGGACGCCGAGTTCGACGCCTACCGGCGCGAGCCGCTGGTCGACTACAGCCAGGCCGGCGTGGCCCACATCGAACAGCTCTATCAGCAGTTGGCCCAGCAGTGCGCTTCCCGGATGGGAAACGGGTTCCTGGCCAACGTCGGCACCGCGTCCGTGGCGCGCGACATGGACATGGTCCGTCAGGCGCTCGGCGATGATCAGATCAGCTACCTCGGTTACAGCTACGGCACCGAGTTGGGCACGGCCTACCTGGAGAAGTTCGGTGCCCACGTCCGGACGATGGTGCTCGACGGCGCGATCGACCCGACCGTCGGACCGGTCGACGAAAACGTTCAGCAGATGGCGGGATTCCAAACCGCTTTCAACGACTACGCCGCCGACTGCGCCCGCTCGGCGGGCTGCCCGTTGGGCACCGACCCCACCCAATTCATCAACCGTTACCACGCGCTGGTCGACCCGTTGGTCGCCAAGCCAGGCCGCACGTCGGACCCGCGCGGCCTGAGCTACGCCGACGCCACCACCGGCACCATCAACGCGCTTTACACCCCGGCGCACTGGAAGTACCTGACCAGCGGCCTGCTCGGGCTGCAGCGCGGCACCGACGCGGGCGACCTGTTGCTGCTCGCCGACGACTACGAGGGCCGGGACCGCAGCGGGCACTACACCAACGATCAGGACGCCTTCAACGCGATCCGGTGCGTCGACGCGCCCACCCCGCGGGATTCGGCGAGCTGGGTTTCCGCCGATCAGCGCATCCGCCAGGCCGCCCCCTTCCTCAGCTACGGGCCGTTCACCGGCAACGCGCCTCGCGATCTGTGCGCGCTGTGGCCGGTCCCGGCGACATCGACGCCGCACGCCGCGTCGCCCGCGGCGTCGGGCAAGGTCGTCGTGGTCTCCACCACGCACGACCCGGCCACCCCATATCAGGCCGGGGTGAACCTGGCGCGCCAGTTGGGCGGCCCGTTGATCACCTACGACGGCACGCAGCACACCGCGGTGTTCAACGGCGATCAGTGTGTGGACGCAGCGGTCACGCGTTATCTCGTCGCGGGCACGTTGCCGCCCGCGTCCTACCGCTGCAAGTCGTGACCGCACTGAGCAGCCTGTTTGCAATGTTCGCAATTGTTGTGATCGCGCGTCGGTAACACAGAATTAACAGCTGTTGCCTACTGTTTCGGTTATGGATCGCCAGAAGGAATTCGTCCTCCGCACCCTGGAGGAACGGGATATCCGCTTTGTTCGGCTGTGGTTCACCGATGTGCTCGGTTTCCTCAAGTCGGTTGCCATCGCCCCGGCCGAACTCGAAGGCGCCTTCGAGGAGGGGATCGGCTTCGACGGCTCCTCGATCGAGGGCTTCTCGCGGGTCTCCGAATCCGACACCGTGGCCAATCCGGACCCGTCGACCTTCCAGGTGCTGCCGTGGGCTTCCGGCGGCCACCACCACTCGGCGCGGATGTTCTGCGACATCACCATGCCGGACGGCTCGCCGTCCTGGGCCGACCCGCGGCACGTGCTGCGCCGCCAGCTACAGAAGGCCAACGACCTCGGATTCTCCTGCTACGTCCACCCCGAGATCGAGTTCTTCCTGCTCAAGCCGGGCCCGGACGACGGGTCGGTGCCCGTCCCGGTCGACAACGCCGGCTACTTCGACCAGGCGGTGCACGACTCCGCCTCGAACTTCCGCCGCCACGCGATCGAGTCGCTGGAATTCATGGGCATCTCGGTGGAGTTCAGCCACCACGAAGGCGCGCCCGGCCAGCAGGAGATCGACCTGCGATTCGCCGACGCGCTGTCGATGGCCGACAACGTGATGACGTTCCGCTACGTCATCAAGGAGGTCGCGATCGAGAACGGCGCCCGGGCGTCCTTCATGCCCAAGCCGTTCGGGCAGCACCCCGGCTCGGCGATGCACACCCACATGAGCCTGTTCGAGGGTGACGTCAACGCCTTCCACAGCCCCGACGACCCGCTGCAGCTCTCCGACGTGGGCAAGTCCTTCATCGCCGGCATCCTCGAGCACGCCTCCGAGATCAGCGCGGTCACCAACCAATGGGTCAACTCCTACAAGCGGCTGGTGCAGGGTGGTGAGGCGCCCACTGCGGCGTCGTGGGGGGCGGCCAACCGGTCGGCGCTGGTGCGGGTGCCGATGTACACCCCGCACAAGACGTCGTCGCGCCGCATCGAGGTGCGCAGTCCCGACTCGGCCTGCAACCCGTACCTGACGTTCGCCGTGCTGCTGGCCGCCGGACTGCGCGGGGTGGAGAAGGGCTACGTGCTGGGGCCGCAGGCCGAGGACAACGTGTGGGACCTGACGCCCGAGGAGCGGATCGCGATGGGCTACCGCGAGCTGCCGACCAGCCTGGACAGCGCGCTGCGCGCCATGGAGTCCTCCGAGCTGGTCGCGGAAACTTTGGGAGAGCACGTTTTTGACTTCTTCCTGCGCAACAAGCGCACGGAGTGGGCGAACTACCGCAGCCATGTCACGCAGTACGAGCTGAGCACCTATCTGTCGCTGTAGCCCGCGTCACCGTTAACAGGGCGTCCGCCTTAACCCTGCAACGCAGGGCGGTTGCGATACCGTCGTGGGCGTGACCAAACCCGCGACGCAGCGCCCCCGGCTGCCCAGCGTGGGCCGGCTTGGCCTGGTCGATCCTTCCGCGGGCGATCGCCTGGCGCAGCTGGGTTGGTACGACCACGACGACCAGGCCCACGTCGACCTGCTGTGGGCACTGTCGCGCGCGCCCGACCCCGACGCCGCGCTGCGCGCCCTGATCCGGCTGGCGGAGAATCCCGACACCGACTGGGACGAGCTCAACGCCGCGCTGCTCGCCGAACGGCCCTTGCGCGGGCGGCTGTTCGCGGTGCTCGGCGCGTCGCTGGCCCTCGGGGACCACCTGGTCGTGCATCCCGAGTCATGGAAACTGTTGCGGGGCAAGGCCAAACTGTCCACGCGCGACGAGCTGCGGGCGGCGTTCACCGACTGTGTCGACCGGGCGTCGGATGCGCCGGGTTCGGTTGTGACGCGCCTGCAGACGCTTTACCGCGACCAGCTGCTGGTGCTGGCCGCGCTCGACCTGGCCGCGACGGTGGAAGACGAGCCGGTGCTGCCGTTCACCGTGGTGGGTGCCCAGCTGTCGGACTTGGCGGACGCCGCGCTGGCCGCCGCGCTTCGGGCCGCCGAGGCCGGCGTGTGCGGCGACCGCCAGGCCCCACGGCTGGCCGTCATCGCGATGGGCAAATGCGGTGCCCGCGAACTGAACTACGTCAGCGACGTCGACGTCATTTTCGTCGGTGAGCGCGCCGACGCGCTCACCACCCGGCTGGCCGGCGAGATGATGCGGATCGCATCGGAGGCCTTCTTCCAGGTCGATGCCGGGCTGCGGCCGGCGGGCCGCAGCGGCGAGCTGGTCCGCACCGTCGAATCGCACATCGCCTATTACCAGCGCTGGGCGAAGACCTGGGAATTCCAGGCGCTGTTGAAAGCCCGCGCGGCCGTGGGCGATCAGGAGCTCGCCGAGCGCTACCTGACCGCGTTGATGCCGATGGTGTGGGTCGCCTGCGAGCGCGAGGACTTCGTCGGTGAGGTGCAGGCCATGCGCCGTCGGGTCGAGCAGCTGGTGCCCGCCGACGTGCGTGGGCGTGAGATCAAACTCGGCAGCGGCGGCCTGCGGGACGTTGAGTTCGCGGTGCAGCTGCTGCAGCTGGTGCACGGCCGCAGCGACGAGTCGCTGCACGTCGCGTCCACGGTGGCCGCGCTCGACGCGTTGGGTCAGGGCGGCTACATCGGCCGCGAGGACGCAGCGAACCTGACCGCCTCCTACGAATTCCTCCGGCTCCTCGAGCACCGCCTGCAGCTGCAGCGGCTCAAACGCACCCACCTGCTGCCCGAGGCCGAGGACGAGGAGGCGGTGCGCTGGCTGGCCCGCGCCGCGCATATCCGGCCCGACGGACGGCACGACGCCGCGGGCGTGCTGCGCGAGGAGCTGCGGCACCAGAACCTGCGGGTTTCGCAGCTGCACGCCAAGCTCTTCTACCAGCCGCTGCTGGAATCGATCGGCCCGACCGGCCTGGAGATCGGGCACGGCATGACGTCGGAGGCCGCCGAACGGCAGCTCGCCGCGCTCGGCTACGAGGGACCGCAGACGGCGTTGAAGCACATGTCGGCGCTGGTAAACCAGAGCGGCCGGCGCGGTCGCGTCCAGTCGGTGTTGCTGCCCCGACTGCTGAACTGGATGTCGTACGCCCCCGACCCCGACGGCGGGCTGCTGGCCTACCGCCGCCTGTCCGAGGCGCTCGCCGCCGAGAACTGGTACCTGGCCACCCTGCGTGACAAGCCCGCGGTCGCCAGGCGGCTCATGCACGTGCTCGGCACCTCCGCCTACGTGCCGGACCTGTTGATGCGCGCGCCCCGGGTGATCGAGGACTACAGCGACGGCGTGGCCGGCCCCAAGCTGCTCGAAACGGATCCCGCCGCGGTGGCCAGGGCGCTGGTCGCCTCGGCCAGCCGACACCCCGACGCGGTGCGCGCGATCGCGGCCGCCCGCACGCTGCGCCGCCGCGAACTGGCCCGCATCGGCTCGGCCGATCTGCTCGGCTTCCTCGAGGTCACCGAGGTGTGCCGGGGGCTTACCTCGGTGTGGGTGGCCGTGCTGCAGGCCGCGCTGGACGCGATCATGCGTGCCAACCTCCCCAAGGACGGCAAGGCGCCGGCGGTTATCGCGGTGATCGGTATGGGCAGGCTGGGCGGCATGGAGCTGGGCTACGGGTCCGATGCCGACGTGATGTTCGTGTGCGAGGCGGCGGCCGGCGTCGAGGACTCGGTGGCGATCCGGTGGTCGACGACGGTCGCCGAGCAGGTTCGCACGCTGCTGGGCACGCCCAGCGTCGATCCGCCGCTGGAGGTCGACATCAACCTGCGGCCCGAGGGCCGCCAGGGTCCCTTGGTGCGCACGCTGGGTTCCTACGCCGCCTACTACCAGCAGTGGGCGCAGCCGTGGGAGGTTCAGGCCCTGCTGCGGGCGCACGCGGTCGCCGGCGACGCGGACCTGGGTGAGCGGTTCTTGTTGATGGCCGACGAGACGCGCTACCCGCCCGCCGGGGTGTCCGCCGAGGCGGTGCGGGAGATCCGCCGCATCAAGGCCCGCGTCGAGTCCGAACGGTTGCCGCGCGGCGCCGACCCCAACACGCACACCAAGCTGGGCCGCGGGGGACTGGCCGACATCGAATGGACCGTGCAGCTGATGCAGCTGCGGCACGCGCACCAGATTCCCGCCCTGCACAACACCTCGACGCTGGCGTGCCTGGACGCGATCGCCGCGGCCGACCTGGTGCCCGCCGAGGAGGTCGATCTGCTGCGGCAGGCGTGGCTGACCGCCACCCGGGCCCGCAACGCGCTGGTGCTGGTGCGCGGCAAGCCGACCGATCAGCTGCCGGGACCGGGACGCCAGCTCAACGCTGTCGCGGTGGCCGCGGGCTGGCCGACCGACGAGGGCGGGGAGTTCCTGGACAACTATCTGCGGGTGACGCGGCGGGCGAAAGCGGTGGTACGGAAGGTGTTTGGCAGTTGAGTCAGGAGGCCGGCGCGTTGGACGCCATATTCGAGGTGCTCGACGCGGCGGAGGCGCAGCGAGTGACAGCGCTCTACGCCCCGTTGGCCGACGCCGTGCGCGACCTAGTCGACGCCACCATCCGGACCGAGGTGGACGACGACGTCGTCGCCCAGGCGCGGTCGGCGATCGAGGCCGTCACAGCGTCGTTGCGGCAACGGACCCGGCCGGTCGGGGTGACTTACCGCGTCGACGGCCGCCCGCTGCCGCTGGGCAACGCCGCGATCGGCGTGTGCAACCCGATCGCGCCGCCGATCGTCGTCCACCACGACGGCGGCGGGCGCTGCTGGAGCGAGTTCGTCCTCGGTTCGGCCTACGAGGGGCCACCGAAACTGGTGCACGGTGGCGTCAGCGCCCTGGTGCTCGACCACATGCTCGGCGAGGCGGCCAGCGAGGGGCTGTCCAAGGCGCGCTTCACCGGAACGATCACCGTGAAGTACCTGCGCGGCACCCCGCTCGGGCCGCTGCGCTGCGAGGCGTGGGTCGACGGCAAGGAGGGCCGCAAAGTCTTTGCCCGCGGCACGATTTCGGACGCCGCGGGGGTCACCGTCGAGGCCGAGGGCGTCTTCATCGAGCCGGCGTGGGCCCGGGAAGCCGAATGAAGTTCTACGTCAGCAGTGCCTTCCTGAACACCCGGGAGATCATCGAACTCGCCAAGGCGGCCGACGAACTCGGCTACGACGGCATCGGGATTCCCGATCACGTCGTCAACCTGGAAACGCTGGACACCCCGTACCCGTACACCAAGGACGGGCAACGGCGTTGGCAGCCGTTCACCGACTGGCCCGACCCGTGGGTCCTCATCGGCGCGCTGGCCCAGGTCACCACGCGCCTGCGGTTCGTCAACACCGTCTACATCCCCGCGATGCGCAACCCCTATTCGGCCGCCAAAGCGATTGGCACCGCGGCGCTTTTGGCGTCGGGCCGGGTCGAGCTCGGCATCGGCGTCGGCTGGTGCCGCGAGGAATTCGCATTGATGGGCGAGCGGTTCGAAGCCCGCGGGAAACGGACCGACGAGATCATCGACCTGATGCGCGCGCTGTGGCGGCCGGGCTGGACGGAGTTCGAGGGCGCGTTCTATCGCAACCCGCGGCTGGAAATGGAGCCGACGCCGCCGCCGATACCGGTGTACGTCGGCGGGCTCAGCGACATCGCGCTGCGCCGTGCCGCGCGCAACGATGGCTGGATCGGCGATCTGATCAAGACCGAACGCGCCATCGAGGCGGTGGGCCGGCTGCGGGAGTTGCGTGCCGAAAACGGTTTGTCGATGGACGATTTCACCATCCTGACACCGCTGACCGACGCCTTCACCACCGCCGACTACCAACGCGCCGCCGCCGCCGGCATCACGGGCATCATCACCATGCCGTGGATGTTCTACGCGGGACCGGACGCGTCGTTGGCCGACAAGATCGACGGCATGCAGCGCTTTCGCAAGGACCTGGCGCTCGACGGCTAGTTCTCGGGTTCGCGGCCGCGACAGATACCCTACGGCGAAGACACGCCGCAGACCTTCGCCATAGTTTATGTTTCGCGAGCTTGCCGGCGAAAGCCCTTGCAAGCCTGGAAGGATGCCGGGCATGCCAGGAAAAGTGGGCCGGCTGCGTCCGGCGTCCGCAGAGGATGCCGCGGCATGCCTTGCGATCTATCGCCCGTATGTCGAGGAAACGACGGTCAGCTGGGAGATCGAAGTCCCGAGCGCCGGCGAGATGGCGGCCCGCATTCGAGACGCCTACGAGTGGCTCATCCTGGAACGCGACGCTCGGGCCATCGGATTCGCCTACGGCCACGCGCTACTGCGCCTGCCCAGCTTCCAATGGTCGGTCGAGACCGGCATCTACGTCGACCTCGACCATCACCGCACCGGCGGCGGCCGACAGCTGTACACGCGGTTGCTCCGCCGGCTCACGGAGCGCGGCTATCGGAGAGCCTTCGCCGGCATCACCCAACCGAACGAGGCCAGCAACGGATTTCACCGATCGTTCGGGTTCCAGGACGCCGGCCTATATCGGCGCGTGGAATGGAAACACGGCCGCTGGCACGACGTCGCGTGGATGCAACTCGACCTGGGCGGCACGGCCGACGCCGACGAGCCGCCCAGCCCGATCGTGTGATTGGTTAGCGGCCGCCGCCGGCACCGCCACCGACGAAGCCGCCGCCGGCACCGCCACCGACGAAGCCGCCGCCGGCTCCGCCACCGAACCGTCCGCCGCCGGCGCCTCCGCCGATGCGGCCTCGGCCGTGCCCAACCATTACCTGTGCGGTGCTGATAGTCATGGTCCAGAAGCTAACGCCGAATCCGTTGCCGCCGCAAGACTTCGAATCTGAACTTTCCGCCACATGCTCGGTATGGGCCACAAAAGCGAAGGGTCCACCCGCTCGCTGAACTGATCGCGGAGCGGGTGGACCCTTCTGGGAGCTACTGCGGACGGACGTCGACTTAGACGTCGTAGTACAGCGCGAACTCGTACGGGTGCGGCCGGATCTGCACCGGCAGGATCTCGTTCTCGCGCTTGAAGCTGATCCACGTCTCGATCAGGTCGGGCGTGAAAACGCCGCCCTCAGTGAGGTATTCGTGGTCCTCTTCCAGCCGGTCGATCACCGCGGACAGTTGGGTGGGCGCCTGCGGGATGTTGGCGGCCTCCTCCGGCGGCAATTCGTACAGGTCCTTGTCCACCGGGGCCTGCGGTTCGATCTTGTTCTTGATGCCGTCGAGCCCGGCCATCAGCATCGCCGAGAACGCTAGGTACGGGTTGCCCGACGAGTCGGGGCAACGGAACTCGAGCCGCTTGGCCTTCGGGTTGCTGCCGGTGATCGGGATGCGGACACAGGCCGAGCGGTTGCGCTGGCTGTAGACCAGGTTGATCGGCGCCTCGTAACCCGGGACCAGTCGCTTGTAGGAGTTGACGGTCGGGTTGGTGAAGGCCAGCAGCGACGGGGCGTGGTGCAACAGGCCGCCGATGTAGTGCCGCGCGGTGTCCGACAGGCCGGCGTAACCGGTCTCGTCGTACATCAGCGGGCTGCCGTCCTTCCACAGCGACTGGTGGGTGTGCATGCCGGAGCCGTTGTCGCCGAACAGCGGCTTGGGCATGAACGTGACGGTCTTGCCGTTCTGCCATGCCGTGTTCTTGACGATGTACTTGTACAACTGCATGTCGTCGGCGGCGTGCAGCAGCGTGTTGAACTTGTAGTTGATCTCGGCCTGCCCACCGGTGCCCACCTCGTGGTGGCCCTTCTCCAGGCTGAAGCCGGCCTTGATCAGATTCGACAGCATGTCGGCGCGCAGGTCGACGTAGTGGTCGACGGGTGCGACCGGGAAGTACCCACCCTTGGGGCGGACCTTGTAACCGCGGTTGGGAGTGCCGTCGTTCTCGGTCGGCTCGCCGGTGTTCCACCACCCCGAGATCGCGTCGACCTCGTAGAAGGACCCGTTGGTGCGCGAGTCGAAGCTCACCGAGTCGAAGATGTAGAACTCGGCCTCGGCGCCGAAGTACGCGGTGTCCGCGACGCCGGTGCTGATCAGGTAGTTCTCCGCCTTGCGGGCGATGTTGCGCGGGTCGCGCGAGTAGGGCTCGAGGGTGAACGGGTCGTGCACGAAGAAGTTCAGGTTCAGCGTCTTGTGCGCGGTGAACAGGTCGATCTGCGCCGTCGCGGGGTCGGGCAGGAGCAGCATGTCGGATTCATGGATGGACTGGAATCCGCGAATCGACGAACCGTCGAAGGCCAGGCCGTCCTCGAAGACGCTCTCATCGAAAAACGAAACCGGAATCGTGAAGTGCTGCATGATGCCTGGCAAGTCACAGAACCGGACGTCGACATACTCGACGTTCTCGTCCTTGACGAGTTTGAAGACGTCGTCGGGCGTCGTTTCCGTCACAGAAATGCTCCTTTACTTGGTGAGATCCGCGGCCTGACGCTATGGAGCAGATGTTGCCCGCCAGTCAACCCCGTGTTGCGCGCACGTTACGCGACCCATGTCATCCACAAAAGAGCGGCATCGGCGGCGGGTTCTATTGTGGGGCCATGGATCGCAAGATCGTATCTGCTCCGGCCCCCGAGCGCAGCGTTCGCTTACGGGCCCGGGCCGTGCAGGTCAGGCAGCCGAACCCGGGTTTCGGCCGATGACGTCGGAATCGCGATCCGCATACCCCGGCGAGAAGCTGGGCCTGCCGGAAACCGGACCGGGGTCCCTGGCCCCGATGGGCCGTCGGCTGGGCGCGTTGATGGTCGACTGGCTGATCTCCTACGGCCTGGCCGCGCTGGCCCTGCGCTTCGGTGTTTTCTCCGAACACACGTTGGCGACGGCGGTGCTGGCCATCTGGTTCGTGCTCGGCGTGGTCTCGGTGCGGCTGTTCGGCTTCACGCCCGGGCAGTTGGTGCTGGGCCTGCGGGTGGTGACGGTCGACCGGCAGGCGGCGGTCGGCATCGGCCGCGCGGTGATACGGGGCGTGCTGGTGGGAACTGTCGTCCCGGCGTTGTTCACCGACTGGGACGGCCGGGGGCTGCAGGATCGGCTGACCGCAACGGCGGTCGTGCGGCGCTGACCATTAGCGGCGACCCGCCGCGCTTGCGATCGCCGCTGACTTAAGGGCTACTTGCGGCGCACGGTGCGCTGCACGCCGCGCATCTTGCCGGCGTTGGGGAGCGGCCCCTTCGGCAGGACGGCGGCGCCGGCCCGCGTCCCCAGCGCGGCCAACCGCGACTCCAGTGTGTCCATCTGCTTGGCGGTGATGTTGGCCGGCAGGCGGTTGAGGTGGCGCTCCAGCTTGGACAGCGGAACCTCGTCGTCCCCGTTGCCGACGATGATGTCGTAGATCGGCACGTCGCCGATGAGCCGCGCGGTGCGCTTCTTCTCCTGGGCCAGCAGCGGCCGGACCCGGGCCGACGACCCTTCCCCGACCAAGATGACGCCGGGCCGGCCGATGACCCGGTGCACCGCGTCGAGGTGGCCGGTCGCGGCCACCCCCGGCGTCACCCGCCACTTGCCGCGCAAATTGTCCAAAGCCCATGCGGCCGCACCGGTTTGGCCCTCGGCCTTGCTGTAGACGCTCTTCTGGGCGCGGCGGCCGAAGATGATGAAGGTGACCAGCCCGCCCAGCAGCACGCCGAACGGGATCAGCGTGAACATCGTCAGCCCGCCGGCCCACACGCCGACCGCCACGGAGATTGCCACGATCAGCACGAAGGCGCCGATCATGTAGGGCAGCAGCCGCTTGTCCTCCTGACGCTGCAGGTTGAACGCCTGCCACAGCTGGGCGCGCCGCTCCTTCGCGGCGGCCTTACGCGCGGCTTGCGCCTGCGCGCGGGCGGCCTTGTTCTCAGCGGCGGTGCGGGGTTTAGCCATAGTCAAAGAATACGTACCGCCGCCGCTGACTGGCGCGGCGCTACATGTTCAGCTGCGGGTGCGCGCGGCTTGCTCGTAGAGCCGGCCCGCCCGGTAGGACGACCGCACCAGCGGGCCGGCCAGCACCCCGGCGAAGCCCAGCCCCTCGGCGTGCTGGGCGAACTCGACGAACTCGTCGGGATGCACCCAGCGTTCGACCGGATGGTGCCGCGTCGACGGCCGCAGGTACTGGGTGATGGTGACGATGTCGCAGCCGGCGCCCCGCAGGTCGGCCAGGGCGGTGCGCACCTCGTCGGCGGTTTCGCCCAGCCCGAGGATGAGATTGCTCTTGGTGACCAGCCCGGCGCCGCGCGCCGCGGTGATGACGTCGAGGCTGCGCTGGTAGGTGAAGGCGGGCCGGATCCGCTTGAAGATGCGGGGCACGGTTTCGACGTTGTGCGCCAACACTTCTGGGCGTGATTCGAACACCTCGGCCAGCCGGGCGGGCTCACCGTTGAAGTCGGGGATCAACAGTTCGACGCCGGTCGACGGGTTGAGTTCCTTGATGGCGCGCACCGTCTCGGCGTAGAGCCAGGCCCCGCCGTCGGGCAGGTCGTCGCGGGCCACCCCGGTGATGGTGGCGTAACGCAGTCCCATGCTGCGCACGCTGTCGGCGACGCGCCTCGGCTCGTCGCGGTCCAGGGCGGCGGGCTTTCCGGTATCGATCTGGCAGAAGTCGCAGCGCCGGGTGCACTGGTCACCACCGATCAGGAAGGTGGCTTCCCGGTCCTCCCAGCACTCGAAGATGTTGGGGCAGCCGGCCTCTTCGCAGACCGTGTGCAGCCCCTCGCGGCGGACCAGGCCCTTCAACTGAGTGTATTCGGGCCCCATCCGTGCCCGAACCTTGATCCACGGCGGCTTGCGTTCGATCGGGGTTTGCGCGTTGCGGACCTCGAGGCGCAACAATTTGCGGCCTTCGGGTGCGACAGTCACATGCCTGATGCTACGCGCGTACCCGGGTGTTCTTGGACCGGTAGGGCGCCGTCGAGGGCGGCGCAGACGGCGGCGGCGACGGCCGCGCGGACGTCGTCGACGACCACCGGACGTCCCAGCTCTTCGGCCAACGACGTCACGCCGGCGTCGCTGATGCCACAGGGCACGATCGTGCCGAACGCGCCGAGGTCGCAGTCGCAGTTGAGCGCGAACCCGTGCAGGGTGGTCGCGCGCGACACCCGGACGCCGATGGCTGCCACCTTGCGGTCGGGCCGGCCGGCGCCGCCGGGCACCCAGACCCCGGAGCGGCCATGCACCCGACCGGTCTCCAAGCCCAGATCGCCGCACACCTTGATCAACGCCTCCTCGAGGCGCCGCACGTAATTCACCACGTCGAGCGGTTCAGCTAGGCCGATGATCGGATACCCGACCAGTTGCCCCGGGCCGTGCCAGGTGATCTTGCCGCCGCGGTCGGTGTCGACGACGGGGGTGCCGTTGACCGGCCGTTCGTGCGGCTCGGTGCGCCGCCCCGCGGTGTAGACGGGTGGGTGCTCCAGCAGCAATAGGGTGTCGCTGCCGCCGGCGACCCTGGCGTCGGCCAGCTCGCGCTGCAGCTGCCAGGCGGTGCGGTAGTCGACAGTTCCGAGCTGGCGAACGTCGATCGCGGCCGGGCTGGACCGGATGGAATCGATCACGTTCGCGACGGTACTCGCCGGACAACCACCCCGCGACGCGGTGTCACGCTGGCGTGACGTTGGGCGGCGTCGGCCACGCCTGCGTGAGACTCGCCGGCGTAGTGGCTAGTCCTGGTCGCGCCGCGCGGTGGCGTAGCCGAGGGCCTCGCCAATCGTGTTGTGGTGGAACTGGAAACCGGCCCGCTCCAGCGCGGACGGAATGGCACGCTGGCCGATCAGCACGCCCTCGTCGGCGAACTCACCGAGCGCGGCGCGCACCGCGAAACCGGGCATCATCAGCGGCGTCGGCCGGTTGACCGCCCGACCGAACGCGGTGGTGAACTCGGCATTGGTCACCGGCGCGGGCCCGGTCATGTTGACCGGGCCGGACAGCGCGGTGTTGGAGATCGCGAACAGCAGCGCCCGCACCTCGTCCTCCAGGGTGATCCAGGACATGTATTGACGGCCGCTGCCCAACCGGGCCCCGAGGCCGGTCCGGAACAACGGCCGCAACCGCCCCAACGCGCCGCCCGCGGGCGAGAACACCAGCCCGGTGCGGGCGAGCACCACCCTTGCGCCACCGTATTGCGCCGGCAGCGTGGCGGCCTCCCAGTCTTCGCATAGCTGGGCCAGGAAACCCTTTCCCGCCCGGTCGTTTTCGTCGACCACGCGGTCCTTGGTGTTCCCGTAGTAGCCCACGGCGCTGGCGTTGACCAGCGTTCCCACCCCGGCCTCGGCGACGGCATGCGCCAAGACTTCGGTGGGAGCGATGCGGCTGTCCCGCAGGCCCTGCTTGAAGGCGCCCGACCAGCGACGCTGGCCGACGTTGACACCGCATAGGTTGACGACGGCATCGACGTCGCTGATCGCGTCGACGTCGATCTCGCCGCTCTCGGGATTCCAGTGCAATTCATCGGAATTCGACGGCGCCCGCCTCACGATGCGCAACACCCGGTGGTCGGCCGCACGCAGCGCCGCGGTGAGAGCGGATCCGATCAGTCCGGACGAACCCGCTATCGCGATGACGAGCTTGACCACCCTTCGCCCGCCCCCTAAAGACCCAAGTCGGCCTCGAACGCTCCCTCTTCGAGCCGGTTCTTGATCGTGGTGAGGAAGCGTCCGGCATCGGCGCCGTCGATGAGCCGATGGTCATAGGTGAGCGGGAGATAGCAGATGGAGCGGACGCCGATGGACTCGTTGCCGAATTCGTCGACGATCACCCGGGGCCGCTTCACGATGGCCCCGGTGCCCAGCATGGCGGCCTGCGGCGGAACCAGGATGGGGGTGTCGAACAACGCGCCCTGACTGCCGATGTTGGTGATGGTGAAGGTCCCGCCGGACAGTTCGTCGGGTTTGAGGTCACCCGAGCGGGCGCGCGCCGCGATGTCGGCGATGGCCCGGGCCAGTCCGGCCAGCGAGAGGTCGCCGGCGTTGTGGATGACGGGGGAGAGCAGGCCCTGTTCGGTGTCGACGGCGAAGCCGAGATGCTCGGCGTCGTAGTAGGTGATCTCCTTGGTCTGCTCGTTGTAGCTCGCGTTGATGTTCGGGTGGACCTTCAACGCGTCGATCACCGCCCTGGCGATGAACGGCAGGAACGTCAGGTTCACCCCTTCGCGTTCGGCGAACGCGGATTTCGCCCTGGCCCGCAACCCAACGATCCTGGTCATGTCGACCTCGTGGGTCTGGGTGAGCTGCGCCGTGGCCTGCAGCGATTCCCGAGTTTTGTTCGCCGTGAGCTGTCGGATCCGGCTGGCCTTCTGCGTGGTGCCACGCAGGTGCGCCAGCGCCGGCGCAGGGGAGGGGGCAGCCGCCGGAGCCGCCTTGCCGTCCGCGGCCGGCGCGGTGGCGGGTGCCTGCGCCGGCGCGGGCGCCTTCTGGGCCTGTTGTTTCTTTTCCGCCGCGGCGAGCACGTCTTGCTTGCGGATGCGGCCGCCGACGCCGGTGCCGGTGATCTCGCCGAGGTCGATGTTGTGCTCGGTGGCCAGTTTGCGCACCAGCGGGGTCACGTACGGCGCGCCGTTCGGACTCGAGCCACTGGGCTGGACCGCCGGTTGCGCCTGCGCCGGTTGGGCTTTCGGCGCCGGCTCGGGCTGCGAAACCGGCTGCGGTTCGGGCTTCGCCTCGGCCTTGGGTGGTTCGGGTGCCGGCTCGGGCTTGGGTTCCGGTTTGGGGGCGGGCGGC
>NZ_LZIL01000056.1 GCF_001667075.1 Mycobacterium sp. 852014-52450_SCH5900713 | reverse complement strand
CCGGGGCAGCCGCGGGCTACTCCCACAAATACGGCTTCCGCTACAGCGTCCTAACCCGCCCACCCTCGGCCGGATAGGGAAAGCCCAGGTGAACGGAAGTTGTACACGTATGAACAGTCGGCACTAGGGAGGCGAGGCAAGGCGTGACCCCATTAATCTCACCAGTGAGCCATGCCTGCGGTAAGCCCACCGGCAAACCGTTCCTCGAAGGCCAGCGAGCCTAGAGAATAGGGAGGAATCCAAATGTCGTTCGTCACGACGCAGCCCGAGGCCTTGGCCGCGGCGGCGGGCAATCTGCAAAGCATTGGTTCGACGCTGAACGCGCAGAACGCTGCGGCGGTGGCCCCAACGACGGGGGTGGTGCCGGCCGCCGCGGACGAGGTGTCAGCACTGACCGCGGCGCAGTTCTCCGCGCACGCCCAGATGTACCAGGCCGTGAGCGCCCAAGCCACGGCGATTCACGAGATGTTCGTCAACACCCTGAGCATGAGCTCGGGATCGTACGCGGTGACTGAGGCGGCCAACGCGGCCGCGACGGGTTAAAGGAGTCAATGGTGTTTGATTTTGGGGCGCTTCCGCCGGAGGTTAATTCGGCGCGGATTTATGCCGGTCCGGGGTCGGGGTCGTTGAT
>NZ_LZIL01000055.1 GCF_001667075.1 Mycobacterium sp. 852014-52450_SCH5900713 | reverse complement strand
TTGTCGATCATGGCGCCGTCGTCGGCGTAGGTGTTGTGGGCGGCGAAGTTCATGCCGTCGGAGCAGACCGGGTCTTCGGTGGCGCAGACCTTGACGGTCTTGTCCTGGTAGGCCGGGCCGATGACGACGGGGGGTTCGCCGAGGAAGTTCATGGCGCGCACGTTGGGCATGCCGAAGAGCACGACCGAGGAGACGTGGCTGGCCACCGAGGGGTCCAGGGGTTTGGGCACGGTGTTGGGGTCGACGCCGTCGGGGACCGAGGGTGAGGTGACAAAGCCCATCACGGCCGCGCCCTGGGAGTAGCCGCCGAGCACCATTCTGGTGTTGGGGCAGTCGTGGGCCATCGAATTGATATGGCCCGCGGCGTCTCTGATGCCGTCGACGCCGGTGTCCCATTGGTCGCTGGCGGGGTAGTTGACCGGGTAGACGTCGAAGGACTTGGCGCCGACGCGTGAGTGCAGGGCGTCGACGAAGGCCTGTCCGGTGGGGCCGACGCCGGGGGCTTCACCGGTGCCGCGGGCAAACACCACCTGCACGTCCGGACACTGGGCGGCCGCGGAGGGGATGACCGAACCGGCGAGCGCCGACGCGCCGAGGCC
>NZ_LZIL01000054.1 GCF_001667075.1 Mycobacterium sp. 852014-52450_SCH5900713 | reverse complement strand
ATGTCCAAGCTGAGCGGCTGGCTCACCCCCGAGGCCCGCGCCACCTGGGAGGCGGTGCTGGCCAAGCTGGCCGCGCCAGGGATGTGCAACCCCGACGACCAGACACCGATCGCCGAGGGCGCCCCGAGCGACGAGGCGGTGCAGCGTGACACCCGCAGCGCCGCGCAGCGCAACCACGACGGCCTCAACGCCGCGCTAAGGGCAATGCTTTGCAGCGCCAACCTGGGTCAGCACAACGGATTACCCGCGGCCATCGTCGTGACCACCACGCTCAATGACCTCGAGTCCGCCGCCGGCAAAGCCCTCACCGCCGGGGGCACCCTGCTGCCGATGTCCGACGTGATCCGGCTGGCCCGCCACGCCCACCACTATCTGGCCGTCTTCGACAAGGGCAACGCGCTGGCGCTGTATCACGCCAAGCGCCTGGCCTCACCGGGGCAACGAATTGTCTTGTACGCCAAGGACCGTGGCTGCTCGGCCCCGGGCTGCGACGTGGCCGGCTACTACTGCGAAGTCCACCACGTCCAGGACTGGGCCAGCACCCACCGCACCGACATCGACCAACTCACCCTGGCCTGCGGACCCCACCACCGCCTCCT
>NZ_LZIL01000053.1 GCF_001667075.1 Mycobacterium sp. 852014-52450_SCH5900713 | reverse complement strand
CCAAACGCCGCCGCACCCGCGCCCAAGACCGCGCCTCCCGGGTAGCCACCGAACGCCGCAACAACCACCAAGCCCGCATGGCCCGGCGAGCCGAATCGGTGAGCTCCAGCGGGCCGGCCCCACCCGCCAGCGATGACGATCCGCCACCCTTCTAGCTGATAGGAGGAAGCACACCCATCTGAATCAGCACGTTCGCCATGTCGAAATAGACCTTCTCGCATAGCAGTCGATCGCCGTCGAATTCGAAGATGCCGACTATCGGAATCTCGATGCGGCGACCGGTTGGTGGGATGCCCGCCCATTCGCCGTCATGGGTTCCCGTGATCAGCCCTTCGCCGAATATCGCGTCGTCGGTATGGCGCATCCTGCCGAACTCGGCGTGCAGGTCTGGGAGGCCAACCATGAGGCCTTGCAGCAGCTCCCGGACGGCATCCTCACCGTCGCTCGGAACGCCGTTCACCTCGTAGCGTGGCTGCGCGAAGGTGGCGATTGTCGCCTCGACGTCGTGGCGGTTTTCCGCCTCGGCATGCTGATTGACGATTGCCTCGCGGCGCTGGCGAAGGCTGGTGATGTCGTCGACCGCTGTCATTACGGGGCCTCCTCGATGCCTCGACGAATCCCCCGGTAGGGCGTCACTGTAGAACACCCCTGCGCCACACGGGCGGCTTTGCTCCGCGACGCCCTTTTCTGGGATCGGTAGCGAACAGGCCGGTATCTGCTGATTCGCGTAGTCCACTTCCCCCGTGACGGGGTCGGCGCGAGCGGATACTGATCGCAGAGCGTCGAGGAAAGGCGCGAGGCAATGTCGAACAATCAAAAGCTCAGGAAGGTCATTACCGGGACGCTGCTGTCCGGCGGCGTGGCGCTGGCGGGTCTGGGCCTGTCCGCCGGTACGGCCCAGGCGGAGCGCGGTATTGCGCCGCAAGTGATCGGCCCCCTACCCCTGGACAACTTCACGGTCCCGCACGACTGGTGCCCGGGGCAGCCGTTGCCGATGCCCGATGTCCGATGGGATATGGGCGTCTGCCATCACTGGTACTGGGTCCCCGTCGGGGGGATGGGCAACGTCGGCCAGTTCGTGTGGGAGGGCGACGCTCCCCGCCGGCCGCTGGGTCCGCCACCTTGCTACGGAGCACCCATCTGCTTGCCCGGCCTGTAGCGGAAACTTCCGGGCCGCGTGAGCAGCCCGCGATCGGGTAGCCCGCGGCTATGGACATCACCGTGACGTTCGTGGGCAACGCGACCACCTTGATCGCGGCGGGCGGGCTGACGCTGCTGACCGATCCCAACTTCCTGCACCGGGGGCAACTCGCCTACCTCGGTCACGGGCTGGTATCCAAGCGACTCAGGGAACCGGCGTTGCGTATCGACGAACTACCGCCGATCGACGCCGTCGTGCTCTCCCACATGCACGGCGATCACTGGGACCGCGTGTCGCAGAAAGGCCTCGACCACGACCTCCCGGTGGTCACCACCCCGCACGCCGCCAAACGGCTGCAGCACCGGGGCTTCGCGAACGCGAGTGGGCTGTCGACGTGGGAACAGCACAAGATCACCAAGGGCGCCACCACCGTCACCATGACGTCGCTGCCGGGCCGACACGCCCCGGGGTGGAGCCAGCGGCTGTTGCCGCCGGTGATGGGCACCATGCTGGAATTCGCCGCCGCCGACGGATCACTCCGGCGCCGGCTCTACATCTCCGGCGACACCCTGCTCATCGAGGACCTCAAAGAGATCCCGGCGCGGTTCGACTCCATCGAGGTCGGCGTGTTGCACCTCGGCGGCACCCGGCTGCCGGCCGGCCCGCGGCTTCCCTTCGGGCTGACCGTAACCATGGACGGCCGCCAGGGCGCGGGATTGGTGTCGATGCTGGACCTGCCGAAGGCCATTCCGGTGCATTTCGACGACTACGGCGTCTTCGCTTCGCCGCTGGCCGAATTCACGCGGGAGATGCAGCGCCGCGACATGGCCGATCGGATCATCGAGGTGCCCCGCGGCGCGTCGGTGACCGTCTAGAGGGTCCGTCGGCGCCGGTTTTCGAGGTGCCGAAGCCGACTAATACTTTGGCTACCCTAAGGTCGCCGGTATATCGTTCTCACGGTCCGGAACTCGATGGGAAGGATGCGCGCAGCACCTTGGGGGGGTGAATGCCTAATGTTTCCGGTCTCTTTGCAACTTGGTAATCGAAATTTTCCGGCCGCGTACCCGGCATAGACAATGTGAGATGTGATGGACTTATTCGCGCCACCCGAGGTCACCTCGACGCTAATCCATTCCGGTCCCGGGGCGGGTTCGCTGATCGAGGCCGCTGGCGCGTGGCAGAATTTGGGCGTCGAGTTGGAAAACTCGGTTGCCGTGTACGCGTCCGCATTGTCGTCGTTGATCGATTCGTGGGACGGCCCGTCCTCGATGGCGATGCTGCAGGCCGTACAGCCCTATCTCATCTGGCTGCGCACCACCGCGCAACAAGCCCAGCAAATGGCCACCTCGGCAGAGTCCGCCGCGGTGGCATTCACCACCGTGCGCTCGGCGGTGGTGCACCCCTCGGTCGTCGCCGCCAACCGGACCCGGCTGGCGCAGTTGCTGGCCACCAACCGGTTCGGGCAGAACACCGCCGCGATCGCCGCGACCCAGGACGAATACCAGACCATGTGGGCGAACAATTCCGCGGCGATGACCCGATACCAGGCGGCGTCGTCGCAAGCGACCACGTCGTTGTCGCAATTCAATTCGCCGCTCGCCATCACGAACCCGACGGGCACGCTCAACCAAAACGCCGCGGTGTCTAATGCTTCCTTGCTCAGCTCGGCCTCCAGCACGGGGAACATCATCGACTCGCTCGGCGTCACCCCCTTCGACCCCAACGCCGGTTGGTTCAGCTACTTCAGCACCTGGGGCAACCAGTTCATCTCGTCCGGGTTCCCGATCAACCTGCTCAGCTACCTGGCGCAGAACACCTCGGCCCAGGCGCTGCAGGGTGTGGGCAGCGACATCGGCCTGGGGCTCTCGGAGGGCGAGGGGGCGCTGGCGTCGTCGGTGACCAGGCTGGCCAGTGCGTTGCAAGCCGCACCCGGGGGCGCGGCCGCGGGTGCGATGGGGGTCGGTGTTTCGCTGGGCAAGCTGACCGCGCCGCCCGCGGTGGTGGGCCTGCTACCGGCGACGCAGACGCCGGTGCAACTCGCATCGTCGGTGTCGCCACTGCCGGCCGACGCCGGGCTCACCGGCATGCCGCTCATGCCCATGATGGCGCCGGCAACCAACTCCGCGGGCAGTGGTTGGCGCAAGCGCAAGCAACAGAAGTTTGAGGACCTTGAATACGGGGCGGAACTCCCGAAGAAGGTGATTCACCGACCGCCAAGCGGGGGATGAGAGCCAATGACGCCTCCCCACTCCGGAAGTCGATTCTCGCCGCCGGATAGGTTAATCGCGGCCCAAAATCCCTGTTGCGCAAGCAAAGTAGTCCCGCGCACCCTATTGCGTTGGACGAGACATGATTGATTTCGGGCTGCTGCCGCCCGAGATCACTTCGGCGCTGATCCACTCCGGACCCGGCGCCTGGTCAATGATCGAAGCGGCCGGCGCCTGGCAGGAGCTCAGCGCCGAACTGGAGGCGGCCGCAAGCAGCTATACCGAAGAGCTGGCGTCGCTGGCGGGGACGTGGCAGGGCCCGTCCTCGGTGGCGATGGCCCAGGCCTTCGAGCCCTACCTGGCCTGGTTGCGGACCACCGCGGCGCAATGCCAGGAAATCGCCGCATCGGTGGAGACCGTCACGGCCGCATTCGAATTGACGCATTGGACGGTGGTGCATCCCTCCGTCGTCGCAGCCAACCGGGCGCGGCTGGCGTTGTTGCTGGCCACCAACTTCTTCGGCATCAACGCTCCGGCCATCGCCGAGACCGAAGCCGAGTACAACGCCATGTGGGTCAACAACTCGGCGGCGATGTATCGCTACGGCGCAACCTCGCTGAACGCCGTCAAGCTCTCCCCACTCTCGTCCCCGCCGCCCGTCGCCAACCCCTCGGGCGTCTCCACCCAGGCCTCGCTGGTGCCGGCCGCCAACGCGCTGGCAAGCTCTCAGACGTCCACGGGGTCGATCATCGACGCGCTCGGCGTCACCCCCTTCGACCCCAACAAGGGCTGGTTCGGGTACACCAGCATCTGGGGTTGGCAGTTCATCGCCGGCGGATTCCCCGTCAACCTGCTCAGCTACCTGGCGCAGCTCAATGCGGCCCAAGCGCTTTCAGGTGTCAGCGCCGACATCGGACAGGGCCTGGCGGAGGGCGGGGCCGCCCTGGCGTCGGCGGATGCAAGCCTGGTGAACGCCCTGGGTTCGGGGGCGCTGGCGCCCCGGGGCGCGCTGGGCGTTTCCGTGCTGGTGGGCAAGCTGAGCATGCCGCCGGCGACGGTGGGGATGCTGCCCGGCGCGCAGCCGCCGGTGCAGCTCGCCTCGGCGGTGTCCGCGCTTCCGCCGGGGGCGGGGCAGACCCCCGCCATGCCGGTGGCGCCGATGCGGCCGCCGGTGGGCGGCAAGGGTGGCCGGGGCGACGGGCGCGACTACGAGGACATCGAAATCGGCGCGGAGCTGCCCGGCACCGTTATGAAACGACCGCCGTCAGCGGGATAGCTTGTCCGCCAAGGCATCCCGGCCATCCGGTTTTCGCGGGCCGGGTTCGTCCTCGGCGAGGGTGAAATAGCTTTCCTCCTCCTGAAGGAAATGCAGGCGTAGCAGGGCATGCAACCCGTAGAGGCAGGCGAGCAGGTCGTCGAGCTGGTCGGGGCCGATCGCCCCCCTGCTCTGGGCCAAGGCCAGATGGGCGCCGATCCGGTCGGAGAGCCGCTGGATCTCCGCGTGGGTGCGGCTCATCGGGGCGGTCGCTTCGCTGGTGCCCAGCGGGTGGGCCAGCGCGGGATAAAGCTGCGTCTCCTCGGCTTGCTCGTGCGGGATGATGCGCTCGGTGAGCACGGCGTGCGCGCGGCCGATCGCCTCCAGCGCCGACTGGTCGGGCGCGGCGGCCAACCGGTCGGCGGCGTCGCGCAACAGATCCACGGCGTCGCGCAGCTCGTCATGCTCGGCGTCGAAGCGCCGCAACAGCTGCTCGGTCGACGCGGGGAGATCGACCTCGATGTCCGGGTCGCCGCGCAGGGCGCGCAGCGCGTTGAGAATCACGGCGACGTCGATGCCCTCCTGCACCAGCGCGCCGACGGCCGGTGGGAGCCAACCGATGGCGGCGACGGCCATCGCCGCCAGCGACAGGACCATGCCGGTGACCGCGCTCTGCACGGCGATGCGTCGCGACCAGCGGGCGATGTCCATCGCGTCGGCGAGCCGCTCCAGCCGATCGGTGGTCAACACGATGCCGGCGGCCTCCGAGGACGCGGTGGCACCGCGGGCGCCCATCGCGACGCCGACCGTGGCCGCAGCCAACGCCGGTGCGTCGTTGACCCCGTCGCCGACCATCACGGTCACCGCACGGTCCCGTTCCGCGCGCACGGCCGCCACCTTGTCGGCCGGGCTTTGTTCCGCGTACACCTCGTCCAAACCCAGGACGGCGGCGACCTCGCGGGCGGGTTCGGCGCGGTCTCCGGTCAGCATGACCAATCGGTTCAGCCCGGCTTCGCGTAACCGGCGCAGCGTTCGCGGCGCATGGCGACGCAGCGGGTCGCGCAGCAACACCGCGCCCGTGGGCCGCCCGTCGGCGCAGACCCAGGCGATCGCGGCGCCGTCGAGCAGGGCGCGATTGACCACCGCGCGGGCCCATTCCGCGGTCGCGGTGTCGTGCGAGAGTTTGCCGACGTGGACCCGCCGGCCGTCCAGGGTTGCGGTGACACCCCGGCCCGGTTCCTCGACCACCTCGGTGGGCAGCGACAGCCGCAGACCGCGGGCCCGCGCCGCGGTGACGATCGCCTCGGCCAGCACGTGCGGAGACATCTGATCGACCGAGGCGGCCAGGCGCAGGATCTCGAGCGCATCGCGGCCGGGCGCGGCCGCGACGTCGATGACGACGGGCTGCCCCATGGTCAGGGTGCCGGTTTTGTCCATCACCAAAGTCGTTGCGTGGCCCAGGTTTTCCAGAGCGCCACCGCTGCGGATGACCACGCCGCGCCGCGACGCCCGCGACAGCCCGGACACGATCGCGACCGGCGCCGCGAGCAACAGCGGGCATGGCGTCGCCACCACCAGCACCGCCACCGCCCGCACCGGTGACCCGCTGGCGAACCAGGCCGCCCCGGCCACCAACAGCGTCAACGGCAAGAACCACGCCGCGTACCGGTCGGCCAGCCGTACCACCGGCGCGTTCTCCGCCCCGGCCTCCGCGGCCAGGCGGACGATCTGCGCGTAGGTGCTGGCGGCGGCGGTGGCGGTGGCGTGAATCTCAAAGGCGCTGCCCGCGTTGACAACCCCGCTGCGCACCGGCTCGCCCACGCCGCGCTCCACCTGCAGGGGTTCGCCGGTCAGGACCGATTCGTCCAGCACCGCGACAGGGCCGGAAATGTGCCCGTCGACGGGCACCACTTCACCCGGGCCCACCACGAGCAGATCGTCGACCGCCACCTCGTCCAGCGCGATCACGTCCACCGCCGACCCGACGCGACGGCGCGCGAATCGCGGCGCGTGTTCCAGCAGCGCCCGCAGATCGTGGGACGCGCGGCGCTCGGCCGCCGCCTCCAGCGCCCGCCCACCGGACAGCATGACCGCGATCAGCGCGCCCGCGAGATACTCACCCACCAGCAGCGTGCCTACCAGCGACAAAACGGCGATCAGATCGACCCCGAATCGACCCCGGCGCAGTGCGGCCAGCACCCACACCACCGCGGGGAGCAACGCCACCACCGTGCCCGCGATCCAGCAGCCGTCGGCCACCCGCGGCGCCCCGGCAAGCCAGGCGATCCCCCCGGCCGCCAACGCGACGACGGTGACCACGGCAAGGATCGGCTCGACCCACTGAGCGGGCCGCAACCAGCCCCGGCGTCCCATAGCGCCCATGCCTGCCAGCGTGGTCCCGCATTCCCGAATGGGCTAGGGCCGGATGGACGCGGATTGAGGACTCAGGTCACTAGAAGGCCGGCCGCCCGCTGGCGAGCATGGAGGCGTGACTGAGATATCAACGCCGGGATCCATCCCGATCTCCACCATCACCGGTGACCCCGTGGCCCGCGTCCCCGCCGACGCCACGATCGCCGACGCCGCCAGGGCCATGGTGACCTGCGACGTGGGAGCCGTCGTGATCGGCGACGAGGCACGGCCGGTCGCGCTGGTGAGCGAGCGCGACATCGTGCGGGCCGTAGCCGCCGGGCGAAACCTCGCCACCGCAGCGGTCTCCGACGTGGCCAGCACCAAACTGGTGTGGTGTGACGCCGAAGCCTCGGTCGACCAGGTCGCCGCCCGGATGATGGACCGCTACATCCGCCACGTGCTGGTGGAGCGCGACGGCGCGCTGGTCGGCATCGTGTCGGCGCGCGACCTGCTGGGCGTATACACGGAATTCGATTCTTGAAATCGCGGGCGGTGGCCGCGTTGGTCGGCGGGAGCCTGGCCGGACTGACGGGCTGGGATCTCCTGCAGCGGCGTCACACCATCCTGCGCAACTACCCGATCATCGGGCACCTGCGGTTCCTGCTGGAAGCCGTCGGCCCGGAACTGCGCCAGTACATCGTCACGGACAACGACGCCGAGCGGCCGTTCAGCCGCGACCAGCGCCGCTGGGTGTACACGTCGTCGAAGCTGGCCAACCGGTACTTCGGCTTCGGCACCGACAACGACCTGGAACGGGTGCACAACTATCCGATCATCAAGCACGCGGCGTTCCCCGTCGCGGCGCCGGTGGGCGAACCCGAGCACCCCGACCCGGCGGTGCCGTTGCCGGCGGCCAAGGTGCTCGGCGGCGCGCGGGGGCGCGCCAAAGCCTTCCGCCCGTCGTCGGTGGTCAACATCTCCGGGATGAGCTTCGGCGCGCTCGGCGGCGCGGCCATCACCGCCCTGAACAAGGGCGCGGCCCTCGCCGGCGCCTTGCACACCACCGGCGAGGGCGGGGTGTCGCCGTATCACCTGGGCGGCGGCGACCTGGTCTGGCAGATCGGCACCGGCTACTTCGGTTGCCGCGACGGCGACGGCCGCTTCAGCCTGCCCCGGCTGATCGATCGGGCGGCAGCCACGCCGGCGATCCGCGCCATCGAGATCAAGCTCAGCCAGGGCGCCAAGCCGGGCCTGGGCGGTGTGCTGCCGGGCGCCAAGGTCACCCCCGAGATCGCCGCCATCCGCGGCGTTCCGGTAGGGGTGGACTGCAGGAGCCCCGCCGGCCACTCCGCCTTCCATGACGTCGACGGGCTGTTGGAGCTGGTGGAGACCATCGCCGCCGAGACAGGCCTGCCGGTCGGGATCAAGTCGGCGGTCGGGGAGGAACGGTTCTGGTGTGACCTGGCCGCGCGCATGGCGCGCACCGGGACGGGCGTCGACTTCGTGACCGTCGACGGAGGTGAGGGCGGCACCGGCGCCGCGCCGCTGGTCTTCAGCGACCACGTCGCCCTGCCGTTCAAATGGGCGCAGCCCCGGGTCTACCGGGCCTTCGCCGAGCACGGGCTGCACCACGATGTGGTCTTCGTCGGGTCGGGCAAGCTGGGCATCCCGGAGAACGCGCTGCTGGCGCTGGCCACCGGCTGCGACATGATCAACGTCGGCCGAACCGCCATGTTCTCCATCGGCTGCATTCAGGCCCAGCGCTGCCACACCGGCCGCTGCCCCTCCGGCGTGGCCACCCAGTCGCCGTGGCTGCAGCACGGCCTCGACCCGGACCTGAAGTCGGTGCGCTGCGCCAACTACCTCGCCACCCTGCGCTTCGAGCTACTGCAGCTCGCCCGCACCTGCGGCCACGTCCACCCGGCGCTGGTGCCGCTGGAAGCCATGGAACTTCTCGACATCGACATGAAGACGGTGCGGGTCGACGAATTGTTGGGCTACCAGCCCGACTGGGGACTGCCGAGCCGGGCGGACATCGAGGCGATCACAACCGTGATGTCCGCTGGCGCAAGATGAGCTTCCGGATTTCGCTCACCCACAGGACCGTGCTGGCCATGGCCACGCACACCAGCCACTGGCTCATCGACAGCGGCGTGGTGGTGAAGGCGGTGTTGAGAACCGGCAGCTGAACAACGGCCACCTGCAGCAGTGCCGATAACCCGATCGCCGCCCACAACCAGCCGTTGGCGAAGAACCGGTGGAAGGCGGTCCGCGTCTCGGAACGGGCGTTGATGGTGTTGACCAGCTGGGCGATCACCAGCACCGTGAAGCCAGCGGTGCGGGCGGTGTCCAGGGACGACGACAGCGGCCCGCCGGGCGCGTACAGGTGGATCGTGACGAGGGTGGCGGCGGCTACGGCCGCGCCGATCACGATGATGTTGTTCCACATCCGGGCGTCGATGACCCGGTCCGACGCCGAGCGCGGTGGCCAGTCCATGACCTCTTCGGCGTGTGGGTCCACGCCCAGCGCCAGGGCCGGAGCGCCGTCGGTCAGCAGGTTGATCCACAGAATCTGCGTGGCCAACAGCGGCAGCGCGACGTTATGACCCTGGGAGAGGCCGATCGCGCCGGCGAGCACGACGCCGAAGAAGACGGTGAAGATCTCGCCCATGTTGGAGGAGAGCAGGTAGCGCAGCGTCTTCTTGATGTTGGAGAAGATGCCCCGGCCCTCGCGAATGGCCTGCACGATGGTCGCGAAGTTGTCATCGGCGAGGATCATGTTCGCCGCTTCCTTCGCGACCTCGGTGCCGGTGCGGCCCATCGCGATGCCGATGTCGGCCGATTTGAGCGCGGGCGCGTCGTTGATCCCCTCGCCGGTCACCGCGACGACCTCATGCTCGGCCTGCAGCGCGTCGATGATGCGCTGCTTGTCCGCCGGGCTCACCTGGGTGAACTGCGAGTGCAGCCGCACCGTTTCGCGCAGCCGGTGGTCGTCCAGGGCGGCGAGTTCCGCACCGGACACGGCCGACTCGCTGTCTTCGATGCCGAGCTGGCGGGCGATGCGCGCCGCGGCTTGGGGATGGTCGCCGGTGATCATCACGACCCGGACGCCGGCCCGGCGGGCCTCGGCGATCGCCGCCGCCGCCTCCGGTCGCGGCGGGTCGGTGATGCCCACCATGCCGAGGTACACCAGGTCGTGGTTCGACCGGCAGGCGACCGCCACGACGTGCAGGGCATCGAGCCTGAGCCGCTCCGCACCGCTTCGAATCGTGGCTCGCGTCGCGTCGTCGAGCGGAGCCACCCGATCACCGGCTCGCAGGTGCGTGCAGTGGCCGAGCACCTCGTCGGGGTCGCCCGTCGTCACACCCGCCGGGGTGGGGCGGGGCCCGCCGCCGAGCTTCCGGTGGGCCACCAGGAAGGCCGCTTCGACGGGATCGCCCCGGATCGTCCACCGCCCGTCGTCCGCTTCGAGGGTCGCGTTGGCGGCCGCGGCGCCCCCGTCGAGCACCAGCGCGGCCTGCCGCCACAAGTCGTCGCCCTCGTCCAGCGCCGCCCCGGCACGCTCGAGGCGACCCTCGGGCCGGTATCCGGCACCGGTGACCGCCACCTCGCCGAGGGGGGTGACGACCCGCACGACCGTCATCTCCCCAGTGGTGAGCGTGCCCGTCTTGCCCGAACACACCACCGACGCCGACCCCAGGGTCTCGGCGGACGACAGCTCCTTGACGACGGCGTTCTGGGCCGCCATTCGCCGCATGCCCAGCGCGAGTACCACCGACATGATGGCGGGCAGGCCTTCCGGCACGGCCGCCACGGCCAGCGATACGCCCAACAGCGCCGCCGTCACCACGTCGTGGGCGCTGTGCATGCCGAAGACCACGAGAATGGTCGCGATCACGATGACGGCGATCACCAACACCGCGATCCCCAGCAGCCGGCTGGCCCGGGCGACCTCACGCTGCAACGGTGTCGGCTCATGGTCGGCGATGCGCACCAGGCTGGCGATCTGCCCGGTCTGGGTCGCCATTCCCGTGGCGGTCACCACCGCCCGCCCGACACCGGTGCTGACCGCGGTGCCCTTGAACACCATGTCCGCTCTGTCCCCGAGCGCCGACGGCTCCGCCAGTGTCCGGGCGTCCTTGGGCACCGGCTCACTCAAGCCGGTCAGCGCGGCCTCCGACACCTCCAGCCCCGCGGCCGAGAGCAGCCGCGCGTCGGCCGCCACGGCATCGCCCTCGGCGAGCAGCAGCAGGTCGCCGGGCACCACCTCGCTCGCGGGAACGGTGCGCCGCGCGCCGCCGCGGAGGACCGTCGCCGAGGTAGCGGCCATCCGCGCCAACGCGCTGACCGCGCGCTCCGCGCGCGTCTCCTGCGCGTAACCGAGGAGCGCGTTCAGGACGAGGATCACCGCGATCACCACCGCGTCGACCGGCCAGCCGCCGGCCCCCTCGACAACCCAGACGGCGAGCGAGGCGACCAGCGCGGCGAACAGCAGGTAGATCAGGGGGCTGCGAAACTGCGCCAGCAGCTTCCGGTAGGCCGGCGGCGGCGGAACGCTCGCGATATCGTTCGCGCCGACGACGGCGAGCCGGCGGGCGGCCTCCTCGGCGGTCAGGCCGAGTTCGGCGTCGGTGCGCAGCTTTTCGACGACGGCGGCGGCATCGAGGAGCGCGGGGTCGGGGTCGATCAGCGCGGCGTCCACCGAACGCGCTCAGCCGCTCAGGGGTGGCTCGCCGGCAGCACCGACGGGGCTTCTCTGCGGGACTCCACCATGCGGTTGCGAACGATGTGTTCGACGAGGATCGGCACGAAGGTCTGGACGGGTGCGTCGACGAACTGCTCGGCGGCCTCCTCGGACCAGCGTTTGATCTGCGCGGTCCGTTGCTCGTCGCCCAGCCCCTCATGGCGGGCCAACTTGTCGGCGACGTCGGCCACCGATCGCGCCACGGTTGACCGGCTGCGCGACGGCGCCCCGTCGTCGGCGGGCACCCGCGCCTGCTCCAGCGCCTGACGGGCCACCTCATCGCCGGCGTCCGGGCGGATGACGTGCAGTGTGAGGTGATGGCCGTTCTCCCCGATCAGGATGACGCTGGACGGCTCGTCGCTGGTGAAGGCCAGCAGTTCGACCGTGTGGCCGCCGATCTGCACCAGCGCAGGGGTGTCCTGCCAGCCGTTGCGGCGGTAGCCCACCATCACGACGGGGCCCAGCCGCTCGGACACAGCAGCCAGCAGGGCCGGCAACTCGTCGAGCAGGTTCGTCGTTCGCGGCCACCAGGCACCGTCGATGTGCTCCGATACGGACCGATAAGGCTTGAGCTGTAAGCGATTTTGCATGTGCACGCCTCAATCGTGGTCGGTGCGCCCGGGACCCGGCAGGGTCGGCCGCACCGAAGGGGTGGGACTTTGTGCCCTTTCGGGTTCGATCGCCGGCTCGCCGCCGAGCCACCGCCGCTGTGCGCCCTGCGACGCGCGCAGCAGCAGGTCGGGGGCGACCGCCGACAGGCCGCTGGCGGCCGCCGCGGCCAGCAACCCCTGGCCCCAGGCGAGGGGGTCCAGCGGCGTGCAGCCGAACAGCTGGCTGAGTCCCGGTGTGCTGACCACCACCACGAGCGCGCCCAGCGAGCCGACCGAGGTCAACACCACCAGCGGGGCGCGCGAATCGACCAGCGTCTGGGTGAGCTGCGCACCCACCAACGCCACCAGCGCGACCGTGGCGGCGCGGCGCGGCGGGCCGGTCACGCTGGCCATCGCCCAGCCGGCCGTCGCGCCGATCGTGGTGGCCGCACCGCGGATCCCGATCGCCCGCCACATCGCCGCCTCGTCGCGGTCGACGTCGGCGGTGCCCGTCTGGGGGCTGACGGCCAGAGCTGCGGCCGGCAGCGCGTCGGTCATCATGTTGACCAAGAGCATCTGGCGGGCGTTGAGCACCGAACGCCCGGTCAGGACCGTGGTGATCAGGGCGAAGCACACCTCGCCGAGGTTGCCGCCCAACAGCATCGACACCGCCGACTGCACCCGCCGCCACAGCTGCTCACCCTCGTCCAGCGCGTCGAGCAGCGCCTCGATCCGTTCGTCGAGCAGCACCACGTCCGCCGCGGTGCGGGCCGCATCGCTGCCGCGCGCCGCCACGCCGATGCCCACGCTGGCCGCCCGGATCGCGGCGGCGTCGTTGACGCCGTCGCCGACCATCGCCGTCACCAGCCCGGACCGCTCGAGGGTCTGCACCACGTCGATCTTGTGTTCCGGCGTCATCCGCGCGAACACCACCCGCGCCGCCGCCGCGGCGGCCCGTTGGTCGGCGGACAGCGCCTCCCAGTCGCTGCCGGTGATCACCTGTTCGGCGGTGACGTCGATCCCCAGCTCCTGGGCGATCGCCGCCGCGGTCGCCGGGTGATCGCCGGTGATCAGCCGGACGCCGATGCCACGCTCGCCGAGTTCCTTGAGCACCGCGGGGGCGGCGGCCCGCGGGGTGTCCGCCAGTCCGAGCAGGCCGACCGGCGTGAGGCCGGAGCCGCACAGGGCCTCCAGGCGGTCCGGATCCCTTGCCGCGGAGGCGGCTTCACCCGCGCTGAGTTGACGCTCGGCCACCGCCAGCACCCGTAACCCGTTGGCCGCCATCTCGTCGACCTGTCGTGTCAAGGGGTGGTCGTCGTGCAGCAGCGCCGACGCGAGCACCTCGGGTGAGCCCTTGATGGTCAGCCGGGTGCCGACGAGCGCGGCGGCGAACGGGCGACCGGACTGGAACGGCAGGAAGGCGTCCCGGGTCAGCCGCTGCGGCCCGGAGCCGTCGCCGCGCAGGGCGGGGTCTTCTGCGGCGCGGTGGATCGCGTCGTCGGTGGCGTGGTCGACGCGGTGGGTGTGCCGGGCGTAGCTGGTGCTCAACGCAGCATCCAACAGCGCACCGGGGGTGTAGCCCGGCATCGGGCGCACCGCCTTGACCTTCAGCCGGTTCTCGCTCAGCGTCCCGGTCTTGTCGAAGCACACCACGTTCAGCCGGGCCAACGCCTCCACCGAGTGCGGGTTGCGGATCAGCACCGATTCGCCGGTGAGCCGGCGCGCGGCGGCCAACTGGGCCAGCGTCGCCACCAGGGGCAGGCCCTCCGGGATGGCGGCGACGATCAGCGTGACCGCGCTGGACACCGCCTCGCGCAACCCGGTGCCCCGCGCCACGCTGAGCAGTCCGACCAGGCCCCCGCCGGCCACGCTGAACGGCAGGGCCCGGCGGGTGATGTGCCGCAACTGCCGCTGCAGCCCGATCTCCTGCATCTTCCTCGGCGCCATCGCCAGCGCCCTGCGCATCTCCGACTGCGATCCCACGGCGGTGACCACGGCCACCGCCGTGCCCGCGACCACCGTGGTGCCGGCGTAGAGCATGCAGGTCCGTTCGGCCAGCGGGGCGCCCGGCGTGGGATCGATCTGCTTGGCCACCGGCAGCGATTCGCCGGTCAGCGTCGACTCGTCGACCTCCACGTTCGAGGCGTGCAGCAAGCGGGCGTCCGCCGGCACCACCTCGTCGGCGTGCACCTCGATGATGTCGCCCAGCCGCAGCCGCTTGGTCGGCACCTTCTCGCGGCGGTGCGCGTCCAGCGCACCCACCCGCCGCCTCGCCGGCGGATCCTGCACCGCCAGCAGGCGATTCAGGGTGCTCTCCGCGTGCAGCTGCTGCTCGGCCGACAAGGCGGCGTTGACCAACAGCACGCTGCCCACCAGCACCGCATCCAGCGGCGAGCCGAGCAGCGCGCTGGCCGCCGCGCCGGTGGCCAGCAAGGGGGTGATGGGGTCCGCCAGGTCGTCGCGCATCTCGTCGGCGAAATCGCGGACGACCGCCCACGCCGCCGCGCTCGCGTCGTGCAGCGCACGAATCGGTGGCACCTGCTGCCACCAGGCGGCAGCCGCCTCCTCGCGGTCCTCCTCGGTCGGGCGGGGCAGCAGCCGCTGCACGTCGGCGACCGGCAACGCGTGCCAGTCGTGGATGGTTTCGGGCTTCGGCAGCGGATCGCGCAACGTCTTGGTGGCCGCCCGGTACCCGAACCACAGGCTGGCGAACATGCCGACGTTGACCGATGCCGAACTCCGGCCGGGCACACCGGGAATCAGCATCAACGCGCCGAGCGCCGAAGCCGACGCCGACAACCGGACGGCGTTGTCGGTGGCGGCGCGCGCGGCGGGCAGCGCGTGCAACACCCGCCAGGCGCCGGTCAGGTCATTTGCGATCACATCGGCCGCCCAGGGCGGCGAATGCCCCGGCCGCAGCAGCCCGATCGTCACGTCGGAGCGGTGCGCGGCCCGCATGCCCGACGTGGTCAACAGCGCCACGGTGTTACCGGCGGCCTTCAGTTCCGCAACGGCCGCCGCCACCGCGTGGTCGATCGACCCGTCCGCCGGATACAGTTGGTCGAAACCCTGTGCCAGGGAACGTAATCCGTCGTCGTCGAGTGAATATACGCGCGGCTGCGACCGCCTAGCCTCGGTCAGCACCGCGGCGGCGAACGGATCGCGGATGAAGCTGATGAGGGCCTCGCCGACGTTGCCCGCCCCGGGGATGTCGGCCAGGGGGTGCCATCCCGGTTCCAGGCCGTCGTTGTCGAGCGCGGCCCGAACCGCCTCCCAGGCGTGGGCGCGCGCCGAATCCTCCACTCCGAGTACACGACTGACCGTCAATTCGTCGGTGTACAGCGCGCGCGGGTCGACCATGATCGCGTCGATCCGGTCGAGTGCCCGCAACACCCGGGGGCGCAGCACCAGCGCGTCGTGGCGGGTGGAAAGGCCGCGGTTCATCGTGCAGCCGAACGCTTCTCGCACGGTGCGCAACGGCTTGGGGATGGCGGCCAGCGCGGCGGCGCCCGCCGCGTCGGGGTTGCGGGTGAGCAGGCCGACCGCGGCGGCGGCGCCGAGACCCGCCATGCCGACGCGGTTGGCGTAGCGTTCCGCGGGCCCGTCGGGGGGCGCCGGGTTGGCGGTCGGCGCCGCGCCGGCGTCGTCGCGCACCGGACGGCCAGCCAACCCGGGCTCATGCCGGGACCACGCCAGCCTGCCGTTCCACGCCTCGGCCGCCAGCATGGCGCGGGTGGCGGCCTGCGCCGCCCCCGCCGTCGGCGACAGCGTCAGGGCGGCGGTGGTGGCGTTGACGATGCCGAACAACACGTCGGTGCCGTCGGGCCCGAGACGCCGCTCCAGCTCCCTGCGCAGCCGCGGCAGGTGGTCGGCGATCGTCGGCGGTACGGCCACCAAGTCCGGCAACCGGGGCAGCCGCAGCAGACTGCCGGTCAGTGAGAGGCCAAGGCCCACAGAGGCGGCCGTGGCCGCGACCATCCGGCCCATCAGCAGCGCGTCGTCGCCCGGCAGGCTGGCCGGCAGCTGCCTGCCCGCGCGCCGTCGTTCGGCGCCGGCGACGGCGCGGCTCAGCGCTGAGGCCGACGGTCCGCCGTCGGCCACGGTTACCACCACCCGCGCGAGGGTGCGGTTGACGTAGGCCTGCCGCACGCCGGGGGTCGCGCGGACGGCCGCCAAAACATCGGTCGTGATCGCCGCGGCGTGCTGGCTTTCGAGCCCCCGCACCTCGACCCAGTGCCGCGCGCCGTTGCTGCTGGTGCGCCGCGCCGGTGGTCCGCCCGCCGCCTCGAGCACCGCGCCCGCCGCCGCGCGGGTCAGCGCCGGAACGTCCGGCGTGGCGCGCACCAGGGACCTGCCCACGCTCATCGCGACATTGCCGCCCAACAGGGCGGTGCCGGCGGCGATTTCGGTTCCCACGGCGGCGACGCGCAGCGGCGCCAACAGCATGCCCAAGCCGGGCAGGCCGCGTCGTGTGGTCACCGTGCTCTCCCGGCTCACGTCGATCGTTCGAGTGTTCTCGGCATGGTAATAGCGGCAGATTAACGGGCGGTGGCGCGCGGGGGAGGAGTCGTTCAGGACCTTTTCGGGTGGCTTTCGTCCCTTGTGAAATCGGCTCGCCTTGCGCCACCGTTGCGCTATGCGAACCGCGTATCACCACCAGCTGGCCGAGTTGACCGTTGAACTCAGCCAGATGTGCGGCCTGGCCAACGACGCCATGCGGCGAGCGACCGAGGCCCTGCTGGAGGCCGACCTCGACGCCGCGGAACAGGTCATCCGGGAGCACGACCGAATGGTGGTGATGCGGGCGGGCGCGGAGCGGGAAGCCTTCGCGTTGCTGGCGCTGCAACAACCGGTTGCCGGGGAGTTACGGGCGGTTTTCAGCGCCATACAGCTCATCGCCGACATCGAACGCATGGGCGCACTGGCCGTGCACGTCGCCAAGATCGCCCGGCGGGAGCACCCGAATCAGGTACTTCCGGAAAATGTCCGCGCGTGTTTCGCCGAGATGGCCAAGGTGGCAATCGCGTTGGGGGACAGCGCAACACAGGTGCTGATTTCCCACGATCCGCAGCAGGCCGCCCGGCTTCGCGAACAGGACGACGCGATGGACGAGCTCTACCGGCAGTTGTTCAGCGTGCTGTTGGATGACGACTGGACCGACAACATTCCCGTCGCCGTGGACGCGGCGTTGCTCGGCCGTTTCTACGAGCGCTTCGCCGACCATGCCGTGGAAGTCGGCCGCCGGGTCGTCTTCATGGTCAGCGGCGACCTGCCCGCGCCGGACGAAATCTCCACCTACTGACAGGCGCTGGAGGGGCTGGGCTGAGAGGATGGCCTCGTGCAGGTCGCGCCCAACATCCACGGACGCCTGTGGCGCCACGGTAAGCCGCAGGACGAGTTCGCATTCGATGACATCTCCGAGTACCTTCGCGAACCCGACGCCCTGGTCTGGGTGGATTTGTGCGAGCCGGACCACGATGCGCTGTGCGACCTGGCTGCCGAACTCGGCCTCAACACGTGGGCCGTCGAGGACGCTGTGGCGGCGGCCGAGCGTGTCAAGGCCACCGCGTACGAAACCCACACGTTCTTCACCGTCTATGCCGTCCACGTCGCGGGCGAAGGCACCGACGAGCCGCGGCGGATGCTGTCCACGCAGCGGATCTCGGCGTTCGTGCTTCCCCGCGGTTTGATCACCGTGCGCTTGACGCCCGACTTCGACATCGCCGCGGTCACCCGGCGCTGGGAGGAGATCGGCGCCCAGCAGTACGGGGTGGGCGCGCTGGTGCACGGGTTGCTCGACGTCGTGGTGGACAGTCACTTCGCGGCGGTCGAGGCCCTGGACGACTGCATCGAAGACATCGAAGACGAGCTGTTCGACGGCAAGCCGCGCCAGGCGAGCTTTCAGCGCAGAACGTTTCAGATGAGACGCGACCTGGTCGCCCTGCGGCGGGTGGCGCTCCCGATGCGGGAGGTCGTCAACTCGATTCAGCACCACCGCCACGAGCTGGGCACTGCCCCGGAACTGGACCCGCTGTACGCCGACCTGTACGACCACGTGCTTCGCGTGTCGGAATGGACGGAGTCGTTGCGCGACATGGTCACAACGATTTTCGAAACCAACCTGTCGCTGCAAGACGCCCGGCTGAACACCATCATGAAGAAGCTGACCGGGTGGGCGGCCATCATCGCCGTTCCCACCGCGATCACCGGCTTTTACGGTCAGAACGTGCCCTACCCGGGCTTCGGCCACCTCGCCGGCTTTCTGGCCAGCACCGGCCTGATCTTCGTCCTGATGGTGGTCATCTACGTGATGTTCAAACGTCGCGACTGGCTATGATCGCCGACCCCCGACAGGAGACCGCCGGCTCGACCACGACGCTGGTCGCGGCCGCCACGGTCGACGAGGTGCTGCGCCGGTTGGACAGCTCGCCGGCCGGGTTGTCCGGCGCGGAGGCCGCCGCCCGGCTCACGCGCTACGGGCCCAACGCGGTGCGCACCCATCGCGTGAATGTCCTTGCGGTGCTGGGCCGTCAGCTGCGCAACGCGGTGCTCATCCTGCTGGCCGGCACCGCAGTCGCCTCGTATTTCCTGGGCGACAGCATGCAGGCCGTCATCATCGGCATCATCCTGGCGGCCAGCATCGGGCTGGGCTTCATCAACGAATACCGCGCCGAGCGGGCCGCCGCCGACCTGCATGACAGCGTGCGCCACAACGCCGTGGTGCGCCGTGACGGGAAGTTCGTCTCGCTCGCCGTGACCGCGCTCGTCCCGGGCGACGTGATTCGGCTGTCGCTGGGGGAGGCGATACCGGCCGATGTTCGGCTGATCGAGGTCAGCGGCCTTGAATGCAACGAAAGCATCCTGACCGGGGAATCGACGGGATCGGAGAAATCGACGGAACCGGTGCCTGCCGGAACCGGTCTGGCTGACGCGACCGACCTGGCCTTCATGGGCACCATCGTCAGTGCCGGGGAGGGGACCGGGGTGGTGTACGCCACCGGTCGAGACGCCGAATTCGGGCAAATCGCATCGGGTTTGGACGATCGCCAGCCCGAGACCGCCTTCCAGGTCGGGCTGCGCCGGTTCTCCTACCTGTTGCTACAGGTCGCCGTCGCGCTGATGGTGGTCATTTTGATCAGCAACCTGCTGCTGCAGAAGCCCATCATCGACTCGGTGCTGTTCTCGCTCGCGATCGCGGTCGGGATCACGCCGCAGCTGCTGCCCGCTGTCGTCAGCACCGGCCTGGCGACCGGATCACGGCAGCTGGCCAAAGCGAAGGTGCTCGTCAAGCGGTTGGTGTGCATCGAAGACCTCGGCGACATCGACATCCTGATCACCGACAAGACCGGCACCCTGACGGAAGGGCGGATCCGTCTGGTGGGCTCGGTCGATCACGCCGGTGCGCACAGCGACGCGGTCTGCCACCTGGGGCTGCTATCCACCGATGTGGACCCGGAAACCGGTGGTGCGAGTGCCAATTCGCTCGATGCCGCGCTCTGGGAGTCCCCGCAGGCGCACCAGTTGGTGGCCGGTGCGGCGCACCGGGTCGCGATGCTGCCGTTCGACCACCAACGCCGGGCAACGTCGGCGCTGGTCGACGACGACGGAGGCCGCGTGCTGGTGGTCAAGGGGGCGCCCGAGCAGGTGCTGGCCCAGTGCCGAGCCGTCCCGCCGGCGGCGGAGGAGACTCTCGCGGAGTTGTTCGCCGCCGGGCGACGGGTGGTGGCCGTGGCCACCAAACCGGCGCCCGCGATGACGACGCTCACCCGGGCGGACGAAAGCGATCTGACGCTCGCTGGGTTCCTGGTGTTTGCCGACGAGCCCAAATCCGCTGCGCGGCAATCGCTCTCCGAGCTGGCCGAGCTGGGCATCGAGCTGAAGATCGCCACCGGGGACAACCCACGGGTCGCCGAAAAGGTATGCGCCGAACTGGGTTTGGCGTCGAAGGGCACCGTCACCGGCGGGGAGCTCGACGGTTTGGACGACCACGCGTTCATCCGCATCGCGCAGAAGAACACGATCTTCGCGCGCATCTCCCCCGAGCAGAAGGCGAAGTTGATCGTCGCGCTGCGGAGCGAGGGGCGATCGGTGGGCTTCCTGGGCGACGGTGTCAACGACGCGCTGGCCTTGCACGCCGCCGATGTGGGGATCTCGGTCGACAGCGCCACCGACGTGGCCAAGGATGCGGCCGACGTCGTGCTGCTGGAAAAGGACCTCAGTGTGCTGGCCACCGGGGTGGCCGAGGGCCGGCGCATCTTCGCCAACACCATCAAGTACGTGCTGATGGGCACGTCGAGCAATTTCGGGAACATGTTCAGCGCCGCGGCCGCGTCGGCTCTGTTGCCGTTCCTGCCGATGCTGCCCAGCCAAATCCTGCTCAACAACCTGCTTTACGACACCTCGCAGCTGGCGATCCCGACCGACCGGGTCGACGCGGCGCAGCTGCACGCGCCGTCGCACTGGAACGTCGCGTTCATCCGGCGCTTCATGCTGATCTTCGGCCCGATCAGTTCGCTGTTCGACTTCCTGACGTTCGGGTTGATGCTCGGCGTGCTGCACGCCGGTGCCATCGAGTTCCGGACGGGCTGGTTCGTGGAATCCCTCGCGACGCAGACGCTGATCATCTTCGTCATTCGCACCCGCATGGTGCCGTTCTTTCGCAGCCGACCCAGCGCGCTGCTGACCGTCACCAGCCTCACCGTGGTCGCCGTCGGTGCCGGACTGACGATTTCACCGCTGGCCCGCACCCTGGGCTTTACGCCGCTGCCGTGGCAGTTCTTCGCCGCGCTGGGCACCTTTGTCGTCTGTTACCTGGTGTTGGTGGAGCTGGGCAAGCTGCTCTTCTACAGCGAGCCGATGCACATCGTCGGGCAGCCGCACCGCACCCGCGGAAGCGCGTATCGCATCCGGCGACGGGCCGCGCGCTATCACTACATCGAGCGGCGGAGGCGGAAGTGATCGTCAGTGCTCGACGGCGATGGCCGGCAGATCCGAAAGGCCTTGCTGGATTCCGCGATCGACCTTGTCCGTGAGGGTGGTGCTGCCCGCCGGAGCAGTCTCCTGGCAACTGCAGCTCAGCGTGCTAAACGGGCTTGGGTCGGCGTTTGCCGATGCTGCCGTCCAACCTGCAGCGCCGAGGATGAGTGCAACGCCGACCAAAAGTTTAGGAATCATTTGGCCTTCGAGTTCTCGAGATAGGTTCAGCGCCAATTTTACCGGCGCGCTTGTCACGAGCCTGTCAACTGCCTGTTAATTTCAGGCCTGATACTTGGGGCAATACGCCCGGATGCTCACGCCCACGAAGTAGCCGGCGTGGTAGCCATCGAGGTGGCTGTTGGTCATGACGTCGTTGGCCACCTGTTGCGCCGATTCGCCGGATTCGAGTTCCTGGCACACCAAATGGCCGGACCGGATGGCGGTTTCGGGCGACTCGTAGTTGATGCCCTTGGCCGTCAGCGCCGCGAGGAAAGCGTCGTCGGCCGCGCTGGCGTGGGCAGCCGGGGCCGCTCCCAGGGCGCCCAGCAGTCCGGTCGCCGGGACAACCCCAGCAGCCAACAGCAACAGCAGCAGGCTGGGGTTGCGAATCTGGGTCCTCGTCATTTCTGATACTCCCGTGACATCGAAGTGCCGTTGCTCGTTGACCGCGGGGGCTGCCCGAATATTATTCGCACGTTGTTGCGTCGCACGGTGCAGGATCACTGATATTGCGATCATCGCCACACCCAGGTTTGCTCCGGCATCGGCTCCGTCGGTGTATTGACGGTATGCCGTACGTGCGTTGGTTGTCAGTGGCCGTCGTAGCCGTGTGCTTGGTGGGATGTGGTGTGCGGAATGTCTCGGCGGCCACCGCTCGGGATGCTTCCGGGACGTTCCGTTCCGGCGGCATGGATCGAACTTACCTGCTGCACGTGCCGCCGGGTAGCCCGGTCGGTCTGGTGTTGAGCCTGCACGGCGGCGGTGGCACCGGGAACGGTCAGCGGGGGCTGACCGGCTTCGATGCCGTTGCCGACGCCCATAACCTGCTCGTGGTCTATCCCGACGGTTACGACAAGAGCTGGGCCGACGGGCGCGGGGCGTCGCCGGCGGATCGCCGGCATATCGACGACGTCGGCTTCCTGGTGGGCCTGGTGAACAAGGTGCAAAACGACTACGGCATCGCCCCCGGGCACGTTTTCGTCACCGGGATGTCGAACGGGGCCTTCATGTCCAACCGGCTGGCCTGTGACCGCGCCGATGTGTTCGCCGCGGTCGCGCCCGTGGCGGGCACTTTGGGCGTCGGCGTGGCGTGCAATCCGTCGCGGCCGGTGTCGGTCTGGGAGGCCCACGGCACCGCCGACCCGCTGGTGCCGTTCAACGGTGGGGCCGTGCGCGGCCGAGGCGGGCTGAGCCACTCCATCTCCGCCACCACCATGGTGAACAAGTGGCGTTCGGCCGACGGATGCCAGGGCGACCCCTCGGTGCAGGCGCTGCCCAGCGTCGGGGACGGCACCGTCGTGCATCGCTTCGACTCCGCCGGGTGTGCGGCATCCACCGAGGTGACCTTCTACCAGATCGACAGCGGCGGGCACACCTGGCCGGGCGGCAGGCAATACCTGCCCAAGGCGATCATCGGGCCCACCACCCGCGCGCTCGACGGGTCGGAGGCCATCGCGGAGTTCTTCCTGGCGCACGCCCGGGACTAGTGGCGATCGCAAGCGCGGCGTAGCCGGGCGCTGCGGGTCGCCACCGCAGGACCAGTGGCGATCGCAAGCGCGGCGTAGCCGGGCGCTGCGGGTCGCCACCGCAGGACCAGTGGCGATCGCAAGCGCGGAGGGCTAGGAGCGTCAGCGCTGGCAGGACGGGCACCAGTACCTGACCCGCTCCCCGGAGTCGTCGTAGTTGATGGGGGTGCCGCAGCGACGGCAACCCTGCCCCGCGCGCCCGTAGACCCACAGCTGCCGCCCGGCCCTGGTATCGCCGGTGGTGCAGCGGTTCCAGCGGGACCGGTTCAGCCACAACATGTCCCGGGCACGGACGACCAGCCGGCGCGGGTCGGCGACCGCGCTCACCGGTGCGGTGGGCAGGTGTCCGCTGACGAAACACAGCTCGTTGCAGTAGACGTTGCCGATGCCCGCCAGCACCCGCTGGTCGAGCAGCGCCTGGGCGAGCGGCCGGTCCGGTTGGGCCGCCAGGTTGGCGGCGGCGGTGGTGGCGTCCCAGTCCTCGCCCAGCAGATCTGGCCCCAGGTGCGCGACGGCGTCCCCATCGCGGTCGCGCTCCAGGATCTCCAGGACGCCGAGGTCCACGCCGACGGCGCGGACGGCGCCGGCTTCCAGGACGATCCGCGCCCGGTGGTCGACCCGCACCGGCCGGTCGGCGACCCGCCAGCTGCCGTCCATCTTCAGGTGCGAGTGGATGCTCGCCCGGCCCACCCGGATGAACAGGTGCTTGCCCCGGCTGAGCACCTCGTCGACCGTCTGCCCGGTGAGGTCGACCGTCGCGTACCGGGGGACGCGGACGTCGCAGCGCGTGAGGGTGCGCCCGACCAGGTGCTCGCGCAGGACGGCCGCGGTGTGCCAGACGGTGTCTCCTTCGGGCATCGCTATCGGGGCCTTACCGGAGCCGAAGTCCGCGCGGTGTGCGGGCGAACCCCGCCTCCTGCAAGCCGTCCGCCACGCGGCTGGGCCCGTTTTGGGGCTGCAGCGCCGGTGCGCCGTCGATGCGTTCGACCAGGATCGACGCGACGCGCCGGGAGGCGACCAGCTCGGCCAGCGCCGTGGCCGCCGCATGGTGGGCCGCCGGGTCGTCGGTGAAGGTGAGCAGTGAGCGCCCGCCGCGCTCCAGGAACCAGGCCAGGTGGCCGTCGACCAGCACGACGAGCGCGCCGGCCTTGCGGCCCGGCCGCGCGCTCTCCGCGCCGGACGCCGGCCACGGCAGCGCGGCGCCGTAGGGATTGGCCGGGTCGGCGGCGGCCAGCACGACAGCGCGGTATTCCGGCCGCTCGGGGTCGATCCCATCGCTGTAGCTGCGCAGCCGGTCGACGGTCGAGGCGACGGCGAACTGGGCACCGCCCAGCGACTCGACGAAATAGCCGCGCTGGCACCGGCCGGCTTCCTCGAAGGTGCTCAGCACCTTGTAGAGCGTCGCGAACCCGCCGGTGACGCCCTCGGCCGCGACCGCGCCCCGGGTCAGCATGCCGTGGCGGCCCAGCAGCAACTCCGCCTGGTAGTGGGCGCGCACCGTGGAATCGGGCTCGGGCGGCGGCAGGGCCGACCACCGGCCCGCCACCGTCGGGTCGGCGGGGCGGGACTGCGCGTGCGCCACGCTGTACCGGCTCAGCCGCGGTGGCCGATGTGAGCGGTGCGCCGGGGCCGAGCGTTTGCGGTTGCCCACGCCGCCGAGCATCGCGCGCACCGGCGCGAAGGTGTCACCCGTGACCCACCCGGCCCAGATCAGCTCCCACAGCGCGGCTTTGAGCTCGGCGTCGGTGATGCCGCTCTGGGTCAGATGACGGAAGAAGTACGCGCCGCCGCCGGCCAGCGTGTCCAGGATCGCCCGGTGGGCCTCGGTGAAGTCGATTTCGGCGGGCCCGGCCAGCGTCAAGGGCGCGGAGTCGCCCACGTGCAAGGCGACCCAGCCGTCGCTGGCCGAGATCGACCCTGCGCCCGACCAGGTCACCTCCCCGATGGCGAGCAGCTCGTCGAGCATGGCGGGGGAGTAGTCCCGGACCCGCGGGCCCAGCACCAGGGGCTCGATCGCCGAGGCCGGCATCCGGACCCCGGCCAGCTGGTCGACCACGGACATCAGCCCGTCCAGCCCCGAGTGGCCCGACGAACCGGGGGAGGCCACCCGGTGCCAGGCCGGCAGGAACCTTCCGTACGCGGCGGTGCTCACCGGTTCGACCTGCGCGCGCAGCGCGGCCAGCGAACGCCGCCGCAACACTCGCAACACCTCGGCGTCGCACCACTGTTCGCCGCCGGGCGCCGCGGAGGTTTCCGTGGCGGCGACGAAGTCGCCGCGCACCAGCCGGCCGTCGGCGGCCAGCCGGCCCAGCACGTCGGCCGTCACCCGCAGCCCCAGCCCGAACCGGCCCGCGGCCGCGGCGGTGGTGAACGGGGTGTGGGTGCGCGCGTAGCGGCCCAGCAGCTCGCCCAGCGGGTCGGCCACCGCCTCGGTGAAGGCCGCCGGCACGCCCAGCGGAACCGGCGCCCCGACGCCGTCGCGCAGCCGGCCGATGTCCTCGATGGCCACCCACCAGCTGCGGCCGGCGAACGACACGGGCAGCACCCGCCGCGCCGCGAGCAGGCCTTCGAGCCAGCCGCCCACCTCGGCGCCGCCGGCCCGGGCGGCGACCTCGTCCTCGGTCATCGGCCCCAGCAGCCGCAGCAGGTCCGCGGCGCCGTCGGCGTCGCGCGCGGCCCGGTCCGCCGACAGGTGCTGCAGCTGGCGGGCGGTCGCGGCGATGACGTCCGGGTCGAGCAGCTCGCGCAGCTCGACCCGGCCGAGCAGCTCGGCCAGCAGCGTGCTGTCCAGCGACAGTGCCGCGGCCCGGCGCTCGGCCAGCGGGGTGTCGCCCTCGTACATGAAGGCGCCGACGTAGCCGAACAGCAGGGACGCCGCGAAGGGCGACGGCCGCGCCGTCTCCGTTTCGAGCACCCGCACCTTGCGCTGGGCGATGCCGGCCATCAGGGCGACCAGGGCGGGCACGTCGTACACGTCCTGCAGGCATTCGCGGATGGTTTCCAGCACCACCGGGAAGTCGGGGTATTTGCGGGCCACGTCCAGCAGCTGGGCGGCCCGCTGGCGCTGGTGCCACAGCGGCGATCGCTTACCCGGGTGCCGGCGGGGCAGCAGCAGCGCGCGGGCGGCGCACTCCCGGAACCGCGACGCGAACAGCGCCGAACCGCCCACCTCGTCGGTGACGATCGGATCGATCTCGTCGGCGTCGAAGACGAACAACTCGGCGCCGGGCGGGGTCTCGCCGTTGTCGGACAGCATGTCCGGCAAGCGCACCACGATGCCGTCATCAGAGGCGGTCGGTTTTTCGTCGAGGCCGTAGCGTTCGCGCAGCCGCCGACCCACCGCCAGCGCCAGCGGCCCGTTCACCCGCAGCCCGTAAGGCGAGTGCAGGATCACCCGCCAGTCGCCCAGTTCATCGCGGAACCGCTCGACCAGCAGGGTGGTGTCGGTGGGGACCACGCCGGCGGCGGTCCGCTGCTCGTCCAGCAGCGCCCACAGGTTGTCGGTGGCGTAGGCGTCGAAACCCAGGCCCGCGCACCGGGCGTCGAAGGCGGCGCGGTCGAGTCCGGCCAGCTCGCCGGTGAACGCGCCCAGCGCGGCGCCAAGCTCGGCGGGCCGGCCCGCGTCGTCGCCGCGCCAGAATGGCAGCCGGGCCGGCTGGCCGGGCGCGGGGATCACCAAAACGCGGTCGTGGGTGATCTCGGTGATTCGCCAGCTGGTGGCGCCCAGCGAGATGACGTCACCGGGCCGGGACTCGTACACCATCTCCTCGTCCAGTTCGCCCACGCGCGACGGCTTTTCCGACTCGCTGGCGAGGTAGACGGTGAACATGCCGCGGTCCGGGATGGCGCCGCCGGAGGTGACGGCCAGCCGCTGCGCGCCGGGCCGCGCCGTCAGCGTGCCGGTGTCGCGGTCGTAGACCAAGCGGGGACGCAGCTCGGCGAACTCGGTGGAGGGGTACTTGCCCGACAACAGGTCGAGGGTGGCCTCGTACACGCTGCGCGGCAGCGTCGCGAAGGGGGCGCTGCGGCGCACCGTGTCGAACCACCGGTCGGCGTCCAGCGGCTCCAGCGCGGCGGCCGCCACGGTCTGCTGCGCCAGGATGTCCAGCGGGTTGGCGGGCACCCGCATCGTCTCGATTTCGCCGGCGAGCATCCGCTGCACGGTCACCGCGCAGCCGATCAGGTCGGTGCGGTGCTTCGGGAACAGCACGCCCTGGGATACCTCGCCGACCTGGTGGCCGGCCCGCCCGATGCGTTGCAGGCCGCTGGCCACCGACGGCGGCGCCTCCACCTGGATCACCAGGTCGACCGCGCCCATGTCGATGCCCAGCTCCAGGCTCGACGTCGCCACCACCGCCTTGAGGATCCCGCGCTTGAGGTCCTCCTCGACCAGGGCGCGCTGCTCCTTGCTGACCGAGCCGTGGTGGGCGCGGGCCAACAGCGGCTCGGCGCCGTAGGTCTGGCCGCTGCCCATGATGTGCGCGGGCGCCCCGCCCGCCACCTTCGGGTTGGTCTCGCCCGACAGCCCCACACCACAGCGTTCGGCGTGGATCTCGTTGAGCCGGGCGGTGAGCCGCTCGGCCAGCCGCCGCGAGTTGGCGAACACGATGGTCGAGTTGTGCGCCTCGATCACGTCGACCAGCCGCTCCTCGACGTCGGGCCAGATGCTGTTGTTGGCCAGGTTGGCCATGTCTGGCACCGGCACCTGCACCGCCAGCTCGACGGTCTTGGCCGCCTGGGGCGCGACGATGGTGGTCGGTTGCTGACCGGACAGGAACCGGGCGAGCTCTTCGGGTGGGCGCACCGTCGCGGACAACCCGATGCGCTGTGCGGGCAGCCCCTCCCGCAGCTCTTGTGACAAGTCCTGGAGCCGCTCCAGCGACAGCGCCAGGTGCGCGCCGCGCTTGCCGGCGGCGATCGCGTGGATTTCGTCGACGATCACCGTCTGCACGCCGGCCAGCGTTTCGCGCGCGGCCGAGGTGAGCATCAGGAACAGCGACTCCGGCGTGGTGATCAGCACGTCGGGGGGACGGGCGATGAGCTGCCGGCGTTCGGCGGGCGGGGTGTCCCCGGAGCGGACGCCGACGCTGATGTCGGGCGGGGGGAGTCCGTGGCGCTCGGCGATGCGGGTGAGGCCCGCCAGCGGGGTGCGCAGGTTGCGCTCGATGTCGACCGCCAGCGCCTTGAGCGGGGACACGTAGAGCACGCGGGTGCCGGCCGGCCTCGCGGCCGAGCCGTCAAGACCGCCGCGCGTGGCGAGGGAGTCTAAGGCCCACAGGAACGCCGCGAGCGTCTTGCCGGATCCGGTCGGCGCGATCACCAGCGTGTTGTCGCCGTCGGCGATGGCGTCCCAGGCTTCGGCCTGCGCGGTGGTGGGACCGGCGAATGTGCTGGTGAACCATTCGCGCGTGGTCGCGCTGAACCGGCCTAACGGGTCACGGGTGGTCACCTCACCATGGTGCCAAGGCGTACCGACAAGAGCGCGGGCTAGCGCGGCTGGATTCGGGCCGTCGCCATCGCGTGGGACAACTCCTCGGGTATCTCGGGCACCCGGGCGATGGCGTCGAACAGTGAGTGCGCGCAGGCGTCGGCGAGGCGGTCGGCGTTGATCGTGGGATCGATGATGCGCTGGCGGCACAGCTCGAACGTGAACGCCAGCCAGCCGTGACAGATCACCCGCAGGTCGCGCTCGACGTCGCCTTCCAGCTTCGCCCCGGAGATGTTGGCCACCAGGTCGTGGATGCGACTCATGATGTGTTCGAGCTGGCGGTTCTTGGCTTCGTCGTCAACGCCCAGCAGAACCGGGTCGGACCGGCCCAGCCCGACGTAGGCGGCCCAGGCGGCCTCCGGATTCTGCTCGTGGTAGGCCATGTACGCCATGACCCCCATCCGCACCTCTTCGTACATGGTGAGGCCGGTGGCGTCGTCCATATTGGTGGTCTCGTACAGCCGGTCGGCCTCGTCCTTGACCACGGCGGCGAAGAAGGCGCGCTTGTCGGGGAAGTAGTGATACATCAGCGCCCGGGACACGCCGGCGCGTTCGGCGATCTCGTCGATCCGCACCTCGTCGTAGGGTCGCTTTCCGAAGACATCGGCCCCCAAAGCGAGCAGCTCAGCGCGTCGATCCTCGGGGGATAACCGCCTTCGGCCTGTCGGCATGTGAGAGATAGTACTCACCGGTCCTGAGTCGCCGACCACATTGCGTCTTTCCCGGCTCCACGCCCCGGGCCAGCGGTAATCCCTCCGAATAATTGACGGTGCGGGCTATTCGCGCGCCGGCGGGAATTTGGCCGGCAATACCCGGGACTGAGCCGTTTTACGGGGTTTGCCGACGGGTATTTGTCCCCATGCGATTTCCGCTTGTCATCGCGCGGTAACCATTGCGGCGCAGCAAACGATGAACAAAACATTGATTACCCGGGATATGAGGGGCACGGATGCACAAGGCGGATGAGCGATCGGGTGGTGATCGCTTGGGACAGGAAGACGGCGAGGTGCGTGCCGCCATCCGGTTCGCAGCATTGGCCGCGGCCGTGGCGGTCGGCTTCCTGGTGATGGCCGCGCTCTGGGTGAGCACTTGTCCTGGTACCGGTGTGGACACCGCGGCGTGCGGCGCGCCACAGCGGACATTGCTGGCGCTGGGCGGACCGCTGATCCTGCTGGCGGCCGGCCTCTGGGCATTCCTGCGGACCTATCAGATATGGAAGGCGCAGGGCACCTGGTGGGGATGGCACGGCGCGGGCTGGTTCCTGTTCACGCTGATGGTGTTGATGGTCGCCATGGGCGTGGCCCCCATCGCAGGCCCGGCGCTGGTCCTCTGACTGGGGTCTCGCCAAAGGCCTCCCGGGGGATCTACCGTTGATGGTGCAACCCGTATTGAGCTGCGAATGGTTTTACCAACCTCCCCTAGGAGCAGCCATGGGAGACACATTTCACGACCCCGTCGACCATCTCAGGACAACGCGGCCACTCGCCGGGGAGTCGCTGATCGACGTACTGCACTGGCCCGGCTACCTGTTGGTGGTGGCGGGCGTGATCGGCGGATCCGGAAGCCTGTCGGCGTTCGGCTCCGGACATCAGCACGAGGGCATGACCGCCGGGGTGGTGGCGATCATCGCCACGGTTCTCGGGTTGGTGTGGGTGGCGCTCGAGCACCGGCGGATCCGGCGGATCGCGGATCGCTGGTACGCCGAGCACCCCGAGGTCCACAGGCAGTGGCCGGCCAGCTAGGAGCGCTTGCGCCGCGGCGCCGCTGAGCGCCGAACCCATTTTTGCCGGGAAGTAAACGCGGGTGGTTACCCGCCTCGTCGAGTGGGTATCAGGTGTGCACCATGATGAGTGCCGGAAGGGTTGCGTCAGCGTGGTCACCCCATGGGGGGCAGGAACACGAAGACACCGACATAGATGCCTACAGCGAGAAATACCAATACGACCAGCGCGATCCCGGCGATCGTCGCCATGCGCTTGAGCCGCCGTGTCCGAGCCGTTTCGGTGGTTTCCGGCCCGTCCATATCGGGCCGCACACCCGGCGGAAACCATGACTAATCGGCTCGAACGCACGGTCCACGGCGGGCTGCGGGGCGGTAGTAGTGTCAGTCAAACATTGCCGGGAGACCAGATGAACGATGCGGGATTGCGCACTAACAAACGTCAGCGTGGCCATCGTGCCGTCGAATTGCACGTCGCGGCACGTCTGGAGAACTTGGCGATGCTGCGGACGCTGGTTGGTGCGATCGGCACCTTCGAGGACCTGGACTTCGACGCCGTAGCGGATCTGCGGCTTGCGGTCGACGAAGTGTGCACCCGGCTGATCCGCTGCGCGACGCCCGACGCAACCCTCGTCGTGGTGGTGGACCCGCAGGACGACCAGTTGGTGGTCGAGGCGTCGGCGGCGTGTGACACCCACGACGTGGTCGCTCCCGGCAGCTTCAGCTGGCACGTGCTGACGTCCTTGGCCGATGACGTCCAGACATTCCACGATGGTCGCGAGCCCAACCAAACCGGCAGCGTTTTCGGTATCACGCTGACGGCGCGACGGGCGGCCTCCAGCAGGTGACACCACCAGCTGCCGGCGGTTCGGTCTCGCGCCCGAACGAGTACGCCGATGTCCCGGAGATGTTCCGAGAGTTGGCCACTGTGGACGGCGACTCGATGGAATTCCAGCGTCAACGGGACAAGATCGTCGAGCGCTGCCTGCCCCTGGCCGATCACATCGCCCGCCGGTTCGAGGGCCGCGGCGAGCCCCGCGACGATCTCGTCCAGGTGGCGCGCGTGGGGCTGGTCAACGCGGTGGTGCGGTTCGACGTCGAGACCGGCTCCGACTTCGTGTCCTTCGCGGTGCCCACGATCATGGGCGAGGTCCGCAGGCACTTTCGCGACAACAGCTGGTCGGTCAAGGTGCCGCGGCGCCTGAAGGAGCTGCACCTGCGCCTCGGCACCGCCACCGCGGATCTCTCGCAACGACTCGGCCGGGCGCCCACCGCGACCGAACTGGCCGCCGAACTCGACATGGACCGCGAGGAGGTCGTCGAGGGCCTGGTGGCGGGCAGCTCGTACAACACTTTGTCCATCGACAGCGGCGGCGGCAGCGAGGAGGACGAAGCCCGCGCGATCGCCGACACCCTGGGCGACGTGGATACCGGCCTGGACCGGATCGAGGATCAGGAGTCGCTTCGCCCACTGCTGGAGGCCCTGCCCGAGCGGGAGCGGACGGTGTTGGTGCTCAGATTCTTCGAGTCGATGACGCAGACCCAGATCGCCGAGCGGGTCGGCATCTCTCAGATGCACGTGTCCCGGTTGCTGGCGAAGTCGCTAACGCGGCTGCGCGACCAATTGCAATAGGAACGGCGGCTCTTCGCCCTCGGCTCGCAGCGGTTCCAGCAGCGGCTCGGCCGCGTGCGTCGTCACCGGGAGGGTGCCGTCGGGGTCGCAGATGCGCAGCAACCTCGCCACCGCCGGGCTCGGCGCCATCGCCCAATCCAACTGGGCGCCCGAGCAGACGACGTTGATGCGGTGTAGCGCTGAAAAGCCTGCTGTGCCAATGAATTTCAGGCCGCGCAGGTCCAGGATCACACGCCGGGAACGAGCGACGACGTGTCGGACGTAGGCGGCGAGCTGATCGGCGTTGGCGGCGTCGAGCTCACCGTCCACGGTGACCAGGGTTCCCGCTGGGTCCCAGCGCGCGGTGAACTGCGCCGCCCGGCTGTGCTGCCAAGATTGGGCCACAGACATTACTGACTCCATCCGTAGAGCAGTTGTGCTGCGGAAAACGTCAAGCGTGAATTGAAGCGAAAAAACAGGGAGTTCGTCTTCCCCACGCCCTTTGACGTAATCCGGACGGCTGTGAACTCAACCTGACCCGAACGCTACCCGCGTCAGACCTAGTCGACAACTGTTTCCCAGGATTATCGTCCGACGGGCTATTTGATCTCGGCGAGCACCGTGCCCTGGGTGATGGCGGCGCCGGCCTCGACCGCAAGTCCGGTGATGACACCGTCCTTGTGCGCGGTGACCGGGTTCTCCATCTTCATCGCCTCGAGGACCACGACCAGGTCGCCGGTGGCAACCTCCTGTCCCTCCTCGACCGCGACCTTGACTACGGTGCCCTGCATGGGCGCGGTCACCGCGTCGCCAGAGGCGGCGCCCCCGGCGTGCGCCCCGCGCTTGCGCGGCTTGGGCTTCTTGCGGATGACGCCGGCCGGGTCCGCGGCACCGTTGGAAAGCGCCAGATCGCCGGGCAGCGACACCTCGAGCCGCCGGCCACCGACCTCAACGACCACCGTCTGGCGGGGCCGGGCGTCCTCCTCGTCGAGGGGCTCGCCGGCGGTGAAGGGCTCGATGGTGTTGTTCCACTCGGTCTCGATCCAGCGGGTGTGCACCGAGAAGCTGTCGCCGTCACCGATGAAGGCGGGATCGGACACCACGGCGCGGTGGAACGGGATGACGGTGGCCAGCCCCTCCACGTGGAATTCAGAAAGAGCACGGCGGGAGCGGGCGAGGGCTTCTTCCCGGGTCGCGCCGTACACGATCAGCTTGGCCAGCATCGAGTCGAACTGGCCGCCGATCACCGAACCGGCCTCGACGCCGGAGTCCAGGCGAACGCCGGGCCCGCTGGGAGTGTCGTAGCGGGTGACCGGGCCGGGCGCCGGCAGGAACCCACGTCCGGCGTCCTCGCCGTTGATCCGGAATTCGATGGCGTGGCCGCGTGGCGTCGGATCCTCGGTGAGATCCAGCTTTTCGCCGTTGGCGATCTTGAACTGCTGCAGCACCAGGTCGATGCCCGCGGTCTCCTCGGTGACCGGGTGCTCGACCTGCAGCCGGGTGTTGACCTCCAGGAACGAGATCAGGCCGTCCTGGCCGACCAGGTATTCCACGGTGCCGGCGCCGTAGTAGTGCGCCTCCTTGCAGATGCGCTTCGCCGACTCGTGGATCTCCTTGCGCTGCGCGTCGGTCAGGAACGGCGCGGGCGCCTCCTCCACCAGCTTCTGGAAGCGGCGCTGCAGGGAGCAGTCGCGGGTGCCCGCGACGATGACGTTGCCGTGCTGGTCGGCGATCACCTGCGCCTCGACGTGGCGGGGCTTGTCCAGGTAGCGCTCGACGAAGCACTCGCCGCGGCCGAAGGCGGCGACGGCTTCGCGTACCGCCGACTCGTACAGGTGCGGGATCTCTTCGATGGTGCGCGCGACCTTCATGCCGCGGCCGCCGCCACCGAAGGCCGCCTTGATGGCGATCGGGACGCCGTACTCCTCGGCGAAGGCCACCACCTCGTCGGCGTCCTTGACGGGGTCGGGCGTGCCGGGCACCAGGGGGGCCTGGGCGCGTGCGGCGATGTGGCGGGCGGTGACCTTGTCACCGAGGTCGCGGATCGACTGGGGGCTCGGGCCGATCCAGATCAGGCCGGCGTCGAGGACGGCCTGCGCGAAATCGGCGTTCTCCGAGAGGAAGCCGTAGCCGGGGTGGACGGCGTTGGCACCCGACTTGGCCGCCGCGTCGAGGAGCTTGCCGAAGTCCAGGTAGGACTCCGCGGAGGTCTGGCCACCCAAGGCGAACGCCTCGTCGGCGAGGCGCACGTGCGGGGCGTCGGCGTCGGGCTCGGCGTACACCGCCACGCTGGGCAGCCCCGCATCGCGGGCCGCGCGGATCACCCGGACAGCGATCTCGCCGCGGTTGGCGACAAGCACTTTGGAGATCCTCGAGCTGGCGTGACTAGCCACTGCGCCTCCTGTTTGGCAGATCTGAAGCGGACGTGTTTCCGCCGTGGGCTTCTTTAAGAGAGTTTCTTACAACTCCCGGGAAGTCTAAGCGCCGCGCCGTGAGGCCGATCAGGCGGTGCCGGAATTCGGAGCCGACTCGCGCACCCGCCGCTTGATGCGAGCGAGCATCGCCGACATGCCGCGCAGCCGCAGCGGGCTGATCAGCGCGGCCAAGCCCAGGTCGGTGTAAAAATCCTCGGGCACCGCCAGAATGTCGGCCGCGGGCTGCTCGTCAAGACCGGCGGCCAGGATCGACGCGAACCCCCGGGTGGTCGGCGCCTCGGCGGGCGCGCTGAAGTGCAACCGCACCCGGTTCGGGTCGCTGGCATCGACGTGGAGGAAGAGCGGGGTCTGGCATTCGGGCACCGGCTCCATGGCCTGCTCTTCCAGCTCGGGGGGCAGTGCCGGGAGGTCGTTGGCGAATTCCAGCAGCAGCGTCAGCTTGTCCTGGCCCTGGACTTCGGCGAAGTCGGAGACCACCTCGGCTAACGGGGCGGGCAGCGTCATCGGACCGGAACGGCCCCCGGCTCTTCGCCGGCGACGATCGGCGTGCGCACGGTGTTGCCCCACTCCGTCCAGGATCCGTCGTAGTTGCGCACCCCGGGCTTGCCCAGCAGGTACGTGAGCACGAACCAGGTGTGGCTGGACCGCTCGCCGATGCGGCAGTACACGACGGTCTTGTCCTCGGGATCGATGAAGGCGTAGAGCTCCTCGAGCTCCTCGCGGCTGCGGAATCGCCCGCTCTCATCGACCGCCTTGGCCCACGGGATGGACCGGGCCGTGGGGATGTGGCCGCCGCGCAGCACGCCCTCCTCCGGGTAGTCGGGCATGTGCGTGCGCTTGCCGGTGTACTCGTCGGGCGAGCGCACGTCGATCAGCGGCTGGCTGCCGAGGATGGCCAGGACGTCGTCCTTGAAGGCCCGGATGGGTTCGTCGTTGCGCGCGACGACGGGATAGCCGGTGGAGGTCTTGGTGGGGACGTCCAGGGTGGTCTCCCGGCGCTCGGCCAGCCACAGGTCGCGCCCGCCGTTAAGCAGGCGCACATCGGGGTGGCCGAACAAGGTGAAGACCCACAGCGCGTAGGCGGCCCACCAGTTGCTCTTGTCGCCGTAGATCACCACGGTGTCGTCGCGCGAGATGCCTTTGCGGTCCATCAATTCGGCGAACTGCTCGCCGTTGATGTAGTCGCGGACCCTCGGGTCGTTGAGGTCGGTGTGCCAGTCGATCTTGACCGCGCCGGGGATATGGCCGACGTCGTAGAGCAAGACGTCCTCGTCGGATTCGACGATCACCAGGCCGGGGGTGCCCTGGTGGGCGGATAGCCAGTCGGCGGTGACCAGCCGTTCGGGGTGGGCGTAGGCCGTCAGAGTCGGGCTTGGATCCGGGGGTAATGCCACGCCTTCGAGCCTACCGTCAGGGCTCAATTGGCCATCGGGTCAGTGCTTGCGGACCACCCGCTCGGGCACGCGGGGGTTCCAGATGGTGACGTCAAGGTGGCCGTCGCGGACCTCGACCGCCGATGCCCCGGTGATCTCGGCGCCGAGCAGGTCGAATCGCTGCTCGCGCAGGTCCAATCCGGTCTCGGAGAACAGTGTCTCGGCCAAGCGCCGGTGCACCGCGCCGTAGGGAACGACGCGGGCCAGGCCCCACAGCTTCGCGTCGCCGTCGGTCACCTCGGTGTCGACCGTCGCGGTGTGCAGACAGAACCTCGGGTCGCGCGCCAGATCGAGGAACTTGGTGGTGGCCGGCATCCCGGGCAGCCATAACTCTTCCTCGAAGATCCGCGGCTCCATCGGGCTGATCCGGGGGAACCCGTCGGAGCGCAGGGTGGCCAACATGCACAGGTTGCCGTTGGCGCTATGTCGACGGGTGAAGATGCCGGCGATGCGCGGCGCTTGGGCGGTGAACTCGGTCCACGTGGTCATGGCTTGACCCTTGGGTTGCTCGGCGTTGCCGCCCACAGCTCGGCTATCGACAACCCGGCCCGCTGCAACATGGACCGCAGCAGCGGCAGGCTCACACCGATCACGTTCGACGGGTCCCCGTCGATCCCGTCGACGAACCAGCCGCCCAGCCCGTCGAGGGTGAACCCGCCGGCCACGTGCAGTGGCTCGCCGCTGGCGACGTAGGCCCGCAGGTCCGCCTCCGTGGGTGCGGCGAAACGCACCGTGGTGCAAGCGGATTCGACTTCGCGATGGATGATCGCGCCGCCCTCCAGCCGCAGCAGGCAGTGCCCGGTGTGCAGCCGGCCCGACCGGCCAGCCATGCGGCGCCACTGGGTCATCGCTTCGTCGGCCGACCCCGGCTTGCCGCACAGTTCGCCGTCGAGGTAGAGCATCGAATCACAGCCGACGACAACGCAATCGGCGGTGACGGTGCCGGCCAGCTCGCCCGCGACGCGCTCGGCCTTGGCCTCCGCCAGCGCGCACACCACCTCGGCGGGCGCGGCTTCGGGCCCCAGCTCCGCGACGACGGCGTCTTCGTCCACGCCGGAGACCACGACCAGCGGATCGATGCCGGCCTGGCGCAGCACCTGCAGGCGGCCCGACGAGGCCGACCCGAGGACCAGCCGGGTCAATGCTTCATGTGCGTCATTTGCTGCATGGTAAGCCGCTGGTAGTTGGACATCGCGAACCGCAGCCGGTCCACCGGCAGGCCCCAGCGGGTGGGCTCGGGTTCGGTGGGCTCGGGGACGCCGCCACCGACGACACCGAGCGCGGTGACCAGCGCGGCCACCTCCTCGTCGGTGGGGTGACCCTTGACGATGTGGATGTGCGGCTCGTGCGGCTGGTGTGCGGCTTCGGTTGTCTCGGAGGCGTTTTCGTCTGTCATGGCCGAATCGTTCGCCGCACTCCCGTCGCTCACTGCGTTCGCACCGTTCGTTCGGCTCACAGGGGGATGTTCCCGTGCTTCTTGGGGGGCAGGTGCGCGATCTTGCGTTCCAGCAGCCGCAGCGCCGTGCCGATGTAGCCGCGGGTGTGCGACGGCGGGATCACCGCGTCGACATAGCCCCGCTCGGCGGCGACGTACGGGTTGACCAACGTGTCCTCGTACTCCTGCTGCAGCTCCAGCCGCAGGGCGTCGACGTCCTTGCCCTCCTTGGCCGCCTCGGCCAGCTGCTTGCGGTAGACGAAGCCGACCGCCCCGGAGGCGCCCATCACCGCGATCTGCGCGGTCGGCCAGGCAATGTTGACGTCGCAGCCCATGTCCTTGGAGCCCATGACGCAGTACGCGCCGCCGTAGGCCTTGCGGGTGATGACGGTGATCTTCGGGACGGTGGCCTCACCGTAGGCGAACAGCAGCTTGGCGCCACGCCGGATGATGCCGTTGTATTCCTGGCCGGTGCCCGGCAGGAAGCCCGGGACGTCCACCAGCATGATGATCGGGATGTTGAAGCAGTCGCAGGTCCGCACGAACCGGGCCGCCTTTTCCGAGGCGTTGATGTCCAGGCAGCCGGCGAACTGCGTGGGCTGGTTGGCCACGATCCCGACCGGCCGGCCCTCGATGCGGCCGAAGCCGACGACGATGTTGGTGGCGTAGCCGTTCTGGATTTCCAGGAACTCGTCGTCGTCGAGGATGCGGGTGATCACCTCGTGCATGTCGTACGGCTGGTTGGCCGAGTCCGGGATCAGCGTGTCCAGCTCGAGGTCCTCCTCGGTGAGGTTGTCCTCGATGGCGCCCTCGGGGACGGGCTCGGCGTAGCGCGGCGCGTCGGTGGCGTTGTTGGGCGGCAGGTAGCTCAGCAGGTCGCGCACCCAGTCGAAGGCGTCCTGCTCGCCCGAGGCGACGTAGTGCAGGGTGCCCGACTTGGCCATGTGGGTGTGGGCGCCGCCGAGCTCCTCCATCGTGACGTCCTCGCCCGTGACGGTCTTGATGACGTCCGGCCCGGTGATGAACATCTGGCTGGTCTGGTCGACCATCACCACGAAGTCGGTCAGGGCGGGGGAGTACACGTGCCCACCGGCGGCGGCGCCCATGATCAGCGAGATCTGCGGGATCACGCCGGAGGCCAGGATGTTGTTCCGGAAGATCTTGCTGTACAGGCCGAGGGAGACGACGCCCTCCTGGATGCGCGCGCCGGCGCCGTCGTTGATGCCGATCAGCGGGCGGCCGGTCTTGATCGCCAGTTCCTGGACCTTGACGATCTTCTCGCCGTACACCTCGCCGAGGCTGCCGCCGAACACCGTGGCGTCCTGGCTGAAGATGCACACTTCGCGACCGTCGATGGTGCCGTAGCCGGTGATCACGCCGTCGCCGAGCGGGCGGTTGTTGTCCAGGCCGAAGTTCTTGCTGCGGTGGCGCGCCAGCGCGTCGAGTTCGACGAACGAGTCCTCGTCAAGCAGGGCGAGGATGCGCTCGCGGGCGGTCAGCTTGCCCTTGGCGTGCACCTTCTCGACGGCCTCTTCGCCCACCGGGTGCAGCGACTCTTCCCGGCGCTTATGCAGCTCGGCCAGCTTGCCTGCGGTGGTGTGGATGTCGATTGTGTGCTCAGCGGCCGGCTCCGCGGTGTGGTCGGTAACGCTTGTCATGGGATCCGAGCTTAGCGGCGGGCTAGTCTCCGCTGATGGACTGGGCGACCGAATGCGATGTGCTGGTCGCGGGATCGGGCGGTGGCGGGGTCACCGGTGCCTACACCGCGGCGCGCGAAGGCCTGGACGTGTTGCTGGTGGAGGCGACGTCGAAATTCGGCGGGACCACCGCCTACTCCGGTGGGGGCGGCGTCTGGTTCCCGTGCAACCCGGTGCTGGTGCGAGCCGGAGTTGACGACACCATCGAGGACGCGCTCACCTACTACCACGCCGTCGTCGGTGACCGCACCCCCCGTGAACTGCAGGAAACCTATGTCCGCGGCGGCGCCCGGCTGATCGAGTACCTGGAAGCCGACCCCCTGCTGAAGTTCGTGCCGTTGCCCTGGCCGGACTACTACGGCAAAGCGCCGAAGGCGCGGCTGGACGGCCAGCGCCACATCGCCGCGAAGCCCTGGAAGGTGGCCGCCGCCCCCGAACTGCGGGAGGTCATCCGCGGGCCGCTGGACACCGACCGGCTCGGGGCGGAACCGCCCGCCGACTACTACCTCGGGGGTCGCGCGCTGATCGCGCGGTTCCTCAAGGCGATTGAGCAGTATCCGACGGCCTCGCTGCGGCGTGACACCGCACTGGTCGAGTTGGTGATGTCCGGAGGGGCGGTGACGGGCGCGATCGTCGAGAGCGACGGTGAGCGCCGCGCGATCCGGAGCCGGCTGGGGGTGCTGCTGGCCGCCGGCGGCTTCGAGAACAACGAGGAGCTGCGGCGCAGATACGGGGTACCGGGCGCGGCCCGAGACACCATGGGCGGCCCGGGGAGCCGGGGGCTGGCGCTGCAGGCCGGCATCGCCGCGGGCGCTGACACCGACCTGCTGGATCAGGCGTGGTGGTCGCCGGGCATGACCCACCCGGACGGCCGGTCCGCCTTCGCGCTGTGGTTCACCGGTGGCATCTTCGTGAACCAGGACGGCAACCGGTTCGTCAACGAGTCCCGCGCATACGACCGGGCCGGCCGCGAGATCATCGCGCAGCTGCAGGACGGGTCAATCACGTTGCCGTACTGGATGATCTACGACGACGCCGACGGCGAGGTGCCGCCGGTGAAGGCGGCCAACGTCTCCATCGTCGAGACGGAGCGCTACGTCGCCGCCGGCCTGTGGCACTCCGCGGACACCCTGGAGGAACTGGCCGACAAGATCGGTGTTCCGGGCCGGCAGCTGGCGGCAACTGTGGCCCGGTTCAACGGTTTTGCCGCGTCCGGCGTCGACGAGGACTTCGGCAGGGGCGACGAGGCTCTCGACCGTGCGTTCTCGGGGGGCGCCTCGCCCCTGGTGCCCATCGATCGCCCGCCATATCACGCCGCGGCTTTCGGCATTTCGGATCTGGGCACCAAGGGCGGCCTGCGCACCGACACCGCCGCCCGCGTGCTCGACACTTCCGGCAAGCCCATCCCCGGCTTGTACGCCGCCGGCAACACGATGGCCGCGCCCAGCGGCACCGCCTATCCCGGCGGCGGCAACCCGATCGGAACCAGCATGCTGTTCAGCCACCTGGCCGTCCTGGACATGAGCCACCGGCGCCGCTGAGTTCTACGCTGGGTCCGGTGACAGACCGAGACCAGCTCAGGGCACCGCTGGACCAGGCCGCGCTGCGCGCCGAACTGATCGGCACCGGACTGGGCTGGCGGCGACTCGACGTCGTCGAACAGACCGGCTCCACGAACGCCGACCTGCTCGAGCGAGCGGCGTCAGGGACCGACGTGGCCGGGGCGGTGCTGATCGCCGAGCACCAGACGGCGGGCCGCGGGCGACACGGCCGCAGCTGGTCGGCCACCCCGCGGACCCAGATCACGATGTCGGTCGGCGTCAGCATCGTCGACGTGCCGACCGCCGGCTGGGGCTGGTTGCCCCTGGCCACCGGGGTGGCGGTGGTCGACACGGTGGCCCCGCTGCTCGGCGGGGTTCCGGTGGGGCTCAAGTGGCCCAACGACGTGCTGGCGGGCGCCCCCGAATCCCCGGGCAAGCTCGCCGGCATCCTCGCCGAGGTGGCCCGTCCGGTGGTGGTGATCGGTCTGGGACTCAACGTGTTTCAGGCGCCCGACGGCATCGAGGGGGCCACCTCGATGCTCGACCTCGGTGTGCAGGCTCCCGACCGCACCCTGCTGGTGTGCGGGCTGTTGTCCGAGCTCGGCCGGCGGATCGTGGCGTGGCGCGCCGCGCGCGGGGCGGACTGGGCGCTGGCGGCCGACTACCGGGCGCGCAGCCTGACCATCGGCCACCGGGTGCGGGCCCACCTGCCCGGCGGCAAGGAAGTGGTCGGGGACGCGACCGCCGTCGACGACCAGGGCAGGCTGTGCATCGACACCGGGGGAGAGACCGTCGTCGTCTCGGCGGGCGACGTGGTGCATTTGCGCTAGTTGTCCGGCCCCGCGCGGCTAATGTCGGCGGGCATGAGCTACCCGGATAACATCCTGGCCGCGGGCGAGCAGGTTATCGTCCACCGCCACCCGCACTGGAAGCGGTTGATCTGGCCCGTCGTGGCCCTGCTGCTGGCGACCGCGCTGGCGGCGTTCGGATCGGGATACCTGAACTCGACGCATTGGGGTCAGCTGGCCAAGAACATCATCTATGGCGTCATCTGGGGCATCTGGCTGGTGATCGTCGGCTGGCTGACGCTGTGGCCGTTCCTGAGCTGGCTGACCACTCATTTCGTTGTGACGAACCGGCGGGTGATGTTTCGGCACGGGGTGCTCACCCGCACCGGAATCGATATCCCCCTGGCACGGATCAACAGCGTGGAATTCCGCGATCGGATCACCGAGCGAATGTTTCGCACCGGGACGCTGATTATCGAATCGGCGTCACAGGATCCGTTGGAGTTCTATGACATTCCGCGCCTGCGCGAGGTGCACGCGCTGCTGTATCACGAAGTCTTCGACACCCTGGGTTCGGAGGAGTCGCCCAGCTGACCCCACCGGCCGGCCCGGTTGCGCCAGGTGCGCAGCGGAGTGACGTTCCCGCCCTCGATCTCGTCCTCGAGCATCTCGGCGATGCCGCCGGCGGTGAGGGCGGATTCCAGTGCCTTGTCGGGGTTGCGCGCGAACTCGTCGGGAAACACCCAGCGCCGGAACGCCCAGAAGCGGAAGGCCATCTGCAGCAGGTTGCCGATGATGTAGGCCGAGATGAAGTCGGCGATGTTTTCCACGGTCAGCGAGACCATCGGCTCCCGCAGCTGCAGGACGTAGCTGGAGAACCACAGCGGCGCCATGGACAGCAGCACCCCCACGCCGCTGAAGGCGAAGAACAGCAGCGCCTCGTGGTGCCGTTCCCGGCCGCCGCGATCGCGGAAGCTCCACTCGCGGTTCAACACGTAGGAGGCGATCACCGCGACGATGCCGGCGATGACCTTCGCGGTGACCGGCTTGGAGTCCAGAATTGTCAGCTTCAGGGTGTAGAAAATCGCCGAGTCGATCACGAACGTGGTGCCGCCGACGATGGCGAATTTGATCAGCTCGTGGTGGCGCAGCAAATAGGGCTGAATAAACCCGGGCATGCGCTCGATTGCGGCGTCGGCGAAGGGCACAAGTGGTCAGTGTACGGACGGACACAAAATCGACGCAAAATCGTACATAACGATTCGGTGTCACCGCCGGTCAACACGCCGCCCGCGCCGTGACACCATGATGGCCGTGCCGAGTACACGCCCGCCCAGGGCCGCCCCCGCAGTAGCGCCGTTGGTCGCCATGGTCGGCGGCGGCCAGCTTGCCCGGATGACCCATCAGGCCGCGATCGCCCTGGGGCAGACGCTGCGGGTGCTGGCGACCGCCGCCGACGAGCCGGCCGCGCAGGTCACCCCCGACGTCGTGATCGGTTCGCACACCGAGCTGGAAGACCTGCGCCGGGTCGCCGCCGGGGCCCATGTCCTGACGTTCGATCACGAGCATGTGCCGGGCGAGCTGCTGGACAAGCTGGTCGCCGAGGGCGTCAACGTCGCCCCGCCGCCGCAGGCGCTGGTGCACGCCCAGGACAAGCTGGTCATGCGCCGGAAGCTGGAGTCGCTGGGCGTTCCCGTGCCCACCTACGCCGAAATCCGGAGCGTCGACGAACTCGATGCCTTCGCGCGGCGCATCGCCGGCCCCGTGGTCGTGAAAGCGGTGCGCGGTGGCTACGACGGGCGCGGGGTGCGGATGGCACGCGACCCGCTGCACGCCCGAGAGATCGCGGCCGACTTCCTGGCGGCTGAGGTGCCGGTGATGGCCGAGGAGCAGGTGAGTCTGCGCCGCGAGCTTTCGGCGCTGGTGGCGCGCTCACCGTTCGGCCAGGGCGCGGCGTGGCCGGTCGTCGAGACGGTGCAACAGGACGGGATCTGCGTGCAGGTGATCGCGCCCGCCCCCGGGCTGCCCGATAGCGTCGCGGCCGCCGCCCAGCAGCTGGCGTTGCGCCTGGCCGCCGAGCTGGGTGTGGTCGGGGTGTTCGCGGTCGAGCTGTTCGAGACCACCGACGGGGAGCTGCTCGTCAACGAGCTGGCGATGCGGCCGCACAACTCCGGGCACTGGACCATGGACGGGGCGCGCACCAGTCAATTCGAACAGCACGTCCGCGCGGTGCTGGACTATCCGCTGGGCGACACCGACGCCATCGCGCCGGTGACGGTGATGGCCAACGTGCTCGGCGCCGCGGAGCGGCCCGCGATGACGATCGACGAGCGGTTGCACCACCTGTTCGCGCGGATGCCCGACGCCCGGGTGCACCTCTACGGCAAGGAGGAACGGCCCGGTCGCAAGGTCGGCCACGTCAATTTTCTGGGTACCGACATGGCGGAGGTGGCCGCGCTGCGGACGCGCGCCGAGTTGGCGGCACACTGGTTGTCGCACGGGCAGTGGACGGACGGATGGGATCCGCATGAGTGAGCCTCGCGTTGGCGTGATCATGGGCAGCGACAGCGACTGGTCGGTGATGTCCGACGCCGCGGCGGCGCTGGCCGAGTTCGACGTGCCGGCCGAGGTTCGGGTGGTCTCGGCGCATCGCACGCCCCAGGCGATGTTCGACTACGCGCGCGGCGCGGCCGACCGCGGCATCGAGGTGATCATCGCGGGCGCCGGCGGCGCCGCCCACCTGCCCGGGATGGTCGCGTCCGCGACGCCGCTGCCGGTGATCGGGGTGCCGGTTCCGCTGGCGCGCCTGGACGGCCTCGACTCGTTGCTGTCGATCGTGCAGATGCCTGCCGGCGTCCCGGTGGCCACGGTCTCGATCGGCGGCGCGCGCAACGCGGGCCTGCTCGCGGTGCGCATCCTCGGCTCGTCCGACCCGGCGCTGCGGGCCCGCCTCGTCGAGTTCCAAGGCCAGCTGGCCGACAGCGTGCGCGCCAAGGATGAGGCGCTGCAGCAGCTGCACGGTAAAGTTACCGGCGAGTAGCAAGGAGGCTTGAGATGGCTGGTTGGGCCGGAGACCCGTCGTTCGATTTGTTCCAGTTGCCCGAGGAGCACCAGGAGCTGAGGGCGGCGATCCGCGCGCTGGCGGAGAAGGAGATCGCGCCGCACGCCGCCGACGTGGACGAGAATTCGCGCTTCCCGGACGAGGCGCTTCAGGCGCTCAACGCGTCCGGCTTCAACGCGGTCCACGTCCCCGAGGAGTACGGCGGCCAGGGCGCGGATTCCGTCGCGGCGTGCATCGTGATCGAGGAGGTCGCCCGCGTCGACGCCTCGGCCTCGCTGATCCCCGCGGTGAACAAGCTGGGCACCATGGGGCTGATCCTGCGGGGCTCCGACGAGCTGAAGAAGCAGGTGTTGCCGTCCATCGCCGACGGCACCGCGATGGCGTCCTACGCGCTTTCCGAGCGGGAAGCCGGCAGCGACGCGGCCTCGATGCGCACGCGGGCCAAGGCCGACGGCGACGACTGGATTCTCAACGGCGCCAAGTGCTGGATCACCAACGGCGGCAAGTCGAGCTGGTACACCGTCATGGCGGTCACCGACCCGGACAAGGGCGCCAATGGCATCTCCTCGTTCATGGTGCACGCCGACGACGAGGGGTTCACCGTCGGGCCCAAAGAGAAGAAGCTCGGCATCAAGGGCTCCCCGACCACCGAGCTGTACTTCGAGAACTGCCGCATCCCCGGCGACCGGATCATCGGTGAGCCGGGCACCGGCTTCAAGACCGCGCTGGCGACGCTGGACCACACCCGCCCCACCATCGGCGCCCAGGCGGTCGGCATCGCGCAGGGCGCGCTGGACGCCGCCATCGCTTACACCAAGGACCGCAAGCAGTTCGGCAACCCGGTCAGCGACAACCAGGGTGTGCAGTTCATGCTCGCCGACATGGCCATGAAGCTGGAGTCGGCCCGGCTGATGGTCTACCACGCGGCCGCCCGCGCGGAACGCGGCGAATCCAACCTGGGCTTCATCTCCGCGGCGTCCAAGTGCTGGGCGTCGGACGTCGCGATGGAGGTGACCACCGACGCGGTGCAACTCTTCGGCGGCGCCGGCTACACCGTCGACTTCCCGGTCGAGCGGATGATGCGCGACGCCAAGATCACCCAGATCTACGAGGGCACGAATCAGATTCAGCGCGTTGTCATGTCGCGGGCGCTGCTGCGCTGAACGCGACGCTAGCATCTCTCAGGGCAGCCATTCGGGGTGGTGGGGCCACACGTAGAGTCGTGCGAATGGGTCTGACCGTGGGGGTCTCAGTGAACGGCCTGGCGCCGTCTGTGCGCGCCCGGATGACCGGGAAATGATGCCCGTGCGCGCTCCAGTGACCCCGCCGGCGAACTGGCAGTCGTTCTCGTTGCTATTGGTCGAGGACGACCGCGCCGACGCGGTGCTGGTGGAAGACCTGATCGCCGATGCGGTCGCCGATATCCGGGTGGTGTGGGCGCAGTCGATGGCCCACGCCGAGCGCGAACTCGCCTCCGCCCGGCCCGACTGCGTGCTGCTGGACCTACACCTGCCCGACGCCAACGGCATGGACGCGCTGGACCGCATCGCCAAGCGCGACGCCACCGTTCCCATCGTCGTGCTGACCGGGCTGAACGACGAGTACTTCGGCGCCTCGGCGGTCGCCGCCGGTGCCCAGGACTACCTGGTGAAGGGCCGGGTCGAGCCCGAGATGCTGCGGCGCGCACTGCTGTACGCGATCGAGCGCAAGCGCGCCGAGCTGATCGCCGCCGACCTGCACGCGACCCAGCTGCGGGCCCGGGAGAACGCCCTGCTGGAGCGCGGCCTGCTGCCCTCCCCGCTGCTACTGGACAACCCGGGCGTAGACATCGTCGCGCGGTACCGGCCGAGCCGCGAGGACGCGCTGCTGTGCGGCGACTTCTACGACGTGGTCCAGACGCCCGACCGGGTCGTTCACGTCCTGATCGGCGACGTCGCTGGGCACGGGCCGCACGAGGCCGCCCTGGGCGCGGCGCTGCGCATCGCCTTTCGCGCGCTCACCTTCGCCGGCGTGCACGGGGTGGAGCTGATGCGGCAGCTCGAGCGGGTGCTGCACTCCGAGCGCACGGGCACAGGCGTTTTCGCGACCGTGCTCAGTCTGGAGATCCCGGCCGACAGCCAACTCATCACCGTCATCCGGGCCGGTCACCCCGGGATGCTGTTGCAGCGCGACGGAACGGTCGAATGGGTGGAGCCGCCGGGAGGTCCGGCGCTGGGCCTGCGCGCCGACGACGACTGGCCGCGCCATGAGATGGACTTTCCCGCGGGCCACGGCCTGCTGCTGCTGACCGACGGCCTGTTCGAGGGGTATTCCGGACAAGGCACCCAGCGCCTCGGCGAGGACGGTCTGCTCGAGCTGGCCCGCTCGCACGCGAACCGGCCGGGACTGGAGTTCGTCGACGCGCTCATCGACGGCGCCCAGGCGCTGGCCCAGTCGCAGGGCGGGCTCACCGACGACATCGCCGTGCTGCGGGTCGAACGGACCACCAGGTGATCCCGAGGTTGCGCCGCCTGCGCCTGTCGCAGCTCACCGTGCGTGGCTGGCAGGCCCTGGTCCTGGTCAGCATGGGCGTGATGGTGCTGGCCGGCGCACTCGTCGGCGCGCTCTTGCTGGACCGCACCGACGAGATGACGCACGAACTCCTCGACAACATCCAGCCGGCGCGCGTGGCGGCCTTCCAGCTGCAGGCCGCGCTGCGCGACCAGGAGACGGGCATCCGGGGCTACCTGATCGCCGGGGACCGGCAATTCCTCACGCCGTACTACGACGGGCAACACGCCGAACGCACTGCGGTGGACGACATCCGGCGCCACCTGAGCGAGCGTCCGGACCTCATCGGTGACCTGGACGCGATCGAGAACGCCGCGGCCAAGTGGCGGGCAAGCTACGCCGAACCGGTCATCGGCACCGTGATGCCGAACGGCAAGAACGTCACGAGCAAACCGTCGGCGGAGCGCGGCAAAGCCGAATTCGACCATTTGCGAATGCTTTTCGACAGCCAGAACGCGGACCTGGCCGCCGCGCGGGCGACCGCCGCGGACGAACTCAAGCGGGTCGATGCCTGGCGCAATAGGGCATTCGGCGCCATGGTGTTGCTGTTCTTCGTCACGGCCGGGATGCTGGGGGTCCTGATCCGGGACACGGTCGCGCGTCCGCTCGCCGCGCTGGCCGCGGCGTGCCGGCGGATCACCGAGGGCAACTTCGAGGAAAGCATCGCGCCGCCGAAGCGGCCCAAAGACGTTCGCGACATGGCGATCAACGTGGAGAACATGCGCAAGCGCATGGTCGACGAGCTCGAGACATCGCGTACGGCCCAGGCGCAGCTGGACGAGCAGGCGGCCGAATTGCGCCGGTCCAACACCGAACTCGAGCAGTTCGCCTACGTCGCGTCGCACGATCTGCAGGAGCCGCTGCGCAAGGTCGCCTCGTTCTGCCAGCTGCTGGAGCGGCGATACGGCGACAAGCTCGACGAGCGCGGTATCGAATACATCGGATTCGCGGTCGACGGGGCCAAACGGATGCAGGCGCTGATCAATGACCTGCTTACCTTCTCGCGCGTCGGGCGCCTGGGTGCCACGGAGACCGACGTGGACCTCGACACGGCGCTGGACTCCGGCCTGGCCAACCTGGCCACCGCGATCGAAGAGTCGGAAGCCGAAATCGTGCGCCCCGACGCGCTCCCGCGGATCAAGGGCGACCCCATGCTGCTGACGATGCTATGGCAGAACCTGATCGGCAACGCGGTGAAGTTCCGGCACAAAGACCGCCGGCCCCGCGTCGTCATCGAGTGCGCGCCGGGCACCGGCGTCCACGACGGCGAATGGGTGATCACCGTGTCGGACAACGGCATCGGTATCCCGGTCGAGTTCGCCGACAAGGTCTTCGTCATTTTCCAACGCCTGCACGGCCGCGACGTGTACGCCGGGACCGGCGTCGGCCTCGCGTTGGTCAAGAAGATCGTCGAGCATCATGGCGGCACCATCCGGATCGACCCGACCCGCACCGACGGGACGCGGTTCGAGTTCACGCTGCCCATGCCCGAGCCCGCCGGTGAAGCAGACTCAGACGCTTTGGAAGGAGCGCATCAATGACATCAGAAGGCAGAGCGATCGACATTCTGCTCGTCGAGGACGACCCGGGGGACGAGCTCATCACGCGAGAAGCCTTCGAGCACAACAAACTCAAGAACCGGCTCCACGTGGCGCACGACGGAGAGGAAGGCCTCGACTACCTCTACCGCCGCGGCAAGTTCGAGGATGCGCCGCGGCCCGACCTCATCCTGCTGGACCTGAACCTGCCCAAGTACGACGGCCGCCAGCTGCTGGAGAAGGTCAAGTCCGACCCGGACCTGGCCCGCATCCCGGTCGTCGTGCTCACCACCTCCTCGGCCGAGGAGGACATCCTGCGCAGCTACAAGCTGCACGCCAACGCCTACGTCACCAAGCCGGTCGACCTGGACCAGTTCATGAAGGCGGTCCGGCAGATCGACGAGTTCTTCGTCCAGGTGGTGCGCCTGCCCAGCCTGTAAGGCTATGGCGCCGTGAGGAACTCGTCATTGTGCTGCCCGGGCGCGGGCGGGGGATCGGTGACCACCGCGTCGAAGCTCGCGTAGCGCGCCGGCATGCGGACCACCGTGACCGCGTCGCCGCCGGTGCCCACCCGCAAGGCGAGCTCGTTCTCCCCGAACAGCGGGGTGTCCACCACCTGCTTCCAGGTGTAGGCCAGGCAGGCCATCAGGCCACTTTCCTGAAGCAGCTCAACCCATTCGGCCGCCGTCTTGGCGGCCAGCGCCGACTCGAGTTCTTCGGTCAACTCGTGGTAATTCATTGCCCGCGAACGCTGATCGATGAACCGCTCGTCGGTCAGCAGGTCCGGCCGCCCGATGATCTGGCACAGCTTCGCCCAATGCTTTGGCACATACGCGCTGATCACCAGGTACCCGTCGGCGGCCTTGAACGCGTCGGAGGGTTGGGTCGCGAAGCCAACTCCCTTGCGCTTCTTCGGCTTCGGTGTGGCGTCGGGCTTGGCAGCCTCGCTGGGTTTGTTCAGATGAATCGTGAGCTGACTGGCCTGCAAGTTGACCGCCACGTCGTACATGGCGACGCTCACCACGTCGGCGACGCCGTGGCGCTCCCGGTTGAGCAGCGCGGCCAGCACCGCCTGGGCCAGCACGTGACCGCTGGCGGCGTCGACGAGCTGGAAGGGGATGATCTGCGGTTTGCCGGTCGGTGTCGGCATCCCGGTGGTCATGCCCGACTCGGCTGCGACCATCAGATCGACGCCCGGCCTGCTGCCGTGCGGGCCGTTGCCGCCATAGGCCGACAGCCGCGCGTAGACCAGCCGGGGGTTGCGGGCGCGCAACTCGTCGGGGCCCAGGCCCATCCGTTCCATCACGCCGGGGCGGAACCCTTCCAGCACGACGTCGGCGTCATCGACCAGCCGCAGGATCTGTTGCTTGGCTTCGTCGTTCGTGAGGTCGACGGCCACCGACTTCTTGCCCCGGTTGTGCGGCAGAAACAGCGTGGGCAGCGGCGGACGCCCGGGCAGGACCGCGGTGATCTGCCGGGCCGCCTCACCCAGGGGCGCCTCGACCTTGATCACCTCGGCGCCCAGGTCGGCCAGCACCTGGCCGGCCAGCGGCCCGGCGATGTTCTGGGTGAAATCGAGTACCCGGAACCCGTCAAGCGGCTTGGCGGGCGTGCTGTCTGCCATGGGTGGCCTTCCGTCAACGGGCCGTGTGCAACTCCGCGATGCAGTAGTAGTTCTCGGCGAACGGCGCACCGGCTTCGGTGCGCTGCAAAGGTAACCCGTTGTCGGCCAACAACTGATTCAGGGGTGTGCGAACCGGGCGCCAGCCCCGCCGCTCCAGATACGTCGCCGCGTCGTTGCGCTCGCCGGGGAACCCCAGGTCGCCGAGCGCAATGTCCAGGCCGTTCTCCCGCCACTTCTCGCTGGCGGCGTTCAGGGCGTCCCCGTTGTCGCCGGAGTTGCTGAAGATCTCGGCCACCAGCCGGCTCCCGTCGGCGCTGAGCGCGGTGATGTCGTCGAGCAACCGGTCCTGTGCCTCGGGCGGCAGGAAGCCGAGCAGGCCCTCGGCGGCCCAGGCGGCCGGCCGGCCGGTGTCGAAGCCGGCCTCGCGCAGCGCCGACGGCCAATCGTGGCGCAGGTCGATGGGCACGGCCCGAACCTCGGCGGTGGGCCGGGCGCCCAGCTCGGCGATGGTCGCCGTCTTGAATTCGATGACTTGCGGTTGGTCGATCTCGAACACCGTGGTGCCCGCCGCCCACGGCAGCCGGTAGGCGCGCGCGTCCAGGCCCGAGGCCAGGATGACGACCTGGCGGATGCCCGTCGCACCCGCCTCGGCGAAGAACGCGTCGATGTAGCGCGTGCGGGCGGCCAGCATGTCGGTCATGCGTTGCATGCCCCACGGGGCGCCGGGCTCGTCGACGTCGGCCGAGCTCAATTCGCCGGCGGCCCACCGCGTCATGAAATCGACGCCGACGGCGCGCACCAGGGGCTCGGCGAACGAGTCGTCGATCAGGCCGTCGCGGGTGGCCCGGGCCCGTCCGGCTGCCACCATGGTGGCGGTGGCCCCCACGCTCGTGGCCAGGTCCCAGCTGTCGTTGTCGGTGCGCGTCATCGGCAATGCCCTTTCCGTCTAGTCGTTAACCAGAGTAACGATGGTGACGAAAGACCCCTGTCGCAGTGGCGTTGCGCCCTTATTCCCGGGCGGGGCCCGGCGGCAGCATCGACGTGTGGAACCTCTTCGGCGCGCGGGCTTGGAAGCCCGGTCGCTCTTTCTCTATGTTCGGTCCGGGGGATTGGGGTGGCTACCGCCCGGGCGGATCGTGCCGGCGCTGCGCGCCCTCAAACGCTACGGCCTGCTGGGGGCGGCGCCGGCGATCGCCGCCGGGCGAGACCGTGACGGGGTGGCGCTGATCGACGAGCGCGGGCCCCTGACGTTCGGTGAGCTGGACGAGCGGACCAACGCGTTGGCCAACGAGTGGCGGCGGCGCGGGCTCGGCCCGGGCGCCGGTGTGGCCATCCTGGCCGGCAACCACCGGGGGTTCCTGGAGGCCGTCTTCGCCGCCGGCAAGTGCGGCGCATTCGTCCTGCTGCTCAACACCGGCTTCGGGCGCACGCAGTTCGCCGAAACGCTGGCCCGCGAAGGCGCGGACCTGCTGGTCTACGACGAGGAGTACAGCGCCGTCGTCGGGGACGTCCGCCCGAGGCTGGGCCGGATCCGGGCCTGGACGGATACGCCCGCTCCCGACTCCCTGGACGCGCTGATCGAACGCGGGGATCCCCGCCCGCCGCCCTCGTCGGGTGGGCGGCCCAAGATTGTCATCTCGACCAGTGGGACGACGGGAACGCCGAAGGGCGCCGCGCGCTCCGAGCCCCACTCGCTGATACCGGTGGGCGGTCTGCTCGGCAAGGTGCCGTTCCGCGGCCGGGAAGTCACGGAATGCTGTGTGCCGCTTCTTCATTCGATGGGTTTCAGCCACGCGATGTATGCGATGGTGCTGGGCTCGACCCTGGTGCTGCGCCGCCACTTCGATGCCCGAGAGACGCTGGCCAGCGTGGCCGCGCATCGGGCCAGCGCCATGATCGTCGTGCCGATCATGTTGCGGCGCATCCTTGATCTGGGGCCGGCCGCCCTGGCCGAGCACGACCTGTCGTCGCTGCGCATCGTGTTCATCGGCGGTTCCCAGCTCGGTGGCGCGCTGGCCACCCGGGCGCTCGAGGCGCTCGGCCCCGTGGTCTACAACATGTATGGATCCACCGAGGTCGCCTACGCCACCATCGCCACGCCGGCCGACCTGACCGCCGCGCCCGGCTGCGTGGGTGCGGTGGTCCCGGGCTCGGTCGTCAAGATCTTCGGCGACGACGGCCGCGAGGTGCCGCCGGGGACGCCGGGGCGGATCTTCGTCGGCAACGTGCTGACCTTCGAGGGATATACCGATGGCGGCACCAAGGAGTCGGTTCAGGGCCTGATGTCCACCGGCGACATGGGCCATTTCGATTCCGACGGCAGGCTATTCATCGACGGGCGCGACGACGAGATGATCGTCTCCGGCGGTGAGAACGTCTACCCCGGCGAGGTCGAAGAGGCGCTCACGCAGCATCCCGGCATCCTCGACGCCGCCGTCGTCGGCGACACCGACGAGGAGTTCGGGCAGCGGTTGCGCGCCTACCTCGTGCTCCGGCCGGGCGCGACGCTGGCCGAGCACGAGGTCCGGGAATATGTGCGAAACCGGCTGGCGCGCTTCAAGATCCCGCGTGACGTGCTGTTCGTCGACGAGCTGCCGCGCAACGCGGGCGGCAAGGTGCTCAAGCGGGTGCTAGTCCAGCCGGTAGCGGATCAGCCGGGAGCTGTTGGCCACCACCGCGACTGACGACGCGTTGTGCAGGATCGCGGCCAGCACGGGGGATAGCGCACCGCCCGCGCCGATGATCAGCCCGGCGGCGTTCACGGCGATGGACATGCCGTAGTTCTCCCGGATGACGTCGACGGCCCGGGCGCCCAGGTCGCGCACGTCGAGCAGCCGGTGCAGGTCGTCGTTGGCCAGTGCCACGTCGGCGGTCTCGACGGCGACGTCGGTTCCGGCCAGGCCCATGGCGATCCCGATGTCGGCGGCCGCCAGCGCCGGGGCGTCGTTGATGCCGTCGCCGACCATGCCAACCACGTAGCCGTCGTTCTGCAGCCCGCGCACCACCTCGAGCTTGTCCTCCGGCATCACCTCGGCGCGCCACTCGTCGAGGCCCAGCTCCTCGGCGACCACCCGGGCGATGTCGGGATGGTCGCCGGTGAGCATGACGATGCGGCGGATACCGTTGTCCCGCAGCTGCTTCAGCACCTCGACCGCCTCGGTGCGCACCTCGTCGCGCAGGCTGATCAGTCCCACCAGCTTGCCGTCGACCGCGAGCAGCAGCGGGGTCTCGGCCTGGCGGCGCAGCCGGTCCACCCACTCCGACGCCTTCTTCGAGACCCGCACCTTTTCGGCGCGCAGCAGCCCGGGGCTGCCCAGCAGCAGGGTGCGGCCGTCGGCCCAGGTGCGCATGCCCAAACCCACCAGGACCTCGCACTCCTCGTGCGGCGGGATGGTGATGTGGCGTTCCTCGGTGGAGCGGATCACCGCCTCGGCCAGCGGATGGCGGGAGTGGATCTCCGAGCTGGCCGCGTAGGCCAGCACCTGCTCGGGTGCCCAATCCTTGTGCAGGGCAATGATATTGGTGACCACGGGGCGGCCGACGGTGAGCGTCCCGGTCTTGTCGAACACGATCGCGTCGACCCGGCCGGCCTGCTCGAGGTGGGAGCCGCCCTTGATCAGGATGCCGCGGCGGGCGCCGTTGCCGATCGCGGCACTGATCGCGGTCGGGGTGGACAGGCCCACCGCGCAGGGGCACGCGATCAACAGCATGGTCATCGCGCGGCGCACATCACCGGTGACCGCCAGGGTGAGGGCCGACACGATGAACGAGGTGGGAACGAAACGGCGAGAGAAGTTTTCGCCCACGGTCTGGATGGGCGCGCGGTCGTGCTGGGCCTCCTCGACCCGGGTGATGATGCGCCCGATCGCCGTCTGGTTGCCGACGGCCTGCGCGCGCACCACCAGGCGCCCGCGCACCACGACCGACCCGGCGTGCACGTGCGCGCCGACCAGGACGGAGACGGGCAGGTTCTCGCCGGTGATCGCGGACTGGTTGACGATCGCCTCGCCGTCGACCACCTCACCGTCCACCGGTATCGCGACGTGGTCGTGGATGATCACCTCGTCGCCGATCTGAACGCCGTCGATGGGGACCTGGACTTCGGCCCCATCGGTCAGCCGGATCCACGCCGTGTCCTGGCTGCCGCGCAGCAGTTCGGAAATCGCCCGGCGGGTCCGGCGCAGGGTGAGGTCTTGCAGGTACTCGCCGATGTTGAGCAGCCACAGCACCGTCAGCGCCACCACGTTCTCGCGCAGCACCAGGCTCGCCACCGTCGCCGCCGACACCAGGGCGTCGGTGCCGGCCCGGCCGGAGCGCAACGAGCGCAGCGCGCCGCGCAGGAACGGGTAGCCGGTGAAGATGGTGACCCCGGTGGCCAGAACCCGGCCGTTCGGGCCGAGCAGCGGCGGCCGGGCGAACACGTAGCGCCGCACGCCGAGCAGGGCCAGCGCGGCACCTCCGACGACCATCCGCAACACGTCGGTGTTGCGGATCTCCTCCGAATGCGGCGCGCGTGCGGGAATCAGCTCGGCGGCGACGTGTGCGGCGGAGCTGATCGCGCCCAGCACCGCGGCGCGGTCACAACGCCGGGGCGAATACCAGACGACGACGGATCCGGTGCGCGGGTAGGCGTGCACCACGCGCACGCCGTCCTCGTTGGCGACGGCCTCCTCGACCGCCACCGCGCGCCGGGAGTCGCACCGCAGCCAGTCGACGGAAACCCGCATGCGCCCGGCCGCATCCGAAACGATTTGCAGCGCGGGGTCTTTCGAGCGGACCGGGTCCAGGGCGGTGGCGAGCGCCATCTGCGCGGGGATCAGTGGTCGTGCTGGTGGACGTCGGCGACGGCCGGCGTGGGCGCTTCCTCGCCGATGCGTTCGCGGGCTTCGGCCATGACGTCGGCGATCTTCAGGCGGGCGGACTCGGCGGCTTCCTCGGCCTTGCGCGTCCCGCGCAGCCCCAGCTCGGCAGCCGACACCGCGGTCTCGTGCAGCGGCGCCTTGGCCACGGCCTTGCGCACCACCTCGTAGGCCGTCACGCCGACCAGGCCGGTGACCACCGTCGATGCCGCCTTCGCCAAGAGCGCGTACCCCGCCATTACCCGGACCTCCCTGTCGTCGTGGCGTCAGCTGATGCTCGCTCGACGTTAACATTGAAATATTGCGATATCAATATGTATCCGCGCGTTAGAGCACCCGGGTGACCTTTTCGGTCTCGATCCTGCGCTGCAACGCCGACGGGTCGGGATTGGCCACCTGCACCAGCGAGCCGCCGACGGCCAGGATCGCCAGCGGGCCGTCCACCAGCTCGCCGGGTTCCGACCACGCGGAGGTGGACAGCACCCGGTCGGCGGCCGTCAATTCCTTTGCGGCGGCGGCGCTTTGGCAGTCGGCGAGGACCTCGTCGACCGATCGGCCGGCCAGCGCCGGACCGGGATGGGGTTCGGCGACGATCTGGTCGCCGTGCACCCGCACGGCGGTCGCGTAGTCGGTGACTCCGATCGGCAGGCCCGGCGCAGGGCGGCCGAACGGGTCCAGCGACAGCACCGCCACCTCGCCGGCCCCGGTCTCGTCCGCCTCGTCCAGCCGCTCGGCGGTGCACATGGCGATGTCGGCCGGGCCCGATGCGAGCACGGCCTCGGCGCCGATCCACCACACCCCGAACAGCACGGCCGCGGTCTGCCAGTGCGCGGGCAGCAGGATCGCGACCCGGCTGCCCGGTCCGGCGCCGAGCTCGTCGCGTAACAGGTTGCCGGTCTTGGCCGCCCAATTGGCCAGCGTCGCCGCCGACAGCTCGATGCGCTCGCCGGTCGCGTCGTCGTAGTAGGTGATGCGCGGGCCGACCGGGTCGGTCCGCAGCATCGGGTCGAGGATGGCGCCGGCGAGCGTGCTCAGTTGATGCACTCGGGCTTGTCGGAACCGGCGGTCAGGATCGGCGAGGGCGGCGGGACGTTCGGGTCGGCGGCCACCGCACCGACGTTGGACACCCGGGCGGGCATCACCGACGCGGTGCCGGAAAGTCCGGAGCCGGGGCCGCTGTAGTCGTTGCCCAGCACCACCTTGACCGAGCCCGCCGCGACGGATGCATCGGCGACCACCGGCAGCCCGCCGAGCTCCTTGGCCACCTCCTGGGCCCCCAGGTCGTCGGTCTTGGCGGCCCGGACCTGGCTGCCCTTGACATGGCCGGCGTCGTTGTTGCCGACGGTACCTGCGCCAAATCCCTTGGCGGTCAACACCTGTGAGACCGCCGATGCCAGGCCGTTGATGTCGGTGTCGTTGATCACGCTGGCGGTGGTCTTCGCCGGGGTGTAGGCGATCTCCTCGGTCTTGCCCTGCTCCTGCTCGTGCAGTAGCCCATTGACCCAGTCCTGTACCTGATGCGGGTCCACCCGCACCACACTCTGCATGCCGTCGTCACTCCAGCCGGCCCCGTCCAGCACCGGGATGGTGGCGAACGCGACGTTGCCGCCCGCGAGCTTCTGCATCTGCTGGACGAAATCCATTACGTCCCAACCCTGAGAGATCACCACCGAGCGTTGCACCGCGGCCTCGAGGCGTCGCACGGTGGTGGGGCTCGACAGCGTCTTGCCGGAGATGACCCGGTGGGCCAGTGAGGCCATCACCACCTGCTGACGCACCACCCGGTCCAGGTCGCCGCGCGGCAATTCGTGGCGCTGACGGACGAAGCTGAGCGCCTCCGGCCCGTCCAGGCGTTGCTGGCCGGCCGGGAAGTCGGCGCCCGAAAGCGGTTCGAAAACCGGCTCTTTGAGGCAGACGTCCACGCCACCGAGCGCGTCGGTGATCAACGAGAAGCCGAGCAGCCCGATCTCGGCGTAGTGGTCGACGGTGACGCCGGTGAGGTCGGCGACGGTCTTGATCAGGGCCTCGCGCCCGGCCTCGGTGCCCTGCGCCGCGGCGTCCTCGGCCGAATCGCCGGCCTTGACCAGGCTGGTGCGCTTGGCCTCGCGGGTCTGGCCGTAGACGCCGTTGATCTTCGTCTTGCCCAGGCCGGGGGCCGCGACGTAGGAGTCGCGGGGGATCGAGATGGCCGTCGCCGACTTCCCGTTGTTGGGGATCCGGATCAGGATGATCGTGTCGGTGTTGGTCGCTTCCTCGTCGCCGGCCCGCAGGGCGGCCAGCTCCTCTTGGGACAGCGGGTTGCCGTGCGCGTCCGTGCGGCTGTCGAGGCCGACCAGCAGGATGTCGATCGCGCCGTCGTCGCCGCCCTTGCCGAGCGAGGGCGCGGACATGTGGAAGATGCCGTCCTCGAAGGACCGGACGTTGCTCCACGCGAGCCCGGTGCCCAGGACCACCACAAGGGTGAGCGCAGTGGCAATCACACGAACCACACGTTGCACAGGCATCCCACTAGGTTACTTGCGGCACACCTGCTTCGCGGGTAACGAGCCCCCGCGCGCCCCGGCGTTCGCCCGGGCTTTCCCGGGCATGCCAGACTCGAACCATGTCGAGCAGGATCGTGATCGCCGGTGCCGGGGGCCAGCTGGGCGGCTATTTGCGCTCGCTGGCGGCCAGTCAGGGCCGCGACGTGGTGGGGCTGACCTCGTCGGAGTGGGACATCACCGACCCCGCCGCCGCCGAACGGATCATCGAGCGCGGTGACGTGGTGGTCAATTGCGCGGCCTACACCGACGTCGACGGCGCCGAGAGCGACGAGGCAGGCGCCTACGCCGTCAACGCCACCGGCCCCGAGAACATCGCCCGGGCCTGCGCGCGCGCCGGTGCCCGGTTGATCCACGTCTCCACCGATTACGTCTTCAACGGGGACTTCGGCGGCGCCGACCCGCGGCCATACGAGCCCAGCGATCAAACCGCCCCGGCGGGCGTGTACGGGCGCAGCAAGCATGCCGGGGAGGAGGCCGTCATTTTGGCGTTGCCGGACGCCGTCATCGTCCGCACCGCCTGGGTCTACACCGGCGGCGACGGCAAGGACTTCGTCGCCGTCATGCGCCGGCTGGCCGCGGGGGACGGCCCGGTGAACGTCGTAAACGACCAGGTCGGGTCACCGACGTATGTGGGCGACCTGGCGGAGGCGCTGCTGCAGATCGCCGACGACCACGTGCCCGGGCCGATCCTGCACGCCGCCAACGAGGGCGCGGTGTCCCGCTTCGAGCAGACCCGCGCGATCTTCGAAGAATGCGGCGCAGACCCCGAGCGCGTGCACCCGGTCAGCACCGCGGAGTTTCCGCGCCCCGCCCCGCGCCCGACCTACTCCGCGCTGTCGGGCCGCGAGTCCGCCGCGGCGGGCCTGCGGCCGCTAAGGCCCTGGCGCGCTGCGCTTGTCGCGGCGCTCACCGCCGATCTACCGTTACCCTCTACGCGTGACTGACGTCCTGCCGGTCGTGACGGTGACCTACTCACCGGGCCCACACCTCGAGCGATTCCTGGCCTCGCTGTCGCTGGCCACCGAGCGGCCCGTGTGTGTGCTGATGGCCGACAACGGCTCCACCGACGGAACCCCGCAGGCCGCCGTCGAGCGCTACCCGAACGTGCGACTGTTCCACACCGGCGCCAATCTCGGGTACGGCACCGCGATCAATCGCGCGGTCGCGCAGCTCGCCGAGACGCCGGACATCGACGACGACTGGGTGATCGTGGCTAACCCCGACGTCCAGTGGGGCCCGGGCAGCATTGACGCCCTGCTGGACGCCGCCACCCGCTGGCCGCGCGCCGGCGCCCTTGGCCCGCTCATCCGCGACCCCGACGGCTCGGTGTACCCGTCGGCGCGCCACCTGCCCAGCCTCATCCGCGGCGGCATGCACGCGGTCGTCGGCCCGCTCTGGAAGCGCAATCCGTGGACGGCGGCCTACCGCCAGGAGCGGCTGGAGCCCACCGAACGCCCCGTGGGCTGGCTGTCGGGGTCGTGCCTGCTGGTGCGGCGGTCCGCCTTCGGCCAAGTCGGCGGGTTCGACGAGCGCTACTTCATGTATATGGAAGACGTCGACCTCGGGGACCGGCTCGGCCGGGCCGGCTGGCTGAACGTCTACGTGCCGTCGGCCGAGGTGTTGCACCACAAGGGCCACTCCACCGGCGACGACCCGGCGAGCCACCTGGCGGCGCATCACAAGAGCACCTATATGTTCCTGGCCGACCGGCATTCCGGGTGGCGGCGCGCGCCGCTGCGCTGGACCCTGCGGGCCTCACTGGCGCTGCGGTCCCGTCTGATGGTGCGTGGCGCGCTGCGCACCCGGAGACGGAAACTGGCGGAAGGGCGGCGCTGAGATGGCTAACCCGCAAGTCGATGCGGTAATTCTGGTCGGCGGCAAGGGCACCCGGCTGCGGCCGCTGACGCTGTCGGCGCCAAAGCCGATGCTGCCGACCGCCGGGCTGCCGTTCCTGACCCACTTGCTGTCGAGGATCGCGGCGGCGGGCATCGAGCACGTCATCCTGAGCACCTCGTATCAGGCCGCGGTGTTCGAGGCGGAGTTCGGCGACGGGTCCAAGCTCGGCCTGCAGATCGACTACGTCACCGAGGACCGGCCCCTGGGCACCGGCGGCGGCATCGCCAACGTGGCCGCCCACCTGCGTCACGACACCGTGATGGTGTTCAACGGCGACGTGCTCTCGGGTTCGGACCTCAATCAGATGATCGACTTCCATCGCGCGCAGCAGGCCGACGTCACCCTGCACCTGGTGCGGGTGGGCGACCCGCGGGCCTTCGGCTGCGTCACCACCGACGAGAACGGCAGGGTCACCGCCTTCGTGGAGAAGACGCAGGATCCGCCCACCGACCAGATCAACGCCGGCTGCTACGTCTTCGAGCGCGGCATCATCGACCGCATCCCGCGCGGGCGCGAGGTGTCGGTCGAACGCGAGGTGTTTCCCGCCCTGCTCTCCGATCCGGACGTCAAGGTGTGCGGCTACGTCGACGCGACCTACTGGCGGGACATGGGCACACCGGAAGACTTCGTGCGCGGATCGGCGGACCTGGTGCGCGGGATCGCTCCGTCGCCGGCCCTGCACGGCCACCGCGGCGAGCAGCTGGTGCACGACGGCGCGGCGGTGTCGCCCGGCGCCGTGCTGATCGGCGGCACCGTCGTCGGGCGCGGCGCCGAGATCGGTCCCGGCGTCCGGCTGGACGGCGCCGTGATCTTCGACGGCGTCAAGGTCGAGGCGGGCAGCGTGATCGAGCGATCCATCATCGGCTTCGGCGCGCGCATCGGCCCGCGGGCGCTGATCCGCGACGGCGTGATCGGCGACGGCGCCGACATCGGTGCGCGCTGCGAGCTGCTGCGCGGCGCCCGGGTCTGGCCCGGCGTTTCGATTCCCGACGGCGGCATCCGCTACTCGTCCGACGTCTGAGGCCCCATCCCTGTGCGCGAGTGTGCAGCTAGCCGCCCGCTCGAGCCCGAGTGTGCAGCTAGCTTCACACTCGGCGGCTAGGGGCGGGTGGCGCGGCCGACCAGATACGCCAGCGCGTGGTCGGTGCCGTCGGGCAACGCGTCGGCCGCCCACCACCGCAAGTCCTCCGACTCGTCGCTGATCGCGATCCGTGCGCCGGCCGGCGCGTGCGCGACGAACTGCAGATCCAGGTGGCGGGTGGGCACGCCCAACGAGCAGGTGACCGGGTGGACGTGGATGGCGGCCAGCCGGGGCTCGATGCGCAAGCCGTCGACGCCGGACTCCTCGGTGGCCTCGCGCAGCGCCGCGGCGACGATGTCGTCGTCGTCCTCGTCGCAGTGGCCGCCCAGCTGCACCCACCGGCCAACGCGGGGATGCAATGTCAGCAGCACCCGGCCGCCGGTGTCGTCGAGCACCAGCGCCGAGGCCGTGACATGACCCGGCACGCACTCGCGGCGACACGCGTCGGGCCGGGCGTGCACATAGGCCAGGACCGCGTGCCGCAACGCGTCCTGCGCCGCGTCGGGCGCCTCCCACTCGGACAGCAGCGAGATCGCCGACTCCCGGACGCTCACCGGGAACCCCGTCGCTTCCGGCGGTCCCGCAGCGCGACCCAGGCCGCGCGGCAGTGCGTCACCACCTCCGGCGTGAGCCCCAGGCCGTCGATCAGGACGTGGCGGTCGACGAGGTCGAGCGCCTTCTCGATCTCGTTGGCCTTCAACAGCAGATCGACGTCGCACGCGAGCTCGGGGCCGGCGAGCGCCGGCGGGGGAATGGGGAGCTGCTCGGCTTCGCGCGGTTCCAGCTCCAAAATCCCCCCGCCGTAACTGCGGCCGATGACCTCGGCGAAGGCGAACGTCACGCTGTTGTGGAACACCGCGGCCAGCCCGGTCGGGTCGACACCGCCGGCGAGCCGGACCCGGTGCACCGTGTCGGTGCTCGTGGCCGCGGCGGCGTTGACGGTCAGCCGCGGCGCGCGGTGGATCTGGCGCAGCATGAACAGGTCCGGGATCCACAGCGACGGCGTGCTCCACCACGGCTTGCGGATCGAGCACTTGAAGCCGCGATCCACGCCGGCGGCCGCACCGGCAGCGATGTGCGCGAGCACGGCGGGGTCGACGGGCTCGCGCGGCGCGTTGAGCAGCCAGCCGCGGCGCCCGGCGGCGACATCGCTTGCCCGGCAGTCGGTGTCGTAGACCAACCCGGACAACTGCGCGCTGCGCGAGACGAGCGGGACGCAGTGGGGCAGCAGCCCGAGCTCGCGGGCCTGCGCGTCGGTGAGCGTGAAGAAGCTGTTGCGGCCCGTCACGATCCCCACATCCACGGCGGCGACCGACCCGAGCCGGATCAGCATCGTCGACCGCTTGAGGGTTCGCAGCAGTCGGATGGCGGCCGGGTCGAGGAAGTACTGGGTCCACTTCTCGTTCTCGTGCAACAGCGCGGGCGCCCATTCGGCGTCCAGGTCCGCGTGCGCGAGGGCACCGGCGTCGGTGAGGTGGACCGTGCGGATCCGGGCGGGCCCCGGGCCGGCGACCCCGCAGAACAACACCACCTCCTGCAGGACGCCGTCGAACACCAATCGCTCGAACGTCACCAGCGTGATGTCGCTGAACCGGCTCAACAGGAACTCGCGCAGCTGTGCGGCGTAGGTGACCTGGAGTAACTCGGCGGGCAGCACCAGGCCCACCCGGCCGCCGTCGCGCACCAAGATCGAGCTCGCCACCACGAAGGGGACCCAGGCGTTGGTCAACCGGGTGGGCCGCAATCCCTCGCGCCGCATCAGCTCCAGTGCGGGATCGCGCTGCTCGGACGCCCAGTTGCCGAACCGGATGTAGGGCGGGTTACCCGCGACCCCGTCCCAGCCGCCGGGCGCGGCGCTGGCCAGCCACGCGAACAGGTTCGCGACGTCGACGGGCGCGAATTCCCGTGCCTTGGCCGCCTCTTCGGCGACGAGTTCGACGCCGTGGACCCGCCCGCCGAGGGCGGCCAGCTCGCGCAGGATCGCACCGTCACCGCAGGAGGGTTCCAGCACGCGCGGTCCGGCGTCGCGCACCCAGCGGGCCAGGAACCGGGCGACGGGCGCCGGCGTGTAGTAGCCGCCGCGGGCCTTGTCGGCGGACGCCGCCGCCTTGCCCGCGAACGTTTTCATGGGGCCAGTATCACTTGCGGATCAACAAATCCCCGGCGTCCGCCGTGTCACGCGGGCCGGCGGGTTCCTCGGGGTAGCCGATCGCAATGGCGCCCAACGGCTCCCAATCACCCGGCAGGTCGAGCTCGGCGCGCACCAGGTCGGCGGCGAAGATCGTCGAGCCGATCCAGCAGCTGCCCACCCCCCGCACGGCCAACGCGACCAGCAGGGCCTGCACGGCCGCCCCGACCGCGACGGTGAACATGGTGTGCTCGGCGTCGGTGCGGGCCGCGTCGGGATACGTGTGCGCACCGTCGGGAACCAGCATCGGGACGACGACCTCGGGTGCGTCGTAGAGGATCTGGCCGCGCGCCACCCGCCGCTCCACCGAGTCGTCGGGCCGGCCGTCGCCGGCGAGGTCCGACCGCCACTTGTCCTTCATGCGGTCCAGCAGCCGCGTCCGAACGTCGGGGCTCTGCAGCCAGACGAACCGGACCGGCCGGGTGTGGTGCGGGGCCGGCGCGGTGAGCGCCTCGGCGACGGCGGACTCGATCAGCTCGGCCGCGACCGGCTCGGCGCTGAACCGGCGCACCGACCGACGCAACAGCTGCGCCTGGCGGCGCCCCATGTCGAGCGCCTCGGCGGTGCCCAGCCAGAACAGGTCTTCCTCGCCGGGCCGCAACAGCTGCCGGGCCGTCGAGCCGTCGTCGGCCACCGCCAGGCCGCGCACCACGGCCACCGGCATCGCGGTCAATTTGCCCTTCACCAGATCGGCCGCCGCCGCGACCTCGTCGGCGACCGCGATCTCGGTCACCACCAGCTCGTTGCCGTGGCGGTCGACGGTCCCCGAATAGCCGTGCAGCACAGCCAGACCGGCCGACCCCACCGCAGCGTCGATCTGGCCGTTGCGCCACGCGCGGCCCATCGTGTCGGTGATGACCACGGCGACGTCGACCCCGAGCCGGTCGGCCAGCCCGGCACGCAGGGCCGCGGCGCTGCCGTCCGGGTCTACCGGCAGCAGCGCCAGTTCGTCGCGGCCCACGTTGGATCCGTCCACACCCGCGGCGGCCTGAATCAGGCCGATGCGGTTCTCGGTGATCAGGGTGCGGCCCTTGCGCGCCAGCACCCGCACCGCCTCGGCCTCGACCAGCTTGCGCCGGAGTTGGTCGCGCTCCTCGGCGTCCTGCGGCGCCGGCACCAGCCGGCCCTCGCACTTGGACACCACCTTGCTCGTCACCACCACGACGTCGCCGTCGCGCAGCCAGGGCGCCGCCGCGGCCAGGGCCGCGCTCAGGTCGTCGCCGGGCCGGAATTCGGGCAGCCCGGCGACGGGCAGGATCTCGATCGCCGCGCCGGTGCCGTGTTCGGTCACGGCTTCACGCCCGCGAGGTCGAGCCCGGCGCTCACCATCTCGGCCGTCGCCTTCGGGTCGGTCATCAAAAGCGGCACGGCGGCCACCGCCACACCCTGAATGTCGGCGTGGTCGCCCTCGTGCACCAGCCAGCAATCCAGGATTCCGGTGCCACCGCGCGCGCCGTAGTGCTGGCCGACCGCCTCCGCGGTGGACTCCACCCCGATCACCGACAGGCACGCATCGGCCATGCCGCGCAATGGTTTTCCACCGATGATGGGCGAGTAGCCGACGACCGGGGCGGTCGCCGAGCGCAACGCCGCCCGGATGCCGGGGACGGCCAGGATGGCGCCGACGCTCACCACCGGGTTGGACGGCGCCAGCAGGATGACGTCGGCGTCGGCGATGGCCGCGACAGCATCACTTGTGGCGGTGGCCTTTTCGGCGCCGACGAACGCGAAGCTGTGCGTGGGCACGCCGGCGCGGTAGCGCACCCACCACTCCTGGAAGTGAATCGCCCGCCGGGTGCCGTCGTCCGGATCGGTGATCACCACATGCGTCTCGCAGCGGTCGTCGCTCGCCGGCAGCAGTCGGGCGCCGGGTTGCCAGCGATCGCACAGCGCCGAGGTGATCTGCGAGAGCGGGTAGCCGGCGCCCAGCATCTGGGTGCGCACCAGATGGGTGGCGATATCCCGGTCGCCGAGGCCGAACCAATCCGGCTGCACGCCGTAGCGCGCCAATTCCTCTTTGGCGTGCCAGGTTTCGTCGCGGTGACCCCACCCTCGCTCCGGGTCTACCCCTCCACCTAAGGTGTACATGCAGGTGTCCAGATCCGGGCAGACCCGCAGTCCATGAATCCAGGCGTCGTCGCCGATGTTGACGATTGCATTAAGTTCGTGGTTGCCGCTTCCCGCGTCTGGGTGCTGTTGCGTTTCGAACTGTCCCAGCCCGAGCAACTGTTGAATCCCCAGCAGGAAGCGGGCGCCGCCAACCCCACCGACCAGAACGGTGACCTTCACGTGGACGACAGTACTGCCCGACGACTGTGCGGTGGCGGGGCCGTTACGCGGCCCTTAAGCGTAGTCGCGCGCGGTGTGATCGACACGCCGAATGCGCAAAACAACGGAAACGCCGTAATTCGGTCACGAGATGGTATGGAAATGCGCCGTAATGCTTGACCCGGCAGATTAACCCGTGTCTAATCACAACAGTGTCATTTCCCGGTTGGCCGGCCGGTTCCGGTGTCGCAGACCGAGATTCGATCACTTGTTCGAATTGTCGGTACACATCAGAAAAGTGGGAACCACTCACTCTCCCAATCAAACTGAGGAGGCGGACGACCGTATGTCTTACGAACATCTTCGAGGAGTCATGGCGAGCACGCCGCACACCCCTATTGTCTCAGCGCCGGTCCCAACCGTTCGGCCGCACCTGACCGTGGTTCCTGATGCGCCAGTCGCATTCGAGCCCGAGCCGATGCTGGCGCCCGTCGCTGACCAATGGCAGGACCGGGCGCTTTGCGCCCAAACGGATCCCGAGGCGTTCTTCCCGGAGAAGGGCGGCTCCACCCGCGAGGCGAAGAAGATCTGCCTGGGGTGCGAGGTACGCCACGAGTGCCTGGAGTACGCCCTGGAGCATGACGAGCGCTTCGGTATTTGGGGCGGGCTCTCCGAGCGCGAGCGCCGTCGCCTCAAGCGCGGCATCATCTGACGCCGCGCCACAACGTCATTCGTCGTCGATCGTCGGGTCGATGACCGACGGCTCTACATCGAGGTAGATGGCCACCTGGGCCACCAAGATTTCGTGCAGTAAATCACCAAGTTCGACGGTGTCCTTAGCCCGTCGCTCAATTGGCTTGCGGAACAAGACAATTCGTGCCCGCGTGGCGTTGCCGCGGACGTCGACGCCGGCCGGGATCAATCGCGCCAGCGGGATCGGCCCGTCGGCGATCACCTCGGGCGGCCACTGCACGCTGTCGGGATCCTTGGCCGCGATCCGCGGAATCTCGTCGACCGCCACGTCGAGGTCGGCCAGGCGGGCCTGCCAATTCCGCTCGATGGGTTCGTAGGCCTCCAGCACCGCCATGTCGAATCGCTCGGCCCGGCTGCGCCACCCGGGCACCGTCGGCGGCAGCAGCGGGCCGCGCACATCGCGGCCCCGCCGGGAGGACCGATGGGAAGCGAATCGGCCCTGAGACCGATCCCTGTGCGGGGAGCTGCGCGAATCGCCCACGCGCCGATGGTAACGGTTGCACATCGGGGGTCGGCCGGTTGCGCGTGTCCGGCGCTTCGACGGCGTTTCCGCACGATAGCCTTTCGGCGTGAACGTTCCCCGTCGCTGTTGCCGGCCCGGGTGCCCGCACTACGCCGTGGCGACCCTGACGTTCGTCTACTCGGACTCGACGGCAGTCGTCGGCCCGTTGGCGACCGCGCGGGAACCGCATTCCTGGGACCTGTGCGTCGGCCATGCCGGCCGGATCACCGCGCCCCGCGGGTGGGATCTGGTGCGCCACGCCGGCCCCCTCGTTTCTGAGCCCACCCACCCCGACGAGGACGACCTGGTCGCCCTGGCCGACGCGGTGCGCGAGGGTGGCGATCGCGGCGTGCCGTACGCCGCAACGCCGGTGAACGGTTTCGCCGACCCACACATTCACCACGGCGGGTCGCAGGCCACCGCGCCCAGCAGCAGTGTGCTCGCGCCGCCCGAGCATCGATCCGGCCGGCGCCGCGGGCATCTTCGGGTGTTGCCCGACCCCAGTGACTAGCCGTTCCGGCGTCGCGCGCATTCCCCGCGCACCGCTACGGTCGGTGTTTCCCGGGGGCCGATAGGCTGACGGCCAACAGGCGAAGGAACAAACCCTTTCAACGCGTCAGGAGGCCCCGGCATGTCTCGGCTCGCCGCGACCGTGCACCGCGTCGTCAAGGCTTATGACGTACGCGGGCTGGTCGGCGAAGAGCTGGACGAGCCGCTGGTCACCGCTTTGGGGGCGGCCTTCGCCAAGCTGATGCGCGGCGAGGGTGCCCGGCAGGTGGTGATCGGCCACGACATGCGCGACAGCTCGCCCGCGCTGGCCGCGGCATTCGCATCCGGCGTGACGGGCCAGGGCCTGGACGTGGTGCGGATCGGTTTGTCCTCCACCGACCAGCTGTACTTCGCCTCCGGGTCGCTTGACTGTCCGGGCGCGATGTTCACCGCCAGCCACAACCCGGCGGCCTACAACGGCATCAAGCTGTGCCGCGCGGCAGCCAAGCCGGTCGGCGCCGACAGCGGCCTGCGCATCATCAGCGAGGATGTGATCGCCGGGGTCGAGCGCTATGACGGACCACCAGGAACCGTCACCGATCGCGACGTGCTGGAGGACTACGCGACGTTCCTGCGTTCGCTGGTGAACACCGCGGGGCTACGTCCCTTGCGAGTGGCAGTGGACGCCGGCAACGGCATGGCCGGCCTCACCGCGCCCGCGGTGCTCGGCGCGATCGGCTCAATCACCTTGTTGCCGTTGTACTTCGAGCTTGACGGCTCGTTTCCCAATCACGAGGCCAACCCGCTGCACCCGGCCAACCTGGTCGACCTGCAGGCCTACGTCCGCGACAGCGGGGCCGATATCGGGCTGGCCTTCGACGGGGACGCCGACCGCTGCTTCGTCGTCGACGAACGCGGCCGGGGCGTGTCGCCCTCGACGGTGACCAGCCTGGTGGCCGCCCGCGAGCTGGGGCGCGAGATCGGCGCCACCATCATCCACAACGTGATCACGTCGCGGGCGGTGCCCGAGCTGGTCACCGAACGCGGCGGCACGCCGCTGCGCTCGCGCGTCGGGCACTCCTATATCAAGGCGATGATGGCCGACACCGGCGCCATCTTCGGCGGCGAACACTCGGCGCACTATTACTTCCGCGACTTCTGGGGTGCGGACTCCGGAATGCTCGCCGCGTTGCATGTGCTGGCCGCCCTCGGCGAGCAGGACCGGCCGCTGTCGGAGTTGACCGCCGACTACCAGCGCTACGAATCCTCCGGCGAGATCAACTTCACGGTGGCCGACGCCGCGCTGTGCACGGAGGCGGTGCTGAAGTCCTTCGGCAGCCGGATCCACTCCATCGACCACGTGGACGGGGTGACGGTCGACCTGGGCGACGGCAGCTGGTTCAACCTGCGCAGCTCCAACACCGAGCCGTTGCTGCGGCTCAACGTGGAGGCGCGCAGCACCGAGGACGTCGACGCGGTGGTCGCCCAGATCAGTGGGCAGATCCACGCGCAGTCGGCGCCCGCCGGGGCCGCGCCGTGAGCGCGGTCCGGGCGATCGATCTGGAGGACACCGAGGGCCTGCTGGCCGCCGACCGGGATGGCCTGCTGCGCTCGGCGTCGTCGGCCGGCGCGCAGGTGCGCGCGGTTGCCGCCGCCGTCGACGAGGGCGCGCTGGATGCGCTACGGGCCGACGACCGACCGCGCAGCCTGATCTGGGTCGCCGGTCGCGGGGCCGCCGAAACCGCCGGCGCCATGGTGGTCGCGACGGTGGGCGGTGCGGCGTCCGAGCCGATCGTGCAGACGGCCGAGGTTCCGCCGTGGATCGGCCCGCTCGATGTGTTGATCGTCGCGGGCGACGACCCCGGCGACCCGGCGCTGGTCACCGCCGCCGCGACCGGGGCACGCCGCGGGGCGCGGGTCGTCGTCGTTTCGCCCTACGAGGGTCCGTTGCGGGATGCCACGGCCGGCCGGGCGGCGGTGCTGGCGCCGCGGCTTCCGCTCCCGGACGAGTTCGGGTTGTGCCGCTACCTGGCCGCCGGCCTGGCCGTGATGCAAAGCGTGGACCAGCGACCCGGCATCGACCTGGGCGCGCTGGCCGACCAGTTGGACGCCGAGGCGCTGCGCAACAGCGCGGCCCGCGAACTGTTCACCAACCCGGCCAAGACGATTGCGGCGCGCATCGCCGACCGACAGGTGGCGCTGGCCGGCGACTGCGCCGCGACGCTGGCGCTGGCCCGGCATGGCAGTTCGGTCCTGCTGCGGATCGCCCACCAGGTGGTCGGCGCCACCGGATTGTCGGATGCGGTAGTCGCGCTTCGCGCCGGGGTGTCCGGCGGCTTCCGGGACCCCGCCGAAGCGCTGTTCCACGACGAACAGATCGACGGGCCGCTGCCCGCGCGCCCGCTGGTGCTGGCGCTCACCTTGTCCGCCGAACAACCGGTCGTGGCGGCCCGGACCGCCGGGCTTGACGACGTGTATCTGATCGCCGCCGAAGATGTGCCGGACGGGCCCGGCGGCTCGGCGGGCTCGACGGTCGCGCCGGCGTTGGGTGGCGCCATCAGCGCAGAGCAGCAACTGGCAGTATTGGCCGTTCGACTGGAGATGGCCGCGGTTTACGCGCGGCTGGTGCGGGGATAGATAGAACAGTGGAACTGCTTCGCGGAGCCTTGAGGACCTACGCCTGGGGATCGCGTACCGCCATAGCGGAGTTCACCGGGCGTGCGGTTCCGGCCGCTCATCCTGAGGCCGAGCTCTGGTTCGGCGCGCACCCGGGCGACCCGGCCTGGCTGGAAACCGACGCGGGCGAGGTGTCCTTGCTCGACGCGCTGGTCGCCGACCCGGAAGGGCAGCTCGGCCCCGGGGCGCGCGCCCGGTTCGGTGACGTGTTGCCGTTTCTGGTGAAGGTCCTCGCGGCCGACGAGCCGCTGTCCCTGCAGGCCCACCCGAGCGCGGCGCAGGCGGCCGAGGGTTACCTGCGTGAGGAGCGGCTGGGCATTCCGCTGTCCTCCCCGGTGCGCAACTACCGCGACACCTCGCACAAACCCGAGCTGCTGGTGGCGCTGCAGCCGTTCGAGGCGCTGGCCGGATTCCGGCAGGCCTCCCGCACCGTCGAGCTGCTGCGGGCCCTGGCCGTCTCCGACCTCGACCCCTTCATCGACTTGCTCAGCGACCAGTCCGACGCCGACGGCCTGCGCGCGCTGTTCACCACCTGGATCACCGCACCGCAGCCCGACATCGACGTGCTGGTGCCGGCCGTGTTGGACGGTGCCATCCAGTACATCAGCTCCGGCGCAACGGAATTCGCCGGGGAGGTCAAGACGGTGCTGGAGCTCGGGGAACGCTATCCGGGCGACGCCGGGGTGCTGGCGGCCTTGTTGCTGAACCGCATCACCCTGGCCCCGGGCGAGGCGATCTTCGTGTCGGCCGGCAGCCTGCACACCTACCTGCGGGGCTTCGCCGTCGAGGTCATGGCCAACTCCGACAACGTGTTACGCGGCGGCCTGACCCCCAAGCACGTCGACGTCCCCGAGCTGCTGCGGGTGCTGAACTTCACGCCGACCACCGAGGCCCAGGTGCGGCCCCACATCCGCCGCGAGGGCTTCGGCCTGATCTACGAGACCCCGGCCGACGAGTTCGCGGTCGCGCTGCTCGAACTCGACGGCGACTATCTGGGCCACGAGGTCGACGCCTCGTGCAGCCACGAGGGTCCGCAGATCCTGCTGTGCGCCGAGGGCTGCACGACCGTGCACGGCAAGTCCGGGTCGCTGACCCTGCAGCGGGGGATGGCCGCCTGGGTGGCGGCCGACGACGCCCCGATCCGGCTGGTCGCGCGCGAGCCCACCAAGCTGTTCAGGGCGACTGTAGGGCTGTAACGGCCCGCCGGTCCTTCGCGGCCTGACGGCGCTCGCCCAGCCACAGCCGCAGGTTGTGCGCGATGGTGCGTCCGACGATGCGCGGCGGCGGAACCATGTAGAGGCTGTCGAGCAGCGAGAAGCGGCGCAAAAACCATTCCGCCAGAACCGGATCGGTTTCCGCGGCCCCCAGGAACTGGTCGAACAGCGCACCGGAGGGCCGCCACCACCAGGGGATGGGCCCCTTGGTGCCGGCGTGGTGGAAAGTGACGTCGCCGATGGCGTTCATCGTCCACACCGGAAACGTGCTCTTGGCCGTCGCTCGGTTCAATGCGACGGCCACCTCGTCGTCCGGCAACTGCAGGGCGCGGCGTAGGTGACCGGCCTGCAGCGAGGTCATTGTCATGCCCTGCCCGAAGGTGGGGTTGAAGCTGGCGACGGCGTCGCCGAAAGGGATGATGCCCGCCGGCAAGCGGTCCAGCTTGTCGTAGCGGCGCCACTTGCTGGCCGGGAAGGCGTGGAACGCGGGCTCCCCGATGGGGTCGGCCTGCTTCAGCGCCGCGTTGACATGCGCCGGGACCAGCTCTTCGGCCAGTTCCAGCATCTCGGGAAAGGTCTGCGGCGGCTTGACGTTGGCCACCCCGAAGGTGGTCAGCACCCAGGTCCCGTCCTCGTAACACAGCATGCCCAGCCCCAGCGACTTGTCGTGTGAGGCGCCGGCGACCACCACCTTCTCGGCGATCAGGCCTTCGGGGATGCGGAACTGCTGGGTGGCGTAGTAGATGCCGATGTCGAGCAGGTCTTCCCTGGGGCGCTCGTACCCCCACTGCTCCAGCCACACCGGCAGCCGGGTGCCCCGCCCGGCCGCGTCGACGACTAGGTCGGCCCCGACGAATTCCGGTTCGCCGCCGTCGGCGGGATCCAGCACCACCCCGGTCACCCGCTGGCGCGCCGGATCGAACCGCGGTTCGGTCACGGAGCGGCGCGCCATTGTGACGTTGTCCGTGTTCTGGACTCGTTTGCGCAACTGCCACTCCAGGTGCGGGCGGCTGGGCACGTAGGCGGTGAATTCGTCGCGCAGGGTGTGCGCCGTCCCGAGCACGTGGCCCGCGGCGCCGAGGTGGATGCAGTCGGGCCTGTTCTCCAGAATCGGCACGCCGGCGGCCACCATGTCTTCCAGCAGCCCGGGGAACAGGCTCTCGAACTCCATTGCGCCGCGGGCCATCAGCATGTGTAGGTGCCGGTCCTGGGGGACCGTCGCCCGGTTCGTCGGTGTGCTCGGCAAGTCGTCGCGTTCGTAGACGGTGACGCGCGAATACGTATCCGAGAGCACCCGTGCGGCGCACAGGCCGGCGATGCTGCCCCCGATGACCACCGCATGGTCCCTGGTGTTTGCTTTGGTGTCCGGCATCTCGGCAGAGTACCCAGTACTGTCACGGACCAATGGGTCCCAGTGAATGGGAAAGGGCGGCGGATGGCCAACCGATGGCGCATGAAGTCGGTAGAACAATCGATCGCCGACACCGACGAGCCAGACACCCGGCTACGCAAGGAACTGACCTGGTTCGACCTGGTCGTTTTCGGGGTCGCCGTGGTGATCGGCGCCGGGATCTTCACGGTGACCGCGTCGACGACCGGCGACATCACCGGCCCCGCGATCTGGATTTCGTTCATCATCGCCGCGGTCACCTGCGCGCTGGCGGCCCTGTGCTACGCCGAGTTCGCCTCGACGCTGCCCGTCGCGGGCAGCGCCTACACCTTCTCGTATGCCACGTTCGGGGAGTTCCTGGCCTGGATCATCGGCTGGAATTTGCTGCTGGAGCTGTCGATCGGCGCGGCGGTGGTGGCGAAGGGCTGGTCGAGCTACCTGGGCAATGTGTTCGGATTCGCCGGCGGCACAAGCAGCCTCGGGTCTTTCGATCTGGACTGGGGCGCGCTGCTCATCGTCGCGGGGGTGGCCACCCTGATCGCCCTGGGGACCAAGCTGTCGTCGAGGTTCTCCGCGATCATCACCGGCATCAAGGTCTCGGTGGTGCTGTTGGTCGTGGTGGTCGGCGCCTTCTACATCAAGTCCTCCAACTTTTCGCCGTTCATTCCCAAGCCCGAAGCCGGGCACGAGGCCTCGGGCGTCAACCAGTCGGTGCTGTCGCTGCTCACCGGGGCGCACAGCAGCCACTACGGCTGGTACGGCGTGCTGGCGGGCGCATCGATTGTGTTCTTCGCGTTCATCGGGTTCGACATCGTCGCGACCATGGCCGAGGAGACCAAGCGGCCCCAGCGCGACGTTCCGCGGGGGATCCTCGCGTCGCTGGCGATCGTGACCGTGCTCTACGTGGCCGTCTCGGTGGTGCTGTCCGGGATGGTCTCCTACACCCAGCTCAAGACCGTCCCCGGCCACAAGCCGGCGAATCTGGCCACGGCGTTCACGGCGAACGGAATCCACTGGGCCAGCAAGATCATCGCGATCGGGGCGCTGGCCGGACTGACCACCGTGGTGATGGTGTTGATGCTCGGCCAGTGCCGGGTGCTGTTCGCGATGGCGCGCGACGGGCTGTTGCCGCGTCAGCTGGCGAAGACCGGCTCGCGCGGCACCCCGGTGCGGATCACCGTGCTCGTCGCGCTGGTGGTGGCCGTCACGGCGTCGGTGTTCCCGATCGCCAAGCTCGAGGAGATGGTCAACGTCGGAACGTTGTTCGCGTTCATCCTGGTCTCGGCCGGCGTCATGGTGCTGCGCCGCACCCGCCCCGACTTGGAGCGCGGCTTCCGGGCCCCCTGGGTTCCGGCCCTGCCGATCGCCTCGATCTGCGCGTGCGTGTGGCTGATGGTCAACCTCACCGCGCTGACCTGGGTGCGGTTCGGCGTCTGGCTGGTGGTGGGAACCGCGATCTACGCCGGCTACGGATACCGGCATTCGGTGCAGGGCCGCCGCGAGTCGGAGGGCGTCGAAGCGCCGGCGGGTGCCGAGCCCGGCGCCGTGCCCTAAACGGTCAGCTTTACAAAATGACGTCTTGTGTCTAGACACGAGACGCATATGGCGATATTGTCAATCTCCCACGTGGTGTGACTCACAAGGAGGTTTGGCATATGACCACATTCGAACCGCAGGTGACGCCCGAAGCGGCCGACCCGCCCGTCTGGCGCGACAAGAAGCGGCGCCTCTGGCTGATGGGGCTGATCGCGCCGACTGCGTTGTTCGTGGTGCTGCCGCTGGTCTGGGGGATGAACCGACTCGGCTGGCAGACCGGCTCCCAGGCGCTGCTGTGGATCGGTCCGATCCTGGTGTACGTCCTGCTGCCGATCCTGGACCTGCGTTTCGGGCCCGACGGGCAGAATCCGCCCGACGAGGTGATGGAGCAGCTGGAGAACGACAAGTACTACCGCTACTGCACCTATATCTTCATCCCGTTCCAGTACCTCAGCGTGGTCTTCGGCGCCTACCTGTTCACCGCTTCGAACCTGAGCTGGCTGGGCTACGACGGCGCGCTGGGCTGGGCGGGCAAGCTGGGCGTGGCGCTGTCGGTCGGCGTCCTCGGCGGCGTGGGCATCAACACCGCCCACGAGATGGGCCATAAGAAGGATGCGCTGGAGCGGTGGCTGTCCAAGATCACCCTGGCGCAGACCTGCTACGGCCACTTCTACATCGAGCACAACCGCGGCCACCACGTGCGGGTGTCCACGCCGGAAGACCCGGCGTCGGCCCGCTTCGGAGAGACCTTCTGGGAGTTCTTGCCGCGCAGCGTCTTCGGCAGCCTGCGCTCGTCGCTGCGGCTGGAGGCCCAGCGCCTGCGCCGGCAAGACAAGAACCCGTGGAACCCGGTGACGTATCTGTCCAACGACGTGCTCAACGCCTGGCTGCTGTCGATCGTGTTGTGGGGAGTGCTGATCGCGGTCTTCGGCCCGGCGCTCATCCCGTTCGTGATCATCCAGGCCGTCTTCGGCTTCAGCCTGCTCGAGGCCGTCAACTATCTCGAGCACTACGGGCTGCTGCGGCAGAAGAACGCCAACGGTCGCTACGAGCGTTGCGCGCCGGTGCACAGCTGGAACTCCGACCACGTCGTCACCAACCTGTTCCTGTACCACCTGCAACGGCACAGCGATCACCACGCCAACCCCACGCGCCGCTACCAGACGCTGCGCAGCATGGAGGGGGCGCCCAACCTGCCGAGCGGGTACGCGTCGATGATCTCGCTGACCTACATCCCGCCGCTGTGGCGCAAGGTGATGGACCACCGGGTGCTGGAGCACTACGACGGCGACATCAGCAAGGTCAACATCCACCCGCGGATGCGCGAGCGGGTGCTGGCGCGCTACGGGGTGCGCGCATGATCGCCTACCGCTGCCCGGGTTGCGACTACATCTACGACGAAGCGAAAGGCGCCCCGCGGGAAGGCTTTCCGGCGGGCACGCCCTTCAGCGACATCCCCGACGACTGGTGCTGCCCCGATTGCGCGGTGCGCGAGAAGGCCGACTTCCAGGAGATAGGAGTGAATCAGTGACCGACTACAAGCTCTTCATCTGCGTGCAGTGCGGGTTCGAGTACGACGAGGCCAAGGGCTGGCCGGAAGACGGCATCGCGCCCGGAACCCGCTGGGACGACATCCCGGAGGACTGGAGCTGCCCGGATTGCGGCGCCGCGAAATCCGACTTCGAGATGGTGGAGATCGCCCGTTCGTGATCGCCACGAACACGGTTGAAGAAGCGGAAACGGTCGCGAAAGCAGCTATTGTCGCGCCTGTGAAGCGGATGCCGTACCCCGAGGCGTCGCGCGTCCTGCTGCGCGACTCGGTGCTGGACGCCATGCGCGAGTTGCTGGGGACCCGCGACTGGTCCGCCATCACGCTGTCGGACGTGGCCCGCGCCGCGGGCATCAGCCGGCAGACCATCTACAACGAGTTCGGGTCGCGGCAGGGCCTGGCGCAGGGTTACGCCCTGCGCCTGGCCGATCGCCTCGTCGACGCGGTCGGGGCCGCGATCGAGGCCAACGTCGGCAACATCTATGAAGCGTTCCTGCAGGGCTTTCGCGCCTTCTTCGCGGAGTCGGCGGCCGACCCGCTGGTGATCTCCCTGCTGACCGGTGTCGCCAAGCCGGACCTGCTGCAGATCATCACCACCGACAGCGGACCCATCATCACGCGGGCGTCGGAACGGCTGAGTGCGGCATTCACCCAAAGCTGGGTGGCCACCAGTGACGAGGACGCCGGCGTGCTCGCGCGCGCCATCGTGCGGCTGGCGATGAGCTACGTGTCGATGCCGCCCGAGGCCGACCACGACGTCGCGGCGGACCTGGCCCGGCTGATGACGCCGTTCGCGGAACGTCACGGCGTCGTCAACGTGCCCTGACGCCTGCTGCCCCCGCGGCCGCCGACTACAGTGGCGCAAGAGCGCATACCTAAGCTAAGTAATCCTCTTGGACCCTAAGCCGCAGAAGGAATGAGATTTATGACGACGACCGAAAGTTCGCTGACCGCCGACGTCCGCAACGGCATCGATTTCAAGGTCGCCGACCTGTCGTTGGCGGACTATGGTCGCCGGGACATCGAGCTCTCCGAGCAGGAGATGCCGGGTCTGATGTCGCTGCGCCGCGAGTACGCCGAAGTGCAACCGCTCAAGGGGGCGCGGGTCTCGGGCTCGCTGCACATGACCGTGCAGACCGCGGTCCTCATCGAGACCCTCGTCTCGCTGGGCGCGCAGGTCCGGTGGGCGTCGTGCAACATCTTCTCCACCCAGGACCACGCCGCCGCCGCGGTGGTCGTCGGCCCGCACGGCACACCCGAGGAGCCCAAGGGCGTCCCGGTGTTCGCCTGGAAGGGCGAGACGCTGGAGGAGTACTGGTGGGCGGCCGAGCAGATGCTCACCTGGCCGGACGAGCCGGCCAACATGATCCTCGACGACGGCGGCGACGCCACCATGCTGGTGCTGCGCGGCGCGCAGTACGAGAAGGCCGGCGTGGTGCCCCCGGCGGAGGACGACGACCCCACCGAGTGGAAGGTCTTCCTGGAGCTGCTGCGCAAGCGCTTCGAGACCGACAAGGACAAGTGGACCAAGATCTCCGAGTCGGTCAAGGGTGTCACCGAGGAGACCACCACCGGCGTGCTGCGCCTGTACCAGTTCGCCGCGGCCGGTGACCTGGCGTTCCCGGCGATCAACGTCAACGACTCGGTGACCAAGTCCAAGTTCGACAACAAGTACGGCTGCCGGCACTCCCTGATCGACGGGATCAACCGCGGCACCGACGTGCTCATCGGCGGCAAGAAGGTGCTGGTCTGCGGCTACGGCGACGTGGGCAAGGGCTGCGCCGAGTCGGTCAAGGGCCAGGGGGCGCGCGTCGTCGTCACCGAGATCGACCCGATCAACGCCCTGCAGGCCCTGATGGAGGGCTACGACGTCGAGACGGTCGAGGACGCGATCGGCCAGGCGGACATCGTCATCACCGCCACCGGTAACAAGGACATCATCACCCTCGAGCACATGAAGGCGATGAAAGACTATGCGGTGCTGGGCAACATCGGGCACTTCGACAACGAGATCCAGGTCGCCCAACTGGAGCGCTCGGGCGCGACCAAGACGAACATCCGGCCGCAGGTCGACGTGTGGACGTTCAAGGACAGCGGCAAGTCGATCATCCTGCTGTCCGAGGGGCGGCTGCTGAACCTGGGTAACGCCACCGGCCACCCGTCGTTTGTGATGAGCAACAGCTTCTCCAACCAGGTGATCGCCCAGATCGAGCTGTGGACCAAGAACGACGAATACGACAACGAGGTCTACCGGCTGCCCAAGCACCTCGACGAGAAGGTGGCCCGCATCCACGTCGAGGCGCTCGGCGGCAAGCTGACCAAGCTCACCAAGGAGCAGGCCGAGTACATCGGCGTCGACGTTGACGGCCCCTACAAGGCCGACCACTACCGCTACTGAGCCGGGTCGCTCTGCCGAACGTGAAACTAGTTTCACGTTCGGCACCGAGTGTGAAAGTAACTTCACGCTCGTCGGCCCGATAGGCTCGGCGCCGTGCTGATCGCGATCGAAGGGGTCGACGGCGCGGGCAAGCGGACGCTGTCCGACGGACTTCGCAGAGCCTTCGAGGCGGCTGGGAAGTCGGTGGCGATCGTGGCGTTCCCGCGCTACGGGAAATCGGTCACCGCCGACGTCGCGGCCGAGGCCCTGCACGGCCAGCACGGTGATCTCGCGTCATCGGTATATGCGATGGCGTTGCTGTTCGCCCTCGACCGGGCGGGCGCCGTGGAGGACATCGAGGCCCTGCGCCGCGACCACGACGTGGTCATCATGGATCGCTACGTCGCATCCAACGCGGCCTACAGCGCCGCGCGCCTGCACGAGGACGCGGGCGGGGCGGCGGCCGCCTGGGTGCTCGAGCTGGAGTACCGGCGGCTCGGGCTGCCCGCCCCCGACTGGCAGGTGCTGCTGGCGGTGCCGGCCGAGCTGGCCGGGCAGCGCGCCCGCAGCCGGGCGGAGTCCGACCCTGGCCGGGCGCGCGACAGCTACGAACGCGACCACGAACTGCAGCTGCGCACGGGCGCGGTCTACGCCGAGCTGGCCGCCGCGGGCTGGGGCGGACCCTGGCTGGTCGCCGACGCGCAGGTCGATCCGGACCGGCTGGCCGCGACCCTCATCGGCGCCAAAGAGGTCCCCGCAACCGCCCGGGAGGGCACGCCGGGGGCGTCGAGCACCGGAATTTGACCGAATTTGCATCCATTTTTGCGGCTCGGCGCAAGAAACACCCGTGTGGCGCGCCGGGTTTGTCCTGATCTGGTGACACCATGGACTCCATGAGGCAAAGGATCTTAGTCGTCGATGACGACGCTTCGCTCGCCGAGATGCTCACCATCGTGTTGCGTGGGGAGGGTTTCGACACCGCGGTCATCGGTGACGGCACCCAGGCCCTGACTGCGGTGCGCGAACTGCGCCCCGATCTGGTGTTGTTGGACCTGATGCTGCCGGGCATGAACGGCATCGACGTCTGTCGCGTGCTGCGCTCCGATTCGGGCGTGCCGATCGTGATGCTCACCGCCAAGACCGACACCGTCGACGTGGTCCTCGGCCTCGAGTCGGGCGCCGACGACTACATCATGAAGCCGTTCAAGCCCAAGGAGCTGGTGGCCCGGGTGCGCGCGCGGCTGCGGCGCAATGACGACGAGCCGGCCGAGATGCTGTCCATCGCCGACGTCGAGATCGACGTGCCGGCGCACAAGGTGACCCGCAACGGCGAGCAGATTTCCCTCACGCCGCTGGAATTCGACCTGCTGGTCGCGTTGGCGCGCAAACCGCGGCAGGTGTTTACTCGTGATGTGCTGCTCGAACAGGTGTGGGGCTACCGTCACCCAGCGGACACCCGCTTGGTGAACGTGCATGTCCAGCGTCTGCGGGCCAAGGTTGAGAAAGACCCTGAGAACCCGACCGTGGTATTGACCGTTCGAGGAGTGGGTTACAAGGCCGGACCTCCGTGATCCGCATCGGAGACGATGCAGAACGGAGCGATGCTGAGGAGCGCCGTCATTGATCTGGGGCTCCCGGCGACGCACTCGGAGCCGTTGGGGGCGCTCCGGCCCCATGACTCGCGGCGTGGGTGCGGTGAGTCGAGCCGTTGCCGTTGCGTGGCGCCGGTCGTTGCAGCTGCGTGTCGTGGCGCTGACGCTCGGGTTGTCCCTGGCGGTGATCCTGGCGCTCGGCTTCGTGTTGACCAGCCAGGTCACCAACCGGGTTCTCGACGTCAAAGTCAAGGCCGGCATCGAACAGATCGAGCGCGCGCGCACCACCGTCGGCGGGATCGTTAGCGGCGAGGAGACGCGCTCGCTGGACAGCAGCCTGCAGCTGGCCCGCAACACGTTGACTTCCAAGACCGACCCCGCGTCGGGCGCCGGGTTGGCCGGAGCGTTCGACGCGGTGCTGATCGTGCCGGGCGACGGGCCGCGCGCGGCGACCACGGCCGGGCCCGTCGACCAGGTGCCGAATTCCCTGCGCGGCTTCGTCAAGGCCGGGCAGGCGTCGTACCAGTACGCCACCGTGCACACCGACGGCTTTTCCGGTCCGGCGCTGGTCATGGGCACGCCCGCGTCGTCCCAGGTTGCCAACTTGGAGCTGTACCTGATCTTCCCGTTGAAGAACGAGCAGGCCACCATCACGCTGGTGCGCGGCACCATGATCACCGGCGGCGCCGTCCTGCTGGTGCTGCTCGCCGGGATCGCGCTGCTGGTCTCGCGCCAGGTGGTGGTGCCGGTGCGGTCGGCGTCGCGGATCGCCGAACGCTTCGCCGAGGGGCACCTGTCCGAACGGATGCCGGTGCGCGGCGAAGACGACATGGCCCGGCTGGCGGTGTCGTTCAACGACATGGCCGAGAGCCTGTCGCGCCAGATCACCCAACTCGAGGAGTTCGGCAACCTGCAGCGCCGGTTCACCTCCGACGTCAGCCACGAACTGCGCACCCCGCTGACCACCGTGCGGATGGCCGCCGACCTCATCTATGACCACAGCGCCGACCTCGACCCCACGCTGGCGCGGTCCACCGAGCTGATGGTGAACGAGCTGGACCGGTTCGAGTCGCTGCTCAACGACCTGCTGGAAATCTCCCGGCACGACGCGGGTGTGGCCGAGTTGTCCGTCGAGGCAGTGGATCTGCGCATCACCGTGCAAAGCGCGCTGAGCAACGTGGGCCACCTGGCCGAAGAGGCCGGCATCGAGCTGCTCGTCGACCTGCCCGACCAGGAGGTGATCGCCGAGGTCGACACCCGGCGGGTGGAGCGGATCCTGCGCAACCTGATCGCCAACGCCATCGACCACGCCGAACACAAGCCCGTGCAGATCCGGATGGGCGCCGACGAGGACACCGTCGCCGTCACCGTCCGCGACTACGGGGTGGGGCTGCGGCCCGGCGAGGAGAAGCTGGTGTTCAGCCGGTTCTGGCGCGCCGACCCGTCGCGGGTGCGCCGGTCCGGCGGCACCGGCCTTGGCCTCGCGATCAGCGTGGAGGATGCGCGCCTGCACCAGGGCCGGCTGGAGGCCTGGGGCGAGCCGGGCGAGGGCTCGTGCTTCCGGCTCACACTTCCGCTGGTTCGCGGCCACAAGGTCACCACCAGCCCGCTGCCCATGAAGCCCATTCCGCCGACCGCCGGCGCGAATCCGGCGGGCCCGCCAACCGCGAAAGACCGCTCGCGCCAACGTGAACACGCCGAGAGGAGCGGGTGATGCGGCGCCTGCTCGGGTTGTTGCTGGTGGCGCTGCTGCTGGGCGGCTGCGCGGGGGTGCCCAGCTCGTCGGCGCCTCAAGCCATCGGCACCGTCGAACGGCCGGCCCCGTCGAATCTGCCCAAGCCGACGCCGGGCATGGACCCCGATGTGTTGCTGCGCGAATTCCTCAAGGCCACAGCCGATCCCGCGAACCGGCATCTGGCGGCCCGGCAATTCCTCACCCAGTCGGCGTCCAACGCGTGGGACGACGCCGGTAGCGCGCTGCTGATCGACCACGTGGTGTTCGTGGAAACCCGTGCCGCCGAACGTGTTTCGGCGACCATGCGGGCGGACATCCTGGGATCGCTGTCGGACATGGGGGTGTTCGAAACCGCCGAGGGGGTACTGCCCGACCCGGGCCCGATCGAGTTGGTCAAGACCTCGGGCGGGTGGCGGATCGACCGCCTGCCCAACGGGGTCTTCCTGGACTGGCAGCAGTTTCAGTCCACCTACAAGCGCAACACCCTGTACTTCGCCGACCCCACCGGCAAGACCGTGGTCCCCGATCCGCGCTACGTCGCGGTCGCCGACCACGATCAGTTGGCCACCGAGCTGGTGTCCAAGATGATCGCGGGGCCGCGGCCGGAGATGGCTCACACGGTCCGCAACCTGCTCGCCCCACCGCTCCGGCTGCGCGGACCGGTGACCCGCGCCGACGGCGGCAAGAACGGGATCGGGCGCGGCTACGGCGGCGCGCGCATCGATCTGGAGAAGCTGTCCACCACCGATCCGCACAGCCGGCAACTGCTTGCCGCGCAGATCATTTGGACGCTCGCCAGGGCCGATATCCGGGGTCCCTACGTCATCAACGCCGACGGTGCGCCGCTGGACGACCGGTTCGCCGAGGGGTGGACGACCTCCGACGTCGCCGCCACCGACCCGGGCGTGGCGGACGGCGCGGGCGCCGGGCTGCATGCCCTGGTGAACGGCTCGCTGGTCGGCCTGGACGGACAGCGCATCAGCAACGTGCCGGGGGCCTTCGGGCGGATGGGGGATCAGACCGGGGCCGCACTGTCGCGCAGCGGGCGGCAGGTGGCGTCCGTCGTCACGCTGCACCGCGGCGCCCCGGACGAGGCGGCGTCGCTGTGGATCGGTGACCTCGGCGGCGAAGCGGTCCAGTCCGCCGACGGGCACAGCCTGTCGCGGCCGAGTTGGTCGTTGGACGACGCGGTCTGGGTGGTGGTGGACGGCAACAACGTGCTGCGCGCGATCCAGGAGCCGGCGTCGGGGCAACCCGCCCGCATCCCGGTCGATTCCGTCGCGGTGTCCACCCGGTTCCCGGGGCCGATCACCGACCTGCAGCTGTCCCGCGACAGCACGCGCGCCGCGATGGTGATCGGCGGCCAGGTGATCCTGGCCAGCGTCGAGCAGACGCAGGCCGGCCAGTACGCGCTGACCTACCCGCGGCGGCTCGGCTTCGGGCTGGGCAACTCGGTGGTGTCGCTGTCCTGGCGAACCGGCGACGACATCGTGGTGACCCGGACCGACGCCAGCCATCCGGTGTCGTACGTCAACCTCGACGGGGTGAACTCGGACGCGCCCGCCCGGGGTCTGCAGATGCCGGTGATCACGGTCGCGGCCAACCCGTCCACGGTCTACGTCGGCGCACCCCAAGGGGTGCTGCAGTATTCGGCCTCGGCGGCCGAAAGCCAGCAGGGCTGGTCGGAGGTGCCGGGTTTGACGTTGTTCGGCGCGGCGCCGGTGCTGCCGGGCTGAGACGGCCAAGGCCTTGTCGGTCCCGCCCGCGACACTGGCCCCATGCTCGACCTCATCCTGCCGCTGCAGTGCGGCGGCTGCGGGGCGCCGTCGGCCCGATGGTGTGACGCGTGCGCGCGGGAGCTGTCGGTGGCCGCCGACCAACCGCACGTGGTGAACCCCCGGATCGACCCGCAGGTGCCGGTGTTCGCCCTCGGGCGCTACGCCGGCGCGCGCCGGCAAGCGATCCTGGCCCTCAAGGAGCAGGGCCGCGTCGATCTCGTCGGGCCGTTGGCGGTCGCGCTGGCCACCGGCGTGCACCGGCTGCTGTCGTGGGGAATCGTCGAGACCCCGCTGACCGTCGTGCCGGCGCTGACGCGTCGTTCGGCGGCGCGCCGGCGCGGCGGCGACCCGGTCACCCGGCTGGCGCGCACCGCGGTGGGCCGCCACCCGGGCATCGCCGTCACCCCGGCATTGCGGATGCGGGCCCTGGTTCGCGACTCGGTGGGCCTGGGCATCACCGCCCGCGAGCGCAATGTCACGGGGCGGGTGGTGCTGCGCGGAACACCGCCGCGAACCGAGGTTTTGATCGTCGACGACATCGTCACCACCGGGGCGACGGCCCGCGAGTCGGTGCGAGTGCTGGACGCCGCGGGCGTCCGGGCGACCGCCGTGTTGGCGGTCGCTGTCGCGTGAGGCTGTGCGGTCGCCAAGCGGATGTGAAGAACTCGCAACAGCTCAGCGAAATTAGTGGCATGGCGAGGCGAACAAGAGCTAACGTCGAGAACAACGTTAACCAACTCACTGGTCTGCCTCACTGGTCGCGACATTCCCAAAGTTGAGACCCCCACTCGCGGGAAGGGGTGAGTATTCGACACCTTGCATCGGCGAGCACTCTGCGGCGGTGACTTCTCCTAAGGACCGCTCTCCCACCTCGTCGGCGCGTCGTTAGCAAGCCGGGCACGCAGGGCGCGTGCGACGTGAAAGAGAAACGAGTTGTCACGTATGTCAAGGCTATCCGTGGATTCCGGTCAGATTCTCGACCAACCGCCGACGCAAACCGACGGCCAACCTCAACCGACGACCACTGCCGAAGTCGTTTTCAAGGGCCGCAATGTAGAAATTCCCGACCACTACCGGCTGTACGTCTCCCAGAAACTTGCCCGCCTCGAGCGGTTCGATCGCTCCATCTATCTCTTCGATGTCGAGCTCAAACACGCGCCGAACCGGCGCCAGCGCAAATCGTGTCAACGCGTGGAGATCACCGCCCGCGGCCGCGGGCCGGTCAGCCGGGCGGAGGCCTGCGCCGACAGCTTCTATGCGGCGTTCGAGTCCGCGGTGGACAAACTGGAGAACCGGCTGCGTCGCGTCAAGGACCGCCGCAAGGTCCACTACGGCGACAAGACGCCGGTGTCGCTGGCCGCCGCCACGGCGGTCGTCCCGCCGCCGCGGCAGGAACGCATGCCGGAGCCAGCCGTCGACCATGACGGCGCCGACGCCGGCCACGAGCCAGGGCGGATCGTGCGGACAAAGGAGCACCCGGCCACGCCGATGACGGTCGACGACGCGCTCTACGAGATGGAGCTCGTCGGGCACGACTTCTTCTTGTTCCACGACAAGCAGACCGAACGGCCGTGCGTGGTCTACCGCCGGCACGCCTACGACTACGGGCTGATCAGGCTTTCCTGACGGGGCCTTCGGGCGGCGGCCCGCAGCGCCCGGCGGTGCCGCGCTTGCGATCGCCGCTACGACGGCCTTTGGGGGGTTGTCACCTACCATGGGAGTCGCTTAAGAGAAGAGACTCCTACCAACAGGGGACATAGCTGTGCTGTCGAAGTTGCTGCGCCTTGGCGAAGGTCGCATGCTCAAGCGTCTCAAGCGGGTGTCTGACTACGTCAACACCTTGTCCGACGAGGTCGAAAAGCTGACCGACGCGGAGCTGCGGGCCAAGACCGACGAGTTCAAGAAGCGGCACGCCGACGGTGAAAGCCTCGACGACCTGCTGCCCGAGGCGTTCGCGGTGGCCCGCGAGGCGGCCTGGCGGGTGCTCGACCAGCGCCCGTTCGACGTCCAGGTGATGGGCGCCGCGGCGCTGCACTTCGGCAACGTCGCCGAGATGAAGACCGGTGAGGGCAAGACCCTGACCTCGGTGTTGCCGGCCTACCTCAACGGGATCGGCGGCAAGGGCGTGCACGTCGTCACGGTCAACGACTACCTGGCCAAACGCGACAGCGAGTGGATGGGCCGTGTGCACCGCTTCCTCGGCCTGGACGTCGGCGTGATTCTCGCCCAGATGACGCCGGACGAGCGCCGCGTGGCCTACGCCGCCGACATCACCTACGGCACCAACAACGAGTTCGGCTTCGACTACCTGCGCGACAACATGGCGCACTCGCTCGACGACCTGGTGCAGCGCGGGCACAACTTCGCCATCGTCGACGAGGTCGACTCCATCCTGATCGACGAGGCCCGCACCCCGCTGATCATCTCCGGGCCCGCCGACGGGGCCTCCAACTGGTATCTCGAGTTCGCCCGGCTGGCGCCGCTGATGGAAAAGGACGTCCACTACGAGGTGGACCTGCGCAAACGCACCGTCGGCGTGCACGAGCTGGGCGTCGAGTTCGTCGAGGACCAGCTCGGCATCGACAACCTTTACGAGGCCGCCAACTCACCGCTGGTCAGTTACCTCAACAATGCGCTGAAGGCCAAGGAGCTGTTCAACCGCGACAAGGACTACATCGTCCGCGACGGCGAGGTGCTCATCGTCGACGAGTTCACCGGCCGCGTGCTCTATGGCCGCCGCTACAACGAGGGCATGCACCAGGCGATCGAGGCCAAGGAGCACGTCGAGATCAAGGCCGAGAACCAGACGCTGGCCACCATCACGCTGCAGAACTACTTCCGGCTCTACGACAAGCTCGCCGGCATGACCGGTACCGCCCAGACCGAGGCGGCCGAGCTGCACGAGATCTACAAGCTGGGCGTGGTGCCCATCCCGACAAACAAGCCGATGGTCCGCACCGACTGCTCCGACCTCATCTACAAGACCGAGGAAGCCAAGTACATCGCGGTGGTCGACGACGTCGCCGAGCGTTACGAGAAGGGCCAGCCCGTCCTGATCGGTACCACCAGCGTCGAGCGCTCGGAATACCTGTCGCGGCAGTTCCAGAAGCGCCGCGTCCCGCACAACGTGCTCAACGCCAAATACCACGAGCAGGAGGCGACCATCATCGCCGTGGCGGGCCGCCGCGGCGGGGTCACGGTGGCCACCAACATGGCCGGCCGAGGCACCGACATCGTGCTGGGCGGCAACGTCGACTTCCTCACCGACCTGCGGCTGCGCGAGCGTGGCCTCGATCCGGTCGAGACGCCCGACGAGTACGAGGCGGCCTGGCACGAGGAGCTGCCGCTGGTCAAGGAGGAGGCCGGCAAGGAGGCCGCCGAGGTGGTCGAGGCTGGCGGTCTGTACGTGCTGGGCACCGAGCGTCACGAGTCGCGACGCATCGACAACCAGCTGCGCGGCCGCTCCGGCCGGCAGGGTGACCCGGGTGAGTCGCGCTTCTACCTGTCGCTGGGCGACGAGCTCATGCGCCGGTTCAACGGAGCCGCGCTGGAGGCGATGCTGAACCGGCTGAACCTGCCCGACGACGTGCCGATCGAGGCCAAGATGGTCACCCGGGCGATCAAGAGCGCGCAGACGCAGGTCGAGCAGCAGAACTTCGAGGTCAGAAAGAACGTCCTCAAGTACGACGAGGTGATGAACCAGCAGCGGAAGGTCATCTACGCCGAGCGTCGCCGCATCCTGGAAGGCGAGAACGTCAAGGATCAGGCGCTGGGCATGGTCCGCGACGTGGTCACCGCGTACGTCAACGGCGCGACGGCCGAGGGCTACGCCGAGGATTGGGACCTGGAGGCGTTGTGGACGGCGCTCAAGACGCTGTACCCGGTCGGCATCGAGCACGAGACGTTGATGCGCCTGGACGGTGACTCCGAGCGCGACGACCTCACCCGCGAGGAGTTGCTCGACGAGCTGCTCAAAGACGCCGAACGTGCTTATGCCACAAGGGAAGCCGAGCTCGAAGAGCTCGCGGGCGAGGGCGCGATGCGGCAGCTGGAGCGCAACGTGCTGCTCAACGTCATCGACCGCAAGTGGCGCGAGCACCTCTACGAGATGGACTACCTCAAGGAGGGCATCGGGCTGCGCGCGATGGCGCAGCGCGACCCGCTGGTGGAGTACCAGCGCGAGGGCTACGACATGTTCATGGCAATGCTCGACGGCATGAAAGAGGAGTCGGTCGGCTTCCTGTTCAACGTCACCGTCGAGGCGGTGCCGTCCCCGCAGGTCGCGCCGGTGGAAACGCCCGAGGGGCTCAAGGATCTCGCAACCGCCGCAGACCAGGGCGAGGCCGCCCCGCCCGCGCGGGAAGAGCCCCCAACTCAGTTGCGCGCCAAGGGCATTGACAACGAGGCGCCGGCCATGACCTACTCCGGCCCGTCGGAGGACGGCTCGGCGCAGGTGCAGCGCAACGGTGGCGACGGGAAGGCCCCGGCCGGGGTTCCCGGCGGGGCGAGCCGGCGCGAGCGGCGGGAAGCCGCCCGCCGGCAGGGCCGCGGCGCCAAGCCGCCCAAATCGGTGAAACGGCGCTAGCCCCCACCTTTTCGCGAGTGTGCGGCTGGCTTCACGTTCGGCGCCGAGTGTGCGGCTGGCTTCACGCTCGGCGGGTGCCGGAAAATTTGAGGCCCCAGCACGTACGCGCTGCGCAACGGACTAGTCAAAAATGCCTAGGGCCCGGCTCGCCGAAGATGAGGCAAACGACCTATATCCGAACGTGCCTGGCCGGCGGACACTTAACCCCATGAAGCGATACTTGACGCTTGGTTACGGCGCCGCGGCGTACCTGCTCTTCCTCGCGGCCTTTCTGTATCTCATTGGTTTCGTGGGCAACCTCGTGGTGCCCCGAAGCGTCGACCATGGGCTCGCGGCGCCCGTCGCCGCGGCGATACCGATCAACGTGGCGTTGGTCGTCTTGTTCGGCGTCCAGCACAGCGTGATGGCCCGGCCCGCGTTCAAGCGATGGTGGGCGCGGTTTGTGCCTTCGTCGATCGAGCGCAGCACCTACGTGCTGCTGTCGAGTGTGGTGCTGGCCCTGCTGTACTGGCAGTGGCGAACGATGCCAACGGTCATCTGGGATGTGCGGATGCCGGCGGCCCGCGCGGTGCTGTGGGCGCTGTTCTGGCTCGGCTGGGCGATTGCGCTGCTGGCGACGTTCCTGATCAACCATTTCGATTTGTTCGGGCTCCGGCAGGTATATCTGGCGTCGCGCCAAAAGCCTTACACCAGCGTGGAATTCCGCGTACGACTGCTCTACCGCGTGGTGCGTCACCCCCTGATGCTCGGGATGCTCATCGCGTTCTGGGCGGCGCCGGCCATGACGGCGGGGCACCTGCTGTTCTCGATCGGCATGACGACCTACATCCTGATCGCCACGCAGCTCGAAGAGCGTGACCTGGTCGCGTCTCTCGGCCACCCGTACCGCGAGTACCGCCGCGAGGTGTCGATGCTGCTGCCGATTCCGCGCCGCCAGGCCACGAGCATTGCCCGGCAGGGCTGAATCTTTGTAATTCGTTAGCAGCTCGGCGATCGGGTGCGGCGCCTGCGGCCGACCTGTCAGGATTGACGGATGGATGTCAAGGAGGTGCTGCTGCCGGGCGTCGGCCTTCGCTACGAATTCACTGATCACAAAGGCGACCGCATCGGCATCATTGCGCGGCGGAGCGGCGATTTCGAGGTCGTCGTCTATGCCCGGGAGGACCCGGACGAGGCCCGGCCGCTCCTGCACCTCAGTGACGAAGAGGCCGAGGCGGTGGCCCAGATCCTGGGGGCACCGCGCATCGCGGAGCGGTTCACCGAGCTGGCCCGCGAAATACCCGGACTCGAGACGGGGCAGGTCCACATCCTGGCCGATAGCCCCTTTGTGGGCCATCCCTTGGGCGACACCCACGCCCGCACCCGCACCGGCGCCTCCATCGTCGCGATCGTGCGTAACGAGGAAGTGCTCGCCTCGCCGGGTCCGGCCGAAATGCTCTATGCCCGAGATGTTTTGATCGTCATCGGCACCCAGGACGGCATCGCCGGCGTCGAACAGATCATCGACAAGGGCTGAGCCGGTGCAGGTTTCGTGGGCGCTGCTGTTACAACTCGGCGCCCTCCTGGCCACGCTGGCCGTAGTGGGCGCCATCGCACGCCGATTCGCCTTGTCTCCGATCCCGGTGTACCTGCTGGCGGGCCTGTCGCTGGGTAAGGGCGGGATTCTGCCGCTGGATGCCGGCGGCCAGTTCATCACCACGAGCGCGCCCATCGGCGTCGTGCTGCTCCTGCTCACCCTGGGCCTGGAATTCTCCGCGGCCGAGTTCGCCGCCAGCCTGCGCCACCACCTGCCGTCGGCGGGGGTCGACATCGTCCTCAACGCGGCGCCCGGCGCGATCGCCGGCTGGCTGCTGGGATTGGACGGCGTGGCAATCCTGTGCCTGGCCGGCGTCACCTACATCTCCTCCTCGGGTGTCATCGCGCGGCTGCTGGAGGACTTGCACCGGCTCGGTAACCGGGAGACGCCGGCGGTGCTCTCCGTGCTGGTCCTCGAGGACTTCGCGATGGCGGCCTACCTGCCGCTGTTCGCCGTCCTGGCATCCGAGGGCGGCTGGTTGCACGCCGTCGTCGGCATGGTGGTGGCGGTGGCCGCGCTGTTGGCGGCGTTCGCCGCGTCCTACCGCTGGGGCCACCATGTCGGCCGGCTGGTCGAGCACCCCGACTCCGAACAGCTGCTGCTGCGGGTGCTGGGCATCACGTTGATCGTGGCGGCGCTGGCCGAATCCCTGCATGCGTCGGCCGCGGTCGGCGCGTTCCTGGTGGGGCTGACGCTGACCGGGGAAACGGCGGACCGAGCGCGCCGGGTGCTGGGGCCGCTGCGGGATCTGTTCGCCGCCATCTTCTTCCTTGCTATCGGCTTCTCGGTCGATCCGCACGCGCTGATCCCGATGCTTCCCGCGGCGCTGATCCTCGCCGCGGTGACCGCGGCGACCAAGGTGGCCACCGGGATCTTCGCCGCCCGGCGCGACGGAGTCGCGCGGCGCGGGCAACTGCGCGCGGGCACCGCGCTGGTCGCCAGGGGAGAGTTCTCGCTGATCATCATCGGCTTGGCGGGCACGTCGATCCCCGCGGTCGCCGCGCTGGCGACGGCGTACGTGTTCATCATGGCGATCGTCGGGCCGGTGCTGACCCGCTACACGGGCGGCCCGCTGGTACCGACTGCCGGGGCCCCGCACTGACCTCGCGATCAACCGATGTGCAAGGCCACCACCAGCCAGCGCGCGCCGGCGCCGGCGGACACCCGCTCGATGCGGCAGGCGATGGCGTGGATCCGGTTGCCGCGGCTATACGAGCCGGAAACCTCGGCCGCGGCCTCGGGGTCCCGACCGGCCGGCTGCAGGCGCAGCCGCCGAAGCACCGCCGCGCCCTGCTGACCGGCGACCGCCTGGCCCATCGAGACGACGGAATCCACCAGGCTTGGCGTCAGCAACGGGCGCAGCTGGGCGGCGGGGCGGCGGCGGTCGATGACCTCCAGCACCCGGCGCAGCGCCGCGTCGGCGAATATCGCGGCCTGCCGCGTCGGCCCCGATGTCGCGGTGCGCGGCTCTTCGGCCGGCTGCCTGCCGGGCGGGCAGGGGCGATGCGGTGGGTGGGCGCTGCGCCTGCGCAACGGTGCGCGCGACGACGACAGGCAGGAAGCGACGCTTCGTGGTACGTCTTGTGCCGGGGGCTCGTAGTCGACGACGGGTAGGACGGCGAACGCGCCGGGTGGACCCGCGACAGGACTGATGTTCAACGCGCACTCTCCAACTCTTCGGTCGAACCGGGAGCCCGCTGGAGAGTGGCAGGCAGTGGTCATCATGGCACAACTCGGGCCCGCGCGTACCCGCGCTCGGACGCTGCCCCGCCGGACGATTACCGTGGGCGCAACATCTCCTTCAGCAACAGGGCAATGATTCGGTGAGGAGGACTGCGCCCTATGGTGACCCGGCTGTCCCCATCGGACGCGGCGTTTTTTCGGCTGGAAAACACGGCCACCCCGATGTACGTCGGATCACTGTCGATCCTGCGCCGACCGCGCGCCGGATTGAGCTACGAGACGCTGCTGGCCACCATCGAGCGGCGGCTGCCGCAAATTCCGCGCTATCGGCAAAGGGTCCGGGAGGTGCGGGTGGGATCGGCCCGGCCCGTCTGGGTCGACGACGGCGACTTCGACATCACCTATCACGTCCGGCGCTCCGCCCTGCCCTCCCCGGGCAGCGACGAACAACTGCACGAGCTGATCGCCCGGCTGGCCGCCCGGCCGCTGGACAAGTCGCGGCCGCTGTGGGAGATGTATCTGGTCGAGGGCCTGTCCAAGAACCGCGTCGCCCTCTACACCAAGTCGCATCAAGCCCTCATCAACGGCATGACGGCGCTCGAGATCAACCACGTCATCGCCGATCGCACCAAGCGCCCGCCGTCCTTCCCCGAAGACATTTGGGTGCCGGAACGCGACCCGGGTGGCGCGCGGCTGATCTTCGGGGCCATCGGCGACTGGTTCGTGGGGCCGGGCACCCAGCTGCAGGCCGTCGGTTCGGCCATCGGCGGCCTGGCGACCAACCATGGCGAACTGCTCGCCGCCGGCCGCCGGGTCCTCGATTTCGCGCGCACCGTGGCGCGCGGCACCGCACCCAGCAGCCCGCTCAATGCCACCGTGTCGCGCCACCGGCGCTTCACGGTCGCATGCGGCAACCTCGACGACTACCGCACCGTGCGCGCCCGGTACGACTGCGACGTCAACGACGTGGTGCTCGCGGTGATCGCCGGCGCCCTGGGCAGCTGGCTGATGTCACGCGGGGTGGCTGTGTCGGCGACCGCGACGGTGCGGGCCATGGCGCCGCTGCCCATCTACGCCGACGGTCAGCTCGATGCGACCGGCCCCGGTCAGGCCATCAGCCAGGTGACGCCGTTTCTGGTCGACCTGCCGGTGGGGGAGCCGAACGCGGTGGTGCGGCTGTCGCAGATCGCGCATGCCACCGAATCGAACCCGACGGCCGCGCGCCTGGTGGACGCCAGGACCATCGTCACGCTGTCGGGATTTGCGCCACCCACGCTGCACGCCATGGGTATTCGGGTGGCCACCAGCTTCCCCAGCTTTTCCAGGCGGACGTTCAACCTGCTGATCACCAACGCGCCCGGGGCACAGTCGCAGATGTACATCGCCGGCACCAAGTTGCTGGAGACCTACGCCGTCCCACCGCTGTTGCACAACCAGGCGCTGGCCATCAGCGTGACGTCGTATAACGGCATGCTGTACTTCGGCATCAATGCCGACCGCGAAGCGATGAGCGACGTCGACCTGCTGCCGGGCCTGTTGAACCAAGCGCTCGAGGAATTGCTGGAAGCTTCCCGCCCGTAGTCGGAGGTGAACCTTGCTGCCTGGAACTATCATCCGTTGATATGAGCATCGGGACCAAAGACGGCGAGTCTGCGAAGGCGCACACAAAGAAATCGGCTTCGCCGCCTGTGCGGAAGGTCCCCGACGAGGTATATCGAGCTGAATTGTTCCGCCTGCAAACCGAATTCGTCACGTTGCAGGAGTGGGTGCGGAACACCGGCGCCCGCGTAGTGGTCATCTTTGAAGGCCGCGACGGAGCGGGTAAGGGCGGAACCATCAAGCGGATCACCGAATACCTGAACCCACGGGCCGTCCGCATCGCGGCACTGCCCGCGCCGACGGAGCGGGAGCGCGGACAGTGGTACTACCAGCGCTATATCGCCCATTTGCCCGCCAAAGGGGAGATCGTGCTGTTCGATCGGTCGTGGTACAACCGCGCCGGTGTCGAGAAGGTGATGGGATTCTGCACGCCGCAGGAGTACGTGTTGTTCTTGCGGCAGACGCCCATCTTCGAGCAGTTGCTGATCGATGAGGGGATCCTGCTCCGCAAGTATTGGTTCTCGGTTTCCGAGGCCGAACAGCTGCGCCGGTTCAGGGCGCGGCTGAATGACCCTGTGCGGCAATGGAAACTGTCCACCATGGACCTGCAATCGGTCTACCGATGGGAAGAATATTCGCGGGCCAAGGACGAGATGATGGTGCACACCGATACCTCGTTCAGCCCTTGGTATGTGGTGGAATCGGATATCAAGAAGCACGCGCGGCTGAACATGATGGCCCATTTGTTGTCCACGATCGACTACCACGAAGTGGAGCGGCCGAAGATCAAACTGCCGAAACTTCCGCTCCCTGCCGTGAGTTACCGGCGCCCGCCGCGCGACCTGGCGACGTATGTCGACGACTACGTGGCCACGCTGATCGGGGACTGAGCCATCCAGGTCTACATTCCGGCCACGCTGGCCATGTTGCAGGGGCTCGTCGCCGACGGCTCGTTGCGGCCCGTCAACGGCACCGCGTTCGCCCTGACTCCGACGTTGCGCGAGGCGTACGCCGAGGGCGACGACGACGAACTCGCCGAGGTCGCCCTGCGCGAGGCGGCGCTGGCGTCGCTGCGGCTGCTGGCCGACACCGAACCCGAAGGGGCGGCCGGATCCCTGCCGCCGCGGCGCGCGGTGCTGGTCGCCGAGGTCGGCGACGTCAGCTGCCGTCCCGATCTCGACGACGCGGTGGTGAGACTCGCCGGGCCCGTCGCGCTGGAGGACGTGATCGCCGCGTACGTCGACAACGCGGATGCCGAGCCAGCCGTGAAGAAGGCGATTGAGGCCATCGACGCCGCCGACCTCGGCGACGAGGACGCCGAACTGATCGTCGGCGACGCGCAAGACCACGACTTGGCGTGGTACGCCAACCAGGAGCTGCCGTTCCTGCTCGAGCTGCTGTAGGGGCAAAGGTGATGTGATCGCGGCCACCGAGAGCTGGCTACGCAACCGTAGGTTACGGTACCGTAGGTTTCGTGAGGCCCACCGAATCGACCACAATGGTCAACACAAGCAAGACACCGCGTAGTGAGCAGGAGCCTCCCCTGGGCAGACGTAACCCATCGATCACGGGCAACGTCGTCGAGACCAAGCGGCCAGTCGTCGCGGGCGCCGACCGGCACCCCGGTTGGCACGCAGTGCGCAAGCTGGCCGCCCGCATCACGACGCCGCTGTTGCCCGACGACTACCTCCATCTGGCCAACCCGCTGTGGTCGGCGCGGGAAGTGCGGGGCCGCATCCTCGAGGTGCGCCGCGAGACGGAGGATTCCGCGACCCTGGTGATCAAGCCGGGGTGGGGCTTCAACTTCGACTACCAGCCGGGCCAGTACATCGGGATCGGCCTGCTGATGGACGGACGCTGGCGCTGGCGGTCGTATTCGCTCACGTCCAGCCCCGCCGCGACGTCCGGATCCGGCTCGGCACGCACGGTGACCATCACGGTGAAGGCGATGCCCGAAGGATTTCTGTCGTCGCACCTGGTGGCGGGTGTGGAGCGGGGGACCATCGTCCGGCTGGCCGCCCCGCAGGGCAACTTCGTGCTGCCCGACCCGGCGCCGTCATCAATCTTGTTCCTCACCGCCGGATCCGGAATCACGCCGGTGATGTCCATGCTGCGAACACTGTTGCGCCGCAACCAGATCGGCGACATCGCGCACGTCCATTCGGCACCCACCGAATCCGACGTGATGTTTCGGGCCGAGTTGGCCGCGCTGGCGGCCGACCATCCGGGCTATCGCCTACTACTGCGGGAGACCCGTACCCAGGGCCGTCTCGACCTCGCCCGGCTCGACCACGAGGTACCGGACTGGCGCGAACGACACACCTGGGCCTGCGGCCCGGAAGGCATGCTGACCCAGGCCGAAAAGATCTGGTCGGCGGCGGGCATCGGCGACCGGCTGCACCTCGAGCGGTTCGCGGTGTCTAAGGCCGCGCCGGCCGGTGCCGGTGGGACGGTGACCTTCGCCCGCAGCGATCGCGCCGTCGCCGCCGACGCCGCCACGTCGTTGATGGACGCGGGGGAGGGCGCCGGCGTGCAGATGCCGTTCGGCTGCCGAATGGGTATATGTCAGTCGTGCGTGGTCGGTCTGGTGGAGGGGCACGTCCGTGACCTGCGCACCGGCGCGGAGCACGATCCGGGCACCCGGATTCAGACCTGCATCTCGGCCGCTTCCGGCGACTGCGTGCTCGACATCTAAAGGCTACTCACTGGTAACCTACGGATTCGTAGGTTACGATAGCGTAGGTCTGGACCTGGTCTAGGACGGACAAAATCGACCGCAGGGAGAAGGAACGATGGCGATCACCGACATCGACGTATTCGCCCATCTGACGGACGCCGACATTGAAAACCTGGCCGTTGAGCTGGACGCGATCCGCCAGGACGTTGAAGACTCGCGCGGCGCGCGGGATGCCCGCTACATCCGCCGCACCATCGCGGCCCAGCGGGCGCTGGAAGTGTCCGGCCGGCTGCTGCTGGCCGCCGGTTCCCGCCGCTCGGCCTGGTGGGCGGGGACGGTAACGCTGGGCGTGGCCAAGATCATCGAGAACATGGAGATCGGCCACAACGTCATGCACGGCCAGTGGGACTGGATGAACGACCCGGAGATCCACTCCTCGACGTGGGAGTGGGACATGAGCGGGTCGTCGAAGCACTGGCGCTACACCCACAACTTCGTGCACCACAAGTACACGAACATCCTCGGGATGGACGACGACGTCGGCTACGGCCTGCTGCGCGTCACCCGCGACCAGCGCTGGAAGCGCTTCAACATGTTGAACCTGTTCTACAACACCATGCTTGCCCTCCTCTTCGAGTGGGGCGTCGGCCTGCAGCACGTCGAGCTCGGGAAGATCGCCAAGAAGCGGATGGATTCCGACGACGCGCGCCAGCGGGTGGACGAGTTCCTGGCCAAGGCGGGCCGCCAGGTGGTCAAGGACTATGTCGCGTTCCCGGCGCTGACCGCGCTGTCGCCCGGCGCGACGTACCGCTCCACGTTGAAGGCCAACGCGGTCGCCAACGTGATCCGCAACGTGTGGGCCAACGCCGTCATCTTCTGCGGCCATTTCCCCGACGGCGCAGAGAAATTCACCAAGACCGACATGATCGGCGAGACCAAGGGGCAGTGGTACCTGCGCCAGATGCTGGGCAGTGCCAACTTCGAGGCCGGCCCCGCGCTGCGGTTCATGAGCGGCAACCTGTGCCACCAGATCGAGCACCACCTGTTCCCGGACCTGCCGAGTAACCGGTACGCGGAGATCGCGGTGCGGGTGCGCGAGATCTGCGACAAGTACGACCTGCCCTACACCACCGGCTCGTTCCTCGTGCAGTACGGCAAGACCTGGCGCACGCTCGCCAAGCTTTCGCTGCCGGACTCCTACCTGCGCGATGACGCCGACAACGCTCCGGAAACCCGCAGCGAGCGCATGTTCGCCGAGTTGGAGCCCGGTTTCGCGGGCATCGACCCGGAGACGGGCCGGCGGCGCGGGCTGAAGACCGCCATCGCGACCGTGCGTGGCTGGCGGCGCGCCAAGCGCGCGCAGCGGGATGCGCAGCGCGCGGTCGGCGGCGCGGACGACCTGGCGGCCTAGCGCTCTTCGCATCGAACGCGGCGGCGCCGCCGTTCGCCATACTGGGACACGTGCAGGTGTTCGTCGGATCGCAGGTTTCGCACTGGGATTTCCCGCGTAGCACGGCCAGCGTTGCGTTGATGACCGAGTTCGGTTGCGAGAACGGCCTTGCCGTGGCGGACCTGCTCGAGGGAAGCGGCCTGTCGCAGGCCGACCTGCACGACCACAACCGGATGATCGTCGGGCGCCAGGAGCTGGCGGTCGTGACGAACCTGGTGAACCTGCTCGGGGACCCGGCCGACCTCGGGGTTCGGGTGGGCGGCGGCTATCACGTCGGATCGCTGGGCATCTTCGGATTCGCCTGCCTGACCAGTTCGACGCTGGGTGACGCCGTCCGGTTCGCGGCCCGGTTCTACGAGCTGAGCTACGGCTTCTGCCTGCCGACCGTCACCCTTGACGGGCCGGTGGTGGCGATGCGGCTCGACCTGCCCGACCTGACCGGTCCGGTGGCGGAGTTTTTGGTGCGGCGCGACCTGGCGGCCATCGCCCGGGTCATGGCGGAGATGCTGGGCCGCCCAGTCCCATTCACCTCGATCGAGTTCGCGAGCCCGGCGCCGGCATCGGGAGACGCATTGGCCCGCAAGGTATTCGGCGTCACACCGCGTTACGACTCACCCGCCAACGTGGCGCGCTGGCCGGCCGCGTTGCTGGACAACCCGTTGCCCCGGGCCAGTGAGATAACGGTGGCCATGTGCGAGCAGCAGTGTCGAGCTTTGTTGGAACGCCGCCGGGAGCGCACCGGTGTCGCTCGGATGGTGCGCGAGCGCCTGGCGTCGATCGACGGCGAACCCCACACGATCGCGGCCGTCGCCCGGCAACTGGCGATGAGCGAGCGGACGCTGCGGCGGCGCCTGGCGGAGGAGAACACGACCTTCCGCGATCTGGTCGAGGAGGTGCACCGGGTCCTCGCCGAGGAGCTGTTGGCAACCGGCGCACTGTCGGTTGAGGACGTCGCGCTGCGGCTGGGCTACGCCGAGGCGACGAGCTTCATCGCCGCGTTCAAGCGGTGGACGGGCACCACCCCCGCGCGCTATCAGCGGTCGGTGGCGCCGCGGGCCCGGCTCCAGGCCGTCTGATCGTGGCCGGAATCATGGATTTGCCGACCGCAATCGGCTGCCCGCAACCCGCAGCCCGCCCCTAGCGTTGGAGTCATGACTTCGACTCGTCCTCGCGTGCTGGTGATCGGCGCCGGATTCGGCGGCCTCGCCGCCGCCTACGAGCTGTCCAGGGATGGCCTCGCCGACGTGACGGTGCTGGAGAAGGCCGACGACATCGGCGGCGTCTGGCGGGAGAACACCTACCCGGGTGCCGCCTGCGACGTCCCGTCGAACCTGTACTCCTACTCCTTCGCCCGGAAGACCGACTGGGGCCGGCGATACGCCGAGCAGCCCGACATCCTCGGCTACATCCACGACACCGCCGACCGGTTCGGCCTTCGCGACGTGGTGCGCACCGGTGTGGAGGTCACCTCGGCCTGCTACGACGACGGCACCGCCACCTGGCGGGTGGAGACCTCGACGGGCGATGTGTTCGAGGCCGATGTGTTGGTGCCCGCGGTCGGGCAGCTGTCGCGGCCGGCGCTGCCGAACATCCCGGGACTCGACACGTTCGCGGGCCCCTCGTTCCATTCGGCGCAGTGGCGCCATGACGTCGACCTGGCCGGCAAGCGCGTCGCCGTCCTGGGCACCGGCGCGTCGGCGATCCAGTTCGTGCCGCGCGTTCGTGAGACCGCCAAGCATGTCACCGTCTTTCAGCGATCCGCCCCATATGTGCTGCCGAAGCCGGATCGTGCCTACACCCACGCCCATCACGCCGCCTTCCGGACGGTGCCCGGGTTCGCGGCCGCGATGCGGAACCTGATTTGGGAGATCTCGGAATTCTTCGGCCTCGCGCTGACCAGGGTGGCTCCGCTCGCCCGGCTGATCGGCGTCGCCGCGTCGGCAAACCTCAAGCGCCACATCAAAGATCCGGTCTTGCGGGCCAAGCTCACGCCCGACTACCCGATCGGCTGCAAGCGCGTCCTGTTCAGCAGCGACTGGTATCCGGCGCTGGCCAGTGCCAACGTCGACGTCGAGACCGGGGCGATCACCGAGGTGACGCCCGCGGGTGTACGCACCGCCGACGGCCGGGTGCACGAGGTAGACGCCATCATCTACGGCACCGGGTTCAAGGCGACCGAATTCCTCGCGCCGATGACGATCACCGGCCGCGACGGGCGGGACCTGCAGTCCGAATGGGCGGAGGGAGCGCGGGCACATCTCGGCATGGCCGTGCCGGGTTTCCCTAACATGTTCCTGATCTACGGCCCCAACACCAATCTCGGCAGCAGCTCGATCATTTTGATGATGGAGCAGCAGGCCGGTTACATCCGCCAGATCGTCGAGGAGCTGGCCCGCGGGGGCGTGGCCCGCGCGTTCGAGGTGCGGCGCGCCGTGGAGCAGGTCTACGACGCGGAGGTCCAGGCCCGCCTGGACGCCGGCGTCTGGACTACCTGCGATTCCTGGTACCGCGTCGCCTCCGGTCGGGTCACCACCAACTGGCCGGGGCTGGTGCACGAATACCAGCACCGCACAACGGCAGTGGCCTTCGCGGACTACGACGTGGTCCTTCCCGACCGCGCGGCGAATAAGGTCGGCGCTTAACCCGGTCCGACGGCCGGGACTACGCTTGCAGACATGCTCGCAGCGTTTGGATTCGAAACCCTGGGCGTCGTCGTCGGGGACATGTTCTTCGTCGACCCGAACCCCAACAAAGGTCAAGAAACCCCGGAGCGGGGAGTCAGACTGGAGCTGCGCCTCGTCGACCGGGATGAGCCGCAGGGGTCGATCTACGCCGGTGTCCCGATCGGCTTCAACCGCCCGGTGTGGCGGGTGGACCTCTTCGGCTCCACCGAGAGCCCGCCCGGGACGCTGGACCGGGCGCATCACCATCCCCGGTTCGACGGGTGGGAACCCGGCCGGCGGCATTTCGTTCCCGAGCTGTCCGCCGATCCGGTTGCCTGGCTGGCCGATCAGCTGGCCGACCCGGCCGCGGTGCTGGCCCGGGCGGGCGTCGACCCCGACGAGATTCCCGAAGCCGACAAGGCCGGCCTGGCCGCGGCGGCCCCGGACATCGTCGCCGCGGTGAAGCGGATGCTCGACGGCGTGCGCGACGGCGACTTGGCCCCGGCGCCGCCCGAGCCGGTGGCCGCCGCCCGCACCGGCTGGCTCTGAGTTCTCGAGTTCGGTTGCCTAGCAAAGGCTACCGGGAGTCTTCCGCGGAAAAGACGTCGATCGCTCGCACGGGCGTCAACATCACCAGCGGGATCTGACGGCTGGTTGACTGCTGATAGGTGAGGTACGGCGGATACAGGTGAGACATGTACGCCCACACCTGATGGCGTTCCTCGGCTTCGGGCTCGCGCCAGGTGGCCTCGAATGCTTGGGTGGCGATCTGGACGCCGATCGTGTTGCTCTGCACGACATTTAGGTACCACTCCGGATGCGTGTCGGCGCCTCCCTTGGATGCGACGACTACGATCTCGCCGCCGACGTTGCCGTAGATCAACGGCCTGACATAGCTCTTGCCCGATCTGCGGCCCACACACCTGATCAAGCAATGGGTGGTCAGTACCCGGCCCCCGACCGCGCTCACGTCCATGATGTGCCCCCGCGCGCCACCGGAGGTCAGATACGTGTCGAGGTGCTCGGCGATCCAGTCGCTGCGTGCGGCTCGGATCGATGCGGCGTCGGCGTCGCTCATGGGTGACTCCTAACATAAACGGGGCGAAGGTCATTGGATCACACCGCTCCGTCGCTGGCTGTGCCAGGCGGATCATGCAACCGCGTCGAACCGGATCGCGGGCGGCGGTCTGGCCCAACCACTCGATCATTGTCGCGCTGGGCACGCCGCCGCCCTCGCATACCGTTTGCAGCCCATACCGCCCGCCGCGCTGCTCGAGCGCGTTGACCGGTGCGGTCCTGATGCAGGCACCACAGCGCCGAGCGGGTGGCCGATCGCGATTCAGGACGTGAAACACTGCCAGAGCAACTCCGCGAGGCGGGAGGACGCCCATGGCGCTTACCCTGAAGCAGGCCCGTGCGGTCTACAACCGAATCGGACGCATCCAGGACTGGCAAGCCTTCTACGAGGACGCGACCACGGACCGTCTCGTGGCCAACGCAGCCCTGGCGGGAGGCCAGACGATTTTCGAGTTTGGTTGCGGCACAGGCCGGTTGGCCGCGCGTCTGCTGGAGACTCTGCCTGCAGGCGTCAACTACCTCGGGGTCGACATCAGCCCGGTCATGATCAACATAGCTACCGGTCGGCTCGCCGCCTGGTCCAAACGGGCCAGCGCGGTGCTGGTCGACGGCTCACTGCCGCTACCCGCCGATGGCGGGTCCGCGGACCGTGTGCTGTCCACGTTCGTGTTCGACCTGCTGGCTGAAGACTATGCACGGGCAGTCCTGGACGACCTGCAGCGAATCCTCAAACCCGACGGCAGGCTCTGCCTTGCCAGCCTCAGCTACGGAGACCAGCTGCTTGAACGAGCCGTCTGCCGGGCCTGGACCGGCCTGTGGCGTCTTGCGCCACAGCTTGTGGGCGGGTGTCGCCCCATCACCGTGAGCGCCCTGCTGGATCACGACTGGCGGATTCAGCATCACTCACGGGTGCATCAGTGGGGGCTTGTCACCGAAGTCGTCATCGCAACTCCAAGCACATACCAACAGTGACGGCAACGGTGCGCTCTTCGACGGCGGCCCGCTTGCCGACATTCCCGTGGCATCGCGTCTGGAAGACGCAACATTCGGTCGCATCGTAACTATCAAGCGGCAGAAGGATGTATCCCCTTTACCTGCTCCCCATCTACGTCCTTGGCCCAGAAGAGTAAGACGGGGGCCGAACGCATCGTTTCCCACTGCCGTTAGTTATCGGGTTCGGTGAAGGCGAAGCCAACGTGATGGAGCCTCAGGACTTCACTTCGATCACCACTTTGCCCATCGGGCCGTCAGCCAGGCGTTCGAAGGCTTGCGGCAACTTCTCGAACGGAAACACACGGTCGACCAGTGGCCGAGCTCCGGAGCGGGCCAGGATGCCCAAGAGGTCGTGCCAGCCGGCGCGATGCTGCTCCGGTGTGTAATAGCTGAGAGCCATTGCGCCAATTCGCAGCCAGCGCGAAAACAGCGTGCCCGTGTAAAAGTTGGGCACCGGGCCGCCAAGTTCTCCCACCAGGCTGAGTCTTCCCGAATCGCCCATCGTGTCGATGACTTCAGGAAGCAGCGTGCCCCCGATCGTGTCGACTGCCAGGTTCACCCCGCCTCCATTCAGGGCATTTCTTACACCAGCTCGCCACTGCGGGTCCTCGGGGTTGAATGTGAACGTCGCTCCGAGTTCCTTGAGGCGTCGTTGCTTTTCCTCGCTGCGCGAAAGCGCTATGACCGTGTGGCCCATCGCCGCCGCCAGTTGCACAGCCGCAACTCCGACCCCGCCTGATGCGCCGGTGACCAGGACCACTGAGTTCGGCTTGAGCGGTTCCCACATGGTGAGCGCGCGGTACGCCGATAGATAAACGACGGCGGCCCCCGACGACTGCTCTTTGGTCCAACCCGCGGGGATCTCCGCTAAGTTAACCGCCGGTATCGACACTTGCTCGGCAAACATGCCCCAGCGAAGAAGTCCGACATCACTGCGCAGAAGAACGCGCTGGTCGCCCACCTGCACATCTTCGACGCCCTTACCAATTTTGATCACTTCCCCGACGCCGTCCCGCCCCAGCACGTGCGGCGCTGGGGGGTATACCGGATACGGGTATCGCCTCTCTGCCATCATCCGGTCGGCAGGATTCAAGCTCGCGTAGTGGACTTGCATCAGCACTTCACCTTCGTTCGGGACCGGATCAGGCACGTCAGCCAGGGTCAAATGATCTATCCCTGCATGTCCATCCCAGAGCCAAGCTTTCATAACTGCTTCTCCTCGCGCCTATTCGTGTAGCCCAGCAACCACGACCACTATGCGATCCAATGAGTCGAGTGCGGTATCTGTGCTGCGGGCGCCTCAGATGAGCGGATGCAACATGCCATGGCCGGTGCTTTCGCCACGGCAGCGTTTCGAACTCTTGGGCGTTCTTGCGGTGCCCAGCGAAAGATTACTTACCGACTGGATCTCCCGACGTCAATCGTCTGCAGCGCCTCCACAGTATTTCCCGCAACGACGGCCGCGCTGAGCAAGTTGCGTCATGGGCCGCTGGTCACCTTTTCGGCGAGTGCCGCCAGCTTGGCGTCGAGTTCCTCCGCGGCGCTGAGCAATTCGGGGTTAGGCTCGACGAGCATCAGCGACGACGGCTTGACGTAGGTCAGGCTGCTGCCGGCGCCCTCGTCGGCGATCAGCAGCTCGACCGGGGCGAACAGGCCCGCCGTCACGTCGTGGCGCAGCATCGTGATCGCGATCAACGGGTTGCCTAGGATCACGCGCATCGCCTTGCGGTCGATGCCGGCCTTCGGGATCCACGCCCCGTGGTCGACCACGCCGAACAACATGAATCCGCTTGGCCCGACGTGCGGTTCGACGCGCCCACGGTACTCCTCAAAGCTGCCGGAGGTCGCCGCGATGTCGTTGATGGGGACGGGCCGCTCGCCGATGTCGGCCAGCAGCGCGGCGAGCAGCTCGTCGTAGCTCTTGGCGCTGTCGTAGCGCACCCGCACGCCGTCGAACCGGGTCTCGGTCATCGGACCGCCCCGAAAAGACCAGTTGAATTCGAAGAGTCCATGTCTCAGTGCACCTTTCAGACGCCGGGCCTACAATTTCCCTGTCCGTTGATCCTCACCAATCTTGAGGATCGGAGTCCGGTTCTCCGGTTGAACCCGCTCCCACAGGCCGCCCTTGCCCAGCGCCCGTCCCAGCTGGTCTTCTCTGCGCAACCACTCCTCGGCGGTCCTGATCCGGTTCGGGTGAATCTCGTCGAGCAGATGGTAATCGCGGTCGATGACCCCGTATTTCCACAGGTTCCAGAATCCCGTGAAGTTGTCGCGGATGTTCATGGTGCTCTTGTCGTTCGGGTCGGCGTTGTACCCAGCGGGCGCACCTGCGGCCCTGCTGAGGGGACCGGTTTTCCAGTACGTGTCGAGATCGGTGTCGATGTACCGCGCCGGATGCCCGGTGACCTTCTCGAACGCCGCGGCAAGATCCGCATAGGCGATGTGGCCGATGGCGACTTCGAGGTCCATGCCGTTCGCGCGCTCGGGATGGTCGAACAGCCAACGAACGTAGAATCCGCAATCTTCAAGGGATACATGGGGAACGGCGCCCGCACCGAGCGGAACCCGCCACGTCACGACACCGTCCTCGACGGTGGGCGTCATGGGTGTCCCGGGCGAGATCGCCATCTCGATGTATGGCCCCGTCGTGAAGACCGCCGCCCCCATCCGATCAGCGTTCACCCGGTTCTGGAACAAGATCCATTCGCCGACCCGCCCCTTGCCGTCATAGTGGCCGGTGCGGAATCGGGAATCGTAGCCCGACTTCTTGAGCCCGTAGTCGAGGTTCCCGTAGACGAAGAACTTGACGCCCTCTTCGAGGGCGATCTCGTAACTGCGGATCGCCCAGTAGATTTCGGTCTTCTCGCCGGTGTTGAATCCGTCGATGTTGACGAATGCTGCGTCGCAACCGCGGAAACCTTCGCGCAGGGTGGCCTCGTCGGCGAATGAGCCTTCCAGGACGGACACGTTGTCGAGGGCGAGCAGTTCCTTCGCGCGACGCGAAGCGGGGTCGCGGCTCAGAAATCGAACCGAGTATTTGTTGTCGGCGACCAGGGCACGGATGATGGGCATGCCCTGGGCGCCCGTTCCTCCTACGACGAAGACCTTCGAGACGGAGGACATTACAGCCGCTCGATGATCGTCGCGTTGGCCATACCGCCGCCCTCGCACATCGTCTGCAGCCCATACCGCCCGCCGCGCTGCTCGAGCGCGTTGACCAGTGTGGTCATGATGCGCGCGCCGCTGGCGCCCAGCGGGTGGCCGATCGCAATGGCGCCGCCGTTGACGTTGGTCTTGGCCAGATCGGCGCCGGTGTCGTGCGCCCACGCGAGCACGACGGGAGCAAACGCCTCGTTAACCTCGAACAGGTCGATGTCGGCCAGCGTCAACCCTGCCCGGTGGAGCACCTTTTCGGTCGCCGGGATGACCCCGGTCAGCATGTAGAGCGGGTCGGAGCCCACCACGGTGGTGGTGTGGATGCGGGCCAGCGGCCGCAGGCCGAGCTTCTTCGCAACGTCGCTGGTGGTGATCATGACCGCGGCGCTGCCGTCGGAGAGCGGCGAGGAGTTGCCGGCGGTGATCTCCCAATTGATCTGCGGGAAACGGGCTTTCATCGCCTCGCTGTAGAACGCGGGCCGCAGGCCGGCGAGAGTTTCGACCGTCGTGCCGGGCCGGATGAATTCGTCGGTGGCCAGGCCGGCGATCGGGATCAGCTCGTTGTCGAACAGGCCGTCCTTGGTGGCGCGGGCGGCCTTGTCGTGGCTGCCTGCGGAGAACTCGTCGAGCTGGGTCCGCGAGAAGCCCCACCGCGCGGCGATGAGTTCGGCGCTGATGCCCTGCGGCACCAGGCCGTCGGGGTAGCGCCGGGTCATGTCGTCGCCGAAGGGATTGCTGCCCGGCAGCACCGAGGTGCCCATCGGGACGCGGCCCATGGATTCCACGCCGGCGGCGACGACGATGTCGTAGGCGCCGGAAAGCACGCCCTGGGCGGCGAAGCTGATGGCCTGCTGGCTGCTACCGCACTGCCGGTCGATCGTGACGCCGGGAACCGACTCCGGAAATCCGGCGCCCAGCAACGCGTTTCGGGCGATGTTGACCGCCTGGTCACCGACCTGGGCGACGGCACCCGCGATGACGTCGTCGATCTGCGCGGGGTCCACACCGGTGCGCGCCACCACTTCACGCAGGCTGTGCGCGAGCAGGTCGGCGGGCAGCACATCGTGCAGCGCCCCGCTGGGCTTGCCCTTGCCGATCGGGGTGCGGACGGCTCCGACGATCACGGCGTCGCGGTTCATGGCTCCTCCTTGAGTCCCAGCATCTAGGTATAGATGGCTGTACCCAGGTAAACATCTAGGTACACTAAAAGCAACCCAGCTTGGGAGGTGATTTATGACACTGCTGCAGGGACCACTGGCCGACCGCGATGCCTGGTCGGCCGTGGGCGAGTGCGCGATCGAGAAGACGATGGGGCTGGTGGGCACCAAATCCGCGATGCTCATCATGCGCGAGGCGTACTACGGCACGACGCGCTTCGATGACTTCGCCCGCCGGGTGGGCATCACCAAGGCCGCCACCTCGGCGCGGCTGTCCGAGCTGGTCGAACTGGGGCTGCTGAAGCGTCAGCCGTACCACGAGCCCGGGCAGCGGCGTCGGGAAGAGTATGTGCTCACCGAGGCCGGCATCGACTTCATGCCCGTGGTCTGGGCGATGTTCGAGTGGGGCCGGCGCCATTTGCCGGGGCGCAATCGCCTCCGGCTCACCCATCTCGGCTGTGGCGCCGAGGCAAGCGTCGAAATCCGTTGCTCTGAAGGGCATAAGGTGGCGCCCGACGAACTCGGCATGCGGCTGGCTAAGTCTGGTTGAGCGCTTTCAGCAGCCGCCGGGCCGCGGCCACCCGGCTGGCGGCGGGGCCGGACAGGGTGTCGAGCGCGCATTCCGGGTCGGCCGGCGGCCCCATGTGCCCGCAGCCGCGCGGGCAGTCCTCGATCGCACCGGCCAGATCCGAGAAGGCCATCAGTACGTCGTCGGGCTCGATGTGCGCCAGCCCGAACGAGCGGATCCCCGGGGTGTCGATCACCCAGCCGGAGGTCGCCAGGGGCAGCGCGACCGACTGGGTGGAGGTGTGCCGCCCGCGACCGATGTCGGTGACCTCGCCGACGGCCCGTTCCGCCTCGGGCACAAGGCGATTCACCAACGTGGACTTGCCGACGCCGGAATGCCCCAGCAGCACCGTGATCTTGCCGGCCAGCAGGTCGGCCACCGCGAGCAGCGGATCGTCGCGGCCGGCAACCACCACCGTCAAGTCCAGGTCCACGAAATGCGAGGCGAACGGCTCCGGCGGGGCGAGGTCGGTCTTGGTCAGGCACAGAATCGGCTTCAACCCGCCGGCAAAGGCCGCGATGAGCGTTCGGTCGACCAGGCCGGTGCGCGGCGGCGGGTCGGCCAGCGCCACCACGATCAGCAGCTGGTCGGCGTTGGCGACCACCACGCGTTCGGTCGGATCGGTGTCATCGGCCGTGCGCCGCAACACCGTTCGCCGTTCCCCGCGCCGCACGATGCGTGCCAGCGTGTCCAGCCGCCCGGACAGGTCGCCGACCACGTCGACGTCGTCACCGACGACGATTGGGGTGCGGCCCAGTTCGCGGGCCCGCATCGCCGTGACCCGGCGATCGGGGTCCCCGCCGAGCACGCATCCCCAGCGGCCGCGGTCGACGCTGACCACCATCGCGGCCTCGGCGTCGGCGTGCTCAGGACGGGTCTTGGTGCGCGGTCGCGAGCCCCTACCGGAGCGGACCTTTACGTCGGACTCGTCGTAATCGCCGGGCCTCAAATATCGGACCCCAGCATGTGCGCCCAAAGCTGCGGAAACTCCGGCAGCGTCTTGGACGTCGACCCGATATCGTCCACCTCGACCCCGGCCACCCGCAGGCCGACGATCGCGCCCGCCATCGCCATCCGGTGGTCGGCGTAGGCGCGCCAGACGTCCGCGCGCAGCGGTGTCGCGGTGATCACCAGGCCGTCGGGGGTTTCGGCGCAGTCGCCGCCCAGGCGATTGATCTCGGCGCTCAGAGCGGCGAGCCGATCGGTCTCGTGACCGCGCAGGTGGCCGATGCCAGAGAGGCGGGACACCGATCCCGGCTTGGCCAGCGCGGCCAGCGCCGCCACCGCCGGGGCCAGCTCGCCGACCGCGCGCAGGTCGACATCGAAACCGGGGTAGTCGGCGGACCCCTGTACCTCGAGGAACGAATCCCCCTGGGTGACAACGGCGTTCAGCTTGCCCAACACGGCCAGGATCTGGTCGGCGGGCTGCACGCTGGCCGCGGGCCAGCCGGTGACGCGCACGGTCCCGCCGCTGACCACGGCCGCCGCCAGGAACGGAACGGCGTTCGTCAGGTCGGGTTCCACCTCCCAGTGCCGGGCCGCGACCGGGCCGGGGCGCACCCGCCAGCGGTTGGGCACCGAGTCGTCGACGTCGACCCCGGCCTGCCGCAGCATCACCACGGTCATCGCGATGTGTGGCGCCGACGGCAGCGTCGCGCCGGTGTGCTGCACGGTAAGTCCCTCGGTGAACGACGCCGCACACAGCAGCAGCCCCGACACGAACTGCGACGACGCCGATGCGTCGATGGCCACGGTGCCCCCGGCGACCGATCCGCTGCCGTGCACCCGGAAGGGCAGACCCGCGCCCTCGATCGGCACGCCCAGGCCGCGCAGGGCGTCGAGCAGCGGCGCGATGGGCCGCACCCGGGCCTGCTCGTCCCCGTCGAACTCGACGACCGCCTCGGCCAGCGCCGCCAGCGGCGGGACGAACCGCAGGACCGTACCGGCCAGCCCGCAATCCACACGCGCGTCGGGCCCGGGAGCGATCCGCCCGGCGACCGTCAGCTCGGAACCATCGCCCTCGACGCGCAGGCCCAGAGCGCGCAGCGCACCGATCATCAAATCGGTGTCTCGGCTGCGCAGCGCGCCGCTGATGGTCGGCGTGCCGTGGCCTTGCGCGGCCGCCAGCGCCGCCAGCACCAGCGCCCGATTGGTCTGCGACTTCGAGCCCGGAACGGTCACGGTCGCGTGCACCGGTTTCGGCGCGCTGGGGGCCGTCCACATACTCACCGGTCCATCATGGCGTGTCACCGGCTTCTGCCACCATGGAAGGTATGTGTGGACGGTTCGCGGTCACCACCGATCCGGCGCTGCTGGCCCAGAAGATCAAGGCGATCGACGAGGCCACCGGCGCGGCCGAAAGTGCCGGGGCGCCCAACTACAACGTGGCCCCCACCTCGACCATCGCGACCGTCGTGAGCCGGCACACCGACCCCGACGACCAGCCCACCCGCCGGGTGCGGCTGATGCGCTGGGGCCTGGTGCCCCCGTGGGCCAAAGCCGGTTCCGACGGTGCGCCCGAGACCAAGGGCCCGATGCTGATCAACGCCCGCGCGGACAAGGTGACCACGTCGCCCGCCTTCCGGTCGAGCGCCAAGTCGAAGCGGTGCCTGATCCCGATGGACGGCTACTACGAATGGCGCGTCAACGACGCCGTCGCGGGCAAGAAGTCGCGCAAGACACCGTTCTTCATGTACCGCGAGGATGGCGAGCCGCTGTTCATGGCCGGGCTGTGGTCGGTCTGGAAACCCGCCAAGGACGCTCAGCCGCTGCTGAGTTGCACGATCATCACCACCGACGCGCCCGGCGAGCTGGCCGAGATCCACGACCGGATGCCGCTGGTGGTCCCGGAGCGGGAGTGGGACCGCTGGCTGGACCCGGACGCCCCGGTCGACGAAAAGCTGCTGGCCCACTCGCCCGACGTGCGCGGCATCCGCATGCGCGAGGTGTCGACGCTGGTCAACAACGTCCGCAACAACGGGCCCCAGCTACTCGAGCCGGCCGGCCCGGAGCCCGAGCAGGCGACCCTGCTTTAGTTGCTGAGAACCAGCTTCCAGTTGCCGTTGACGTTGCGATCCGGCACACACCAGAAGTTGTTCCAGTTTCCCGGGGTGCTGGCCTTCACGCCGGGCCCGGCGTCCTGACAGGCCGCCCGCGTCGGGTAGTTGCCCTCGGTTTGAATCGTGTCGGCGTTGCCGGTGCCCACACCGATCGTCATCAGCCCGGAGAAAGCCAGCACACCGGCGGCGACAATCGTCGCGCCGCGGGATCGCTTCGTCGTCATGGCGCGAGCGTAACGCCGCGGACAGCATTCGGCCCGGTTTTCGCCGTGGCGCTGCGCCCGCACGGCTACGCGCGGATCCGGGCGGTGACCGCCCCCGTCAACCGGATCAGGTCCTGCGGTGAAACCCCGACGTCCCAGCCGCGCCGGCCGGCGCTGCAGTACACCCGATCCCAGGCCAGGGCGCCCGCGTCCACGACGGTCGGCAGGGCCTTGCGTTGCCCGAACGGCGACACGGCGCCGACGACGTAGCCGGTGGCGCGTTCGGCGGCGGCGGGCTCGGCCATGCCGGCCCGGGCCACCCCCAGCGCCGCGGCGGCCGCCTTCAGCGAGAGCCGGTCCGGCACCGGCAGTATCGCGACCGCGAGCCCGTCCGGCACCGCGACGACCAGGGTCTTGTAGATCTGCTCGGGCGCGATGCCGCGCTCCGTCAGCGCGTGCACCGCTTCGACGCCGAACGAGCGTTCCCGCCGATCGTGGTCGAAAGTGATGACCTCATGCGGCACACCGGCTTTCGTCAATGCGGCCAGCGCGGGCGTGGCGGCGCGAGCCACCGGCTTCTTCAATGGTCGTGACCCGCGGCGCCCGGTTCCGCCGGGCTTGCGATCACGACTAAGGACCCGAGTACCCCGGCGGGTTGACGCCGTCCACCCAGAAGTCGACGCCGAGCTGCCCGCCCGGCACGCAGTTGTAGACCGACAGGTCGGTGACGCCGGACTCCACCAGCACGTCCTCGCACAGCAGGGTGTTGCCGGTGTATTCGCGGGCGGGCTTGTTGAGGATGACGTAGGCCGCGTCGGAGTACACCTCGGGCTTGCGGGCGCGTCCCATCGCCTCGTCGCCGCCGAGCAGGTTCTGCACCGCGGCGGTGGCCACCAGCGTGCGGGGCCACAACGTGTTGGACGCGATGCCCGCCTCGCGCATCTCCTCGGCGATTCCCAAGGCGCACAGCGTCATGCCGAACTTGGCCATCATGTACGCGGTCGGCTTCAGCCACTCCTTGCCGAGCAACACGGGCGGCGACAGCGTCAGGATGTGCGGGTTCTGGGCGGCCTTCAGGTGCGGGATGCAGGCCTGCGACACGGCGTAGGTGCCCCGCACCTGGATCCCGTTCATCAGGTCGAACCGCTTCATCGGCACCTCGGTGATGGACCCCAGGTTGATGGCCGACGCGTTGTTGACGCAGATGTCGATGCCGCCGAATTGCTCGACGGTCTTGGCCACCGCCGACTCGACGGACTCCGGGTCGCGGACGTCCCCGACGATCGGCAGGGCCGCACCGCCCGCCTCCTCGAGCTCCTTGGCGGCGGTGTACACCGTGCCCGGCAGCTTGGGGTGCGGCTCGGCGGTCTTGGCGATCAGGGCGATGTTGGCACCGTCTTCTGCGGCGCGTTTGGCGATCGCCAGGCCGATACCGCGGCTGGCGCCGGAGATGAACATGGTCTTGCCGTTGAGGGACATGGCGTCACATTAACGTCCTGCCGCCATGGGCCCGATGGGGCCCGGAAATAGCACGTCCGTTAACGCTGTTAAACGAGGCGGTCTCTGATGTTATGTGGGCGCACCCGGGCAGACACTGTCGGTGGCAGCCTCTAGATTGGGAGGAGCGGTTTGGTGTCAGCGGCGACGAGCCTGTTGGACAGTCCAACGGGTGCCGAGCAGTTGGCTTGCTTTCTCGCAAGCCCGGTGGCGCTTTCAGTGCTGTCCGGCGACACCGCAGCAGAAGGGACCGGGGTTATCGACATGGCCGACACAGACGGCGCAACAGCACAGGAGATTCCCGATCCCGCCCCGCCGGAGACGGACGCCGAGCTGATGGCGCGCTTCGAGCGCGACGCGATTCCGCTGCTCGACCAGCTCTACGGCGGCGCGCTGCGCATGACGCGCAATCCCGCCGACGCCGAAGACCTGCTGCAAGAGACGATGGTGAAGGCCTACGCGGGGTTCCGCTCGTTCCGGGCCGGCACCAACCTCAAGGCCTGGCTGTACCGGATCCTGACCAACACCTACATCAACAGCTACCGCAAGAGGCAGCGCCAGCCGGCCGAATACCCGACCGAGGAGATCACCGACTGGCAGTTGGCGTCCAACGCCGAGCACTCGTCCACCGGGCTGCGGTCGGCCGAGGTCGAGGCGCTCGAGGCACTGCCCGACAACGAGATCAAGGAAGCGCTGCAGGCGCTGCCGGAAGAATTCCGGATGGCCGTCTACTACGCCGATGTCGAGGGTTTTCCGTACAAGGAAATCGCCGAGATCATGGACACGCCCATCGGGACGGTAATGTCACGGCTGCATCGCGGCCGACGTCAATTGCGTGGGCTGTTGGCTGACGTGGCCAAGGAGCGTGGCTTCAACCGCGGCCACCAGGCGCACGAGGAGGTGTCGTCATGAGTGAGTTCTCCAGCTCCGGCGACACGTGCCCCAACGACGACGCCCACGGCGCGGTCGGCTGTGCCGAGGTGATCCGCCAGGTTTGGCTCCTGCTCGACGGTGAATGCACCCCGGAGTCCCGGGACCAGCTGCGCCGCCACCTCGAGGCGTGCCCCGGCTGCTTCAAGCATTACGGCCTCGAGGAGCGGATCAAGGCGTTGATCGCCACCAAATGCAGAGGCGAGAAGGCCCCCGAGGGCCTGCGTGAGCGGCTACGGCTGGAGATCCGTCGGACCACCATCATCCGCGAGACGCGGTAGCGATCCTCAGGCGTTGGGCCGCTTGCCGTGGTTGGCTTTGCTGTGCTTGCGGTCGCGCTTCTTACGGCCACGCTTGGCCATGGGTCGAACCTCCGTTGAATTTGGTCGTTGATCCGGGCGCCCGGCGCCCGTCAGCCTGCCGGACAGTCTCTCACGAAAGACCCGCGCGGCCACAACGCCCCGTGCGCCGCGGTCCCGACCCCTCCTATGGTTCGATGTACGTGAGCCTGACGAAAGCTTGATGGACCAGCAGCCAGCCTGCGCGAAGGCCGAAATGAGTGGGGTGAAGATGGCCGAGGATGTGCGCGCCGAGATCGTGGCCAGCGTGCTCGAAGTCGTAGTGAACGAGGGTGACCAGATCGGCAAAGGCGACATCGTGGTGCTGCTGGAGTCGATGAAGATGGAGATTCCCGTCTTGGCTGAGGTCGACGGCACCATCAGCAAGGTGAGCGTCGCGGTGGGCGATGTCATCCAGGCGGGCGACCTGATTGCTGTGATCAGCTAGCCCGCGGAAAACTTTGGACCGTTCTATCTGCTGCCGGGGAATGGCCCGGGGAGTGAGTGATGTCGACTCTCGGTGATCTGCTTGCCGAACACACCGTGCTGCCGGGCAATGCGGTGGACCACCTGCACGCGGTCGTGGGGGAGTGGCAGCTGCTGGCGGACCTGTCGTTCGCCGACTATCTGATGTGGGTTCGCCGCGACGACGGCATGTTGGTGTGTGTGGCGCAGTGCCGGCCGAACACCGCGCCCACGGTCCTCGTCACCGACTCGGTGGGCAGTGTCGTCGCCGCCGACCAGCTGGCGCTCGTCGCCGAGACCTTCAACTCCGGCATCGCCCAGCGGGATGGCGATGCGGGCCAACAGGATTCGTGGCTGCCCGGCCCGCACGTCGAGGCGACCCCGGTGCGGTACGGCGGCCGGGTGGTGGCCGTGCTCACCCGGCATCAGACCGCCGTCGCGGCCGACCGCACGTCCGGCCAGCTGGAGACGGCATACCGGGAATGCGCCGGCGATCTGGTCCACATGCTCGCCGACGGCACCTTCCCCGACGTGGGCGACGTGGTCATGTCCCGCTCCACCCCGCGGGCGGGCGATGGCTTCATCCGGTTGGACGTCAACGGCGTCGTCGCCTATGCCAGCCCCAACGCGGTGTCGGCCTACCACCGGATGGGCCTGACGTCCGAGCTGGAGGGCCGCAACCTGGTCAAGGTGACCCGGCCGCTGATCTCGGACCCGTTCGAGGCGCAGGAGCTGGCCGAGCACGTCCTGGACCTGCTGGCCGGCGGCAAGAGCATGCGCATGGAGGTCGACGCCGGCGGCGCCACGGTACTGCTGCGGACGCTCCCGTTGGTGGTCGACGGCGCGAGCGCCGGTGCCGCCGTGCTGATCCGGGATGTCACCGAGGTGAAGCGCCGCGACCGGGCCCTGATCTCCAAGGACGCCACCATCCGCGAGATCCACCACCGGGTGAAGAACAACCTGCAGACGGTGGCGGCGCTGCTGCGTCTGCAGGCCCGCCGGACGGTCAACGCCGAAGGGCGCGAAGCCCTGATCGAGTCGGTGCGCCGGGTCTCGTCGATCGCGTTGGTGCACGACGCGCTGTCGATGTCCGTCGACGAACAGGTCAACCTCGACGAGGTCATCGACCGGATTCTGCCGATCATGAACGACGTGGCGTCGGTGGACCGGCCGATCCGGATCAACCGGGTCGGCGACCTCGGCGTGCTGGACTCCGACCGGGCGACGGCCCTGATCATGGTGATCACCGAACTGGTTCAGAACGCGATCGAGCACGCGTTCGATCCTGCGGTCGAAGAGGGATCGGTGACCATCCGCGCCGAGCGTTCGGCGCGCTGGCTCGACGTCGTTGTCCACGACGACGGCCGCGGGTTGCCGGAAGGCTTCAACCTGGAGACGTCCGACAGCCTCGGCCTGCAGATCGTGCGGACGCTGGTGTCGGCGGAACTCGACGGCACGCTGGGCATGCGCCAAGCCCCGGCTCGCGGCACCGATGTGGTGTTGCGGGTGCCGATCGGGCGGCGGGCCCGACTGGCCATCTAGGCGTTGTGCGCCTTACACAACAGTGCGGCCCCGACTCTCGTCGAGGCCGCACTGTTTGCTCTGACTGAGTCAGACTCCGCTACGGGCCTTCGTCCGGGCATTGCGACGCTTGAGTGCGCGCCGCTCGTCTTCGCTCATGCCGCCCCAGACGCCCGAGTCCTGGCCGGTGTTCAGGGCCCACGACAGGCAATCCGTGGTCACCGGGCACCGATTGCAGACCAGTTTCGCGTCAGCGATCTGCGCGAGCGCCGGGCCGCTGTTCCCTACCGGGAAGAACAGCTCCGGGTCCTCGTCGCGACAGACCGCCTTGTGGCGCCAATCCATACGTCCTACTCCTCACTGAGTGCGCAGCAAGGCGCACGGCCAATTTTCTTCGGCTGTTAACGCGTGCACAAGAAAAGGGTCCGTACCCCTATCTAAATTCCTGCATGCAACCTTTTGATCGTTTCACAGGCCCAACAGATGTCAATAGCCCCGAGTTCGCTCGTGGGCTATCTCACTTCGATCGATCCGTAGTCGAGCCATTACTCCGTTGTACTACACTCACCGGCCACTCACGAGGAAAAACTTCGTCGCGTGGCCCGCGGACGCTTCGTATGCGCAGCTCAGAACGTGTTTTTCTGGGGAGGTGCTACCACCGCCAGCGCGTCGGGTACCGCTTTGAACGTCATGCTTTCGCGCACGCCGAGGTAATCCCCGTCGAACTGGCAGGCGACCGGGCCGCCGGTCGAGGTGACGCGCAAGCAGGGCACGTCGTCCTCGGTGACGAGGTGGTCGAAGTCGAACTTGGGCCGCTTGGCGAACATCTGCCGCACGATGCGAAGGGTGGGGATCGTTTTCATGCTCTTGGGTGCGAACACGCCCAGCCCGGACTCGAAGCTGCAGCCGGGATTGGTCCACACTGGCCGCTCGTTGGCGAACGTCCACGGGCTGGAGTTGGACACGAACGCGAAACTCACCCCCGTAATGGGTTCGCGACCGGGCAGTTCAAGGGTGAGCATCGGTTCGCGGCGCGTGTAGCCCCACACGGCGGGCACCGCCGCGCGAATGTAGCGCCAGGCCGTCACCTTGCCGCCCTTGTCGCGTTCGGCCTCGACCGCGGCCACCACCTCGGCGTCGACCCCCATGCCGGTGTTGAACACGGCCCACCGCTCACCGCAGTCGATCAGGCCGATCCGGCGCCAGGTGTGGTGGTGGCGATAGTCGTCGAGGAGCTGGATGAGCTGGTTGGTGGCGGCCACCGGGTCCCGCGAGATCCCCAGCGACCGCGCCAGCACATTCGCCGAACCGCCGGGAACCACCGCGACCGCCGGCATCGGGCCGGTGTCCCCCGAAACCGCGCCGGGACGCCCGAGCAGGCCGTTGACCACCCCGCTCACCGTGCCGTCACCGCCGTGCACCACGACCAGGTCGACGCCGTCCGCGACCGCCTTCTCGGCGAGTTCGGTGCCGTGACCGCGGTGGCTGGTGTGTTCGACGGTGAGCTGCAGGCGGCTCTTGAGCGCGTTCGCCAGCAGGTCGCGACCGGCCGGGGTGGTGGTGGTGGCTGTGGGGTTCACGATCAGCACGGCGCGCATGAAGCACGAGCTTATGCGGGCCGGTTAAGGCCACGCTGTGGGGAACTCCTCGCCGGCCGGGGTGACTACGCTGACGAGGGTGACAGCTTTCCGCCGCAACCCAGGGGCCGCTCCAGCCGCCGTGCGCGGCGCTGGGCTCCTCGTGGTGGTGCAAGGGCTGGCCGCGCTGGTGGTGGCGGCGGTGCTGGTGGTGCGCGGCGTTGCGGGCGCCGACCAGCGCGTGGTCAACGGGTTGGGCACGGCGGTGTTTTTCGTTCTGGTCGGGGCGGTGGTGCTGGCCGCCGGACGGGCGCTGATCCTCGGCAAGCGCTGGGGGCGCGGGCTGGCCGTGATCACCCAGCTGCTGCTGGTGCCGGTGGCGTGGTACCTGACGGTGGACTCGCACCGGCCCGGCTTCGGGATTCCCGCCGGCATTGTGGCGCTGAGCGTGTTGGGCCTGCTGTTCAGCCCCGCGGGCGTGCGGTGGGCCGCCGGCGATCAGCGCGATTCCGCCAGCTCGGCCAACCGGGGGCCGGACAGCCGATAGGTGGTCCACTCGCGCTGGGGTTCGCCGCCGACGCCGTCGTACAGCGTGAGGGCGCCGGCGTTCCAGTTCAGCACGGCCCAGGACAACCGCGTGTAGCCGTGGTCGAGGCATTCGGCCGCCAGCGTGGCCAGCAGCGCGCGGGCCAGGCCGCGGCGGCGAAATCCCGGCCGCACGAACAGGTCTTCGAGGTAGATGCCCGCCACGCCGTCCCAGGTGGAGAAGTTGAGAAACCACAGCGCCATCGCGGCGATCTCGCCCTCGACTTCCGCGACGTGCCCGTACACCGTCGGGGCTGCTCCGAAAAGTGCTGCCGCAATTTGCTTTTCGGTGACCGTGCATTGCTCGGCGGCGTGTTCGAATTCCGCCAGTTCGTGGATCATTCCGGTGATTGCGGCGGCGTCTTCCGGCGCGGCGCGGCGAATGGTCATTGCTCGACGTCCAATGCGTTGAGAATCGTCGCGAATTTCGTTGTTGTTTCCGCGAGTTCTTCGTCGGGGTCGGATTCGGCGACGATGCCGCCACCGGATCGTGCGAGCGCGGTGCGGCGGTCCGCCGACAGCTGCGCGCAGCGGATCGCCACCACCCAGCGGCCGTCGCCCCGGGCGTCGCACCAGCCGACCGCCCCCGCGTAGAACCCGCGGTCGCCTTCCAACTCGGCGATGAGCTCGACCGCGGCCTTGGTCGGCACCCCGCCGACCGCCGGGGTGGGATGCAGCGCCAGGGCCAAATCGATTGCGGTGGTGGACGTATCGCGAAGCCGGGCGCTGATCGGTGTGCACAGGTGCCACACCGCCGCGGTGCGGCTCAACTCGGGCTCGGCGGCGATCGTCAACTCGTCGCACAGCGGCTCGAGGGCGGCCCGAATGGTTTCGATGACCAACTGGTGCTCGTGCCGATCCTTGGCCGAACCGGCCAGCGCGGCGCCGTTGGCGGCGTCGACGTCCGGGTCGGCGGCGCGGGGCGCCGAGCCGGCGAACGGCCGGCACGTGACTCGATCTCCGTTGCGCGCCACCAGAAGCTCCGGGCTGGCGCCCACCAGCGCCACACCCGCGTAGTCATCGCCTGCGGCGGTCAGGTCGACCAGATAGCCGTAGGCGGCCGGGTCGGCGGCGATGAGCCGGCGCAGGATGACGCGGGCGTCCAGGGGGGCGTCGGCGACCAGCCGCAGCGCGCGGGACAGCACCACCTTGCTCAGCAGGCTGTCGGGGGCGGTGAGCTGATCGCGGGCCCGGCTGATGCGGCGGCGGTAGTCGGCCGGCGATGGGTCGGCGGCGGCGATACGCACCGGCGGCAGCGGGCCGGTCGGCCAGTCGGGCGGGCCGTCGGTGCGTCGCACCGCGTCGGGCGTCAGCAGCGCTGCGGGCCGGTTCACGTCGAAGGGCAACGCGCCCAACACTATTGCGGCTGAGCCCGATCGCAGCGCGTCCTGCGCCGCCGCGACCTCGCGGTAGCGCTCCCGCACGCCCTCGGCGACCAGGGTCTGCTTCGGTCCGCACAGCGCGAACGGCGATTGGGCGCTCACCCGGGTTTTATCGCCTGCGGCTGGGCGGTCAATCCGAGCGCGGCCAGCTGTCGCACGCCATGCTCGAAACCGCACACCGCGATGGAGCCGGCCAGCATCCAGAAGCGGCTGCCCTCGACGAGCGGCAGCTCCACCCAGCGGGTGATGACCGAACGGGAGAAGTGGCTGTGCCCCACGAACACCACGTCGCGCGAGCTCATGTGCTCCAGCGCGAACGCGACCGCCCGATCGGCGCGGTCGCTGACCTGCTGCACGCTTTCGCCACCGGGACAGCCGTGCGTCCAGACCAGCCAATCGGGCACCTTTTCGTGGATCTGCGGCGTCGTCAACCCCTCGTAAGAGCCGTAATCCCATTCGGCGAGCAGGGGAGAGACCTCGTCCACGGCGAGGCCGGCCAGCTTCGCTGTGGTCAGGGCGCGGATGCGCGGGCTGCTGATCACCAACGGGTCGGTGAGGTTCAGTTCTCGCAGGACGCGGCCGGCCAGCTCGGCCTGGACGCGGCCGGTGTCGGTCAGTTCGAGGTCGGTCCGGCCCGTGTGCTGGCCGGATTTCGACCACTCGGTCTCGCCGTGGCGGAGCAGGACCAGTCGATGATTGTGCAAGCCCATATCGACCGATTCTGCCGGACGACATGCCGGGCACGTCGGCCGCAGCGCGTGGCGAGCGAACGTGCCAGGATGGGCACTGTTGACCGCATGGCAACGATGCAGAGGGGAGAGCCGCGCCTATGGCTGCTAAGACCCGGGTACTGGCAGTGGCCAACCAGAAGGGCGGGGTAGCCAAGACGACGACGGTCGCCTCGCTGGGCGCAGCGATGGTGGACGAGGGACGCCGGGTGCTCCTGGTCGACCTCGATCCGCAGGGCTGCCTGACCTTCTCGCTCGGTCAGGATCCCGACAAACTCCCGGTGTCGGTGCACGAGGTGCTTCTCGGCGAGGTCGAGCCGAATGCCGCGCTGGTCACCACCATGGAGGGGATGACCCTGCTGCCGGCCAACATCGACCTGGCGGGAGCCGAGGCGATGCTGTTGATGCGCGCCGGCCGCGAATACGCGCTCAAACGCGCGCTGGCCAAGCTCTCCGACGACTTCGACGTGGTCATCATCGACTGCCCACCGTCGCTGGGTGTGCTCACCCTCAACGGGCTGACCGCCGCCGACGAGGTGATCGTGCCGCTGCAGTGCGAGACGCTCGCGCACCGGGGAGTCGGCCAATTCCTGCGCACGGTCGCCGATGTCCAGCAGATCACCAACCCGGAGCTGCGGCTCCTCGGCGCGTTGCCGACGCTGTACGACTCGCGGACCACCCACACCCGGGACGTGTTGGTGGACGTCGCCGACCGCTACAACCTGCCGGTGCTGGCCCCGCCGATACCGCGCACAGTGCGTTTCGCCGAGGCCAGTGCCTCGGGGTCGTCGGTGATGGCCGGGCGCAAGAACAAGGGCGCGTCGGCTTACACCGACCTGGCGAAGGCGTTGCTCAAGCACTGGAAGACCGGCAAGCCGCTGCCGACGTTCGCCGTCGAGGTGTAGCGGCTTTGATTGCGCGCCTAGGGCTTTGAGCGCCTACGGCGCGGCACGCCAGCATGTCGCCGCCCTGTACACACGCGCAACGCGCTGAGCGCGCACGGCAGGCGGCGTCAGCCCAGGGCCGTCACGGTGTCGCCCCGCTGCTCGAACACCTGGGACCCCGCGACGGCCGGGACCACCGCCCGTCCGGGTGTACTCGGCGCCCGGTTCACCGGGATGTAGCGCTCGTTGGCGCCGCTGACCGGGTCGTAGACCCCGATGGCGCCGGTGACCGGCACCAGCAGACGGCCCGCCATCATCGCGCCCGGGCCCAACGGTGCCGTCGTGGAGCCCGCGGCGATGGTGTAGCGCAGCGACAGGTTGCCCGTCTCGAAGACCATGACGGAATCGCCGGTCCACCAGGTGATCAGGCTGCCCGCGTGCGACACGGCACCGGGGCTCGTCGGCGGCTTGGGCAGCAGTGTGCTCGACACGGTGGTGCCGGTCTCGTCGATCACGTCCACTCGGGGCTGCGGGGACGGCAGGTACACCGCTGTGTTGTTCTCCCAGACGGCCAGCACCCGGGCGCCCGAATCCGCCGTGATCCCGGGTTCGGCCACGATGCGCTGCTGGGGTTCGTCGTCGTCCTTGCCCGGCCGCAGCAGCACGAGCCGCAGGTCGGCCTGGTTGGCGCAGCCCTCCAGCACCGACACCGCCGACGAGCTGGCCGCCGCCGAGACCAGCTTGCAGCCGGAGTGCAGCCCGCGTGCGGAGGGCTTGACGCGGGCGTCCGTCTCGCCGTACGCGACCATCCGGACCATGTCGGAGCGCCACAGCTCGAGCCGGGTGCCGCCGGCCGCCAACACGGTCGTGCCGTCGGACGACAGCTGCACGTGCGGGTCGGCGTAGCCGCTGCGGGCAGGCCCGCGGCGACCGGTGGACCCGTCAAGCGTGCTCGCCTGCCCGCACCCGCGGTCGTCCCGGTAGACGGCGACGGCGTAGTGGTAAACCCAGGAGACCCCGCACAGGTCGGCGTCGCGCTGGTAGCTCCACCGGGACTGGCCCGAGGCGGGGTCGCGGCCGTCGACCCGGCGGCCGTCGCCGGTGACGACCGTCCCGCCGACGGCCACGGGTGCGGTGGTGGCCGGACTGGATGCGGTCCACAGCTCCTTGAGCGCGGCCGGGACCTGTCGGGCCGGGGTCGGGTTGGGCGCCGCAACGGCGGCCGGCCGGCTGATGGTGGCCCGGGCGTCGCTGGTCCACCAGATCAGCGAGGCGACGGCGACTACCGCGACCGCTATCGCCGCGGCGGCCAAGACGTCGCCCTTGGTCCGGCGTTCGGGTCTGACCATCCGCGGGCGGGCGACTCAGCTGGCGTTTGCGCCGGCTTCGGCGGGCTTGCGGCGCCGACGGCGGCGGCGGCTGGTCCCGCCGTTACCGGGCGCTTCCGCGGCGGCTTCGCCGCCGGCGGCGCCGGCCGCGGCATTCCCGCCCGAATGTGCGGTGGTGGGTTGGCCGCCGCGGGTCCGCCGCCGCGGCGCGCCGGAGCGGGCACGCCCGGACCGGTCCGCCTTCTGGCCGTCGCGCTCGCTGGTGCGGCGCTGGCCCTGCGGCTTCTTCGGCGAGCCGATGGCGCTGCCCGCTTCGGCCGGGATGCCCATCTCTTCGTAGAGGTGCGGCGAGTTCGAGTAGGTCTCGGCGGGTTCGGGGGTCTCCAGGCCCAGCGCCTTGTCGATCATCGACCAGCGGGGCAGCTCGTCCCAGTCCACCAGGGTGACGGCGATGCCGGTCTTGCCGGCGCGGCCGGTGCGGCCGATGCGGTGCACGTAGGCCTGTTCGTCCTCGGGGATCTGGTAGTTGATGACGTGGGTGATGTCGTCGATGTCGATGCCGCGGGCGGCCACGTCCGTGGCGACCAGGACGTCGATGTCGCCGCTGCGGAAGGCCTTGAGCGCCTTCTCGCGGGCGATCTGACCGAGGTCGCCGTGCACGGCGCCGACCTTGAAGCCGCGCTCGGCCAGTTCGTCGGCGACCTTCTGGGCGGTGCGCTTGGTGCGGGTGAAGATCATCGTCGCGCCGCGGCCCTCGGCCTGCAGTATGCGGCTGACCATCTCGACCTTGTCCAGCGCGTGGGCGCGGTAGACGAACTGCTCGGTGGTGTCGTGCGTGGCGGCCGAGTGCGGCGCCTCCGCCCGGATGTGGGTGGGCTGGTTCATGAAGGTGCGGGCCAGCGTGATGATCGGGCCCGGCATGGTCGCCGAGAACAGCATGGATTGCCGGTCCTCGGGGATCTGACGCAGGATGCGCTCGATGTCGGGCAAAAAGCCCAGGTCGAGCATCTCGTCGGCCTCATCGAGGACGAGCATGGACAGCCCGCCGAGCTGCAGGTGGCCCTGCTGGGCCAGGTCGAGCAGGCGGCCGGGGGTGCCGACCACGACGTCGGCGCCGGCCTGCAGCGCCTCGAGTTGCGGCTCGTAGGCCCGCCCGCCGTAGATCGAGACGACGGACAGCCGCCGGCCCTCGTCGGCGGTGAGGTACTTGGCCGCGGCGGCCAGGTCCTCGGTGACCTGAAGGCACAGTTCACGGGTCGGGACCACGACCAGGGCCCGGGGTGTGCCGTTGAGCTCCCGCACGCCGACTCCGGACGTGATGCGGTTGAGCAGCGGCACGCCGAAGGCGAGGGTCTTGCCCATACCGGTGCGGGCCTGGCCGATCACGTCGTCGCCGGCGAGCGCCAGCGGCATGGTCAGTTCTTGGATCGCAAAGGGGCGTTCGATGCCCTTTTCGGCGAGGGCGCGGACGATTTCGTCGCGAACGCCGAGCTGGGCAAAGGTCAATTCAGTTGTGCTGGTGAGTTCGCTCATGCGTGGGTAGTAAGCCTTTCGGTGACGTATCGGTTTGTGTCGGTGTTTCTCTGTCGCGGTCACGCGCGCACGAGTTCCGACTCCGAATACGTCGCCGAGTCGCGGGCCCCTGCCCAATCTGGGCCGGCCAGCTGTGCACGCACATTTCGCCGATAGCGGCTTGGGAAAAGAAATACAACCGCTACCTACATACATGATAGCCGGTCGACAGCTGGCGCCCCGTTAGCGCCGGGTCCGCCGACTACAGTGTTGCCATGACCCGGCCCTCTTGCCAGCCTTCCGAAGCCGAACTGGAAGCCGACCAGGTGGACGATTCGCCCGCCCCGCGTCTGTCGGCCGACCACCCCGGCGTCAACGAGTTGTTCGCGGTCTTGGCATACGGCGAGATCGCCGCGTTCTATCGGCTCACCGACGAGGCGCGGATGGCCCCGGACCTGCGCGGACGGATTTCCATGGCCAGCATGGCCGCCGCCGAGATGCAGCACTACGAGCTGCTGCGCGACGCCCTGGAAAGCCGGGGCGTCGACGTGGTGAAGTCGATGTCGAAGTACGTCTCGGCGCTGGAGAACTACCACCGGCTGACGATGCCCAGCACGTGGCTGGAAGCCCTGGTGAAAACCTATGTCGGCGACGCCCTGGCCGCCGACCTGTACCTGGAGATCGCCGACGGGCTACCCGACGAGATCGCCGACGTGGTGCGGGCGGCGCTGTCCGAGACGGGGCACTCGCAGTTCGTCGTCGCCGAGGTGCGCGCCGCCGTGACCTCCAGCGGCAAGCAGCGCAGCCGGCTGGCGCTGTGGTCGCGCCGCCTGTTCGGCGAGGCGATCACGCAGGCTCAGTACTTGCTGGCCGACCACGACGAGCTGGTCGACCTGGTGATGTCGGGCGCCGGTGGCCTGGGCCAGCTCAACGCGTTCTTCGAACGGTTGCAGCACACCCACGACCGGCGGATGCACGAACTGGGTCTGAGCTGACGTTCAGCCGTGATCGCAAGCGCGGCGCAGCCGGGCGCAGCGGGTCACGGCCATCGGACCCAGCCGTGATCGCAAGCGCGGCGCAGCCGGGCGCTGGGGGGCACCCCCGCGGAGCTGGGGGACGGGTCACTCAGCGCGCGCAGGTCGCCAGGCTCGCGTTGGTGGTCGATGCGGCCACCAGCTGACCGGCGGCGTTGACGATCGAGCAGTTGAGCCGGCCGTAGAAGCTCGTCGCGACGACCGACGGGTTCTGGACACTCGGACTCAAGATCACCGCCTTGGTCCACGGCAGCGAGACGTTGAACTCGGTCTGGGAGTAGCCGTTCCCGTCCGTGTAGACGATGTTCACCAGGTCCAGCAGTTGCTTGCTGCCGGTCACGCTGTAGACGACGGTGCGCGGGTTCAGCGCGGCCGGCGGGGGCGTCAGCGTCAGGGGCGGAGCGGCGGTGGGCGTTCCCGTCGGCGCCAGGCTCGGCGACGCGCTGGGCGTGGTGACGGTGGTGACCGTTTCGGGCGGCAACGGCGTGCCTGAGGGGCGGGGCTGGGCGCTGGGCGGGACGGAGCTTCTCGTCGTCGCCGGCGCGGACGTCACCGGTTGCGGAGCCGGTGCCACGGTCGCCTTCGTCGAGGCGCTATCGCCGCTGTTGATGATGACGGCGGTCGCGATCGCGCCGACGGCCACCACGGCGCCGAGGATCGCCGTGACCGGACGCCAGCGAAGCTCGGCCGGCCAGCCGGTCCAGGTGTAGTCGCCCTCGGGGTAGGCGTCGGCTCCGTAGAGCTCATCGGTCTGGTCTTCGGGGTAGTCCCGGACCTCGTCGAGATCGGCCAGTGTGGTACCCATGGGGCCGAAGGTAGCCATGTGAAAGCACGAACCGGGCTGCGGACCCGGGTCTGGGCCCAGTCGCAAGCTAATCGTTATCTGCTCGCGACCGATGTTTCGCTGAGCGCGAACCGCATGCCGGGGGCTGTCGCCGCACCGGGCCCGCCGCGTCAACTAGCCTGCAGCTGACAAGCCTGTCGACTTCAATACCTACGGAAGGGGTGACCGTGGAGGTCAAGATCGGTATTACGGACAGTCCGCGTGAGCTGGTCCTCGCCAGTGCGCAGACGCCGGCCGAAGTCGAAGAGCTGGTCAGCGCCGCGCTGGGTGAGGGACCGGGCCTGCTGAGGCTGAACGACGAGCGGGGGCGTCGCTTCCTCGTGCACACCAGCAAGATCGCCTACGTCGAGATCGGCCCCGCCGACGCGCGCCGGGTCGGCTTCGGCATCGGCGCCGAAGTCGGAAAGCTCACCGGCAAGGGCGCTAAAGGCGAGTAAGCGGCACGTGTGACAGCCCGCCCCAGGCGAACGCGACGGTGCCCTCGACGGCGTCCGCCTTCGAGATCGGGCGGTCGGAGTCGAGCCAGTAGCGGGCGCAGTCGACGCTGATGCCCACCAATCCCACCGCGATCATGCGGGCGCGGTGCGGGTCGAGCCCCGAGTCCTCGCTGATCAAGGCGAACACCGCGTCGATGCACGATTCGGTGGCGACGCGCACCTGCGCGGCCACCTCGGGTTCGGTGACGTAGTCGTTCTCGAAGATCAGCCGGTAACCCTGGCTGTCGTGCTCGATGAAGTCGAAGAACGCCTGCACCGCAGCGTGCAGTCGCCGGCGGTTGTCGGTGGTGGTGTTCAGTGCCTGCTGCACGCCCGAGACGAGGTTTTCCACATGCCGGGCGAGCACGGCCAGATAGAGCTCGAGTTTGCTCGAAAAGTGTTGATACAGAACCGGTTTGCTAACCCCGGCCCGGTCGGCGATCTCGTCCATGCCGGCCGCGTGGTAGCCGCGATCGACAAAGACGTCGCTGGCGACGATGAGCAACTGACCGCGACGCTCATCGCGGGGCAACCGGTTGCCGCGCCGGCTCGAAGCCGCGATGCCGTCCCCGGGCCGACTGCGGTCGGTCGATTTGACGGCACGCCGCGCCCCGGCCTTGGCGAGTTCGCTCATCGAGTCCTCATCTGATGTGTCGGCAACCGGCCGCCGGCACCACTGGCCGGCCGCGCTCGGCTCGTTGCGAGAGACATTACTACCCGCGTCGTCCCGGTGACCGTCGTCGCCGCCGTCGTGGCTGGCAGATTGTGGTGTCGGGCGGAGCATTCGGGCGCGCCAAGAACGGCCTCGCTGCCGACTGTGTAATCCTGGGGCAATGACGTCCCAGCGGCCTTCGCGCGGCACCGGTCGCGTCCCGGTGCTGCGGGACGAGTGGCGCGAACCGCTACGGGCGCTGCGTGACCCGATCGCCCGCGACGGCGGACGGAGCAGGGCCGACCGGGAGCGGCCGCGCCAGTGGCGCAAACAGACATGGCTGGGACGGTTCGTATCCACCTACGGCTGGCGCGCATACGCGCTGCCGGTGTTGGCGGTGCTCACCGCGGTGGTCATCTATCAGACGGTGACGGGCACCAGCGCGGTGAAGCCGACGGCGAACCAGCCCATCCAGAGTCCGCAAGCGATGGACGCCGTGGGCACCTCGATCATCGACGCGCCACCGCGCGGGCTGGCGGCGTTCGACGCCAACCTGCCGGCGGGGACGCTGCCGGACGGCGGCCCGTTCACCGAGGCGGGCGAGAAGACCTGGCACGTGGTGCCCGGCACGACGCCGCAGATCGGTCAGGGCACCGTACGGGTGTTTCACTACACCGTCGAGGTGGAGGATGGTATCGACCCCACGATGATCGGCGGCGACGAGGCGTTCGCGCAGATGGTCGACCAGACGCTGGCCAACCCCAAGGGCTGGACGCACAACCCGCAGTTCGCGTTCGTCAGGATCGACGGAACCAATGGGGGCAAGCCCGACTTCCGCATCTCCCTGGTGTCGCCGGTGACGGTCCGCGAGGGGTGCGGCTACGAGTTCCGGCTCGAGACCTCCTGCTACAACCCGTCGTTCGGCAAGGACCGGCAGTCGCGGGTCTTCATCAACGAGGCGCGCTGGGTGCGCGGGGCGGTCCCGTTCGAGGGGGACATCGGCTCCTATCGCCAGTACGTGATCAACCACGAGGTCGGCCACGCCATCGGGTACGTGCGTCACGAGCCGTGTGAGCAGCAGGGCGCTTTGGCGCCGGTGATGATGCAGCAGACCTTCTCCACGTCGAACAACGATGCCGCCCAATTCGACCCGGATTTCGTCAAGGCCGACGGGAAGACCTGCCGATTCAATCCGTGGCCGTTCCCGATCGCTTAGCCGGCCCCTAGCCGCGAAGCGTCACGCCGGCGTGACGGTCGGCGTTCGGAGTCACGCCAACGTGACGCTCGGCAGGTTGAATTCATTGCCGTCCACTTCGGCGGCTGCTGTGATGGTGGTGGACAACCGCAACGCGAGACCGAGGAGGAGTGGGTGCCGACACCGCAGACAGCACTGCCGCCTCTCGTGGAGCCGGCAGACGAGCTGACCCGCGATGAGGTCGCCCGCTACAGCCGCCATCTGATCATTCCCGACCTGGGCGTCGACGGGCAGAAGCGGCTCAAGAACGCGAAGGTGCTGGTGATCGGCGCGGGCGGGCTCGGCGCGCCGACGCTGCTGTACCTGGCCGCGGCCGGCGTCGGCACGATCGGCATCGTCGACTTCGACGTCGTCGACGACTCCAACCTGCAGCGCCAGATCATCCACGGCGTGGCCGACGTCGGGCGCTCCAAGGCGCAGTCGGCGCGCGAGTCGATCGCCGCGATCAACCCATCGGTCCGGGTGCGTCTGCACGAGGTCCGGCTCGACGCGAGCAACGCCGTCGACCTGTTCTCGCAGTACGACCTGATCCTGGACGGCACCGACAACTTCGCCACCCGGTATCTGGTCAACGACGCCGCCGTGCTGGCCGGCAAGCCGTACGTGTGGGGATCGATCTACCGATTCGAGGGGCAGGTCTCGGTGTTCTGGGAGGATGCGCCGGGCGGGCGGGGCCTCAACTACCGCGACCTCTACCCGGAGCCGCCGCCACCAGGCACGGTGCCGTCGTGCGCCGAAGGCGGTGTGCTGGGCATCGTCTGCGCCTCCGTCGCGTCGGTGATGGGCACCGAGGCCATCAAACTCATCACCGGGATCGGCGAGTCGCTGCTGGGCCGGTTGATGATCTACGACGCCCTGGAGATGTCCTATCGCACCATCACGATCCGCAGGGACCCCGACGACGCCTTCCGTCCGAAGATCACCGAGCTGATCGACTACGAGCAGTACTGCGGTGTGGCATCCGATGATGCCGGCCCGGTGCTCACCGGCTCCACGATCACCCCGCGGGAGTTGCGCGAATTACTGGATTCGGGAAAGAAACTGGCGTTGATCGACGTTCGTGAACGCGCGGAATGGGACATCGTGCACATCGACGGGGCCCAGCTGATCCCGCAGTCGTCGATCAACTCCGGTGAGGGTCTGGCAAAGCTGCCGCAGGACCGCACGCCCGTGCTGTACTGCAAGACGGGGGTGCGCTCGGCCGAGGCGCTGGTGGCGGTGCGCAAGGCCGGGTTCCCCGACGCGGTGCACCTGCAGGGCGGCATCGTGGCGTGGGCGCAGCAGATGCAACCCGACATGGTGATGTACTGACCCGATAGGGCAGGTGACCTCGTCTAGGCTACCCGTGTGAATGTCGAACCGCCGCCGGAGCACGTGCTGGCGGCGTTTGGTTTGACCGGTGTCAAGCCCGTCTATCTGGGGGCTAGCTGGGAAGGCGGCTGGCGCTGCGGTGAGGTCGTCCTGTCGTTGGTGGCCGATCACGCCCGGGCGGCCTGGTCGGCCCGGGTGCGGGAGACGCTGTTCGTCGACGGTGTTCGGCTGGCCCGCCCGGTCCGCTCGACGGACGGGCGATACGTGGTTTCGGGATGGCGGGCGGATACCTTCGTCGCCGGCACGCCCGAACCGCGGCATGACGAGGTCGTCTCCGCGGCGGTGCGCCTGCACGAGGCGACCGGCAAACTGGAACGGCCCCGATTTCTGACCCAGGGCCCCACCGCGCCGTGGGGCGACGTGGACATCTTCATCGCCGCCGACCGCGCCGCCTGGGAGGAACGGCCGTTGGCCTCGGTGCCCCCTGGCGCCCGGACGGCACCGCCGACGGCCGACGCCGAGCGGTCGGTGGAGCTGATCAACCAGCTGGCCACCCTGCGCCGGCCGACCAAGAGCCCGAACCAGCTGGTGCACGGAGATCTTTACGGGACAGTGCTTTTCATCGGCACCGCCGCCCCGGGCATCACCGACATCACCCCGTACTGGCGGCCCGCGTCGTGGGCGGCCGGTGTGGTCGTCGTGGACGCGCTGTCCTGGGGCGAGGCCGACGACGGACTCATCGAACGTTGGAACGCGCTGCCCGAGTGGCCGCAGATGTTGTTGCGCGCCTTGATGTTTCGTCTAGCGGTTCATGCGTTGCACCCACGGTCCACCGCCGAGGCGTTCCCCGGGCTGGCCCGCACCGCGGCGCTGGTGCGACTGGTGCTCTAGCGCTCGAAGTCGAAACGAACCTCGCGCAACGCGATCCGGCCGTCGGTGGCCAGGACTCCCTCGGCCCGCAGCAGCTCCAGCTGCCGGGTGGTCAGATGAGCCGCCGGGCGCCCCGAGGCGGTGATCACCCGGTGCCACGGCAGGTCCGAGGAGTCGGTCCGCATGATCCAACCGACGATGCGCGGGCTGGAAAGCCCTGCGACGTCGGCGATGTCGCCGTAGGTGGCGACCCTGCCGGGCGGGATCGCCGCGACCAGCGTGCGCACCCGCTCGACCTGGTCGTCGGTCACCGGCGCCACGATCAGCGGGCTTCCAGCAGCTCGCGCGTCAGCGCGGCGACCTCCGCGGGCGCGGCGTAGGGCACCATGTGGTTGCAATCGAAATCCAGTAGCCGGAAATCGGATCCCAGCCGGTCCCGTAGCCCGGCGATGAGGTCCTCGCCGACGTACGGCGGCGAGGTGCGCTTGGCCCGGACCAGGAACGTCGGCGTCCCGGCCGGCGGGAACACGATGTCACGGGCCAGCTCGCTCCAGTAGGACATCATCGCCGGCAGGCTCACCCGCCAGCCGTAGCGGCCGCCCGGCAGCTCGACCAGATGCTCGTCGATCTCGGCATCGAGCAGTGCGGGGGCGACGTCCGACCAGGAGCCGTGCCGCTTTTCCAGGCGCGCTTCCTCGGCGTCGGGGTAGTCGGGCGAGGCCAACATCGCGTCGGCGATCTGGCGCATCCACGCGCCGTCCAATCCGACCGCCGGGTCCAGCAGCAACAGCGCCGCCACCCGGTCCGGCCGCATCGCGGCCAGCTGCATGGCGAGCGCGCCGCCGAAGGAGTGCCCCACCACCAGCACCGGCGCCACGGCCTCGTCGTCGAGCAGCGCGGCCATCGCCGCGACGTTGGCGTCGATGCTCCACGGCGCCGCCCACGACGACCGGCCGTGACCGATCAAATCCGGTGCCGCGAAGGTGATTTCGGGCATTAGCCCGGCCAGCTGCTGCCAGCGCTGCCCGTGACCGGTCAGGCCGTGCAGCGCCAGTACTCGCACCGGACCCGGCAGGCCGTAGCGGTGCACATGGAGATCAGCGGTCACCCGTCGATCGTGCCAGCCGCCGCCACGGCCACTCGCGGTGGGCGGGTCAGCGTTCGTCCCAGTCGTCCTCGGTGGGGACGATGTAGGCCTGCTCGATCACGTCGGCCTCGTTGGCCTCGCGGTCGGCAGCTGTCAGATACTCGGTGTCCAGGCCGACCCCGTCGTCGAAGTCGACGGGTTGCAATTGTTCCGCGGCGTCACCTTCGGGCGCTTCGTCGCTGGGAAAACCGGGTTCGACGTTCGTCACGATCACCTACCTCCTCACCTTTCGTCGAGCTGCTTGCGGCCTCCAGCGTAGGGGTCGGCGGCGGCGCGGGCCGCGCGACTTGTCAGACCCTGCTGATTGCATGCAGCCATGTCGTACATCTGGGACACCGGGGCGCGGGCGCTTCTGGCGCCCGGCGTGCGCGGGCCGGTCCGGGTGGTGGGCGGGCCGGGCACCGGTAAGAGCAGCCTGCTGGTCGAGGCGGCGGTCGCCCGGATCGACGCCGGTCTCGACCCGGAATCGGTTCTGCTGCTTACCGGTTCCGGCCGGCTGGGCATGCAGGCGCGCAGCACCTTGACGACGGCGTTGTTGCGGGCGCGTTCGACCGGGCCCTGCCGGGCCGCCGTCCGCGAACCGTTGGTGCGGACCGTGCACGGCTATGCCTACGCGGTGCTGCGGCGGGCCGCCGAGCGTGCCGGCGACGCGCCCCCGCGGCTGGTCACCAGCGCCGAACAGGACGCGATCATCCGGGAGCTGCTGGCCGGCGACCTCGAGGACGGGCCGCGCGCGGCGACGGCGTGGCCCGCCCATCTGCAACCCGCGCTGGCCACCGCGGGCTTCGCCACCGAGCTGCGAAATATGTTGGCGCGCTGCGCCGAACGGGGCGTTGATCCGCAGGAGCTGGAGCGCCTGGGCCGTCGGTGCCGGCGCCCGGAGTGGACGGCCGCCGGCCAGTTCGCCCGCCAATACGAGCAGGTGATGCTGCTGCGGGCGGCGGTCGGGACGGCGGCACCGCAGGCGACGACGCCCGCGTTGGGCGCCGCGGAACTGGTGGGCGCCGCCCTGGAGGCCTTCGCGGTCGATCCCGAGCTGCTGGCCGCCGAGCGGGGCCGGGTGCGGGTCTTGTTGGTCGACGACGCCCAGCAGCTCGACCCGCAGGCAGCCCGCCTGGTCCGGGTGCTGGCGGCGGGCGCCGAGCTGGCCGTGATCGCCGGAGACCCCAATCAGGCGGTGTTCGGCTTCCGGGGCGGCGAATCCGCCGGCCTCTTCGACGGGGATTCGCCGTCGGTGACGTTGACGGTCTCGCACCGCTGCGCCCCGGCGGTGGCGCGCGCCGTCAGCGGCATCGCGCACCGGCTGCCCGGCGGCAGCGGCGGCAAGCGGATCGAGGGCAGCGGGCCCGAGGAGGGCTCGGTCACGGTGCGCCTGGCGGCGTCGGCGCACGCGGAGGCGGCGATGATCGCCGACGCCCTTCGGCGTGCGCACCTGGTCGACGGGGTGCCGTGGTCGCAGATGGCGGTCGTCGTCCGGTCGGTGCCACGGGCGGGCGCGCGGTTGCCCCGCGCGCTGGCCGCCGCCGGGGTGCCGGTGGCCGCGCCCGCGACCAGCGGACCGCTGTCCGACGAGCCGGCGGTCCGGGCGCTGCTCACCGTCCTGGCGGCCACCGCCGACGGGCTCGACGGCGAACGGGCCCTGGCGCTGCTGACCGGTCCCATCGGTCGGGTCGACCCGGTTTCGCTGCGCCAGCTGCGCCGAACGCTGCGGCGCGCCAACCCGGGTCGCGCGCCGGGCGATGTCGCGCAGCTGCTGGCCGAGGCGCTGTCCGCCGACCCACCGCCACCGGGCCCGCAGTTCCGCCCGCTGCAGCGGGTGCGCGCGGTGCTGGACGCCGCGGCGCGCTGCCATCGTGCGGGCCAAGACCCGCGCTACACGCTGTGGGCCGCCTGGCACCGGTCCGGCCTGCAGCGTCGTTGGCTGTCGGCCGCCGAGCGCGGCGGCCCCGCCGGCGCCCAGGCCACCCGGGACCTGGAGGCGGTGACCGCGCTGTTCGACATCACCGAGCAGTACGTGTCCCGCACGTCGGGTGCGTCGCTGCGCGGTCTCGTCGAGCACGTCGCCGCGCTGCACCTGCCGAGCGTGAACCAGGATCCGGTGTCACCGGTGGAGCAGGTGCGGGTGCTCAGCGCGCACGCCGCGCTGGGACACGAATGGGACCTGGTGGTCATCGCCGGGCTGCAAGAAGGCTTGTGGCCCAACACCGTTCCGCGCGGCGGTGTGCTGGGCACCCAGCGGTTGCTGGACGTGCTCGACGGCGTCACCGAGGACGCGTCGGTGCGGGCGCCGCTGCTGGCCGAGGAGCGACGGCTGCTGGTGGCGGCGATGGGCCGGGCCCGCCGCCGGTTGCTGGTGACCGCCGTGGACGGCGACACGGGCGGCGGGGACAACGAGGCCGCGCTGCCGTCGTCGTTCTGCTACGAACTCGCCCAGTGGACCGATGGCGGCGGCGATCTCGCTGCCGCGCAACCCATCTCGGCGCCCCGGGTGCTGTCGGCCACCGCGCTGGTCGGCCGGTTGCGCGGCGTGGTGTGCGCGCCCGACGGCACGGTCGACGATACCGCCCGCGCTTGTGCCGCAACGCAATTGGCGCGGCTGGCCCGCGCCGGCGTCCCGGGTGCCGATCCGGCCGGCTGGCACGGCCTGATCCCGGTCAGCACCAGCGAACCCCTGCGCGGCGACGACGATGCCGTCACCCTGACCCCGTCGACCCTGCAGATGCTCAACGACTGCCCGCTGCGCTGGCTGGCCGAACGGCACGGTGGCACCAACCCGCGCGACCTGCGCTCCACCGTCGGGTCGGTGCTGCACGCCCTGATCGCCGAACCGCAGCGCAGCGAATCCGAATTGCTGGCCGAGCTGGACCGGGCCTGGCGGCATCTGCCCTTCGAGGCGCAGTGGCATTCGGCCAACGAACTGGCGCGGCATCGCGCGATGATCGAGGCCTTCGTCGAGTGGCGGGCCCAGACCCGGGGCGCGCTGACCGAGGTCGGCGTCGAGGTCGAGATCGACGGCACCCTGACAACATCCGGCGACGGTGCCCCTCGAGGCGGCGAGATCCGGCTGTGCGGCAGGGTCGACCGGTTGGAGCGCGATGCCGCCGGCCGGCTGGTGATCGTCGACATCAAGACCGGCAAAACGCCGGTCAGCAAGGACGATGCCCAACAGCACGCCCAGCTGGCGATGTATCAGCTGGCGGTGGCCGAGGGCATGGTCGCCGCCGGGTCGGAGCCCGGCGGGGCGCGGCTGGTCTACCTGGGCAAGTCCGGGGCCTCGGGCGCCACCGAACGCGAGCAGGATCCGCTGACACCGGCCGCCCGCGACGAGTGGCGCCGGCTGGTCCGGCGCGCCGCCGAGGCGACCGCCGGGCCCCGGTTCATCGCCCGGCGCAACGATGGCTGCTCGCACTGCCCGCTGCGGCCCTCGTGTCCGGCGCACGCCGACGGGGCGGCGCAGTGAACCCGCGCTACAGCCCGGCCGAATTGGCCGGTGCGCTCGGGCTTTTCCCGCCCACCGACGAGCAGTCCGCCGTCATCGCGGCACCGCCCGGGCCGCTTGTCGTCATCGCCGGCGCCGGCGCCGGCAAGACCGAGACCATGGCCGCCCGCGTGGTGTGGCTCGTCGCCAACGGCTACGCCGAACCCGGCCAGGTGCTCGGGCTGACGTTCACCCGCAAGGCCGCCGGCCAGCTGCTGCGCCGCGTGCGGTCCCGGCTCGCCAGGCTGGCCGGCGTCGGCCTGGGTCCCGACGGCCCGGCTCCCGCGGAGCCGGCGGCCGCGCCGACGGTCAGCACCTACCACGCGTTCGCCGGTTCGCTGATCCGCGACTACGGGCTGTTGCTGCCCATCGAGCCCGACACCCGGCTGCTCGGCGAGACCGAGCTGTGGCAGCTGGCCTTCGACGTGGTCAGCGGGTACCGGGGCGAGCTGCGCACCGACAAGACCCCCGCCGCGGTCACGTCGATGGTGCTGCGGCTGTGGGGTCAGCTGGCCGAACACCTGGTGGACACCCGCCAGCTCAGCGATACCCATGTGGAGCTGGAGCGGCTGATCCACGCGCTGCCGCCGGGCCCCTATCAGCGCGACCGCGGCCCCAGCCAGTGGTTGCTGCGGCTGCTGGCCACCCAGACCCAGCGCGCCGAGCTGGTTCCGCTGCTCGACGCGCTGAACGAGCGCATGCGTGCCGCTAAGACGATGGACTTCGGCGTGCAGATGGCCTGCGCGGCGCGGCTGGCGGCGAATTTCCCGCAGGTCGGCGCCGACCTGCGCGGCCGCTACCGGGTGGTGCTGCTCGACGAGTACCAGGACACCGGGCACGCCCAGCGGGTCGCGCTGTCGGGCTTGTTCGGCGGTGGCGTCGACGACGGGTTGGCCCTGACCGCCGTCGGCGACCCGATTCAGTCGATCTACGGCTGGCGCGGCGCCTCGGCGACCAATCTCCCGCGCTTCACCACCGACTTCCCCCTCTCCGACGGCACCCCCGCGCCGGTCCTGGAGCTGCGGACCAGCTGGCGCAACCCGCCGCGGACCCTGCAACTGGCCAACGCGATCTCGGCGGAGGCACGCCGCCGGTCGGTCGCGGTGCACGCGCTGCGGCCGCGCCCGGACGCCCCGCCCGGAACGGTCCGCTGCGCGCTGCTTCCCGATGTGCACGCCGAACGCGAGTGGATCGCCGACGAGCTCGCCGCGCGGTACCGGGCGGCCGGGGACGACGGGGCGAGCCCGCCGACCGCCGCGGTTCTGGTGCGCCGCAACGCCGACGCCGCCCCCATCGCCGACGCCCTGCGCGCCCGTGGAGTCCCGGTCGAGGTCGTCGGATTGGCGGGGCTGCTGTCCATCCCCGAGGTTGCCGACGTCGTGGCCATGCTGCGGCTCGTCGCCGACCCGACCGCGGGCGCGGCGGCGATGCGGGTGCTCACGGGTCCGCGCTGGCGCCTCGGGGGCCGGGACATCGCCGCGCTCTGGCGGCGCGCCCGGAAACTCGGCGAAGGGCTGGGCGCCGGCGGGGCATCCGCGCCCGAGGCGATCGCGATGTCCGCCGGCCCGGACGCCGACACGGCGTGCCTGGCCGACGCCATCGCCGATCCCGGCCCGCCCGAAGGGTATTCGGCCGCGGGATATCAGCGCATCGCCGCACTGGCCGGCGAACTGCGTGCCCTGCGCGGCCACCTGGACCATTCCCTGCCGGACCTGGTCGCCGAGGTGCGCCGCGTGCTGGGTGTCGACTGCGAGGTCCGCGCCGCGGCGGGAGCGGACGTGGGCTGGGCCGGCACCGAACACCTCGACGCGTTCGCCGACGTCGTCGCCGGATACGCCGAACAAGCCGACGCCGCCGGCGCGCCGGACCGTCGCAGCGCGGCATCGGTGTCGGGCCTGCTGGCCTTCCTGGACGTGGCGGAGTCCGTCGAGAACGGTTTGCCGCCTGCCCCATTGGTGGCCGCGCGCGACCGCGTCCAGGTGCTCACGGTGCACTCCGCGAAGGGGTTGGAGTGGCAGGTCGTGGCGGTGGCACACCTGTCGGGCGGAATCTTCCCCTCGAGCGCGTCCAGGAGCAGCTGGCTCACCGACGCGGCCGAGCTGCCGCCGCTGCTGCGGGGCGACCGTGCCTCGGCGGGCGCGCTGGGCATCCCGGTGCTGGACACCTCTGACGTCACGAATCGAAAGCAGTTGTCCGACAAGATCTCCGGCCATCGTCGCCAGCTCGATCAGCGGCGCGTCGACGAGGAACGCCGGCTGCTGTATGTCGCCGTCACCCGGGCCGAGGACACCCTGCTGGTATCGGGTCATCACTGGGGGGCCTCCGGCATCAAACCGCGCGGCCCCTCGGATTTCCTGTGCGAGGTCAAGGAGGTCATCGACCGTTCGGCCGCGGCCGGGGCGCCCTGCGGGGTGGTGGATCAGTGGGCGCCCGCGCCGGCGGACGGCGATCGTAACCCGTTGCGTGACAACATCGTCGAGGCGTTCTGGCCGGCCGAACCGTTGGCCCGGCGCGGTGACGTCGAGCGCGGCGCCGCGTTGGTGACCCGGGCGATGTCGGGCGGCACCGGTGGGGAAGGTGCCGACATCGAGGGGTGGGCGGCCGACGTCGACGCGTTACTTGCCGAGCGGGCGCGGTTGGTCGAACCGCCCACCGGCGCGCTGCCGAGTCAGTTGTCGGTCAGCGGCCTGGTGGAGCTGGCGCGAGATCCCGCGGGCGCCGCACAGCGGCTCAGGCATCGGCTGCCGACCAGGCCTGACCCGAATGCGTTGCTGGGCAACGCCTTTCACGCCTGGGTCCAGCGGTTCTACGGCGCCGAGTGTCTCTTCGATCTCGCGGACCTGCCGGGTGCGGCGGACTCCGACGTCGGCGACACCCGGGAACTGGCCGCGTTGCAGGCCGCATTCACCGAATCGCCCTGGGCGACCCGCACTCCCATCGCCGTCGAGGTGCCGTTCGAGATGTCCATCGGCGACACCCTGGTGCGCGGCCGAATCGACGCGGTGTTCGCCGACCCCGACGGGGGCGCGACGGTCGTGGACTGGAAGACGGGCGAACCACCGCACGGGCGGGAAGCCATGCGCCAGGCCGCCGTCCAGCTCGCCGTCTACCGCCTGGCGTGGGCCGCCCTGGCCGGTGTTCCGGAATCGTCGGTGCGGACGGCCTTCTATTACGTCCGCGCCCGCACCACGGTGGCTCCCGACGATCTGCCCGCCCCCGCTGAACTGGCCGGGTTGCTGGCCGAGCCCGCCGCCGGCTGACTTCGCGCTGCCCGGGTACCGCGGTGGCGATCGTGGTTACATTGAGTCGTGCATGACTCCTGCGCTGGCGTTGAGCCCATAACGGACCGCCGTGCGCAACGGTAGGTCCCGGCAACTGACCGGTCTGGATGAAGCGCTGACCGCGCAGCGAGGCCACCAGTTGGTGGGCGTGGTGCGCATCCCCGAGGATCACGCCAGCCCCATCCGCGTCATCACCCGCCGCGTGGTCATCGCGCTGGTGGTGTTGTTCGCCGCGGCCGTCATCGTCTATCTGGACCGCAACGGGTACCGCGACGTCCGCGGCCAGCCGCTGACCTTCCTCGACGCCATGTACTTCTCCGCGGTGTCACTGTCGACGACCGGTTACGGCGACATCACCCCGTACACCGAGACCGCGCGTTTGGTTCACACCCTGATTTTTACCGCGCTTCGGATCGCGTTCCTGGCCGTGTTGGTCGGCACAACCCTCGAAGTCCTCTCCGAGCGGTCCCGCCAAGGGTGGAAGATTCAGCGTTGGAGGAGCAGAGTGCGCAACCACACGATCGTGATCGGCTACGGCACCAAGGGCAAAACGGCCGTCGCCGCGATCCTCGGCGACGAGGCCGCCCAGGGGGAGGTCGTCGTCGTCGACACGGACCGCACCACCCTCGAGCACGCCGCCGGCGCGGGGCTGGTCACCGTGCACGGCGACGCCACCAAGGCCGACGTGCTGCGGCTGGCCGGGGCGCAACATGCGGCCTCGATCATCGTCGCCACCAGCCGCGACGACACCGCGGTGCTGGTCACTCTGACCGCGCGGGAGCTCGCGCCCAACGCCAAGATCGTGGCGTCGATCCGGGAGGCCGAAAACCAGCACCTGCTGCAGCAATCGGGAGCGGACTCGGTGGTGGTCTCCTCGGCGACCGCCGGGCGGCTGCTCGGGCTTGCCACCACCACACCGAGCGTCGTGGAGATGATCGAGGACCTGCTGACACCCGACTTCGGGCTGGCCATCGCCGAGCGCGAGGTGGAGCCGACCGAGGTCGGCGGTTCCCCACGGCATCTGCGCGACATCGTGCTGGGTGTGGTGCGCGACGGCCACCTGCTGCGCATCGGCGCGCCCGAGGTGGACGCCGTCGAGGCCAACGACCGGCTGCTGTACATCCGGCAGGCCGGGCACTAGTGGCGATCGCGGATTTCCAGCTGCGGAACGTTCCGCTGCTGTCGCGGGTCGGCGCCGACCGGGCCGACCAGCTGCGCACCGACGTCGAAGCGGCCACCGCGGGGTGGGCGGACGCGGCGCTGCTGCGGGTTGACTCGCGCAGTCAGGTGCTCATCGCCGACGGCCGGGTGGTGCTGGGCGCCGCGGCCAAGCTGGCCGACAAGCCGCCACCGGAAGCGGTGTTCCTCGGCCGCCTCGACGACGGCCGCCACGTGTGGGCCATCCGCGGCGCGCTCGAGGCGCCGGAGGACCCGGGGGTGCGCGCCGAGGTGGTGAACCTGCGCGGCCTCGGCTCGATCCTCGACGACACCAGCAGTCAGCTGGTGTCGTGCGCCGTCGCGCTGCTCAATTGGCATGACAGCGCCCGGTTCAGCTCGGTGGACGGCTCGCCGACGAGGCCGGCCCGGGCGGGCTGGGCGCGGGTCAACCCGGTCACCGGCCATGAGGAGTTCCCGCGCATCGACCCGGCGGTGATCTGCCTGGTCCACGACGGCGGCGACCGTGCGGTGCTGGCTCGCCAGGCGGTGTGGCCGGAGCGGATGTTCTCGCTGCTGGCCGGATTCGTCGAGGCTGGTGAATCGTTCGAAGGCTGCGTCGCTCGTGAGATCCGCGAGGAAATCGGCCTCACGGTGCGCGACGTGCGCTACCTGGGCAGCCAGCCGTGGCCGTTCCCGCGCTCGCTCATGGTCGGCTTCCACGCGGTCGCGGATCCCGGCGAGGACTTCTCGTTCAACGACGGGGAGATCGCCGAGGCGGCGTGGTTCACCCGCGACGAGGTGCGCACGGCGCTTGCGGCAGCGGACTGGTCCAGCTCGGCGGACTCGAAACTGCTGCTGCCCGGGTCGATCTCGATCGCCCGCGTGATCATCGAATCCTGGGCGGCATTCGACTGAGCCGGCGTGCGCCCGCCCGGCGCCCTAGGCGCCGGCTTCGGCCAGCTTGGCCTTGACCTCGGCCGCGCTCGGGTTGGTGAGCGTGGACCCGTCGGCGAACTTCACCGTCGGAACCGTCCTGTTGCCGCCGTTCACCGAGCCGACGAACTCCGCCGCGGCGGGATCGTCTTCGATGTCGACCGCCTCATAGGGGATTCCGTTGGACTTCAACACGGTCATGAGGCGGTGGCAGTAGCCACACCATGAGGTCGTGTAGACGGTGAGCGGGGCATTGGTCATAGCTGGTTAACGTAGCCCGGAGACAACATGTTCCGCGCCGCGGCCGCGGCACACCGATACCGGCGAGTTGCGGCGACTCGCCGACGCGCACCATGCGGGGCCACGGTTTGTCGGCAACCGCTGCCAAGATGGACGCCATGCCGATGGTCGCCGACGCTTTGACCGCCGGACTGGACGACGAGCAGCGCGAGGCCGTGCTGGCTCCGCGCGGACCGGTCTGCGTGCTCGCGGGCGCCGGGACGGGCAAGACCCGCACCATCACCCACCGAATCGCGCAGCTGGTGGCGAACGGTCACGTGGCGGCCGGGCAGGTGCTGGCGGTCACCTTCACCCAGCGGGCGGCGGGGGAGATGCGTTCCCGGTTGCGGACGCTGGACGCCTCCGCGGGCACCGACACCGGCGTCGGCGGGGTGCAGGCGCTGACGTTTCACGCCGCGGCGCACCGGCAGCTGCGGTATTTCTGGCCGCGGGTGGTCGGCGACACCGGCTGGCAGCTGCTGGACACCAAGTTCGCCGTCGTGGCGCGGGCGGCCAGCCGCTCCCGGATCAACGCCAGCACCGATGACGTCCGCGACCTGGCGGGCGAGATCGAGTGGGCCAAGGCGTCGCTGATCGGCCCCGAGGATTACCCGGCCGCCGTGGCCGAGGCGGGGCGGGACATCCCGCTGGACGCCGCCCGGGTCGCGACCGTGTACGCCGCCTACGAGGCGCTCAAGGTCCGCGACGAGTCGGTGACACTGCTCGATTTCGACGACCTGCTGCTGCACACCGCGGCCGCGATCGAAAACGACGCCGCCGTGGCCGACGAATTCCGGGGCCGCTACCGCTGCTTCGTCGTCGACGAATACCAGGACGTCACGCCCCTGCAGCAGCGGGTGCTGACGGCGTGGCTGGGCGACCGGGACGACCTGACTGTCGTCGGCGACGCCAACCAGACCATCTACTCGTTCACCGGGGCCTCACCGCGGTTCCTGCTCGACTTTTCGCGGCGGTATCCCGACGCGACAGTTGTTCGCCTCGAGCGCGACTACCGCTCGACCCCGCAGGTGGTGTCGCTGGCGAACCAGGTGATCGCCGCGGCCCGCGGCCGGGTCGCCGGCAGCAAGCTGCACCTGTCCGGGCAGCGTCCGCCGGGCCCGGCGCCGTCCTTCCACGAGTATTCCGACGAACCGGCCGAGGCGGCCGCGGTCGCCACCTCGATCGCCCGGCTGATCGAGGCGGGCACGCCGCCGTCGGAGATCGCCGTGCTGTACCGGGTCAACGCGCAGTCCGAGGCCTACGAGGAGGCGCTGACCGAGGCCGCCATCCCCTATCAGGTCCGCGGCGGCGAGGGGTTCTTCACCCGGCAGGAGATCAAGCAGGCGTTGTTGGCCCTGCAACGGGCCGCCGAGCGCGGCGCCGAGGGTCCGCTGCCTGCGGTCGTGCGGGCGGTCCTGGAGCCCCTCGGGCTGACGGCCGAGCCGCCCGTCGGCACCCGCGCCCGGGAGCGTTGGGAGGCGCTGACCGCGCTGGCCGAGCTGGTCGACGACGAGGTGGCCCAGCGCCCGCAGCTGGAACTCCCGGGCCTGCTGGCCGAACTCCGGCTGCGCGCCGACGCGCGGCACCCACCCGTGGTGCAGGGCGTCACGCTGGCCTCGCTGCACGCCGCCAAGGGCCTGGAGTGGGACGCGGTGTTCTTGGTCGGGCTGGCCGACGGCACGCTGCCCATCTCGCACGCGCTGGCGCACGGCCCCGAAAGCGAGGCCGTCGAGGAGGAGCGCCGGCTGCTCTATGTCGGAATCACCAGGGCGCGAATTCATTTGGCGCTCAGCTGGGCGCTGGCTCGCAGCCCCGGCGGGCGGCAGGGTCGCAGGCCCTCGCGGTTCCTCAACGGCATCGCACCGCAGGCCCGCGCCGACGCCGCCCCGGGCAAGGCCCGGCGCAACCGCGGCGCCCCGGCGCGTTGCCGGATCTGCAACAAGGACCTGTCCACCTCCGCGGCGGTCATGCTGCGGCGCTGCGAAACGTGCGCCGCCGACGTCGACGAAGAGCTGCTGCTGCGGCTCAAGGCGTGGCGGCTGGACGTCGCCAAGGAACAGAACGTGCCCGCGTATGTCGTCTTCACCGACAACACGCTGATCGCGATCGCCGAGCTGCGCCCCGGCGACGAGGACGCGCTGATCGCGATCCCCGGCATCGGCGCGCGCAAGCTCGAACAGTACGGGCCTGACGTGCTGGGGTTGGTGCATGCTGACCGCTGAAGGCGCAGGTCAGAAAATCGGTTGTGGTGCGGGGCGGGGACCGTTTACCCTCGAAACCGCGTTCCGGCGCTACGAAAGGAGGGTGGCCACGATGATCAGCGACGCGTTCGGTGTGGGCGTGGCCGCCGCGGCGGCCGTGCTGAAGCACGCCGCCGACACCGCCGCGCCGGCGGCCGCGCTCAAGCATCGCGCCGCCGCCGCGACGAACGCGTCCGCGCGACTCGAGGTCCACCGAATGGCCACGTAACTCCCCGGTTTTCACCGAATGGCCACGGACCCGAAGTCAAGGATCCGTGGCCACAGTTTTAGGGGCAACGTTTTTCCAAGCCCGCTACCTGGTCCGGATCACCAAAAGGAAGCCCCGACCAGGAAGCAGGTGAGCAGGACATGTCGGCTCTGACAGTCCCCAGACAGTCGTCGCGGGTATTGCCGTGTCACACCGGCGATCCCGACCTTTGGTTCGCCGAGACCCCGGCCGACCTCGAGCGCGCCAAGGCGCTCTGCGTGGGCTGCCCGATTCGGCGCCAGTGCCTGGCGTCTGCGCTGGAGCGGGCCGAGCCCTGGGGTGTGTGGGGCGGCGAGATCATCGACCGGGGCTCGATCCTGGGCTTCAAACGACCGCGCGGACGTCCCCGCAAAGAGGGGGTCGCGGCCTAGACGACCGCGCTGTCGGGCTCGGCGAAGCCCGGGATCAGCTCCTCGGACAGCCGCTTGATCGGCACCCGCGCGTCCAGCTGGCACAGAATCGCGGCCACGGATGCGATGACGCGCATCGGAATGGCCAGCTTGGGCGGCAGGTCCATCTGCCGGGCCGTCTTGATCTGCGACACCGACCGGTCGATCTGGCCGACCGTCATGCGCTGCAGCCACTTGCGCGTGTAGTGGAAGACGTCGACCTCGATGGGCTCTACGTACTGGCGCAGCATCTCGTCGATGTCGCGCACCGACACCTGCTGGCCCTTCTGGATGAAGCCGACCTTCTCCATCGTCGGCAACAGCAGGTCGTAGTTCTTGTCGCGGGCCAACCGGATCGTCATCCCGAGCTCGATGGGGTAGCCGCCGGGCAGGGGCGCGACGGCGCCGAAGTCGATGACGCCCATCCGGTCGTCGGGGAGCAGCATGAAGTTCCCCGGGTGGGCGTCGCCGTGCAGCATTCCCAGCCGGCGCGGCGCGTCGAAGGTGAGCTCGAGCAGCCGGGTGCCGATCAGGTCGCGCTGCTCACGCGTCCCGTTGCGGATGATCTCCGCCAACGGCAACCCCTCGATCCACTCCTGCACCACGACCTTTGGGGCGCTGGCCACGACGTGCGGTATGACGAAGTGCGGGTGGCCCTCGTAGGCCTTGGCGAAGGCGCGTTGGTTGTCGGCCTCCAGCCGGTAGTCGAGCTCCATCTCGGTGCGCTCGATCAGCTCGTCGACGATGCCCTGGACGTCGGCGCCGGGGGCGAGCTGTTTGACCACGCCGACCAGACGCTGCATGGTTTTCAGGTCGGCGCGCAGCGCCTCGTCCGCGCCCGGGTACTGGATCTTGACGGCCACCAAGCGCCCGTCGGCCCAGACCGCCTTGTGCACCTGGCCGATGCTGGCCGAGGCAATCGGTTTGTCGTCGAACGAACTGAACCGCTCGCGCCACTTGGTGCCCAGCTGGGCGTCGAGCACCCGGTGCACCTTGTGGGCGGGCAGCGGCGGGGCGTCCTTCTGCAGCTTGGTCAACGCCTCGCGGTAGGGCTCGCCGTACTCGTCCGGGATGGCGGCCTCCATCACCGACAGGGCCTGGCCCACCTTCATCGCTCCGCCCTTGAGCTCGCCCAGAACGGTGAACAGCTGGTTGGCGGCTTTCTCCATCAGCTCGGCCTGGACTTCGTCCCTCGACTTGCCGGTCAGCCGCTTACCGAAGCCGAGCGCCGCCCGGCCGGCGAAGCCGACCGGGATGCTGGCCAGCTTCGCGTTCCGCGCCGCGCGGCCGCGTTTGATGTCTGCCACGTATCCATCATCCATGACGGCCGACGCGGCTCGCGCTTGATCTTCACAACACTTCGTCGGCCGCACGGCTGGAGGCGCGGGCCCTAGGTTGTGCCTTGCGGGTCGCAGTCGGCGACCCGTCGTAGGACGCATCCGAAGGGCGGTATCGACCAGGCCATGGCAGCAAAGCAATCGCAGCACGACGCCGCTGACTCCTTGTTCAGGGCGATCATCGAAACGCTGGACAAACATCGAACCGACCGCACCTTGACCGCGGAGATCCTGCAGCAGCTCGCGACCGCATACGAGGCGGTGTCGACGGACGTTCCGGACCAGGGCCGGCTGGGCTAGCAGCCCGGTTCAGCACTGGCACAACGGATGTCGGGTCCATCGCCGCACGACGATCGCGCCGGCGTTGAGATCGAATTCCAGCGTGGCGTTCAGCGTCTGGGGCGGACCGGGATCGGGCACCGCCTCCTGCCTGCGAACGGCAGCGATCACCCGGTTCACCTGGCTGAGCGCCAGCGCGGCGGTCGCCAGCAACGTGGCCCGGTCGGCGACACCGACGGTTTCCCGCAGCTGCGCCGAGATGGCCGGCCACGCTGCGTCGCGGTCCCGGCGGTGCAGGTCGGCGCAGCCCAGGCAGCTGGTCGTGCCGGGGATGACCAGCGGACCGACCAGCCCGATGCCGTCGCGGACCCGGACCGGCAGGTGGGGGACACCCTGGGTGTGCAGGTTGCGGACCATGCGCGGATCGGCGACCAGGTAGTCGGACAGGACCACCAGGTCGACGGCCGTCGCCGACACCGCGGCGTGCGGTTGGCTGCTGTGGGCGACGCGGGCGCCCGAGCAGCGCAATGCCTCGACGAGCAGCTCGGAGAGCGGTCCGCGGCCGTGGATCCGGATGCCCGGCGCCCGACCGCGGGACTTCGCGCATTCGGTCGCGACGCCCGCGCCGACGAGCTGGGCGACCAGGTGCGTCAGCCCCTCAACGTCCTGCAGGCCGCGGTCGGCGGCCCGGCGCTGTAGCTCCGATAGCGGCGTCGGTGATCGCATGGACCGCAGCAACGCGGCCAGCTCCGGCGGGGCCAGGCCGCCCGGCGGACGCACCAGCACGGCGCGGCGGGGGTCCCAACCGACCTGAACGTCGCCGTCGGGCCGCAGCAACACCGGCATGGCCGGGTCCAGCGCGTAGGTAGAGAGCAGGGCCGGTGACACGGGTGCACTGTGTCACGCCGGCGGAGACCGGCTAAGTCAGTTGTCCACAGGGCCGGCGCCCGGGTCCCCGGGGTTCTCCTCGAGTTTGGCGATCGCCTCGTCGATGCCGCTGGTGTCGCCGCCGATGACCCGGTCGATGAAGCCGGCCGGGTCGTCGAGGTCCTCGGCACCGGGCAGCAGATCGGGGTGTTGCCAGATGGCGTCGCGGGCGTCCACGCCCGCGGCCTCGGTGAGGCGCTCCCACAACGCGGCGGCTTCGCGCATCTTGCGGGGCCGCAGCTCCAGGCCCACCAGCGTCGCGAACGTCTGCTCGGCCGGGCCGCCGGTGGCGCGGCGGCGGCGCAGCGTCTCGCTGAGCGCGGCCGCGCCCGGAATCCGGTCGCCCAGGGCCGCGTTCACCACCACCTGCACCCAGCCTTCGACCAACGCGAGCAGCGTCTCGAGGCGTTCCAGCGCCTGCGTCTGCGCAGGGGTCGCCTTGGGCTCGAAAACGCCCTGCCCCAAGAGGTTTTCGATGGCCGCCGGGTCGGACAATGTTGCCGGGTTGAAGTCGCGGGCCAGCTCCTCGATTCCGCTCATGTCGATCTGCATGCCCATCGCGTAGGCCTCCACGGCGCCCAGCAGCTGGCTCGACAGCCACGGCACGTGGCTGAACAGCCGGTGGTGGGCGGCCTCGCGGGCGGCCAGGAACGTCAGGATCTCGCTGCGGGGCTGCTCGAGTCCGGCGGCGAACGACTCCAGGGCATCGGGCAGGATCGCGGCAATGCCCTTGGGCCCCAACGGCAGACCGATTTCGGTCGACGTCAGCACCTCGCGGGACAATCGGCCCAGCGCCTGTCCCAGCTGGGAGCCGAAGGCCATGCCGCCCATCTGCGACATCATCGCCATCAGCGGGCCGGCCATGCTCTTGGCCTCCTCGGGCAGCGACGACGCCCATACCGTCGAAATCTGTTGTGCCATCGGGTCACACAACCGCTTCCAGGTTTCCAGGCTGTTGTCGACCCAGTCGGCCGGGGTCCAGCCCACCGCCGTGCTGGTGCCGGCCGGCAGCGCCGTGGCGCCGTCCAGCCAGGTCTCGGCGAGGTGCACCGCGTCGGCGATCGCCGAGTGGGTGGTGGCCGGGATGGGTGCCACGAACCCGATCGAGTTGGTCGCAACCCGGCGCGCAAGCTCGTAGTTGACCGGGCCCGACTGTCCGCCGGCCATGCCGGTGCCCGCGCCGCTGAGCATCTGGCCCAACTGGGTGAAGATCTGTCCCAGGTCGCCCATGCCGAACTCGCCGCCCATGCCGAATGCGCCGAACGGGTCGGAGCCACCAGAGCCCGAATTGGGATCTTTCTTCCCGGGTTTGTCGGGGTCCTCTCCGGAGGAGAAGCCGAAAGGCAGGTCAGCCATACCGTCAACGGTACTCACCACCGGAACGGGGTGGGCGATCTCGGGTCAGCTTGTGGCTGAACCGGGCGCGGTGGGCTCCGTCTAGTGTAATCGGCGTGAACAGGCGGATTCTGACCTTGATGGTCGCGCTGGTGCCGATCCTGGTCTTCGGCGTGCTGCTCGCGGTGGTGACGGTGCCGTTCGTCTCGCTGGGCCCCGGCCCCACCTTCGACACGCTTGGTGAGGTCGACGGCAAGCAGGTCGTGGCCATCGAGGGCACCCAGACGCATCCGACCACGGGACACCTGAACATGACCACTGTTTCCCAGCGCGACGAGCTGACGCTGGGCGAAGCGCTGACGCTGTGGCTTTCGGGTCAGGAACAGCTGGTTCCGCGCGACCTGATCTACCCGCCGGGCAAGTCGCGGGACGAGGTCGACAAGGCCAACAACGCCGACTTCAAGGACTCCGAGGACAGCGCGGAGTACGCCGCCCTGGGATATCTGAAATACCCCGCCGCGGTGACGGTCGCCAGGGTCACCGATCCGGGTCCGTCGGCGGGCAAGCTGAAGGGCGGCGACGCCATCGACGCGGTCAACGGCACCCCGGTGGCCGACGTCGACCAGTTCACGGGATTGCTGAAAAGCACCAAACCCGGCCAGACGGTGACCATCGATTACCGACGCAAGAACGAACCGGCCGGCGTCGCGCAAATTACGCTGGGCGCGAACAAGGATCGCGACTACGGCTTCCTCGGCGTCGCCGTGCTCACCGCGCCCTGGGCGCCCTTCGTCGTGGATTTCAACCTCGCCAACGTGGGCGGGCCGTCGGCCGGCCTGATGTTCAGCCTGGCGGTGGTCGACAAGCTGACCACCGGTGACCTGACCGGGTCGAAGTTCATCGCGGGAACCGGCACCATCTCCGCGGATGGGAAGGTCGGCCAGATCGGCGGCATCACGCACAAGATGGTCGCCGCGCACGCGGCGGGCGCCACCGTGTTCTTGGTGCCGGCCAAAAACTGCTACGAGGCGAACTCGGACAACCCGTCGGGGCTGCGGCTGGTGAAGGTCGACACGCTCAGCCAGGCCGTCGACGCGCTGCACGCGGTCGCGTCGGGGGGCCAGGCGCCAAGCTGCTGAAGCTCGGCCGGGATCGCGGGCCGCGCGATGCGTAGAGTTGTCACCGTCGATCAATCGAGCAGGGAGCGTAGCCAGTGGGGATGCGGCCCACCGCACGGATGCCGAAGCTGACTCGGCGTAGCCGGATTCTGATCCTGATCGCACTGGGTGTGATCGCTTTGCTGCTCGCCGGCCCGCGGCTGATCGACGCGTACGTGGACTGGCTGTGGTTCGGTGAGTTGGGCTACCGCTCGGTGTTCACGACCGTGCTGGTCACCCGGTTCGTGGTCTTTCTCGTGGCCGGCCTGCTGGTGGGCGGGATCGTGTTCGCCGGTCTCGCGGTGGCCTATCGCACCCGCCCGGTGTTCGTGCCGAGCAGTGACAACGATCCGGTCGCCCGGTACCGCGCCGTCGTCCTTTCCCGGCTGCGGCTGGTGGGGATCGGGGTGCCGGTCGCGATCGGCCTGCTGGCCGGCATCATCGCGCAAAGCTACTGGGTGCGCATCCAATTGTTCATGCACGGCGGCGACTTCGGCATCCGGGACCCGCAGTTCGGCAAGGACCTCGGCTTCTACGCGTTCGACCTGCCGTTCTACCGGCTGTTGCTCAGCTACCTGTTCGTGGCCGTGTTCCTGGCGTTCGTGGCCAACGTGTTGGCGCACTACATCTTTGGCGGCATCCGGCTCTCGGGCCGCACCGGCGCGCTGAGCCGTTCGGCCCGCATCCAGTTGGTCACCGTGGTGGGGCTGCTGGTGCTGCTCAAGGCGGTCGCGTACTGGCTAGACCGCTACGAGTTGCTGTCGCACACCCGCGGCGGCAAGCCGTTCACCGGCGCCGGGTACACCGACATCAACGCGGTGCTGCCGGCCAAGCTGATCCTCATGGCGATCGCGCTGATCTGCGCGGCCGCGGTGTTCTCCGCCGTCGTGCTGAAAGATCTGCGGATCCCCGCCATCGGCCTGGTGTTGTTGTTGCTGTCGTCGTTGATCGTGGGTGCCGGGTGGCCGCTGATCGTCGAGCAGATCAGCGTCAAACCCAATGCCGCGCAGAAGGAAAGCGAATACATCGGGCGCAGTATCACGGCGACCCGGCAGGCGTATGGGCTGACGTCGGACGTGGTCACCTATCGCACGTACTCCGGCGACACGCAGGCCACCGCGCAGCAGGTGGCCGACGACCGGGCCACCACCTCCAACATCCGGTTGCTCGACCCGACCATCGTCAGCCCGGCGTTCACCCAGTTCCAGCAGGGCAAGAACTTCTACTACTTCCCCGACCAGTTGTCGATCGACCGCTACCTGGACCGCACCGGCGCGCTGCGCGACTACGTCGTCGCCGCCCGCGAACTCAATCCCGACCGGCTGATCGACAACCAGCGGGACTGGATCAACCGGCACACCGTCTACACGCACGGCAACGGCTTCATCGCGTCCCCGGCCAACACGGTGCGCGGAATTGCCAACGACCCCAACCAAAACGGTGGCTACCCCGAATTCCTGGTCAACGTCGTCGGCGCCAACGGCAACGTGGTGACCGACGGTCCGGCACCGCTGGACCAGCCGCGCATCTATTACGGACCCGTCATCTCCAGCACGTCCGCCGACTACGCGATCGTCGGCCGCAACGGTGCCGATCGCGAATACGACTACGAGACCAGCTCCGATACCAAGAATTACACCTACACCGGGCTGGGGGGCGTACCCGTCGGGGACTGGTTGTCCCGCAGCGTGTTCGCCGCCAAGTTTGCGGAGCGAAACTTCTTGTTCTCCAACGTGATCGGCTCCAACAGCAGGATCCTGTTCAACCGCGACCCCGCGCGGCGGGTGGAGGCGGTGGCGCCGTGGCTGACCACCGACAGCTCCGTGTACCCGGCGATCGTCAACAAGCGACTGGTGTGGATCATCGACGGCTACACCACGTTGGACAACTACCCGTACTCCGAACTGACCTCGCTGGAATCGGCCACCGCCGACTCGAACGAGGTGGCGTTCAACAAGCTGGCGCCCAACAAGGACGTCTCCTACATCCGCAACTCGGTCAAGGCCACGGTCGATGCCTATGACGGGACCGTGACGCTCTACCAGCAGGACGAGCAGGATCCGGTGCTCAAGGCGTGGATGCGGGTGTTCCCCGGCACGGTCAAACCGAAGAGCGACATCACCCCCGAACTGGCCGAGCACCTGCGTTACCCCGAGGACCTGTTCAAGGTGCAGCGGATGCTGCTGGCCAAGTACCACGTCAACGACCCGGTGACGTTCTTCTCCACGTCCGACTTCTGGGACGTGCCGCTGGACCCCAACCCGACCGCCAGCAGCTACCAGCCGCCGTACTACATCGTCGCGAAAAACATTGCGAAGAACGACAATTCGTCCTCATATCAGTTGACGAGCGCGATGAACAGGTTCAAGCGCGACTATCTGGCCGCCTACATCAGCGCCAGCTCCGACCCGGCGACCTACGGCAGGATCACCGTGCTGACCATCCCGGGTCAGGTCAACGGGCCCAAGCTGGCGAACAACGCCATCACCACCGACCCGGCGGTGTCCCAGGACCTCGGTGTGATCGGGCGCGACAACCAGAACCGGATCCGCTGGGGCAACCTGCTCACCCTGCCGGTGGGCCAGGGCGGCCTGCTGTATGTCGAACCCGTCTACGCCTCCCCGGGGGCCAGCGACGCCGCCTCGTCGTACCCGCGGCTGATCCGGGTGGCGATGATGTACAACGACAAGATCGGCTACGGCCCCACGGTGCGCGACGCCCTGACCGGGCTGTTCGGTCCCGGTGCGGGCGCGGCCGCGACGGGCATTCAGCCGACCGACGCCGGGAACAACCCGCAGGCGGCCCCGCCCGTCACGCCTCCTCCTCCGGCCGGGACACCGGGATCGCTACCGCCGGCGGCGCTTCCGCCGGTTCCCGACGGGTCGGTGACGCTGTCGCCCGCGAAATCCGCGGCGCTGCAAGAGATCCAGGCCGCGCTGGGCGCGGCCAAGGACGCCCAGAAGAAGGGCGATTTCGCCGGCTACGGCGCCGCCCTGCAGCGGTTGGACGACGCGATCACCAAGTACAACAACACCAAATAAGACTCAGGCCCCTGCTAATCCGGCCGTTCGGAACCTTTCCCGATAGGTCTTCGGGCTGATGCCCAGGTGGTTGACGAACACCCGGCGCAGCGTTTCGTTGCTGCCGAAGCCGGCAATGCCCGCGGTCTCGCTGACAGACCGGCCGGATTCCAGTGCGGCACGGGCGAAATCGATCCGAACCAGCTCGACGTAGCGGGCCGGCGTCATCCCCAGCTCGGATTGGAAGAGCCGGGTCAGCTGCCGGGTGCTCAGCGACGCCCGGGAGGCAAGGGATTTCACGCTGTGGTTCGCGGCCGGGTCGGCCGCGACGGCGTCGATGACCGCGCGCAGCGGCGACTGCGGCGGCGGATCGGCCTCCACCAGTACCGAGAATTGTGATTGTCCCCCCGCACGTTTGAGGTAGACGACCAGCCACCGGGCCACGTTGCGGACCAGTTCGGTTCCGTAATCCATCTCGACCAGCGCCAGCGCCAGGTCGATGCCCGACGAGATCCCGGCCGAGGTGAAGACGTTGCCGTCGCGGACGAAGATCGCGTCCGGCTCGACGGTGACATCGCGAAAGGCCCGGGCCAACACCCGGGTTTCGTTCCAATGCGTGGTGGCGCGCCGGCCGCTGAGCAGGCCGGCCTGCGCGAGGATGAACGAACCCGTGCAAATGGATGCCATCCGCCGGGACCGCGTCGCCACCGACCTGACGGCCTCGACGAGCGCGGGGTCGACCGGCCGCCGGGGCAGGTGGTCGCTGCCGGCGACCAGAACGGTATCGGCGGATTCGATCGACGCGATGCTGTCGGTGACGCCCAGTCGACTGCCGATCGACGTTGTCACGTCCCGTCCGTCCACCGACGCGATCTTGAGCTCGTAGTCGGCGCCGAACCGGTTCGCCTCGACGAACACTTCGCCCGCTCCCGCGACGTCCAACAGCGTCACGTCGTCGAAGACGACGATCACCACCACGCGCGAACGCGCTCCCGCTTCACCCACGCAACACATTGTGTCGCTTTCTGTGGACAGGACGGCCCGAACGCCCACGGTCATTGAGCGCGTTCGGCCGCACACTTGCGGTTATGACCACCCAATCCATCGAAACCATCGCCGGCATCCGCATCCCCGACTCGCCGCTGGTGCGCGAGGCCACCGAGTTCATCCGCGATGCCGAGGACGACCTGCTGTTCAACCACTCGCGGCGGGTGTTCCTCTTCGGCGCGCTGCAGGGCCTGCGGCGCGGCCTGCAACCCGACCTGGAGTTGCTCTACGTCGGCGCGATGTTCCACGACATCGGGCTCACCGAGCGCTACCGCACCTCCACGGTCCGCTTCGAGGTCGACGGGGCCGACGCGGCCCGAGACTTCCTGACCGCCCGCGGTGTCGACCAGGCCGACGCCGACAAGGTGTGGCTTGGCATCGCCCTGCACACCACGCCGGGTGTGCCCGAATTCCTGGCACCCGAGGTCGCCTTGCTGCAAGCCGGCGTCGAGGTCGACGTGGTCGGCGTCGGCCGCGAATCCCTTGCCCCCGACGCCCTCGCCGCGGTGACCGCCGCCCACCCGCGGCCCGACTTCAAGAACCGCATCCTCGCGGCGTTCAACGACGGCATGAAGCACCGCCCGCAGACCACCTTCGGCACCATGAACGCCGACGTGCTGGCGCACTTCGATGCCGGCTTCGAACGCGCCGACTTCGTCGACATCATCCTCAACAACAGGTGGCCCGAATAGCGGAAGGGAGCGGACAAATGGATATCTACGAAGCGCTGTACACCACCCGGATGATGCGGCGGCTGCGCCCGGACCCGATCCCGCTGGAGACGCAGGCCCGCATCCTCGATGCGGCCGTTCGGGCTCCCAACGGGGGCAACACTCAGCGTTGGCACTTCGTGGCCGTGGACGATCCGGAACTCATCCGCGAGTTCGCCCAACTGTTCCGGCAGGCCCGCGCCATCGAGTACGAGAAGTTCAGCTCGGGGGCCGGACCGATGGCGGCGACCGCCCCGGGTGCGGACCCGACCGCGCACGCCGAGACGATGCGCCGAATGCAGGGCTCGGGAAACTACCTGGCCGATCATTTCGAAGAAATCCCCTTGCTGCTCTTCGTCTTTGCCATCGACGATCTGGGCGGCGCCAACATCTACCCGGCGATCTGGAGCGCGTTGCTCGCCGCCCGGGCCGAGGGTGTCGGCGGCGTCATGACGATGGTGCTCCGCAATTTCACGGACGAGGTGAACGAACTGCTGGGCGTGCCCGTCGGGGAAGGCTGGGAGATGTCGGCCATGCTGGCCCTCGGCTATCCCCGGGGCAAGTGGGGTGTCGCGGCCAATCGGCGCCCCGTGCACGAGGTTTCCTCCCGCAACGGCTGGGGCAAACCGTTCGGTGTGGAAGTGCCGCAGCCCTTGTGGCCATCTCAGAGGAACGCCAAATGACCAACGCGAACGAAATCGGAGTCACCGTGGTGCAGCCGGGGGAGGGTGAGTACGTCGCCCTCCCCGGATTCGGGGCGGTGTTCAAACTGTCCAGCAAGACCAACGGGGGTGAGGTATCCATCGTCGAGCACCCGTTCGAAGTCGGCCTGCTCACCGCCGCGCACATGCACACCCGCGAGGACGAGCACTCGATCGTGTTGGCCGGTGAGATCGGCTTCCGCTCCGACGACAGCGAAGTGGTTCTGGGCCCGGGCGGCTACATCACCAAGCCCCGCGGTCAGATGCACGCGATGTGGAACGCCGGCAGCGAGCCGGGCCGCATCATCGAAGTCATCACCCCGGGCGGATTCGAGAGCTATTTCCGCGAGCTCGGGGAGCTGCTCGTCGAGCACGCCGACGACCCGGTCGGCAAGGTCCTGCACGAGTCGCCGGAGTTCGGCGAGCTGGCCGACAAGTACGGGCTGACCTACGGGTCACCGGATTGGATGGACGACATCGCGCGGCGGTACGGGCTGAACCAGCCATCGCACTGAGCGGGTTTTCACGCCGAGATTGCGGTCATGGTCGTGGTCGGCGCCCGATTCACGACTATGACGGCAATCTCGCCGCCGCACCCCCGCTGAGCCCGCGATTTGGTCGCCGTGCTGCGGGTTCGGTAACCTGGCATTCACCAACGCGGGGTGGAGCAGCTCGGTAGCTCGCTGGGCTCATAACCCAGAGGTCGCAGGTTCGAATCCTGTCCCCGCTACCAAGCGAAACGGCCCCCAGAAAATTTTCTGGGGGCCGTTTCGTGCCACGTGTGAGTGAGTTTTGCGCCGCTACGACTCGCGAGAGACGATCACCACCGATTGCGCCGCATGCGCGACGGCCGTGCTCACCGAGCCCAGCAGCATGCCGGCGAACCCGCCGCGACCGTGACTGCCGACGACGACGAGTTGTGCGGACTCCGAGTGCTCGATCAGTTGACGAGCCGGCTGGTCGCACGCCACCAGATGTCGCACCCTGACATCGGGGTAGCGCTCCTGGAATCCGGCGAGCCACTCGGCGAGGGCCTGTTGTGCCTGCACTTCCATCATCTCGAGATCCAGACCTGGCACTTCCGACATGCTGACGTCCGACCACGCATGCAGTGCCACCAGCTCCACGCCCCGGCGGGAGGCCTCATCAAAGGCGATCTCCGCCGCCAGTTTTGACGCCGCCGAACCATCGATTCCCACCAGCACCGGAGCCTGCGGGCGCGGCGGGGCCTCCTCATGGACGACCGCGACCGGGCAGTGCGCATAGTTGACGAGGCCAGTGCTGGCCGAGCCGAACGGGACCCGGCTGAACGCGCCTTCGCCCCGGTATCCCACGACCATCATGTCCGCGATCTTGGATTCATTGACGAGCGTGGAAACGGTCGGGCCACGTACCACCACGCTGTACACGAACGGTGGCCCATGGTCGGCGGTGCCGTCGGTGACGACCTTGCGCGCGTCTTCGAGAATTTGCCGTGCCTTTTCGTCCTGCCGCTCGAAGTGGTCTTGAGGAATCGGAATCGCCGGCCACCGCGCCACCGTCGGCACCACCGGTGCGATGACGTGCATGAGGGTCAGCGGCACATTGCGTAGCGCCGCATCGCGAGCCGCCCATTCGACCGCCGCCATCGACGAGGCTGATCCGTCAACGCCGACCAAAATGCCACGATGGGTTTCGTGCCCGGACATGTCGTTCCCCTGCTTCTCTCGTTAAGCGACTAGGAATTGGGTGACGCGCATCGATTCACCGCTGGGGCTGCAGTATCTTGCGAATTTCCAAGGGGAGCTGACCCAGCGCCTTGTCGATCTGGGCAACCGGCAGATGGTGTAAGACGGCCGCGGTGGTGGCCGCGGCGGCTGTCCCGACGTCGTCGAGTGCGATGTTCGCCTCGCGCGAGAATCGGACGGCGTAGGCCTTGGCGTCGTACTTGTCCGGGACGGCAGTGGGATTCCATGCCTGGTAGAAGACGCCCCTGATCAGGTCGGGAAGCTGCGCCGCAAAGTGGGCGCTCGCCTCAACCGTGAGCCGATCGCGCAGCGTGTGTAGCCAGGCCCTCAGCACTCGGTAGGCGAACTCGCGATCCTCCGTGTCGAATTCCTTGGCCACATCGTTGACCCACGTGTGTGCGGCATCGATTGCGTGATCGAGCGCTGCCACCTTGGTTTTCGTCGACATGGTCGCCTCCGGCTTGATTCGAGGACCAGTCAACTCCAGCGCGCCTGCAGCGAAGAAGGGGCGATGGACTCCGCGCCGGAGGACTTTCGACCACTCGCCCGGGCGAAACGGGGTGGATTAAGGCCCACCAAGCTCTTTCATGCGGCCTATCGGGGCAGCACAGCCTCGATGGCGCTGATCACCTCGGGGGCGTCGGGCGGGGTGCGGGGCCGGAATCGCCGAACCACCTCACCGTCGGGCGCGATGAGGAACTTTTCGAAGTTCCACTGGATGTCTCCCGCCTCGCCGGCGGAATCGGCGGCTTTGGTCAACTCGGCGTAGAGCGGGTGGCGGTCGCCGCCGTTGACGTCCGTCTTCGCCAGCAGCGGGAAGGTCACGCCGTACGTCGTCGAGCAGAACTCCCGGATCTCCTCAGCCGTGCCCGGCTCCTGGCCCATGAACTGGTTGCAGGGGACGCCGACGACGGTCAGGCCTCGACCGCCGTAGTCCTCGGCCAGTTTCTCCAGCGCCGTGTATTGCGGAGTCAGGCCACACTTCGAGGCGACGTTGACGACCAGCGTTGCGCCGTCGGCCAATTCGGCCAATGTGGTCGGCCGGCCGTCGAGGGTGGTCAAGGGGATGTCGTTGAGGGTCACGCCGACGACGCTAACGCACGGTGGCCGCAACCAGCCAGACACCGATTGTGCGAACGGCGGTTCGCATAACGATGACCGCCAAGGTACATTCCTGTGGACTTCGTTATTGCATATGTGTACAGGGCCCCTGCTAGGGGAAGGATCGCCGCGGCACCGGGCCACGGCGCAGAGATGAGGGGCGCTGGTAACAACGTCTTCCCCGGTACAAATCAATTCCCAGCGCCTCCCGCCGTACCGGTGGATCTCCGTCGCCGTTCTGGTGGTCTTGGCCGTCGTCTTCACCCTCGTGTACGTGCAGTTCCGCGGTGGGTTCACGCCGAAGACGAAGTTGACGATGCTGGCGTCGCGGGCCGGGCTGGTGATGGATCCGGGCTCGAAGGTCACCTACAACGGGGTCGAGATCGGCCGGGTGGGCAACATCGCGGAGACGGTGCGTGACGGCAAGCCGGCCGCCAAGTTCACGCTGGAGGTCTACCCGCGATACCTGTCGCTGATTCCGGCCAACGTGAACGCCGACATCAAGGCGACCACGGTGTTCGGCGGCAAGTACGTCTCGTTGACAACGCCGCAAAACCCGTCGCCCCAACGGATTGCGCCGCATATGGTGATCGACGCGCGCTCGGTGACCACCGAGATCAACACCCTGTTCCAGACGATCGTGTCGATCAACGAGAAGGTGGATCCGGTCAAGCTGAACCTCACGCTGAGCGCGGCCGCCCAGGCGCTGACCGGGCTGGGTGACAAGTTCGGCCAGTCGGTGGTCAACGCCAACGCGATCCTCGATGACGTCAATCCGCAGCTGCCGCAGGCGCGTCATGACATTCAGCAGCTCGCCGGGCTGGGCGACACCTACGCCAACGCGGCGCCGGACCTGTTCGATTTCCTGAACAACGCGGTGATCACCTCGCGGACGGTCAACCAACAGCAGAAGGATCTGGACCAGGCGCTGTTGTCGGCGGCCGGGTTCGGCAATACCGGCGCCGACATCTTCAACCGGGGCGGCCCGTACCTGGCGCGCGGCGCCGCCGACCTGATGCCCACGGCCCAGCTGCTGGACACCTACAGCCCCGAGATCTATTGCTTGCTGCGCAACGAAAACGATGCGCTGGCCGCCACGGGCGCGGCCGAGGGCGGTTTCAACGGCTACTCGTTGAATATGAACACCGAGGCGCTGTCCGGGTTGGGGCTGCTGGCCAACCCGGTCTCGGCGGTGGCCACCCTTGCCAGCCTGGTCGGCGGGCTGGCCGGCGTCGTCGGCGGCGCGCCGAACCCGTACAGCTACCCGGAAAACCTGCCGCGGGTGAACGCGCGCGGCGGCCCGGGGGGCGCCCCGGGTTGCTGGCAGCCCATCACCCGACACCTTTGGCCCGCACCCGAATTGGTGATGGACACCGGTAACAGCATCGCCCCCTACAACCACCTCGACACCGGATCGCCGTACGCGATCGAATACGTCTGGGGCCGCCAGGTCGGGGATAACACGATCAATCCCTAGAACTGCGCCGCGAAGAATGCAGAATGTCCTCGTGCTTGCACGCAGGGACCGTTGACGTGCCGGGGTTCGGCTTCCACACCCTGGCGCTGCTGACCGCGATCGGATTGGCCGGTCCGCTGCTGGCGGCGCTGCCGCGCCTTCGGATACCGGTGATCATCGGCGAGCTGGTCGCGGGCCTCGTCGTCGGCCGGACCGGTTTGGGCGTCGTCGATGTCACCAACCCGACGTTTCAGCTGCTCGCCAACATCGGCTTCGCGTTGGTCATGTTCGTCGTGGGCACCCATGTCCCGGTCGGCGCCACCGCACTGCGCGCGTCGCTACCGCAGGCGCTGGCGCGGGCGGCGCTGGGTGGCGCCGTCGCGGTGGCGCTCGGGGCCGGATTGGCGGCTGCCTTCGGCACCGGCCACGCGGCGATGTACGCCGTGCTGATGGCCTCGTCGTCGGCGGCGCTGGCGCTGCCGGTGATCGATTCCCTGCGATTACAGGGGCCGCAGGTGATTGCCGTTACGGCGCAGATCGCTATTGCGGATGCCGCCTGTATTGTCTTGCTACCGTTGGTGATTGACCTCCGGCATGCGCCCACCGCCGCGCTCGGCGCGCTGGCCGTGGCCGCGTGTGCGGGGGTGTTCTACGTGCTGCTGCGCGCCTCCGACGCCAAGGGCTGGCGCCGCCGGATGCACGTTTACTCCGAGAATCGGCGGTTCGCCCTGGAATTGCGCACCAACCTCATCGTGCTGTTCGCCCTCGCGGCCCTCGCCATGAGCACGCACGTGTCCGTCATGCTGGCGGGCTTCGCGGTGGGCCTGGTGGTCGCCATGGTCGGCGAACCGCGACGGTTGGCGCGCCAGCTGTTCGGAATCACCGAGGGGTTTTTCAGCCCGCTGTTCTTCGTCTGGCTGGGCGCTTCCCTACAGGTGCGCGAGCTCGGTGCGCACCCGAAGCTCATCCTGCTCGGCGCGGGACTGGGGCTCGGGGCCGTGCTGGCACACTGCGCCGGCAGGCTGCTCGGCCAGCCGCTCACCCTGGCGGTGCTTTCGGCCGGGCAGCTCGGGGTGCCGGTGGCCGCGGCCGCCATCGGCACCCAGGAACACCTGCTCGTCGCGGGCGAAGCGTCGGCGTTGATGTTCGGCGCCTTGTTGACCATCGCGGCCGCCTCGGTCGCGGGCGCGTTCGCGTCACGGAGCCAGGTGACCAAGGGCCCTTCCGCCGCGGGACCTCCGCATCCTCGAAAGGACGACTGAAGCACCTGCCGCCCGGTTGCGTTCGGCCCTGTGGGCCGGAGCGGTGGAGTGGTCGGATGTATTCCAGGCTCGATCGAGGAGGCCGTGATGAGGTTCACAACAAGACGCCACCATCTGCGAGCCGTGCCGACCCCGATGATGTACCGCGTCACCGATCGTTTGCACGGCGGACGCACCGTCCGGGTGCCCGGTCATGAGATCGCACCCATCGTCACGGCATGGCTGGCGGAGCTTGGCGCCCACAGCCCCCTGGTTGACGAGCTGGCACGGGCGGCGTGCCTCGGCGACTGGTCGGTGGCCTACGCCATCGGCGATCGGCTATCCGTCGACGTGAGCGTCGCGGCGGCCGCGTAGCTATGCGATTGGCCCAAAGTCCCTCGGGCTAGAGCCGTCAGGCTCTCGTCGGGCCGGCACCGATCGGCAATCGTAGGTAAGACGAAGAAATACCGAAGGGAAACGACCGCCATGAACACTCGATTTCCGGATGCCGGCACGGTCCGGACGGTCTTGAGTTTGGCATCTCGGGCGCCTTCGGTGCATAACACCCAACCCTGGCGGTGGCGGGTGGACGCAACGAGCCTGCACCTCTACTCCGACACGAGCCGGCAACTGCCCAACACCGACCCGGATGGCCGTGACCTGATGCTGAGTTGCGGTGCGGCCCTGCATCACTGTGTTGTCGCGCTTGCGGCGGTCGGGTGGCTTTCCAAGGTGACCCGGCTCCCGAACCCCGCCGACCCCAGCCACCTTGCGGCCATCGAGCTTTCGCCACACCGCGCCGACTCCGTCGACATCGCGCTGGCCGCGGCCATACCGCGGCGGCGAACCGACCGGCGCTACTACAGCTCCTGGCCCGTGCCGGTGGGCGATGTTGCGCTGATGGCGGCGCGGGCGGCTCGAAACGGGGTAACGCTGTGCCAGGTCGAAGACCTCGACAATCTGCGGAAGATCGTCGCTCAATCCATCCGCGACCACATGAATCAGGACTATCTCGCCGAGCTCACCGAGTGGAGTGGTCGCTACGCGTCGGTGGCCGGTGTCCCTGCCCGCAACACGCCGGTGCCGGATCTCACGGCGAAGATTCCGGGCCGGGTCTTCGCCGGCCCGGTGCTGCCCATGCCGCCGGACTCGTCGTCGGCCGACCACAACGCCGTCGTTCTCGCACTTGGCACCCGCAACGACGACCGCCTGGCCCAGCTACGCGCCGGCGAGGCGACCAGCGTCGTGCTGCTCACCGCGACGTCGCTCGGGCTGGCCAGTTGCCCGGTCACCGAACCGTTGGAGACGCCCGAAACGCGCGCGGCGGTCCAGTCCGACATCTTCGGCGACAGCAGTCATCCTCAGATGCTGCTCCGGGTCGGCTGGGCGCCCATCAACGCGGACCCGTTGCCGGCGACACCGCGGCGCGAGCTCTCCGACTTCGTCGAGTGGGTGACCGATCACCAGCACCAGGTCGCCCTCTGAACCGGCGAATCCACCGAAACGGTTGCGGCGCAGAGGACACTATGGAGACGTTCACCTGGGAACCCAGCCGCTGGCGGATCGCTCGCGTCTTCGGCCGTAACCCGTTGCTCCGCCGCGCGGACCGCATCGAATCGTTGGTCATGTTGGTCGCGCTTGTCGTATCCATGATCGCCGTCCCCTTCGCCGGTGTGCTCGGCGCGGTGACCTACGGCGCGCGGGATGGGGTGTACACCCGGGAGGCGCACGAGCGGCACCGGGTAATGGCGACGATCGTCGACGCCCTGGTCGAGGATTTGGGTGTCGTTGTCGTGCAGGCGAAGTGGCCAGGGCCGAGCGGGGAGCGCAACGGACCACTGGTGGTCACCGAGCAGGCCAAGGTGGGCGGAACCATCGAGATGTGGGTGGACGGGGACGGCAATCCGGTGGATCCGCCCACCCCCGCCTGGCTCGCCGTGGGCGAGGCGGCCGGCGTGGCGCTGGTGACAGCGCTGGCGGCGACGATGACGATGGCGGCACTCGTGGCGGTCGTCCGGTCCCGGTTGGATCGCGCCCGCGACGCCCTGTGGGAACGCGACATCAAGTTGCTCGCGGAGGCCTCGTAGCCGATGACCCCGTTGCCAAACCCCTATACAGCACAACCGAACCGGCGGATGATGGGCCGATGAGCGGATACGGCGAGAACCACGGTGCCGCATCGTTTGACACCGCCGGACTGCACCGTCTGGTCGAGGTCCTGATCGAGCGCGGATACCGTGTCATCGGTCCGACGTTGCGGGACAACGCGATCGTGCTGGATCAGCTGGAGTCCGCCGCCGACCTGCCGCGGGGATGGGGCGTCGACGTGGCGCCCGGGCAGTATCGGGTGCGCAGGCGTGACGATGACGCGGCGTTCGGGCACTCATCGGGGCCCCAGTCCTGGAAGCAGTTCCTGCACCCGCCGCGGCGCCGGCTGTGGTCCGGCACCCGGGACGGGTTCAGCACCGCCGATTCCGACGAGGAGGTTCCGCGGTACGCGTTCCTGGGCGTGCGTGGGTGTGACTTGGCCGCGATCGCGACGCTCGACCGGGTCCTTGGCCGGGGCCAGTTCCCCGACAACTCCTTCGTCCGCCGGCATCGCCAGATCTTCGTGGTCGCGGTGAATTGCACGGAGCCGGGCGGCCTGTGCTTCTGCGCCTCGATGGGCACCGGCCCCGCGGCCGGACCGGGCTACGACTTGGCCCTCACGGAGCGGCCCGACGACGATGGCGTGACCTACTTGGTCGAGGTGGGCACCGACGAGGGTGCCGAAGTCCTTGCCGCAGTTCCCCATCGGGTTGCCGACGATGCGGAGATCGATTCGGCGCACGCCGCGGTGCAGGCCGCTTCGCACCGGATGGGCCGCGCGATGCCGGACACCAACCTGCGCAACCTGCTGATCGAGTCGCGCGAATCGCCGCAGTGGGAGGAGGTCGCCAGCCGCTGCCTGACCTGCGGCAACTGCACGATGGTGTGCCCGACCTGCTACTGCACAAGCACCGAGGACGTCAGCAACCTGACCGGTGAGCACGCCGAGCGCTGGCAGCACTGGGCCTCGTGTTTCGAGTTCGATTTCACCTACGTGCACGGCGGCGGCAGCGTGCGCCAGTCCCCGGAATCGCGGTACCGGCACTGGATCACCCACAAACTGGGCACCTGGCACGACCAGTTCGGCTCCTCCGGCTGTGTCGGCTGCGGGCGCTGCATCGCCTGGTGCCCCACCGGGATCGACATCACCGAAGAGATGAACAAAATGGCCCGCGATGACTGACGGCACACCACCGTCCTCGATGGCGCCCAACCCCTACCGGGTACGCAGCCGCGTCGTGGAAAGCCCCGACTCGGCGACCCTGTGCCTCGAACCGCTCGGCGAAGCCCTGCGCACCCCACAGCCCGGGGAGTTCATGATGCTCTACGCCTTCGGCGTCGGCGAGGCCGCGATCTCCATCAGCGGCGACCCCACGGTCACCGACGGCTCGATCACGCACACCATCCGCGCGGTCGGGGCGGTGAGCCGCGCCCTGCACGACGCGCAGCCGGGCGCAGTCATCGGGGTGCGGGGCCCGTTCGGCACGACCTGGGGGCTCGAGGAAGCCGCCGGGCGAGATCTGGTCATGGTCGCCGGGGGTGTGGGGCTGTGCCCGCTGCGCCCGGCGATACTGGGCGCACTGGCCGCGCGGGCGCGCTACGGCAAGCTGATCCTGATCGCGGGCGCCCGCTCGCGCGAGGACTTCGTGTTCGCCGCCCAGCTCGAGACGTGGTCCGCCGACCCGCAGATCGAACTGCACTTGACCGTCGACGTCCCGGTCCACGGCTGGCGCGGCGAGGTCGGCCTGGTCACCGAGCCGCTGAAGCGGCTCGCGTTGAATCCCGACCGCACCACCGCGTTTCTATGCGGCCCGGAGCCGATGCTGCGGTTCGCCGCGGAGGCGTTGTTGGCCAAAGGTATGGCTGCCAACGATATTCGGGTATCGCTGGAGCGCAACATGCAATGCGGAATCGGAACGTGCGGCCACTGCCAGCTGAGCCAGTTGCTGGTGTGTCGCGACGGGCCTGTCGTCGGTTACGACGTCGCCGCCCCGCTACTGGCAGTCAAGGAGCTGTAATGGGTCCCACTCTGGCCGTGTGGAAGTTCGCTTCCTGCGACGGTTGCCAGCTGACGCTGCTCGACTGCGAGGACGAGTTGCTGACCCTCGCCGACCAGGTGCAGATCGCCACCTTCGCCGAAGCGTCGAGCTCGATGGTCGGCGGACCCTACGACGTGTCTCTTGTCGAGGGCTCCATCACCACCCATCACGACGAGCAACGGATCCGCGAAATCCGCGACCAGTCCAAGGTGCTGGTAACCATCGGCGCGTGCGCGACGGCCGGGGGAGTGCAGGCGCTGCGCAACTTCGCCGACGTCGCCGAGTTCGCATCCGTCGTATATGCCAAGCCGGAATACATTGACACGCTGGCAACCTCGACGCCCGCCTCGGCGCACGTCAAGGTGGATTACCAGGTGCCGGGCTGCCCGATCGATCGGGGCCAGCTGCTCGACACCTTGGCGGCCCTGCTGATCGGGCGCAAACCCCGGCTCCCGGCCAAGACCGTGTGCACCGAGTGCAAGCTGCGTGGGACCACGTGTGTCGTTGTCGCCGACGGCATTCCGTGCCTGGGGCCGGTCACCCACGCCGGGTGTGGTGCGTTGTGCCCCAGCCATCATCGCGGTTGCTACGGCTGTTTCGGCCCGTCCGCGGCGCCGCAAATCGGGACACTGATCCCGTTGCTGCGCCGCGACGGGATGTCCGACGGTGACGTCGACCGGGTGTTCTCGACCTTCAACGTCGTGAACTTCGCCGCCGAGCGGGGCAAGCCGTGAACCCGGCGACCCGGACGCTGTCCGTCGGCACCCTGACCCGGGTGGAAGGCGAAGGGGCGCTGCACGTCACGCTCAAGGACGGTGCGCTGCAAACCGTCGAATTGAACATCTATGAGCCGCCCCGATTTTTTGAAGCATTCCTGCGAGGACGCGCCTACACCGAGCCGCCGGATCTCACCGCGCGGGTGTGCGGAATCTGCCCGGTCGCCTACCAGGTGAGCGCCTGCAACGCGATCGAAAGCGCCTGTGGCGTCGAGGTGGATCCAGAGCTCGTCGCGCTGCGCCGGCTGCTGTACTGCGGCGAGTGGATTCACAGCCACATGCTGCACATCTATCTCTTGCACGCACCCGACTTCCTCGGCTACCCCGATGCGATCGCGCTGGCTCGCGACGAGCGCGAGATCGTCGAACGCGGCCTGCGATTGAAGAAGGCGGGCAATGCGCTGATGGACTTCGTCGGCGGGCGGTCGATCCACCCGATCAACGTGCGCCTGGGTGGGTTCTACTCGGTGCCCAGCCGGTCGCAGTTCGCTCCCGTCGCCGAGCAGTTACGCCGGGCGCTCGACGACGCGGTCGCGACGGTCGAGTGGGTAGCCGGTTTCGACTTCCCCGACCTCGAACTCGACCATGAGATGCTGGCGCTGAGCCAGGTCGGCCAGTATCCGATCGAGAACGGCGTCATCGCGCGCAGCGCCGGGGAGGCGTTCGCGGTCAACGACTTCACCGAGCACGTGCGCGAGTTGCAGGTGCCCCATTCCACCGCCCTGCACGCGACGCTCGACGGCGGCCGCTACATCACCGGCCCCCTGGCGCGCTATAGCCTGAACTCGTCGGCTCTTTCACCGATCGCGGCCCAGGCGGCCGCGGCGGCCGGGCTCTCGCAGGAATGCCGAAATCCGTTTCGCAGCATCATCGTTCGCTCCGTAGAGGTCGTCTACGCGATCGAAGAGGCGCTGCGCATCATCGACGGATACGAGCGGCCGCCACGGCCTTTCGTCGACGTACGGGCCCGGCCGGGAACCGGGCACGGCGTCAGCGAGGCGCCCCGTGGCCTGCTGTATCACAGCTACGACATCGATCATGGCGGGCTGGTCTGTGCGGCGACGATCATCCCGCCCACATCGCAGAACCAGGCCGCCATTGAAGCGGATCTCGCCCGGGTGGTGTCCGACAACCTCACCTTAGACGATGCCGCCCTGACGGCCCTGTGCGAGCGGGTGATTCGTAATTACGACCCATGCATTTCCTGCTCGGCGCACTTCTTGACGCTGACGGTGCAGCGACGATGACCGAGGGTGCCGGCAGGGTTGCCGTGATCGGGCTCGGCAATTGCTACCGGCGCGACGACGGCGTCGGCGTGGCCGCTGCGATGGCAATGGAACGCCTCGCCTGGCCGAACGTCGTTGTGCATACGGGCATTGCGGAACCGTTGGGGGTTCTCGACGCGTGGAGCGGGGCGGAGCTGGCCGTGGTCATCGACGCGGCGGTCGTCACCCCGGCGGCCCCGGGCCGCGTCCATCGCTACCAGCTGGACGAGGTGCCCACCCAAGCCGAGGGGTTGAGCTCGCACAGCATCGATATCGGCCGCACCCATGCGCTGGCTCGAGAGCTCGGGCGGGTACCCGGCGCGGTGGTGGTCTTCGCCGTCGAGGCGGCAGACACCGGCCATGGGGATGGGCTGAGCCCGATGGTCGAACGAGCCATCCCGGTGGTGGTCGGCATGGTCGCCGCCGAGATCAATCGCTTTCGGTCAGCGAAGCGATCGCGGCACGCAGATTCTCGGTGATCTCGGCGGCGATCGCGATGAGCGCAGGCTCACCGGTCACCTCGACCAGGAGCCCGAGATCCATCGCCTCGACGATCACCGTGCCCGGGTCACCCGGGTCGGCGCGCACCAACACGTTGCACGCAGCAGCAGGCCGATCTCTCGATCCACACCGATGGCGCGATACGCCACGGCGGGATCGCAGGCGCCCAGGATCAGGTAGTCCTCCATCTCCACGCCAAGCTGAACCTGCACCTTCGCCCTGACATCTATTTCGGTCAGCACGCCGAATCCGTGCTGCGCAAGGGCTCCCCGAGTGCGGGCCGCCGCATCGTCGAACCGGGCCGCCACCCTGGTTGATAATCCCGCGCTCACCGATAGGCCATCCGTCAGGAAATCAGTCCGGTTCCCCGTACCGCCGCAGGAAGGTCTATGTGCTTGCCGCAGTTCGGGCAGAACTGCTCGCTCGGGTGGTGCTCGGCCCCGCAATGTGCGCAGAAGTGCGGTTCACCGGCATCCAACTCATGCTTGGGCATCAGACGAAGCGGTTGTACGTCGGGTGCCGTGGGGACGCGACGATGGAGCCTGAGCCCCAGGTAGGTCAGGCCGGCGCCGAGCCCGAGCACCGAAGCGACGCTGATGACGATGTACCACAACAGATTCCGTCCGCTCAGCGGGGAGGAATCCCCGTACTGCTGGCGCAGGTTGACCGCCGTTGTCTTGAGATCGTCCAGACCGGGGTAGCCGGGCGACATCGCCAGGGTCTGGTCGAACTCGTCGATCGCATCGGTGTAGCGACCCGCATAGAAGTCGGTTAATCCCTTGCGGTAGAACCGGTCCGCGGGTCCAAGCGCCGGCTTCACTCCCTTGCCGGCCAATATCGCGGCGATACCGTCCACCGGCGTGATGAAGTTGAACGGCTGTGTTTCGTTGACGGGGGCGAAGCTGTTGACGCCGAGTACCTTTCCGTTCAGCCCGACCGTCGGGCCACCGCTCATGCCGTCGGTCATCGCGGCGTCGATCTCGTACTCGGGATTGGATCCCGCGAGGGACTTCTTGCTGACCTTGCCGCTCTTGTAGGTGGGGTCGAGTGAAGGGCCGGTGATGTTTTGGGTGCTCTCGGGGAAGCCCACCGCGAGGACGGGCGTCCCGATGGTGACGTCGGCATCGGTAGCGAGTTCCGACGACGGTAGGTTGCGCTTGGGGATCTTGAGCAGAGCGGCGTCGCCCTTACCCATCGGCCGGAAATCGGCGACGTTGGCGGCCAGCTTATCCGCGAGTTTCGTTCCCGTGCCCGACATCAGCGTGACACTCACGTGGGGGCCTTGGCCGGGTGTGTCGCCTTCCACCCTCGCGTTCTTTTGCAGCCAGTCCAACGTGACCGCCGGATCGCTCGACTCGGGTGCATCCGGATACTCGTTCTGGTATTGGAGGGCGGCCCGTTTGAGGATCAGAAGTGTGGCGCTCGCCGGGTCGACGCAGTGGCCCGCCGTCGCCACCCAACCGTCGGGGTTGACGACGAAGGCCGTGCAGTGCCAGGTGGCCAGGAACGGCATGTTGGTGCCTCGCCCGAATTGGGACATCACCTCACCGTTGGGGAGCCGGACCAGCCCGTAGCCTTCACCGGCGAGATACATGATGGACGGCCGGATCAGAGCCGCTGCCCGCTCCTCGGGCTTGGCTTGTGGACGCCCGCTGTCGGCAGCCGCCATGCCCGCCGGCCCCGCCAACAGCATGAGGGCGGCGGCCGGCAACGCCAGCGCTCTCGCCATTCGAGTCACGGCCGGGGCCGCCGCAGCTGGGCTTCGGCCCAATGGGACGGGCGGGTCATCGATGACGGATGACGGCGCATCGCCTCGACGCGCTCGGCCGCCTGTCGTTGCGCTGAAATCCAGGCCGGATGCGACTCGAGGACGATGATCTTCGCACCGGCATCCGTTGCGGGAACTGTCACAGTCACAACCCCTATTCGACCGGTTCGCCGCCCACGTGGATAGGGACCGAAGTCCCGACCGTGAAGGACCTCGGTTCGTCTGCCGATTTCGGCTTTCAGCAGGGACGATTCACAGAAGTGACCAAGGCCCTCACGGCGCTGTGCCTTTGCGCCCTTACCGAGGCCGCCAGTCCCGCGGAGCATGGAACCGTCTGAGCCACATTCGCAAAGGAGTTGGCCATGAGGTCGCTTATCGTGTGCGCTTCGAGGTCGCATGGCAACACCCGCCTGGTGGCCGATCGGATGGCCGCGGTGCTGGGTGCCGAGGTCGTCACACCGGAGTCGGTCGACCCGGGCACCGTTCACGACTACGACCTCGTCGGGTTCGGTTCCGGCATCTACTACATGATGATGGACGCGAGGCTGCGCAAATTGATCCGTCAGCTCCCGGCCGCCGACCACCCAACCGCGGCCTTCACGTTTTTCACCAGCGGCGCACGCGAGGTTCCGCTGTTGGGTTACCACAAACCCGTTCGGGAGAAGCTCGAGCAGAAGGGGTTCGACGTCGTCGGATCGTTCTCGTGCCGGGGGTTCGACACGGTTGGGCCGTTCGGATTCATCGGCGGGATCAACCGGGGGCGGCCCAACGAACACGACCTCGATCGCGCGGCGGCGTTCGCCGCCCGGATTCACAAGCGGGCCGCCGGCTCTCCGGCGGCTTCGTGACGGTGCGAAGCGGATCGAGGTGATCGTGATGAGCCAGATTGCCGCAATTCTGGTGGTCTTGGGCATTGTCGTTGCGGTGTTGCTGGCGGCGTCGATCAGGGTGGTGCAGCAGTACCAACGGGGTGTGCATTTCCGGCTCGGCCGCGTGATCGGCGTTCGCGAACCTGGGTTGCGGATCATCATTCCGATCATCGACCGCCTGTGGCGGATTTCGATGCGGATCGTGACCATGCCCATCCAGTCCCAGGGCATCATCACCCGCGACAACGTGAGTGTCGACATCGCCGCGGTTGCCTATTTCCGGATCGTCGATGCCCGCAAGGCCGTCGTGGTGATCGAAAACGTCCACGCCGCCATCGACCAGATCGCACAGACCACCCTTCGCAATGTCGTTGGGCAACATTCCCTCGACGAGGTGCTCGCCCAAACGGAGAAGATCAACGGCAGCATTCGCCAGATCCTCGACGCCACCACGGTGGACTGGGGCGTGGAGGTCACCTTGGTAGAGCTCAAGGACATTCAGCTCCCTGACAGCATGAAACGCGCGATGGCGCGCGAGGCCGAGGCGGAGCGGGAGAAGCGGGCCAAAATCATTGCGGCCGAAGGGGAAGCCCGTGCCGCGGCTGCCCTCGGCGACGCCTCCGACACCATGATGCGTCACCCGCTGGCCCTGCAGCTGCGCAACCTGCAGACCTTGCTCGAGCTGGGGGTGGAGAAGAACACCACCATCGTCTTCCCGGCCCCGCTGATGACCGCGATCGGGGAACTCACCGCCTTCTTGGCGCGTGAGACCGACGCGTCCAAGAGCCCCGGGCAATCCGAGGAGAAGCTGGCGCGGGCGGCGGCACTGCAATGAAGGATCGGGTGACCTTTGACCCTGTCCCGCAGCCGGTTTCGTGACGTAGCACTTTAACCATGCGCCACAGGACACAACCGCCACAGGACATCGACGTGCAGGTAGCCATCCGGGACGAGCTTCCCGCTGCGGCCGAGTACGCCCGCACCAAGGTCGGTGAGCTCACGCGGTACGCGAGCCGGCCGGTGCGGCACGCCCATGTGAGACTGACCAGACATCGCGACCCGGCGGTGCAGCGGCCCGTCGTCGCGCAAGCCAATCTCGACGTCGATGGCCGACCGGTCCGCGCCCAGGTCCAGGCCGACACGGCGCGGGAAGCGGTCGATCTTCTCGTGGCGCGATTGCGCCGCCGCCTCGAACGCGCCGCCGGGCAATGGGACGCGCGCCGCGGCGAGCTGCCGCCGGCGGGTCCCCACGAATGGCGGCATGAGTCCGAGCCGGCGCACCGGCCGAACTATTTCCCCCGTCCGGCCGATCAGCGCCGCGTCATCCGGCGCAAGTCGTTCACGATGGCGCCCTGCACCGTCGACGATGCCGCCCGCGAAATGGACCTGCTCGACTACGACTTTCACCTGTTCACGGAGAAGGGCACGGGCACCGCAAGTGTGCTGTATCGCGCCGGGCCGACGGGCTACCGCCTCGCGCTGGCCGCGCCGGCTCTGGCCGACCGGGTGAGCCGGCATGCGTTACCGGTGACGATCAGCCAACAACCGCTGCCGTGCCTCACCGAAGAGGGAGCCGCCGACCGGCTGGCCATGCTCGGCCTGCCGTTCCTGTTCTTCATTCACGCCGCCTATGGCTGCGCCAGCGTGCTTTACCACCGCTACGACGGCCATTACGGTCTGATCACCCCGGCCGGCTAGGACCATTCAGCGGCGCGCAGAGCATATCGGCGCACCACCAAGGACCAAGGACCCTCGCAGGCATTGGGGCGCTCCGCGCAGACTGGCGCCATGTCCAAGATGTCGAGGCGGATCGCCCAGACCACCGTGTTGCTCACCGCGCTCTACTGCGCGCGCAGGTATTACCGCAACTGGGGTGCAACCAAGGCGGAGTCGCAGATGCGCGTGCCGGGTGACGCCTTGGTCAGCGACCCGGCGGTTCAGACGACCGAGGCGGTCGACATCGATGCGACCGCGTCCGAGGTCTGGTCCCGGCTCCTGCAGATCGGCCGGGACAGGAGAGAAGGCTACGGCTCCGAGGCGGAAAGCGTTGCAGGGCAAGATGCTAGCGAGGGGCTGCGGGTGGGGGATTCGGTGCGCCTGGCTCCCGAGGGCTGGATGGGGTTACCCGGCGGGTTGACGTTACGCGTCACGGAGATCGTGCCCGAAAAATACGTGGTCCTCAATGCCATGCGATCCGAGCCGCAGTGGAACGTGGTCTTGTCCCTTCATCTCCAGCCGCACTGGGAGGACCGCGTCCGGCTGCTGGCGCGCGCTCGAATCGCCCTGCGCTACCCGGGGGAAGTGTTCGTGATGGAACTGGCCAGGCCGTTGATAGCGCTCGGGACCCGTGGGCTGATGCTTGCGATCAAGCGGCGGGCGGAGCGGCCCGCCGAGCCAGCGCCGATCCGTTCGTCGGTCGAAACAATCTGACAGCTCCCGCCTTTGCCCGCGTTGCCCATTGGTCCACCGCGGGAAGGCCGAACGACCCTAGTGCCGACCGAGCGGACTGCCTAACTTCGACAGCAGAAAGGTCGGATCATGAAACCAATCCTGGTAGGAATCGACGGTTCGGCGGCGGCGATCACGGCCGCGCTATGGGGTGTCGACGAGGCGATCACCCGCGGCGCGCCACTGCGCCTCATCTCCGTTATCAAGCCGGCGCACGAGTCCGCGGAAGAGTACGAGCGCGACTTCGCACACGCCGAGAAGTCGCTGCATGCAGCACGGTTGGCCGTGGAGGCCACGGGTAAGGCGGCCGCGATCGAAACCGACGTGCCGCGGGGCCCGGCCGGCTCGGTGCTGTTGGAGGCATCCTGGGATGCGGCAATGATCTGCGTAGGTTGTGTTGGCATCGGACGCTACGCGCGCTCCATCGTGGGTTCGACGGCCACGGAGCTCGCCGAGAAGGCGCGTTGCCCGGTCGCGGTCTTGCGGACCGAATCCGACCGGCCGGCGCCCGACATCAACTGGATCGTGGTCCGGATGACGGACGCACCCGGCAACGACGCCGTTGTGAATTTCGCTGCGGCGGAGGCGAAGTTGCGCAGGGCTCCGATGCTGGTCCTCGGCGGCCGGCCCGAGGAACTCACCGAGCACGCCGACGGCGAATTCGAACGCCGGGTCGCGGCATGGCGGCAGCACTATCCCGAGGTGCGGGTCTACCCGATCACTACCAAGCACGGCATCGCCAGCTACCTGAGCGCCAACGACGAGAGGGTTCAGCTCGCCGTGATCGGGGCCGACGAGGCCGGTCAGCTCGCCCAATTGGTCGGGCCCCAAGGGCATCCCCTCTTCCGCCACCCCGAATGCTCCGTGCTCGTCGTGCGCTAGTGGCCCCATGAAGATCACCCCCGGAAGCCGCGCGACCAACGTCGTGCGCGGCGGGGAACGGGTCTTGGTCGGCGCCGACGTCCCCGCGGCACGCCGCGTCAGCGTGCTGATGCTGCTGTGCGTCCTGGTCTGGCTGGTGGTCCTGGTCGCGCGAGCGTACCTCGGCTACGAACGGGTTGCCCCGGGCCGGTTCGGCTGGTCGGTGGCGCTACTGGGCGCGGCCGCTCTGATCGCTCGCGGCATCTTTCTCGGTCGTCCGGTGACCTCGGCACACGCGATGTATGCGGCCGTGGCGGTAGGCGCCGGGCTGGGCGCGCATTTCCTGTCCTGGGCCGTGCTGGGCAACCTTCTGATCGCCGGCAGTGGGCTCGCGCTGATGTCACCCACCACGGCCCGACCGCAGCCGGAGCTGCTGGGCCAGGTGTGGGCGCTGGTCGACGCCACGCGGGGGGATCCACTGGCGCCGTTCGCCATGCATTCCAGCAAGAGCTATCACTTCAACCCCGACGGCACCGCGGCGATCGCCTACCGCGCGCGGCTTGGGTTCGCCGTAGTCAGCGGCGACCCGATTGGCGATGCGGCGCAATTCGACGCTCTGGTAGCCGATTTCGTCCGCATGTGCCGCGGCCGGGGATGGCAGATCATCGTCTTGGCCGCCGGCGAACGCCACCTTCGATTGTGGCGCAGGGACACCGTGGGGCAGCCGATGCTGTCGGTGCCGATCGGCCGCGACGTCGTCGTCGACGTCCGCCACTTCACCCTGCGGGGCCGCCGATTTCGCAACCTGCGCCAGGCGGTGCAGCGCACGCACAACTGCGGTGTCACCACCGAGATCGTCGAGGAACAAAAGCTCAGCGGCGCAACGCTGGCCGAGCTGACCGAGGTGTTATACGCCGCTCACCGCGCGGTGCGCACCGATCGCGGCTTCTGCATGAACCTCGACGGCGCGTTGCAGGGCCGCTTCCCCGGTGTGTGGTTGGCCATCGCGCGGGACGGGCGCGGGCGGGCCGTCGCGTTTCACCGATACCTGACCGCCGGCGGGGGATCGGAAGTCAGCCTCGACGTGCCGTTCCGCCGCCCGGGGGCCCCCAACGGCGTCGACGAGCGGCTCAGCGTCGACATGATCGCCCACGCGGGCGCCACTGGCGGACAGCGTCTTTCGCTGGCGTTCGCCGCGTTCCCGGAAATCTTCGAGGCCGCTGAACCCGGGTCCCTGCAGCGGATCGCGCTGTGGCTGATCCACTTGCTGGACCCGCTGATCCGGCTGGAGTCCCTGTACCGCTACCTCCGCAAGTTCCACGCGCTGTCCGATCGGCGCTACGTGGTGTTGTGCGCCCACCATATTCCGGCTGCGCTGCTGGTCTTGCTGTCGCTGGAATTCGTCCCGCGCCCGCGCCGGATCAGGCCGGGCTAGCCGCGGGGTCAGTCCAGCGGCACACCGAAACGGAACCGGCGGCCCGTGACCGCCTCGGGAATGATCCGCACGAAGTGCGACTTCTCCGTGGCCGTCCAGGGCAGTACCTGAGCGCGCTCGGCTTCCTCGATTTCCTCGTTGCTGCGGCAGGAACGCGCGGTGCCCTTGATGATCACGCTCCAGCCTTCGGCGACATTGTGATCGTCGACCTCGAACAGCACCCGGTTGTTGATCGCCGTGCTGACCAACTTGGTACCCTCCGCCGTACGAAACAGCACCGTATTGCGCTGCACGACGTAATTGACCGGGAAGATCTCGGGCTGGTTACCAACGCTGGTGACCAGGCGTCCCAACGTCACACCAGCCAGCAGCTCCCAGCATTCGTTCACCGGCAGGATCGAAACCCCATTATCGATCAGCGACATCAGTTGTCCTCTTCGTCGACGGCACTACACGCTCGATGGTATTGGCGATGCCGACCGGCGGCGCCGGCCGAAAGTCCCGCAGGTGCGGGACCAAAGTTTTTAACCCAGTTGCCCATACGTCGCCCAGCGCACCGGCTAGCGGACCCGCAGGACATCGCCCAGCGGGCGTCGAGGGGTCGCCGCCGGGAGGCGCTCCAGCGGCGGCGCGATGCCCACGCGAACCAACACTTGCGGCTCGCCGGGCAGGCCGATGAGTTCGCGCACGATGTCACGGCTCTCGTCCAGTTCGATCAGATGGGTGAGCGGGCAGGTCGCCATTCCGGCGACCGTGCACTCGAGCAAGACCGTCGACAGCACCTCGCCGCACCGCAGCACGTCCGACCTGGTGTCGTCGGGGGTCGACAGCACCAGGATCTTCGCCCAGTCGACCTTGACCTCGCCGCGCCGGTCCGCGTGGCTCCTGATCGGAAAGCTGCGGGCCACGTCGACCCGCCAGCTCTCCTTGTCGGAGGCCAGCGCGGTTGGCGGCATCCCCTCGGCCAATGCGAATGACGAAGTCCACCAGTCGAGTTCGGCGTGGTAGTAGGAGTCGTCGCGGCGAAGCTCCTCGGTGAGTTGCGACGCCTCCGCCAGGAGCGGCCGCACATCGTCGGGCAGAACGTCGAGGGCGACCCCGGTGTCGTCGAACGTGTCACGCAGTGCGGGTTCGAACAGTTCCCAATACGTGGGTCGGCCCAACGGAAGCCGGTCGGTGCGGCGCTGCAGGATCGCTTCGGCGCGGCGGTGCTCGGCTTCGGTGACGTGCTCTAGCGGACCGAAGGTGACCGAGGCCAGCTGGTCGGGGTCATCGGGGTCGGGAAACCGATCGACTCTGGGTTCCCAGCCCGCGGCGGTCATGGCGACGCAGAGGTGGTTCAGGACGGCGCCACAGGACAGGATCACTTCGCGGCCGGAATGGTCGGTGGCCACTATCGCCCGCTGCCGGTCGACGAAGAGGCGCAGGACGCCGTCCTCGGCGACCCAGCGCCAGGGCTGGCTGTTGTGCACGGAGGGGGCGCGGCAGGCGAGCAGCACCGCCCGTTCGAGCACGCCGATGTCCGGCCTCGTAGCTTTCATGCCAGCCCCCTGTCGAATGCTCCCCGAAAAGTGCTGTGCGGCTCAGACTTTGGAGGCGTTGGTCTCCACGTAGCCGACGACGTCGGCCAGTGTCCGCAACGTCGCGTAGTCCGACTCCGGGATATCGACATGGAATCTCTTGTGGATCCCGCGCAGAAAGCTCAGCCAGTCCATGGAATCCAGGTCGACCTGATCGCGCAGCAGGACGTCGTCGCGAATGTCTTCGGGGTCGACTTCGGGGGCGATGGTGGTCAGCACCGACAGCACGCCGGCGCGGGTGTCTTCATTCGTCATTGCGCATCACTTCTCTAGTAGGTCGGGCTGCTGGAGCAGCTCGTTGATCGCGGCCAGGAATAGCGCGCCCCGGTGTCCGTCGCTGGCGCGGTGGTCGGCGGCGAGCGTGGCCTGAACCGTTGTGACGACGCGGATCCCGCCGTCGATCACACAGACCCGCTCGGCCGGTTGGCCGAAGCCCACGATCGCGACCTGCGGCGGGTAGATGACTCCGAAGACCGCGTCGACGCCCTGGTCGCCGAGGTTGGTCAGCGTGATGGTCGGGTCCGACATCTCCGAACTCCGTAGCGAGAAGGACCGTGCCCGCGCCACCAGATCGGTGAGATCGTCCATCAATTCGTCCAGCTTCTTCTCCGGAACGTCGTGGATGGCCGGCGCGACGAGGCCGCCGCCGCGCAGCGAGATCCCGACACCGACGTGCACTCCCGCCGCGGGCTCGAACCCGTCTTCCCGCCAGAATCCGTTGAACTCGCCGAAGCGCTGTGCGGCGACGCCGACGGCCTTCAAGAGCAAGACGGCCGGCAGCACCCGTTCGTCGATGGATCGCTGCGCATTTCTCGTCGTCAGCCAGGACAGCGCCTTTTCCAGCATGATCTCTTCGGCGAGGTAGTAGTGCGGGATCTCCCGCTTCGACCGGCTCATCGCCGCCGCGATCGACTTTCGCATCTGGGTCGCGCGGTCGGCCGCCGTCGCCTTGGCCGCCGGTTGCCCGACCGGCTTGACCTCGACCGGCCTGGCTGCGGCCGCATGCTCGACGTCGTTGATGGTGACGGCGCCCTGGGGTCCGGTGCCGCTCACCGCGTCGATATCGACGCTCAGCGAATGGGCCAATCGTCGCGCGGCCGGGGACACCCACCGCCGGTGTCCGGGGGCGGTCGGGGGAGCGCTGGGGACTGGTGTCGGCGTCGGCGTCGCGGTCGCCGGTGCGGTGGCCGGCGTGGCCGCCGGTGCGGGCGCCGAAGTGGTCGCCGCTTCCGGCGACGGACGCGCTGGCGTCTCCGCCTCCTCACCGGGCGCCGTCAGGGTGGCCAATGTCGTTCCTACCTGGACGGTTTCACCGATGGGCACGACGAGCTCGCTGACGATGCCCTCCTGCCAGCATTCGACTTCGACGGCGGCCTTGGTGGTCTCGACGATCGCCACGACCTGTCCGCGTGTCACCTTGTCCCCGGGCTTGACCAGCCACTCGTTCAGGGTGCCTTCATCCATGTCGGAGCCGAGCGAGGGCATCTTGAACTCGATCACGACGGGTCCCCGAACAGGCCCTGCACGGCGGCGACGATCTTGGCGGTCTGGGGGAGGGCCGCCTCTTCCATGTGCTTGGCGTAGGGCATCGGAACTTCGGCGCTGCAGACCCGGCCCACCGGTGCATCGAGGTCGTAGAAGGCGCCCTCCATCACGCGCGCGATCACTTCCGCGGCCAGGCTGCCGGTGCGCCACGCCTCGTCGACCACCACCGCCCGATGCGTCTTGCGGACGGATTCCAGGATGGTGGCGTCGTCGAGCGGGCGCAGGACCCGCAGATCGATTACTTCGCAATCGATTCCGGCTAGCGAAAGCTCATTGGCGGCGTCGAGCGTCTTCGGCAGGCTGCCGCCGTAGGTGATCAGGGTAACGTCGCTGCCGCTGCGGCGGACCGCCGCCCGGGAGATGTCCGTCGGAGTGAGGACGTCGACATCCGTCGAGGTGTTGTAGAGCTGAACGTGCTCGAAGATCACCACCGGGTCCGGGTCCGCCAGGGCGGGGGCGAGCATGCCGTACGCGTCCTCGACGGTGGCCGGAGCCACCACCTTGATGCCCGGGATGTGGGCGTACCACGGCTCAAGGCTGTGCGAATGCTGGGCGGCGAGCTGGCGCCCGGCGCCCGTCGCCATCCGGACTACGAGCGGTACCGAGAACTGCCCGCCGGACATATGGCGAAGGGCCGCAGCGGTATTGACGATCTGATCGAGAGCCAGCAGGCTGAAGTTGACCGTCATGACCTCCACGATCGGGCGTAACCCACCCAGCGCCGCGCCGATTCCGATCCCGACGAAGCCCAGTTCCGACAGCGGCGTGTCCCGCACGCGGTCGGGGCCGAATTCGTCCAGCAGGCCCTTGGAAGCGGCGTACGTTCCCCCGTAACGCGCGACGTCCTCGCCCATCAGCAATACCCGCGCGTCATCGCGCAGGGCGTCGCGCATGGCGTCGTGCACGGCGGTTCGGTAGCTGGTCTTCATCGTGCCGGCTCCGGAGTCAGCACGTCGCGTTCGAGATCCGCCACGTCCTCCCAGGTTCCGGCCTCGGCGTACGCCACCGCGCCCGCGATCTCGGTGGCCGCCGCGTCTTCGAGCTCACGCACGTCCGCCTCGGACAGTGTGCCGTCGCCCAAACACTTCTCGGTGAACGCCTGGATCGGGTCGCGCTCGCGCCACCGTTCGACTTCGACCTTGTCCCGGTAAAGTTCGGGATCGAACATCGAATGCGCCCGGAAGCGGTAGGTGCGGAATTCGATGAAGAACGGGCCGCCGGTGTCGCGGACGTGATCGACCCCCTCCTGCGCGGCCGTGTGGCACGCTTCGACGTCCATGCCGTCGACGGCCAGCGTCGGCACGCGGTAGGCGGCCGCCTTGGCGGTGAGATCGGTCTGCGACTGCGCCCGGTCCAGCGCGGTGCCCATTGCGTAAAGGTTGTTCTCGCAACAGAACAGCACCGGAAGGTTCCACAGGGCGGCCATGTTCAACGACTCGTGGAAGGCGCCTTCGGCCACCGCGCCGTCACCGAAGTAGCAGGCGGTCACGCGCTTCTGCTGCAGCATGGCGTCGGCCATGGCGATGCCGACCGCCAGCGGCAGGCCACCGGCCACGATCGCGTTGCCTCCGTAGAACCGCTTGTTCCCGTCGAACAAGTGCATCGAACCGCCGCGGCCACGCGAGCAGCCCTCCTGCTTGCCGAACATCTCGGCCATGATCGAGGTCATCGGGATGCCCCGTAACAGGGCGTGCGCATGCTCACGGTAGGTCGCGACCACCGCGTCGTCGTCGGCCAGCGCGCGCAGCGATCCGGCGGCCACCGCTTCCTCACCGACGTAGAGGTGGAGGAATCCGCGAATCTTGGCCGCGCTGTAGAGCTCGGCGCATTTTTCCTCCATGCGCCGCACGCGGATCATGTCCGACAACAGCTCATGGGCCAGTTTCGTATCGGTCACGACGGTACTCCCTCGGATTGGTGGGCTGGGTGTTGCTCGATAGTGGAGGTGTCGCCCTCCGGCAGCCCCAGTTCGCGGGCCTTGAGCAGGCGCCGCATGATCTTGCCGCTGCTGGTGTGCGGCAAGGAGTCGACGAACTCGATCTCCTTGGGCGCCACCGTGGCTCCGAGCCGCTTGCGCGCGTGGCCCAGCAGTTCCAGCCGCAGGTCCTCGTCGGCCACGACACCGTCCTTCAGGGTGACGAAGGCTTTGACCATCTCACCGACCGTCGGATCGGGTATGCCGATGACGGCCGCCTCGGCCACCGCCGGGTGATCGGTAAGTGCGCTCTCCACTTCGAACGGCCCGATCAGGTGCCCCGCGGACTTGATCACGTCGTCCTTGCGCCCGACGAACCAGAAGTAGCCGTCGGCGTCTTCCGTCGCGAGGTCCCCGGTCAGGTACAGGCCGTCCGCGAAGCAGCTGCGGTAGCGCTCCTCGGCGTTCAGGTATCCGCGGAACATCGACGGCCAGCCGAGTTTGAGTGCGAGCTCACCCTCGACGCCGGGTTCGTCGATCACCTCGACGGTGCCGTCGTCGTTGCTGCGAACGATGAAAGCGTCCACCCCGGGCAGCGGGCGGCCCATCGAGCCGGGCTTGATGTCGAACGCGGGCGTGTTGGCGATCATGATGCCGCCCGTCTCGGTCTGCCACCAATTGTCGTGAATGGGCAAGCCCAGCACCCGCTTTCCCCACCAGACGGCCTCCGGATTGAGCGGTTCGCCCACACTGGCGATGAATCGCAGACGCGGAAAGTGGTACTGCGCCGGAAGTTCCGGTCCGGCCTTGATGAGCATCCGAATGGCGGTCGGCGCGGTGTACCACACCGACACGCCCTGGTCCTGCAGGATGCGGTACCACCGTTCGGCGTCGAATTCCGCTTCGTCGACGATGGAGGTCACCCCGTGCAGCAGCGGGCTGATGATGCCGTAGGACGTCCCCGTCACCCAGCCGGGATCGGCCGTGCACCAATAGGTGTCGTCGGGGTGCAGATCGAGCGCGTACAGGCCGGTGACATAGTGCATCGCGACGGCGCCGTGCACGTGGATGGCGCCCTTCGGTGTACCCGTGGTCCCGCTGGTGAAGTGCAGCAAGGCCGGGTCGTCGGCGGTGGTGGGCTCGACCGGCGGGTTCTCATCGGCCGCGTTCACCCATTGCCAGAAGTCGAGGGTCCCCGGCGGCGCACCGCCGCCCTGCCCGTCGTCGACGACGAAGATGTGCCGCACCGACGGCAGCCGATCGCGAATCTTGGCGATCTTGCGCTGGTAGATCGCCCTCGTGGTGACCAGGACGTCGGCGCGCCCGAGGTTGACTCGGGTCGCGATCGGCTCCGGCCCGAAGGCCGAGAACAACGGCGAGACGATGCTGCCGTTGCGCAGCGCGCCGAGCATCGAGATGTAGAGCTCGGGGCCACGGGCCATGACGACGAAAACCCGGTCGCCCCGGTTGACGCCCAACGCGCGCAACGCGCTGGAGAATTTCCTGGAGAGTTGGCCGAGCTCGGCGTAGCTGAGGTCGCGGGTGGTGATCACGCCGTCCGAGGGGCGATCGACGACAAACCGCAACGCCGTCCGTGTCGCGGCCGGCCCGGCGGTGTGACGGTCAAGGGCGGCGTAGGCGATGTTGCACAGGCCGGGTCCCATGCCTTCGCACAGATCCGGTACGTCGGACCAGTGGAAGTGGGCACGCTCGTGCTCGTAGTCCGTCAGGTGGGGCCGAACACGATGGTCATGGGCTGTTTTGCGGATGACATCCATCAGGGGTCCTGGGTCGGGGTGGTCGTCTACATCGTTTGCCGCGCGGCGTCGCCGCAATAGAGACAAAGGTCATCAGTCGACCCCGGGTCCAATGACCTGACGCTGGGGACCAAGGACCCTGGCGCGCGATCCACGCATGCCCGAGGGTCCAAGTAACAGTTAGAGAGGCGAAGAACAATGACCCAGACGATGGTCGACAGCAAAGTGCTGACCCGGGCGGTGGAGCTCGCCTGCCGCGCCCCCTCGCTGCACAACAGCCAGCCATGGCGATGGGTTGCCGGCGGCCCAACCGTCGACCTCTTCGCCGACCCGCACCGCATGGTTTCCTCGGCCGACAGCTCGGGACGCGAGTCGATCATCAGCTGCGGCGCGGTGCTCGATCACTTCCGGGTCGCAATGGCCGCCGAGGGGTGGGTCGCCGGCGTCGACGAGTTTCCCAATCCCAACAACCCCGACCACCTGGCCTCCATCGACTTCGTTTCGGCCGACTACGTCGCCGTGGCGCGACGAGACCGCGCGGCGGCGATCCTGCGTCGCAGGACCGACCGGCGTCCGTTCGGCGCCCCGAAGGGGTGGGTGTCCTTCGAGCCGGTGCTGCGGAGCGCCTTCAACCCCGACCTGGCCGCCCTCGACGTACTGGCCGACGACGCGCTGCCGCGGCTGGTCGAGGCCGCGCACCTCAATGAGGCGCTGCGGCGCTACGACGACCTCTACCATCACGAATTGCGTTGGTGGACAGCGCCCGGCAGGCACGACGACGGCATACCTCAGTCCGCTCTGGTCAACGAGGCGCAGCCCCGTACCGACGGCGTCAACCGCCGATTCCCCGCCGACGGGCACGCCCGTGGGAGCTCGGCGAGCATCCGCGATCAAGCAAAGATCGTTGTCCTGTCAACGCCGGGGGACACCCGTGCGGACGCGTTCCGGTGCGGCCAGGCCCTTTCGGCGGTTCTGCTCGAGTGCACCATCGCCGGACTGGCGACCTGCACCGTGACCCAGGTGACGGAGCTGCAAGCCAGTCGCGACATGATCGCGGAGCTCATACCCGAGACCGAAGCGATACCCCAAGTCCTGATCCGGGTCGGGACCGCATTCTCGGGCAAGGGAGCTCCCGAACCGACGCCGCGCCGGCCGATGCGCGAGGTCTTGGAGATGCGTTGATAACGCGAGTTAGGTTGCGCTGCAATACCTTCGAAAGGAGCTGTTAGTGTTTGCCGATGCAGGTGACTGGCTCGTCATCAAAAGCGGCACGATCGGGAGACCGGATCTGCGCGGGTTGATCACCTCGGTGCGTTCACCGAATGGGGAACCGCCGTACCGGGTCCGGTGGCTGGCCACCGGGGAGGAGGCGACCGTATTCCCCGGTCCGGACGCGATAGTCGTGACGGCCGCCGAACAGAAGGCCGCCGACGAACGGGCACGCTCACGCATTGCCGCGGTGCAGGCCGCCATCAGGGATCACGCTCGGAGCGGGTAGGAAGCCGAATGCCGCCTACCACAGAGGGATCCCCGTCGATGACCGACGCCGACGTCGATGAGATCGCGTTCGAGTTCCTGCACTCGCCCTATGCCGGCGACAGCTATCTCGACTGGAGCCTGGACCAGCGCCTGGACGGCTTTCTCCGCCACCGCGGATTGCCCCGGCTGGTGGACGACGGTGACGCCTACGGCCTGATCCTCAACCGGGTCATGGCCTATATCGGCGAGCTGCGCCGCAGAAGCTGAGCCGACGAACGACCCGCAAGCCTGGGACTTCGTGCCCTACCGCCGATTACGGCGGGCTGGTCGGATGAATTCGTCGATGGTCAAGATCGAGGAGACTGCCATGACTACAGGCCATGACTACAGGCGCGGTGTGTGATGACCAGAGCAGCTGACGCCACCCGACGCTCGCCGCGGCGGGTGTTCCGTGACCGTGCCGAGGCCGGCCGCGTGCTGGCGAACCTTCTCGGTGCTTACCGCGATCGGCACGATGTGATCGTGCTGGGCTTGGCGCGCGGCGGCATACCCGTCGCATGGGAGGTGGCGGCGGCGCTGCATGCCCCGCTGGATGCCTTCATCGTGCGCAAGCTCGGTGCCCCCGGCCATGAGGAGTTCGCCGTGGGGGCGTTGGCGAGCGGGGGCCGCGTCGTGGTCAACGACGACGTCGTGCGCGGCCTGCGTATCACCCCGCAGGAATTGCGTGCCGTCGCCGAGCGTGAAGGCCGGGAGTTGATCCGGCGCGAGGCCGCCTATCGCGACGGGCGGCCGCCCGTGGACGTGGCCGGCAAGACGGTGATCCTGGTCGACGACGGAGTGGCTACCGGCGCAAGCATGTTCGCGGCGGTCCAGGCGCTCCGCGAGGCCGAGCCCGCACACATCGTCATCGCCGTGCCGGCGGCCCCCGAGTCCACGTGCCGGGAATTCGCCGGTCAGGTCGACGACGTCGTCTGCGCGAGCATGCCCACTCCGTTTTTCGCGGTCGGGGAGTCGTTCTGGGATTTCCGGCAGGTGACCGACGAAGAGGTCCGCCGGCTCCTCGCGACGCCCACCACCGGCATCCCGGCGAGGGCCGCGGCGCGGACCCCGGCCGAGGTGATTGCCCGGCTGGCCATCGATGCGCCGGCGGGCGTCCCGCCGCGTGACGCCCTGGATGAGTTGATCGGCGATGCGCGCATCGTGCTGATCGGCGAAAGCTCGCATGGCACACACGAGTTCTACGAGGCCCGCGCGGAAATCACGAAGTGGTTGATCGAGGAGAAAGGCTTCTGTGCCGTCGCGGCGGAGGCGGACTGGCCCGACGCCTACCGGGTGAATCGCTACGTTCGCGGCATCGGGGACGATACCAGCGCCGACGAGGCGTTGAGCGGATTCGAGAGGTTCCCCGCGTGGATGTGGCGTAACACCGTCGTGCGTGACTTCGTCGAGTGGCTGCGCACCCGAAACCGGCTGCACGAGAACAACGGGCAGCGCCAGGCCGGCTTCTACGGGCTGGATCTCTACAGCCTGCACCGGTCGATGCAGGAAGTGATCGGCTACCTCGACAACGTCGACCCCAAGGCGGCGGCGCGGGCGCGCGAACGCTATGCCTGCTTCGACCACGCCTCGGCGGACGACGGCCAGGCGTACGGCTTCTCGGCCGCCTTCGGCGCCGGCCCATCGTGTGAACAGGAAGCCATCGATCAACTGGTCGACATGCAGCGCAACGAACTGGCGTACGTGCGCAGGGACGGTCTGCTCGCCGAGGACGAATTGTTCTACGCCCACCAGAACGCCCAGACGGTGCACAACGCGGAGGTTTACTACCGGGCGATGTTCAGCGGGCGAGTCACCTCGTGGAACTTGCGCGACAAACACATGGCGCAGACGCTCGAGGCGCTGCTGAAGCATCTTGACCGCCACCAAGACATTCCCTCGGCACGAATCGTCCTGTGGGCCCACAACTCTCACGTCGGGGACGCCCGCGCCACCGAAGTCTGGGCCGATGGACAACTCACACTGGGCCAACTGGTCCGGCAGCGGCACGGCGACGAGGCACGCCTGATCGGCTTCAGCACCTACACGGGCACGGTCACCGCCGCCAGCGACTGGGGTGGCATCGCCGAGCGTAAGGTCGTGCGCCCGGCGCTCAACGGAAGCATCGAAGAACTCCTGCACGAGACACACAGGAGCGAATTCCTGGTGTCGGCACACATCAGCCCGGGGGCCGCGGAACCGCTGAGCGCGGTCCGGTTGGGGCGCGCCATCGGCGTGATCTACCGCCCCGAGACCGAACGGCAGAGCCATTACTTCCACGTCCGCCCCGCCGACCAGTTCGACGCGATGATCCACATCGATAGGACCCGGGCGCTGGAACCCCTTGAGGTCACCAGCCTCTGGATCGCCGGCGAAACGCCGGAAACGTACCCGAGCGGCCTCTAACCCCCGCGGAGCCAACCAAAATGGAGATGCCTTCCGACCCGGTTCGCCGAACTCGAATCGTGACGTTGACCATGAATCCCGCGCTCGACATCACGACGAGTGTCGGCGTCGTGCGGCCGACCGATAAGTTGCGCTGCTCTGCGACGCGTTACGACCCGGGCGGAGGCGGCATCAACGTCGCCCGGATCGCGAAGGTCCTTGGTAGCTCGGTGCTGGCGGTGTTTCCCGCGGGCGGCTCGCACGGGGGTCTCGTCACGACCCTGCTCGGCGAGGCGGAAGTCCCGTACCGGCAGGTTCCGATCGCTGCCCAAACGCGCGAGAGTTTCACCGTCAACGAGACCAGCACCGGCCAGCAATACCGGTTTGTGCTGCCCGGACCGGAGCTGACAGTCCTCGAGCAGGAGCAATGCCTCGACCAATTGCGGGTGGCAGCCCAATCGGCCGAAGTCGTTGTGGCAAGCGGAAGTCTGCCACCGGGTGTACCTGCCGACTACTATCAGCGGGTTGCCGACCTCTGCCGGCAGATGGGCGTCAAGCTCGTCCTGGACACCTCCGGCGGCGGCTTGCAGCACATCTCCTCAGGGGTATTCCTGCTCAAGGCGAGCGTGCGAGAACTCAGGGAATGCGCCGGTCGCCGACTCGCCACCGAGTCTGAGCAGCTAGAGGCCGCCCACCAACTCATCGACAGTGGCCGCACACAAGTCGTCGTGGTTTCCCTGGGTTCCTATGGCGCGCTGCTGGCGACACGCCATGCCAGCCAGCGGTTTCCGGCGGTTCCGATGCCGGGGGGGAGTGGTGTCGGGGCGGGCGATGCGATGGTTGCCGCGATCACGGTGGGCCTCACGCAGGGGTGGCCGCTGGCCAAGTCGGTTCGTTACGGGATCGCGGCGGGAGCGGCGATGCTGATGACACCCGGTACGGCGGTGTTTGAACGGGCCGACATAGAGCGATTGTTCGAGCTGGTCGCCGAACCGGCAGAGGTGGGGACGAACGACTTCGCGGCTGAGGCCTAACGACCCCTGCTGAGCGGGCGCGGCCGCAATAGCCTGAAATTGCGCGATCGGAACAATCAGGAGCCGACATGAGCCAGCTGGACGCCAAGGCGGTGATCGTGGGCGTCAACGGCTCTCAGGCCGCGGTCAACGCCGCGAAGTGGGTGATCGACGAGGCGATAGGTCGGCAGCTGCCACTTCGCCTGGTATATGTGATGCCGCGCAGACCGGCGCGCCCCGGATCGGCGCCGCGTTCCGAATGGGAGGTCGAACGCGGCGAAATGGCGCTGGCCGAAGCGGAGTGCGCCATACAGAGCGAACGGAAGCCGGTCGAGATCGAGACGGCGATCGTCTCCGGCGATCCCGCGGAGGCGTTGATCAACCAATCCCGGGACGCGGCCCTGGTGTGTGTCGGCACCGCCAGGCGCGGATGGGCATCCGACGGGCTGTTGGGCCCGACAGCCACGGGTCTGGTGGCGCGGGCGCACTGCCCGGTCGCGATCATTCGTACTTCCGACGGATTGCCGACGGAGCTCGGTGTGATCGCCGTCGTGCTCACCGATGAGCCCGACAACGACGAGGTGGTGCACCAAGCCATGGAGGAAGGGCGGCGCCGCCACGCCATCGTGCGCCAAATCGACCGGCGAGTGAACAGCTGGGTCCGCCGCTATCCGGACGTCCGCGTCCAGACGGTGGCCGCGGGGACCGGCGCGAAATACGGCGGAAAGCCCGGTAGCGCAATCGAACTGGCGGTGGTGGGTAGTGCCGACACGGAAGAGATGTCCGCGCTGGCCACCCCGAACTGCCATCCGATCGTCGGCTACCCCGACTGCTCGGTGCTTGTCGTCCGCCACTGAGGCCCGATGACGCAGCCAGCCAGAACCAAGTCGATCGTCGCCGGTGTCGACGGTTCCAAAGCGGCGATACGCGCGGCGCTGTGGGCGGTCGACGAGGCGGCGAGTCGTGACGTTCCGCTACGCCTGCTGTGCGCGACCGACCCCGGGGACGGCGAACAATCCGCGCAGCTGGCGGTCCGCCAGGCGGTGACGGCGATCCGAGCCGCGGGCACGCCGGTGCAGATCGAGACGGAGATCGTCCACGGACCCGCGGTCGGATCGCTGATCCGCTCGTCGGCGTCGGCCGCGATGGTCTGCGTGGGCGCCGTCGGACTGCGCCACTTTCAGCCGGGCCGCGTCGGCTCCACCGCGGCGGCACTGGCCGTATCGGCCCGCTGTCCGGTGGCGATCGTCCGGGGTCGCGACGGTCATCGCGGGCGGCCCGCAGAAAGCGCCGTCGTCGAGATAGCCGGGTCCCCGGATTCGGTGCTGCTCGGAGCCGCCATCGAAGAGGCGGTGCTGCGCGGCGCCGCGCTCGAGGCGGTCGTCTCGCGGCGAACGGGGCGGGCCGAACACGGTGATACCGAGGCCGATCGCCGCGCACTCGCCGACCTGGATCGCCGCCTGTCCGGGTGGAAGCGACGCCATCCGCAGCTACGGGTCGAATCGATGGCGATACACGTCGGCCTGCTGGACTATCTGGCCGGACACCGTGGACCGGTCGGCTTGGTGATCGTCGGCGCCGACAATCGTCAGCACGTCGCCGAGCTTGTCGGACCCGTCGGCAGTTCGGTGATGGCGGACGCGAATTGTTCGCTGTTGATCGTGAATCGGCAACATTTGTGAAATTTGTACGATAGTTAATGTGTGATAGGGAGGTCCCACGACCGGCGGAAGGATTCTTGATGGTCAAGGTTTTCCTGGTCGATGACCATGAGGTCGTCCGGCGCGGCCTCGCCGATCTCCTGGCGGCGGACCCCGAGCTCGAGATCGTCGGCGAGGCGGGCTCCGTCTCCGAGGCGAAGGCGCGGATACCGGCGCTGCAACCCGACGTCGCCGTCCTTGACGTGCGGCTTCCCGATGGCAACGGCATCGAATTGTGCCGCGACCTGGTGTCCGATCACCCCGATCTGCGCTGCCTGATGCTGACGTCGTTCACCTCCGACGAAGCGATGCTGGAGGCGATTCTGGCCGGCGCCAGCGGTTACGTGGTCAAGGACATCAAGGGCATGGAGCTGGCCCACGCCATCAAGGAGGTCGGCGCCGGCAAATCCCTGCTGGATAACCGCGCGGCGGCCGCCCTGATGGCCAAGCTCCGCGGCGCGGCGGAGCGCGAAGACCCGCTGTCCGGGCTTACCGAACAGGAGCGGACGCTGCTTGGCCTGCTCAGCGAGGGCCTGACCAACCGGCAGATCGCCGCGCGGATGTTCCTCGCCGAGAAGACGGTGAAGAATTACGTGTCGCGGTTGCTGGCCAAACTCGGCATGGAGCGCCGGACGCAGGCGGCGGTGTTCGCGTCCAAGTTGGACCAACGGCCCGGCCATCCCACCGCGCCGCCGGAATAGGCGAGACGTCACGCCACCGACAACAGCCATTCGCTTGGGTGCTTGACATTTTGCGATTAGGCTGATCTTGATATTCAAGCGTTTGGTGTGTGGCGGAGGTCTATCGGGGTGACGAGCGACGACGGCGGCTCGGCATTCGCCGGACTCGGCCAGCGGGGCCTGGTCAGCAGGATGCACCAGCAACTCGACGAGATGCTGGCGGCCCGCGACCAGATGGAACAGCTGCTGCGGGTCATCCTCGAGATCGGCGCGGGCCTCGACCTCGACGCCACGCTGCACCGGATCATTGGCGCGGCCAGGAGGTTGGCCTCCGCCCCCTACGGCGCGCTGGCCATCCGCGACCCCGAGGGCAACCTGCTCTCGTTCGTCCACGAGGGGATGGATGCCGACACGGTGGCCAAAATCGGGCACCTGCCGGTGGGCAAGGGCCTGCTCAGCCTGTCGGTGATGGACACGCCGGCGTTGCGGATGGACGACCTGACCTCCCATCCGGCCGCCGTCGGGTTTCCCGAGCACCACCCCCCGATGCGCGGCTTCCTCGCGGTGCCGATCACCATTCGAGGCACCGTGTTCGGCAACCTCTACCTCACCCACGTCGAGCCGCAGCGGACATTCTCCGAGTCCGACGAGGTGGCCGCTCGCGCCCTGGCGTTCGCCGCCGCGATCGCGATCGACAACGCGCAGGTGTTCGAACGCGAGCGGACGGCCGCGAAGTGGATGGAGGCCAGCCGCGAGATCACCACCGCGCTGCTGTCCAGCGCCGAGCCGCACCGGCGCCCGCTGCAGCTGATCGCCGAACGTGCCCGGGCCCTGACCGACGCCGAGCAGGCGATCGTCCTGGTGCCGGCCGATCCCGACCTGCCCGACGACGAGGTCGACACGCTGGTGGTCTCGGCGGCGGTGGGCGTGCACGCCGCCGAGGTCGTAGGCCAACAGGTCCCGGTGGAGGGTTCCACCAGCGGGGCCGTTTTCCGGTCCGGCGAAGCGCTGATCACCGAGACGTTGCGGTACCCGATTCAGGCATTCACCGATGTCGGGCAGCGGCCGGCCATCCTGATGCCGCTGCGCGCCCGCGACGAAGTCGTCGGCGTGATCGCCATCGCCCGCGGCAGCCACGAGGCACCCTTCGACGACAGCTACCTCGATCTGGTCAGCGATTTCGCCACACATGCCGCGATGGCGCTCGTGCTCGCGTCGGCCCGCGACGACGCGCGCCAGCTGACCATCCTGGCCGAGCGCGAACGCATCGCCCACGACCTGCACGACCACGTCATCCAGCGGCTTTTCGCCGCCGGCATGGACCTGCAGGGAACCCTGGCCCGGGCGCGCTCCCCGGAGGTGGCCGACCGGCTCAACCGCACGCTGGACGATCTGCAAACCATCATCGAGGAGATCCGCACGACGATCTTCCAGCTGAAATCCCCCTCGGGTAAGAACGACTTCCGGCAGCGCATCCAACAGGTGGTCGCCGACCTGACCGAGAACCGGGACATCGTGACCACCGTGCGCATGCACGGGCCCATGACCGCCGTCGGCGGCGAGCTTGCCGACCACGCCGAGGCCGTGAGCACAGAAGCGGTCAGCAATGCCCTGCGTCATTCGGGGGCATCGCGGCTGACCGTCGAGATCAGCGTCGCCGACATGTTCGTCCTCGACATCGTCGACAACGGCTCCGGCATACCCCACGGCAACACGCGGCGCAGCGGCCTGGCCAACATGAAGCGCCGCGCCGAACGACTGGGCGGGGCCTGCGAGATCACCGGCCCCCCGGAGGGTGGTACCCGGGTGCACTGGGTGGCCCCGCTGATCGACCAATAGCGGTCGCCCCGAACGGGACCAATGGGAGGGGCCATGGGGTCTAACGGCCCTGCCCGGCCGCGCCGCCGCGCAATATCGTCGGAGATTGTGAGTAATCGATCGGTGGACGCCGCGGCTACTGCTCGGTTGCTTGATGGCCGCCTGGTGTCGTTGCGTCCCTTGACCGTCGCCGACGCCGAGGCCGTTTCGGCGCTGCATCAACACCTGTCCGATCACGACCGGTACTTTCGTTTCTTCACGCTGCAGCTGTCGCCGCTGCACGAACTCGTAACCAAGCTCACCGAGCCGGCGGACGGGTTGTACGCCCTCGGTGCCTTCGACGCCGATCGGCTGATCGGCGTGGCCCACTACGTCGTCGTCGACGACCGGAACGCGGCCGAGGTCGCGGTCGTGGTCGCCCACCAAGACCATTCGGTGGGCGTGGGCACGACCCTGCTCAAGCACCTGGCCCCGATCGCCCGCGCCCACGGAATCGGGCGATTCGTCGCGGACGTCCTCGGCGAGAACCACCTCATGCTCACGGTCTTCTTCGATCTCGGCTGGCCTTGCCGGCCAATCGATTACGGATCCATTCGGCACCTCGAGATCGAGCTGCCCCAATTCGACGAAACGCCGGCGTAGAGGAGCGGAAAATGACGGCAGACGCGAAAGAATACGGAGTATTGGTTTGTGTTGACGGGTCGGCCGCATCCGACGCCGCCGTCGCCTGGGGGACACGCGAGGCCATCATGCGTGACCTGCCGATCACGCTGATGTACGTCGTTCCGCCCATCGTGGTCGGCTGGCCGGTGGGGCAACTGTATGCCGAGATGCCCGACTGGCAACAGGACAGCGCTCAGCATGTGATCGACCAGGCCCGCAAAACACTCAGCGCCAGCCTGGGCGCGTCCGAATCGCCCGAAATACACACCGAGACGGTCTATTCCGCCATTGTCCCGGCGCTGATCGAGGCCTCCAAGAAGGCCTGGGTGCTGGTCGCCGGAAACCAGGGACTGGGAGCGGTGGGCCGCTTGCTGCTGGGCTCGGTAACCACGGGGCTCGTGCACTACGCCCATTGCTCGGTCGCGGTAATCCACACCGGCGACAAGGCGGACCCGGACCCCGCCGCGCCCGTGGTGCTGGGCATCGACGGATCCCCTTCCTCCGAAGAGGCGACCGCCCTGGCCTTCGACGAAGCCTCGCGCCGCGGGGTGGGGCTGGTGGCCCTGCACGTGTGGAGCGACGTGGGCGTATTCCCCATCCTCGGCATGGACTGGCATGACCGGGAGCAAGAGGCGCACGAGATCCTCGCCGAACGCCTGGCCGGCTGGCAAGAACGCTATCCCGACGTGCACGTCGAGCGGAAACTGTTCTGCGACAAGCCGTCCGAATGGCTGCTTAAGGAATCCGAACACGCCCAACTGGTGGTGGTCGGCAGCCGCGGCCGGGGTGGGTTTCCCGGCATGCTGCTCGGCTCGGTGAGTTCGGCGGTGGCCCAGTCGGCGCGGGTGCCCGTGCTGGTCGTCCGCTGACAATCAGGATCGATGCCCGCAAAGGAGGCTTCCCATGATCGAGCTGCTCCCGGACATGCCGGAGAAAGTGATCGGCATCCGCGTGTCGGGCCGGCTGCGCGGTGACGAGCTGCGCGACTTCAAGCCCGAAATAGACCAGGTGCTCCAGACGGGCGAGGTCAGGATCGTCGAGGTCATCGCGTCCGACTACGAGGGATTCGGGCCGGGTGGGTTCCTCGAGGATCTCAAGCTGGACTTCGGCACCGTTCTGCCGCACCATTCGGCGTTCAAGCGGATCGCGGTGGTCTCCGACAAGGACTGGGTCGCTCCCGTCCTGCACGCAGTGGCGTGGATGGTTCCCGGCGAGATCGCCGTGTTCTCACTTGACGAGCTGGACCGCGCCAAGGATTGGGCGGCCGGGTAGCCGCCGTCAGTCGCGGACGACGAGCACCGAACATCCGGTGTGACCGCCCGGATGCGGGGTGATCGGCCCGACCATGCGGGCGACCCTGTCGGCATCCTCGCTGCCCACCACCGCGAGCTGAACGGGTTCTTTTGTGCGCGTGAGGAATTCGGCAGCCCCGCGCCTCGCCGCGGCGGGTTGGACGTGCACCTGGCGATGCTGCGATACCCAGGGTCCGAGCCGCTGATCGAGCTGGTGGTAGGGAATCTCGCCGAGGCCCCACCGCCAGACGCCCATCGCCAAGATCGGTGCGTCACGAAGGCGTGCCTCGCGGAACCCGTGCTCGAGCACCGCATCGTTGGCGTCCGACTCCTCGACGGCCACGGCCACGTATCCGCCATCCGGATCGGCGCCGTCGCGGCTGCTCCGGATGACGGCCACCGGGCAGTGCGCCTTCTTCACCAGGGTATGCGCGGTCGAGCCGAGGACCTTGCGGGCCACCCAACCAGTCCCCACCGAACCCACGCACACCATTGCGGCGTCGCGTGATTCGTCGATCAACGCGTCCTCCGAGGAACCGCGGACGACGTCGCATTCGACCTTGACCGGCATGCCCATCTCCTGCAGTGCCGCGTCGGCGGCGCGCAACGACGATTGGGCGTATTCGATGTCCAAGCCGTCGTCACCCGCGCGCCGTCGCGGTATGGCATGGATCAGCCGGAGCGGGATGTTGCGGCTGACGGCCTCGGCGGCTGCCCATTTGGCCGCATTGATCGCGGCGTCCGAGCCGTCGATACCTACCACGATCCGCTGCGACGACTGCGGATTGTTCATCAAGTCCTCCTCTATGACTGACCACCGGGACATCGATGGCCCGTCACTGGCCACGTTATGGGCAGACGGCTTGGTTCAGCAGGGTCGTTCGACCCACGTTCGGAGGAATTGGTCACCCCGGCTTCAGGCGACCTCGACCGTGTGCCCGGGCGCCAGCTGCTGCAATCGGCCACGGCATTCCACCGCGACCGATGCACTGTTGCCCGCCTCGGAGGTCAGCTCGGCTGCTCGCCCGCTGACCCGAAGGTGTAGCCGCTGGCCGCGATATAGGAAGGGAAACTCGATGGAGCCCAACGTATCCGGCCATTGCGGGCTGAGGATCAGCCGGTCGTCGCGGGTTTCGAGTCCGGTGAAACACCGTTGCAGCAGATCGATGCTGCCGGCCATCGCGGCCAGGTGTATCCCTTCCGACGTGGTGCCGCCCTGGATGTCGGCGACGTCGGAAGCCAATACCTGCACGAAGTACTTCATGGCGTGATGCCGGTTGCCACGGGTGAGGACCCACGCATGTACGACGGCGCTCAGGCTGGAACCGTGGGAAGTGCGTTTGAGGTAGTAATCCACGGTTTCCGGGATCTGCTCGGGCGCGAAGCGGTAACCGAGCCGGCCCAACAGAGCCAGCAACTCGTCCGACGACAGCAAGTAGAACAGCATCAGCGCATCGGCCTGCTTGGACGCCTTATAATTGTTGACGCTGTCGTTCTCGGCCTCCAGGATGCGGTCGAGCCGCTGGATGTTCCCGTACCGCCGCCGGTACTCCTCCCAATCCAGTTCCGCCAGTTCGGCATAACCTTCGAACTGGCTGATCACACCGTCATGGAAGGGCACGAACATCCGGCGCGTCACGCGGTCCCACCTATCGAGTTCGTCGGCGGTGAGATCCACCTTCGCCACCAGATCGAGTCGGTCCCGCAGCGGTAACAGATCGAGCGCGTCCATCGCCCGCATGATCACCCAGACGGCCATCACATTGGTGTATGCGTTGTTGTCGATGCCGTCGTATTCCTTGCCGGGGTAACCCGAATGGAATTCATCGGGTCCGATGACGCCACGGATCGTGTAGCGTCCGCGGGTCTCGTCCAGTTTCGCCAGACCGGCCCAGAACCGCGCGATCTCCACCAGCATCTCGGCCCCGTAGTCGACAAGCAACTGGCGGTCACCCGACACCTGATAGTGCTGCCAGAGGTCATAGGCGATGGAGAGACCGACATGATGCGCGCGGCCGCTCGGATCCGGGTTCCACCGCCCGGACTGCGGATTGAGGTGCATCTCCTGGCTGACCTCTCGGCCGTCGCTACCCGACTGCCAGGGATACATCGCGCCGAGGTGACCCGCCACCCGCGCTGCGCGGCGGGCCTCGGGCAGCCGCCGATACCGGTAAAGCACCAGTGACCGGGTGACGTTCGGCATTCGCACGCCGAGAACCGGGGCCACGAATAACGCGTCCCAGAAAACGTGCCCGCGGTACGCCTCGCCGTGTAGGCCCCGCGCGGGGACGCCGGCGTCGAGGTCGGCGGTGTGCGGCGAGATCGTCTGCAGCAGGTGCACCGAGTGCAGCCGCAGGATGCGTAGCGCGTCGGCGCTGTCGGTGCCGTCGGCCAGGCCGATGGCGCATTGTTCCCACAGCAGAGCCCACGCCCGGGCATGCTGACGATGCAGCTCGGCGTATCGGCCGGCGGAGTCGAGGTGCAGCTGGGCGGTGCTCGCCGGTTCCGAGATGGCGCTGTCCCGGCTCGTGAAGATGGTCGCGACCTTTTCCAGCGTGACCGATTGCCCCACCGCGAGCGCGACCTGGATGTCGTGCCCGCCGCGGCCGGCTTCCCGCACGATTTTGTATTGCGCAACGGCCCGAGCGTCGTCGCACCACGCGGTGCTGCGCGCGGCCACCGCGATGCTGATGCGTGATTGCGACGTTTCGGTGCGCAATATCGCCGAGTCGGCCGCGGACTCGTCGACCACGGTTGACGCGAGGTGCGTGCTCGACAACGAACGGTAGCGCTCGACCATGCTATTGCACACGTTGCCGTCCAGCACTGACCGGAATTCGACTGTGCCCGACCAGTTCTCAGCAACTATCGTGGTTTGCATGGCGAGCAAGTGCGGCTGGTCCATGGACGCGAACCGTTCTTGGGTCATGGCTGTGATCTGGCCCGCGCCGTCCCGGAATCGCAGGGTGCGGGTCAACGTCGCATGCCTCAGGTTGAACGTCTGCCGGTAGGACAACAATTCGGTGTCGTCAATGTGAAACCAAGGACCGCCGTTGATCCGGAAGGTCAGCGAGAGCCAGTTGGGGAGGTTGACCAGGCTTTCGTTCTCGATGGTCCGGCCGGCGATGCGATCGACCAGCGTGTTGTAGACGCCGGCCACATACGTCCCCGGGTAATGCGCCTCGGCTGCCGTAGCCTCCGGGGCGCAGCCACGGGTGGCGACGTAGCCGTTACCAACGGTGCACAGTGTTTCGCGCAGTCGCTCGTACGCGGGGTCATATCCCTCGTAGACCAGCTCCCACGGATCGCTTGGCTCGGCCGCCGCGTGGAGATCGTTGGCCAGGCGCCGGATGAAATCACACACTGCGGACGGACTCACCAGGCTGAACAGCGCGGCGCAGGGGCGATCCCCGTCCTCGTTGTGCCGCAACGCAATTCCGATGCCGTCGAATTGGACGGCGTCGAAGGCGTCCTCGTCGGCAAGGTCTTCGCCGACATAGATCGGTAGCACGGTGCCGCTGCCCGTTCCCTCGATGTGTTCGAGGATCCAGTTGAGCGTCCTGCCCTTGTCCCAATCGAGGCTGGGCCGAAGTTCGATGAGTCTGCGCCCCGCTGTGATCCGCAGGCCCTGGGATCGGCCGAGCTTGCGTGTCGCCGCGATCACGTGGTCGACCTGTTCGGGGTCGACGTTTCGGTAGTGAACCGCGACGGCAAAGCGCTTGTGCTCCAAGCGGATTCCGGGGATGTCGCCGAGCAGCTCCGCTAGTCGGTGGGCCGCGCGTGCCAGGGCGGCGGTGGCACCGATGGCCGCGGCGTTCTCGTGGTGGGTGCCGTCCGGTGCCACGAGCTCGAGGCCGTGACTGCCCGCGTACCAGATTCCCTCGACGTTCACGCGTTCGCGAAGATCGCCCAGATCGCGGCCGCTTATCACCGCGACGGGGCACTGGGTAGCCAGCGCGCGCAGCGCTTCGGCGGCGCCCTCGACCAGGGTGGCGGCCTCCGGCTCGGCGACGATCTCGGACAGCGTGCCGTCGAAGTCGAGGAACACCGCCGGGCGCCGGCTGGCCACCAGTTCCTTCAACTGGCTGTAGACAGCCATCGCGTCGGCGATGGTGGACAACGGTTTGCCGCCGGACTGCACCGAGACCTCGGCAAGATCGCCGACGACGATGTCCGCTCCGCGGGACAGCAATTCGCCGACTCCTCCGTTGCGCTCCAGACCGATGACGAGGCCGAAGCCGGCATCCCGGCCGGCCGCGATTCCCGCGTCGCTGCAGTCGATCAGGACGCAACGGCCCGGCCGCACGCCCAGGCGCGCCACGGTCATGGTCAGCGCCGCATCGGCGCGCTCGCCGGCGCCGGCGGCGCAGACGAGTTCGTCGACCCCCGCGGCGCGCAGCACGGCTTCGCAGTCCCGGGTGGACGAATAGGCGGCGGTGGCGACGTCGACGTCGCGCACTCGCTGCAGAAATCCGGCGGTCGAACCGCGGGCTTCAACCACCCCCGGTGCCGGCTCCACGACAACACAGTCGAGCCCGAGAATCACCGCGTCGTGGTAGCGCCTATCGACCGTGACAGGCCATTCGGTCACCTCTGTGACGATGCCACAGCACCGGCGCTGGTCAAGGCCCTTGGGCGCAAGGGGGCCTGATGGCCATGCGGTTGGTGACTAAAGCCTCATGATCGACGGCCGTTCCCGCCATAGCGTTTTGGGCAAGGAGAGGGAGAACACCATGTCCGTACTCGCAAACCACCATGGCATCGTCGTCGGAATCGACGGGTCGCCGGCCTCGAACGCCGCCGTCTGTTGGGCGGCCCGTGACGCCGCGATGCGACACGTCCCGCTGACCGTGGTCCACATGGTGAACGCGTTGGTGCCGATGTATCCGGCCCTGCCACTGTCGACCGGCGTGGCGGTGTGGCAGGAGGAGCAAGGCCGGGAGGTCCTCGAGCAGGCGGTCAAGATCGCCGAAGAGTCCGTCACCACGGACCGCAAGCTCGACGTCCGAAGCGAGCTGAGGTGCGCGCCCCCGGTGCCCACCTTGGTCGAGATGTCCAAAGAGGCCGAGATGATCGTCGTCGGCAGCAACGGACGCGGGGCGATGGGCAGGCTGTTGTTGGGTTCGGTGAGCAGCAGCGTGGTCCGCAGCGCGCGCTGCCCGGTCGCGGTCATCCGCGACGAAGACCCGCTCATGCCACACCCCCAGCAAGCCCCGGTGCTCGTGGGCATCGACGGCTCACCCGCATCGGACGTTGCGGTGGCCGTCGCTTTCGACGAGGCGTCGCGACGTGGTGTCGAGCTGACGGCGCTGCACGCCTGGAGTGACGTCGACGTCTTCGAACTGCCAGGAGTGGATTGGTCGGCCGTGCGGGCGGAAGCCGAGCGGAGCCTGGCCGAACAACTGGCCGGCTGGCAGGAACGCTATCCCGACGTGACCGTGAACCGGGTCGTCGTTTCCGACCGGCCGGCCCGCCAGCTCATCGAACAGTCGGAATCCGCCCAACTCGTCGTCGTGGGCAGCCATGGCCGCGGCGGCCTGTCCGGCATGTTGCTGGGCTCGGTCAGCAACGCCGTGGTCCACTCGGTCCGGATGCCGGTGGTCGTCGCGCGGCCGTCCTAGGGTCGCGCCGCCGCCGTGCCGTATCTCGATGTGCACGAAACCCACACGGGTGTCGTCATTCTCGCCGGTGACCGCGCATACAAAGCCAAGAAGCCGGTGCTGACCGACTTTCTCGACTTCCGCTTACCGCAGCAGCGCGAGCACGCCTGCCGCCGGGAGCTCGAGCTCAACAGCCGGCTCTCGCCCGAGAGCTATCTCGGCGTCGCCCACCTCACCGACCCGCTCGGCGGGCAGGCCGAGCCGGTCGTTGTCATGCGGCGCTACCGCGACGAGGACCGCCTCGCCCACCTGGTGGCCCACGACACTTCAGAGTCCGTGCACCGAGTTTTGGACGCGGTGGCGGCGGTGTTGGCCCGCTTCCACGAACGCGCCGAGCGCGGCGAGCGGATTGACGCCCAGGGCGATGCCGCCGCGATCGAGTGGCGCTGGCGGGAGAACCTGTCCGAATTGGAACGGTATGCGAACAAATCGATTCCGGGCATAGCCGAAAGCGAGGTAGCTCATGTGCAGCGCCTCGCGTCCCAGTTCATTGCCGGGCGCGCGGGGCTGTTCTCGCGGCGCATCCGCGATGGGCGCATCGTCGATGGGCACGGCGACCTGCTCGCCGACGACATCTTCTGGGTCGGCGGCACCCCCGCGCTGCTGGACTGCCTGGAGTTCGACGACCGGCTGCGCCACGTCGACTGCATCGACGACGCCGCCTTCCTCGCGATGGACCTGGAATTCTTGGGCCACAAGGACTTCGGCGACTACTTCCTGCAGCGTTACGCCGAGCATGCGGGTTGGGCGCCGCCGCGGGCGCTGTCCGACTTCTACATCGCCTACCGGGCCGCGGTGCGGGCGAAGGTGGACTGCGTCCGGGTTTCGCAGGGCAGCCCCGGCGCATCCGACGACGCCGCCCGCCACCTGGCCATCGCCACCCGGCACCTGCAGAGCGGCACCGTTCGGCTTGCGCTCGTCGGCGGCAACCCGGGCACCGGAAAGTCCACCGTGGCCCGGGGGCTGGCCGAATCGTATGCGGCGCAGCTTATTTCCACCGACGATGTGCGCTGGGAGCTTCGGGAGTCGGGTGCCATCGCCGGTGAGCCCGGCGTGCTGAACGCCGGGCTCTACAGCCCCGACCAGGTCGCGGTGGTCTACGAGACCACTCTGCGCCGCGCGCGGCAGTTGCTGGGCGAGGGCCACTCGGTGATCCTCGACGGCACCTGGCGCGATCCGCGGACGCGCGAGGAGGCTCACCGGCTGGCCACCGAGACGCACTCGGCGCTCGTCGAATTCGTGTGCTCGGCGACGGCCGACGTGGCGGCCGACCGGATCAAAACCAGGCCCGCGGGCAATTCGGAGGTGACCCCGGAGATCGCCGCCGCCCTGGCCGCCGGGTACGCCGACTGGGACGGCGCGCACCGGATCGATACCTCGCGGCGCGCGGACCTCGTCGCTCGCGAGGTGCACGACCTCTGGGGGCGCGCGACGTAACACCCCAGGAGGTTCCAACGTCCCGGCCGTCGGGGACCAACGGCCCTGCCCGCACCCGCCGCGTGGGGCATACAGTTTGCCTCAGCGAAGTCGACGAAATGGTGGAGATGGACGCGAAAGTGCCGACAGCGAAGGTCATCCGGGACGCGGTGACGCTCGCCTGCCGCGCGCCTTCGCTGCACAACAGCCAGCCCTGGCGGTGGGTGGCGGACGGCACGAGGCTGCACCTGTGGGCCGACCCGCGCCACGCGATGCACGCCACCGACCACACCGGCCGGGAGCTGATCCTCAGCTGCGGCGCCGTCCTCGACCACCTGCGGGTCGCCATGGCCGCCGCGGGCTGGGACAGCGTCACCGAACGTTTTCCCACCGAGGGCAGACCGGATCACCTCGCGAGTGTGGGCTTTTTGCCCGTGCAGAACGTGACGGCGCAGTGCCGGCTGCGGGCCGACGCGATCCTGCGGCGCCGCACCGACCGACTGCCCCTGGGCGCACCGACCGCGTGGCCCACGCTGCATTCGGCCCTGAGCCGCGCGGTGACCCCGTACGACGTGTTGCTGGACGTGGTCGACGACGACGAGCGACCGAGCCTGGCCGAGGCGTCGCGGCTCACCGAGCAGTTGCGCCGAAGCGATACCTCCTACCTGACCGAATTACGTTGGTGGACCTCGCCCTTCGAAGCGAACGGTGACCACGTGCCCGAGAGCGCTCTGCTGTCCAGTTCAGAGGCCGAGCGCGTGGACATCGCCCGCGCGTTCCCGCCGGCGGGCGGGGGCCGCCGCCGCGCCGCGATCGATCAGGACCATTCCAAGATCGTGGTCCTGTCCACCCATGACGACGATGCGCCGGCCGAAGTGCTGCGCTGCGGTGAGGCGCTGTCGGCGGTGCTGCTCGAATGCACTTTGGCCGGCATGGCCACCTGCACGCTGACCCACATGACGGAGATGTCGCTGAGCCGCGCCATCATCAGGCAGGTCACCGGCGGCTCCGGCCAGCCGCAGCTGCTGATCCGGGTCGGCCGGTCACCGGCCACGGACCCACGCGCGAAACGCACCGCCCGGCGTCCGGTGACCGAAGTCCTCGAGATGCGTGGGTGACCGAAATGCGAAGGAGGTGGCATCGATGACTCGGCACTGGCTGGTGATGGAAACAACCGGGGAAACAACCGGGAGGGACGGTGCGGCCCCCTTCGTCGCGCGGGTCGCGGCCGCGGGCCGGCATCTGCCCGGAACCCACCTGACGACCGACGAGCTTATGGCGTCCACCCGCCACCGCACCCACATCGACCTGGAACGGCTGACCGGGATCCGCGAACGCCGGGTGTCGGTGGGCGATGAGGACTCCTACACCCTGGCCAGCTCGGCGGCACTGAACTGCCTGGCCACCGCGCAGCAGGATCCAGCGGCGCTGGACGTGGTGATCAGCTGCAGCATCACCAAGTTCCGCGACGGGCTGACCCAGTGGCTCGAGCCGACCATGAGCAGCGCCGTGGCGCGCGGGATCGGGGCGGTGAACGCGATGACGTTCGACGTGTCCAACGCGTGCGCCGGAATGCTCACGGGCGTAACGATTTTGAATAACTGGATCCGCGAGGGCGTCGTCGAGCGCGGGCTCGTCGTCAGCGGCGAGTACATCTCGCAGCTTTCCAACAACGCCGCCCGGCACATCCGCAACATCATGAGCAAGGAGCTGGCCTGCCTGACGCTGGGCGATGCCGGCGCGGCGCTGCTGCTCGAGCGGGCACCGGCCGGTTCGGCCGGCATCGCCCTGGCGGGCTTCACCACCGTCGCCGACTACAGCCGGCTCTGCCTGGCGTATCCGCAGGGGGACGACCCGGGGGCGCGGATGTTCACCAACTCCCGCGCCATCCAGAAGGCCGCGATCGCCGACACGCCGCTGCTGTTGAGCGAAGTGCTTGACACCGTTGGTCTTTCGATCCACGACATCGACCACGTCATCACCCACCAGACGTCCGCGCGCGCCATCCGCAAGGGCATGGCCCGGATGTCGGAGGTGTTCGGTGACAGCCCGCGCCACGACGCGGTGATCACCGTCGACCGCTACGGAAACACCGCCTCCACCACCCACACGGTGGCGCTCGTCGAGGAACTCGAGGCCGGGCGGATCAGGCCCGGGGAGCGAATCGCGTTGCTGGCGTTGGCCTCCGGACTGGAGATCGGTGTGGTCTTGTTGACCCTGGACGAGGATGTGGTGAGCCGCTATGGGAACGGTGATTGATCGGATCGACGTCTCGCATCCGCGGCTGCGGGGGCGCCACAGCGCCTTGCACCTGGCCGTCGTCGCCGCCAAGGACTGCCTGAAGCGGGCCGGATGCGAGGCGAAAGACCTCGACCTCGTCGTCAACGCCGGCATCTACCGCGACCGCAACCTCGGTGAGCCGGCGCTCGCCGCGCTGATCCAGGACGACATCGGCGCCAACCCGGAGGACCCGCACGCCGGTGCCCACGGCACCTTCTCGTTCGACATCGCCAACGGCACATGCGGGCTGCTGACGGCGCTGCAGATCGTCGACGGGTTCATGCGCAGCCGCGCCATCCGGCGCGCGCTGGTGGTCGCCAGCGACGCCGACCCCGGGCACGGGATGAGTGAGCACTTCGGATTCTCGGCCGCCGGCGCGGCGATGCTGTGCGGCTGGTCCGACGACGACTACGGCCTCAGCCGGGTATCCTGGGTGAACGACCCGAGTGAAGCCGGCGACGAAAACTTCAGCGCCACGGTGGGTTTCGCCGACTCCCGCAACGTCCTGCGCTTCTCCGAGTCGGCGGCGATGGACGAGCGGTTCGCGGCGGCGGCCGGGCGGGCGGTGTCGGCGTGCCTTGCCGAGCAGTCAGTTCGGCTGTCCGAGGTCGACGCGATCGTCGCCGCCCCCGCCCGGCCCGGATACCGCACCGCGCTGGCTGCCCGGCTGGGCTTGCCGGTCGAGGCGATCAGCGTCGCCGACGACGCACGCATGCACACCGCCGCCCTGGCCGCCGCGTTCGGGCAGCGGGCCGAGCGGTTGCCGGCGGGCGCGCGGGTCGTGTTCGTCGCGGCCGGGGCCGACGTCGTCGCCGGCGCCGCCCTGTATCGCCAGCCACCGCGACCCTGAGGATCCCCGCGACCTTCGGCGAGATTGCACTCAGGGTCGTGCATGCGCCCTCAACCACAGCCGTCACGGCAATCTCGGCGCGCGACGGCGCGGCGGCTCACTGCAGCTGCACCGCGCCCTCGAGGTCCAGGATCTGCCGGGTGGTCTTGACCACCACGTCGGGGTTCAGGCTGATCGAGTCGATGCCGCAGCGAACCAGGAACTCGGCCATGTCGGGGTAGTCCGACGGCGCCTGACCGCACAACCCGGAGTGAATCCCGTTGCGGCGGCATCCCTCCACGGCCAGGCGGATCATCTCCTTGACGCCCTCGTCGCGTTCGTCGTAGTCGAAGGCCACGATCTCGCTGTCCCGGTCGACACCGAGGGTGAGCTGGGTGAGGTCGTTGGATCCGATGGAGAAGCCGTCGAAGCGCTTGGCGAACTCGTCGATCAGGATGACGTTGTTGGGGATCTCGCACATCGCGTACACCTTGAGCCCGTTCTCCCCGCGGCGCAGACCGTGTTTGGCCATCTCCGCCAGGACCAGGTCCGCCTCGGCCACCCGGCGCACGAACGGCAACATCAGCACGACGTTGGTCAGCCCCATCTGTTCGCGTACCCGCTTCATCGCCCGGCACTCCAGCGCGAATCCCTCGGCGTAGGCCGGGTGCGCGTAGCGCGAGGCGCCGCGGAAGCCGATCATCGGGTTGCTCTCGGCCGCCTCGAAGCCGCTGCCGCCGACCAGGCTGGCGTACTCGTTGGTCTTGAAGTCCGACATCCGCACGACGACAGGCTTGGGCCAGAAGGCGGCGGCGATGGTGCCGATCCCTTCCGACAGGCGCTCCACGAAGAATTCGGCGCCGTCGGAATAGGCGTACGTCAGCGTCTCGATGGTCCGCCGTGCCTCGGGATCGTCCACCCGGTCGGGGTGGAGCAGGGCCAGCGGGTGCACCCGGATGTACTCGTTGATGATGAACTCCATCCGGGCCAGCCCCACGCCGTCGTTCGGCAAGAACGAAGTCTTGAACGCCAGATCCGGGTTGCCGAGGTTGAGCATGATCTCGGTGTGCGGGCGTTCCTGGTCGGACACCTCGGTGCGATCGACGCGAAAGCCCAACTCGCCGCGGTAAACCCGCCCCGTGTCGCCCTCCACGCACGACACCGTGACGACCTCGCCGTCGGGCACGCTCGTGGTGGCGTCACCCGCGCCGACGACGGCGGGGATGCCGAGCTCGCGGGCGATGATCGCCGCGTGGCAGGTGCGCCCGCCGCGGTTGGTGACGATGGCCGCGGCGATCTTCATGATGGGTTCCCAGTCGGGCGTGGTGACGTCGGCCACCAGCACGTCGCCGGGCTGGAACTCCGACAGCTTCCCGAGGTTGTCCATCCGCCGGGCGATGCCGGTGGCGACCTTCTCGCCGACCGAGCGGCCCTCGGCGAGCACCTCCTTGCCCTCGGTGCCCTTGCTCTCGAGCACGTAGCTTTCGATGACCGTCAGGCTGCGCTGGGAGGCCGCGGTTTCTGGCCGCGCCTGGACGATGTAGAGCCGCCCGTCGAGACCATCCTTGGCCCATTCGATGTCCATCGGCCGCCCGTAGTGGCCCTCGATGGCGCAGGCGTAGCCGGCCAGCTCGAGGACGTCGTCGTCGGTGACGCAGAACCGGGCCCGGTCGGCCTTCGGGGTGGGGATGTTGCGGACGGTGTTCTTCGTCTCCCCCTCGACGTAGATCATCTTGACCGCCTTGTCCCCGATCAGCCGGCGCAGTACCGCGCGGTGGCCGGCCTGATACGTCGGCTTGTGGACGTAGAACTCGTCGGGGTCGACGGCGCCCTGGACCACGTTCTCGCCGAGCCCGTAGGCGCCCGTGATGAATACGACGTCGTGGAAGCCGGATTCGGTGTCCAGGGTGAACATCACCCCGGATGAGGCGAGGTCGGAGCGCACCATCTTCATGACGCCGATCGACAGCGACACCTTGAAGTGGTCGAAGTCCTGGTCGACCCGGTAGTGGATGGCCCGGTCGGTGAACAGGCTGGCGAAACACCGGCGGCAGGCGTCCAGCAGGCTCTCGGTGCCCTTGATGTTGAGGAAGGTCTCCTGCTGGCCGGCGAAGCTGGCGGTCGGCAGGTCTTCGGCGGTCGCCGAGCTGCGCACGGCCAGGCTGACGTCTTCGCCGTATTCCTCTTGAAGCTGCCGGTAGGCGGCCGTGATCTCGGCGGCGAGCTCCGGGGGAAGCCCTGCGCCGTAGACGATTTCGCGGGCCTGCTTGCCCTTACGTGCCAGCGCGGTGACGTCGTCGGGGTCGAGATCGTCGAGCGCGGCGTGCAGCGCGCCCCAGGCGCCGGCGCTGTCCAGCACGTGCCGGTAGGCCTCGGCGGTGATCGCGAAACCGTGCGGGACGCGCACGCCCTGCCCGGTCAGTTTCTGGAACATCTCGCCCAGCGAGGCGTTCTTCCCGCCGACCAGCGGGACGTCCTCGATGCCGATTTCTTCGAAGAAGCGGATGTAGGTGAAATCGCTCATGGTGTTCTTCCTTCGGCGGGTTGCATCAATACGCTTCGTAGTTACCGCTGTTCGCTTTTCGCATGATCCAGGCGTAGTCCGCCCGTTCCCGGGCGATTAACGACGCCGGCTCCTCTCCGCCGGGCGCAGCCGGCAGCCCCCGGTTTCGCCGCAGCGAGGCGGCGTACTCGGGACCGTCGCACAACCACCAGCACCCGCTTGCCCTTCGGCTGCGCGGTGCGATCAGGTCGGTGCGGGGCGCGGCGGCGAAAGCATCTGCCTCGCTGCTCAATTGCTCTCCCGTCACCCCCCTCACGATATGGCCGGGGGCGCGCCGCCACAGCCGCCGTTTGACCTCAGTAGTTGGGGACTTACGGCCCTGCCAGCAGGGCATTGCGGCGCGGAAAGTAGCACCATGGAGCAATTGACCGCGCTCGATGCCGGCTTCCTGGAGGTGGAGGACTCCGACCCGCACGTCAGCCTGGCGGTGGGCGGCGTGTCGATCGTGGAGGGACCGATCCCGACCTACGACGAGTTCGTCGCCGAATTCGCCGAGCGGGTGGCGGCGGTACCGCGCTGCAGGCAGATCCTGCACACCCATCCACTCGACCTGCGGCCGCCCGAATGGACGGAAGACCCCCACTTCGACCTCGCGCGTCACCTGCACCGCGTCGCGCTGGCGCAACCGGGCCGCGACCCGGAGCTGTTCGAGATGATCGCGTCCTTGATGGAACGCCGGCTCGATCGTGAGCGCCCCCTATGGGAGACCTGGATCATCGAGGGGCTCAGCGGAAACCGGTGGGCGGTGCTCACCAAGATTCACCACTGCATCGCCGACGGCATCGCGATGACGCAGCTGTTCGCCAAGTTCGGCGACGACGGCGACGGCGGCACCTTTGCGGTCGACGTCGGCGCCGCCCGGAAGGCGGTTCGGCGCGGGCCGGAGCTGTCCAAGATCAGCCTCAATCCCTTGAACTGGGCGAGTGGAATCGGGCGGAGCGCGTTCGGCGCCCTGACCGCGGCCGAACACGCGGCGATCGGTGCGGCCGAGCTGACCACAGCACTGATGCGCCCCGCCCCCCAATCTTCGCTGAACGGGCCGGTTACCGCGATGCGGAGGTACAGTGTGGCCCGCGCCCGGCTGAGGGACATGAACAAGGTCGCCCGGGCATTCGAAGTCACGCTCAACGACGTTGCGCTGGCAGCGATTACCAACAGTTATCGCGCCGTCTTGCTGGCGCGGGGGGAACAACCGGGCCGAGACTCGCTGCGCACGCTCGTCCCCGTCTCCGTCCGCGCGGTGGATCACTTCAATGTCGCCGGCAACCGGGTCTCGGCGATGCTGCCGCTGCTGCCCGTCGACGAGGCGGACCCGGTGCGGCAGCTGCAACTGGTGCACGACCGGCTCACCCACGCCAAGGCGAGCGGTCAGAGCGAGGGCGGCAGCGCGGTGGTGGTGGCCGCCAAGCGCACCCCGTTTGCGCTGTCGGCGTGGGCGATTCGATTGCTCTCGCGTTTCCCTCAACGCGCGGTAGTCGCCTTGGCGAGCAACGTTCCCGGCCCACGAAGCCGCCAGCGGCTGATGGGCCGCCGGGTGCTGGAACTCCTGCCGGTTGCCCCGATCGCCCTGCAGGTGCGCACCGGCATCGGAATGCTCAGCTACGCCGATAGTTTCGTCTTCGGCATCACCGCCGACTACGACACGGCGCCCGACATCGACGCGCTCGCCGCCGGCATCGAGAAGGGGATGGCGCAATTGGTTGCGGCCGCCCGTACCCGGCGCCGCAAGGCGTCATGACGCGGCGGGCTCGGTGACGCGTTCGTGCGCGGTCAGCAGCAGATGGTCGATCTCCGATTGGGCATCGAAGCGCAACCGGGCGCCGCGGAGGTCTTCGGCGATCTGCTCGGCGAGCGGCCGCAACTTGACGTTCGCTTCCTGTGAAAGCCATTTGAGCAACTCGAAGGCCGCGCTCTCACTGATGCCATAGATCAGCATCAGCATGCCCTTGGCCTGTTCGATCCCGGCCCGGTTCCCGTTGATCTCGGCCAGTCTGGCGCTGACGATCTCCTCCGCCACCTGTCCCGTGACCGGGGAGACGTCGATGTAAAACCCTTGCGTTCCAACGACGTCGCCGTCGTCGTCGAAGAACCGGTCACCCACCACGACGACGTGTCGCACATTCCCGCCGGTGTCGACGATTCGATGGCGAGTGCTGAACGCCTGCCGGGTGTTGACGATCTGTTCGATGGTGGCCGCGACCTGCCCGCGGTCGTCCGGATGCTTGTGCGAGAGCACCAGATCGGTGGTGGGCGTCACGCTGCCGGGCTCATACCCGTGCATCCGCTGCACTTGTTCCGACCACTCCCAGCGCTGGTCGGTGAAGTAGAAGCGAAACCAGCCGGCCGGCTGCGCGGCGCCGCCGGCCAACGCCTGTTCGACGTTAGCCCGTTGGCCGTCCAGTTCCCACTTCATCTCGCACCTGCTCTCCCTGGGTTTTTGAACCGGAGGAAGGCGGCGGCCCGTGTGTTTCTGCAGGGACCCGCGCCGCCGCCCGTCCGCCGGACATCAGGCGTTGATGACCTCGCGTTGCGAGGCGTTCTCATTGATGGCCGTTTGCCCGTCGCCGCGCCCGACGGTGATCTTGCGCGGCTTGGCCCGTTCGGCCACCGGAATGCGCAGCCGCAGAACACCTTCGCGGTAGGACGCCTCGATCTTGTCGGTGTCGAGGTTGTCGCCGAGCACCAGCTGCCGGCTGAACACCCCGCGTGGGCGCTCGGTGGCCAGCATCTCGCGGTTCGGGTCGACGGCGGGCCGCTCGGCGCGCACGGTCACGACGTTGCGCTCGATGTCGATGTCGAGCGACTCGGCGTCGATGCCGGGCAGGTCGAACTCGACGACGAACTCCTCGCCCTGGCGCCATGCGTCCATCGGCATCACTGCCGGCCGGGCGGCCGTACCGAACACCTGGTGGGCAAAGCGATCGAGGTCACGGAAGGGGTCGGAACGCATCAGCATGGTGGTCACCTCTCACTCCAATCTAGGCTGTGGTCTGGCTATTACCTATGTCCAATGACATAGATTTGATATATCACTGTCGACATAGTTATGCAAGTGTGATAAATAGATTTTCTAGGCCAGACAGCTTCGAGGAGAGACGGGTGATGACCGACCAACGCGGCGATTCCGGCGTCCCGGCGCCCGATCACGGCGTGTATGGCATCTCGGTGGCCGCCGAGCTCTCCGGCGTCCCGGTGCAATCGCTGCGCCTGTACGAGCGGTATGGGTTGCTCGCGCCGGCGCGAAGCAACGGCGGAACCCGCCGCTACAGCGCCGACGACCTGGCCCGGCTCAAACGCATCAGCGAGCTGGTCGGCGCAGGCATAAACCTGGCCGGCGTCGCCCGGATCCTGGACCTCGAGGACCACAACGCGACGCTCTCGGCGGCCAACACCGACCTGCGGTCCACGAACCAGACCCTGCGGAAGGCCGCCAAAACCGCGAAGGTCACGCAGGAGGCCGGCGAACCCGGCGACGGGGCCGGCTGAGGGCACCGCGACCCTCCGATTGCGCTCACCGAGTTCGGGTACACAGCCTGCTGTGCCCTTGAGCTGAAGGAGATGCAATGGGAGAGGTGGCGGAAGCCAAGACCCACGTGGTCGACGGCGCACGGCGCGAAGCGGACGAATACCGCGGCGACGAGCCTCGTCCGTTGGGCGGATACTTGGCGGTGCTGCTCGTCTACACCGCCGTGGTGGCCGTCGCGACCACGGCCGCGCTGCTCACCGGGCGGACGTTGCCCACCCGGTGGCGGATCCAGGACCTGATCACGGTCACCCTGGGCACCCACAAGCTCTCGCGGACGCTGACCAAAGACGCGGTGACCAGCCCGTTGCGCGCGCCCTTCACCCGCTTCGCGGGCAGCGGCGGCCCGGCCGAGGTCATGGAGGAGGTCCGGGACGAAAGCCCATTGCGGCACAGCGTGGGAGAACTGCTGACGTGCCCGTTCTGCCTGGATATGTGGGTGGCGACCGGCTTCGCCATCGGCTTGGTCTTTGCCCCGCGCTTCACCCGCCTGATCGCCGGCGTCTTCACCGTGTTGACCGGCGCCGACTTCCTGCAGCTGGCCTACTCGATGGCGCAGCAGTCGGCCGGGGGCTGAGCAGCGCTCAGCCGGTCTTCGGCATCGGGATGCCCTCGCTGGCCGCAAACTGTGCGTCCTCCTCGGAGGACAGCCCGATGGACACCACCGACCGGGCGAACAGCGCGTCGGTCAGGTAGGCCAGCGACACCGCCCACCGGTTGACGCCCCGCGGAATCGCGTACAGGTGATACGACCGGGTGACGACCTTCGCCGGCAGGCCCGAGAGGTGGATGTTCAGCGGGTTGGCCACCGCCTGCCACGGTCCCAGGTCGACCACCAGGCCCAGGTTGCGGTGCTTGTATTGCTTGGGCGTGCTATAATCGAGGCTGGCCGCCACGTTGCGGGCCAGCACCTTGCCCTGGCGGGTGGCGTGCTGGGCGGTGGGCGGCGTGATCTTTCCCGGCTGGGTCAGGTCGGGGACCGCGGCCGCGTCGCCGGCCGCGAAGACGTCGGGGTGATCCGGCACTTGCAGATCCGGCTGGACTTTGAGTCGGCCCCGCTCGGTCGGCAACCCCAGATCCTGGATCAGCGGCGCTCCGGTGACACCGGTCACCCAGGCGACCGTGCGCGTGTCGATGCGCGAATCATCGCTGAGCACAACGTGATCGCCGTGTGCTTCCTTGAGCGTGAGGCCGAGCCGGACGTCGATCCCGCGCCGGCGGAGGACCTTCTGCGCGGCATCGCCCAGCTTCTTGCCGACCTCGGGCATCACCTGCTCGGCCAGATCGAGGAGCACGAACCGGACGGCGGCGGGGTCGAAGCGCATCTGCTTGGCGGCCGCGTCGGCCAGCGCCCGAAGCTGTGCCACCAGTTCGGTGCCCGAATAGGAGGCCCCGACCACGACGACGGAGCGCCGGGCCTGTGCCACCTGCGGGTCGTCCTCGATGTTGGCCAGCTCGAGCTGCTCCACGAAATGGTCTCGTAGGTATAGGGCCTCGGCGGTGGTCTTCAACCCGCGCGCGCACGTCGCGAGGCCCGGAACATCGAGAAGCCTTGTCACCGAACCCGGCGTGAGCACCAACCGATCCCAGGCCATGGTGTGGCTGCGCTCTTCGGGATCACACCATCTCAGCGTGTGCCGGGCGAAGTCCACACCATCCACGCGGCCGCGCACCGCGTGCACGCCTTTGAGGCTGTTGGCCAGGGGGATCGCCACGAACCGGGCATCGATCACCCCGCCGGCGACGTCGGGCAACAACGGCGTGTACAGCATGTAATCCACCGGGGAGACGATCGTGATGTCGGCCTGCACGCGCCGTCTCCGCAGGATTCGGGCCAGACGGCCCGCGCAGGTGAATCCGGTGAAGCCGCTGCCAACGATCACTATCGAGGTCACCAATCCGAGTCTACGACGGGTGCCCCGAGCGGATCGGGGCACCCGTCGTGGTTTCACTGGAACAACCACAGCGAGGGCCCCCAAAAATGTTTAATAGCAACGCAATACGTGCATGCGGGGCCGGTGCGCAGCAAGCCTTCCTCACCAACATCGCGAACTCGTTGATCGACAGCGAGCATCCGCTCAAACGCCGGTGCCGCTAAAGCGGCGTTTCGGGGGCCGCGAGACGGGTATGCGCTTCCCACATGAAGGCTGTCACGTGGCACGGCAAGCGCGACGTGCGGGTGGAGTCGGTGCCCGACCCGAAGATCGAGCAACCCACCGACGCCATCATCGAAGTCACGTCGACCAATATCTGCGGGTCCGACCTGCACCTCTATGAGATCCTCGGGGCCTTCATGAAGCCCGGGGACATCCTTGGACACGAACCCATGGGAATCGTGCGCGAGGTCGGGGGTGAAACGGGTGACCTGCGGGTCGGGGACCGGGTCGTCATCCCCTTCCAAATCTCCTGCGGCACTTGCTACATGTGCAACAAGCGGCTCTACACCCAATGCGAAACCACGCAGGTGCGTGACCAGGGCATGGGGGCCGCGCTGTTCGGCTACTCGGAGCTCTACGGCGCGGTCCCGGGCGGCCAGGCCGAACTGCTGCGGGTCCCACAGGCGCAGTTCACCCACATCAAAGTCCCTGTGGGGCCGCCGGATTCGCGGTTCGTCTACCTGTCCGACGTGCTGCCGACGGCCTGGCAGGCGGTGGCCTACGCCGACATCCCGGACGGCGGCACGCTCACCGTGCTCGGCTTGGGCCCGATCGGCGACATGGCCGCGCGCATCGCCGATCACCTCGGTTATCGGGTGATCGCCGTGGACCTGGTGGCCGAACGCCTCGGACGTGCCGCGCAGCGCGGCATCCACACCATCGACTTGGGCCGGCTCGACTCGCCACTCGGGGAGGCGATCCGGGACCTGACCGGCGGGCGAGGCTCCGACTCGGTCATCGATGCGGTGGGCATGGAAGCGCACGGTTCACCGGCGGCCAAACTGGCCCAGCAAGCCGCCGGCATGTTGCCGGACTTCATTGGCAAGCGGCTGATGCAGACCGCCGGTGTGGACCGGCTCAGTGCCCTGTACTCCGCCATCGACATCGTGCGCCGCGGCGGCACGATATCGCTGATCGGCGTGTACGGCGGGATGGCCGACCCGTTGCCGATGCTCACTTTGTTCGACAAGCAGGTGACCCTGCGGATGGGCCAGGCGAACGTGAAGCGGTGGGTGGACGACATCATGCCGCTGCTCACCGACGACGACCCGCTCGGCGTCGACACCTTCGCGTCGCACGTGCTGCCCCTCGACCAGGCCCCGCACGCCTACGACATTTTCCAGAAGAAGCAGGACGGGGCGGTGAAGGTCATGTTACGACCTTGAAAACCGTTTAGCCGCAAGGCCTTCCGGGCCCCCGTTTGGGGGAGTCCCCGGTAGGGTATTGATTGCGCCATGACATCCGCAGAAGCTTCCGCCCCCACGCCCACCGGAGAGGTGTGGCCGGGCCGCGCCTACCCCCTGGGCGCCACCTACGACGGGGCGGGCACCAATTTCGCCGTCTTCAGCGAAGTGGCCGAGCGGGTGGAGCTGTGCCTGTTCGACGCCGACGGCACCGAGAGCCGGGTCCCGCTTCCCGAGGTCGACGGCTACATCTGGCACGCCTACATCCCCAACATCGAACCCGGCCAACGCTACGGCTACCGCGTGCACGGTCAGTACGACCCGCAGAACGGCCTGCGGTGCAACGCGAACAAGCTGCTGGTGGACCCGTATTCGAAGGCCATCGACGGGTCGTTCGAGTGGAACCAGGCCCTGTTCAGCTACAACTTCGGCGACCCCGACAGCCGCAACGACGACGACTCGGCCGCGTTCATGCCCAAGTCGGTGGTGATCAGCCCCTACTTCGACTGGGGCAACGACCGGCCGCCGGACCACCAATACGCCGACACAGTCATCTACGAGGCGCACGTCAAGGGCCTGACGCAGACCCACCCCGACATCCCCGAGCAGCTGCGCGGCACCTACGCGGGCGTCGCGCACCCGGTGATCATCGACCACCTCAAGGACCTCGGCGTCACGGCCATCGAGCTGATGCCGGTGCACCACTTCGCCAACGACTCCACTTTGGTGGACAAGGGCCTGTCGAACTACTGGGGCTACAACACGATCGGGTTCTTCGCGCCCGATTTCAAGTACTCCAGTTCGACGTCGCCGGGCGGTCAGGTGCAGGAGTTCAAGGCGATGGTCCGCGCCCTGCACGAGGCCGGCATCGAGGTCATCCTCGACGTCGTCTACAACCACACGGCCGAGGGCAACCACATGGGCCCGACGCTGTCCATGCGCGGCATCGACAACGCCGCGTATTACCGGCTGGTCGACGACGACAAGCGCTACTACATGGACTACACCGGGACGGGCAACAGCCTCAACGTCGGGCACCCGCACGCCCTGCAGCTGATCATGGACTCGTTGCGCTACTGGGTGACCGAGATGCACGTCGACGGCTTCCGCTTCGACCTCGCCTCGACGCTGGCCCGCGAGTTCTACGACGTGGACCGGCTGGCCACGTTCTTCGAACTGGTGCAACAGGATCCGACGGTCAGCCAGGTCAAGTTGATCGCCGAGCCGTGGGACGTTGGCCCGGGCGGTTACCAGGTCGGCAATTTCCCGCCGCAGTGGACCGAATGGAACGGCAAATACCGCGACGCGGTCCGGGACTTCTGGCGCGGCGAGCCGTCGACCCTCGACGAGTTCGCCTACCGGCTGTCCGGGTCGGCCGACCTGTACGAGCACACGGCGCGCCGGCCGGTGGCCTCGATCAACTTCGTCATCGCCCACGACGGGTTCACGCTGCGAGACCTGGTGTCCTACAACGAGAAACACAACGAGGCAAACGGCGAGGACAACAACGACGGCGAAAGTCACAACCGGTCCTGGAACTGCGGCGCGGAGGGGCCCACCGACGACCCGGGCGTCAACGCGCTGCGCGCCCGCCAACAGCGCAACTTCCTCACCACGCTGCTGCTGTCGCAGGGGGTGCCGATGATCTGTCACGGCGACGAGCTGGGCCGCACGCAGAACGGCAACAACAACGGCTACTGCCAGGACAACGAGCTCACCTGGATCGACTGGTCCAAGGCCGATAACGGCCTGCTGGAATTCACCCGCGTGGTGTCGGCCCTACGCGCCAACCATCCGGTCTTCCGGCGGCGCCGGTTCTTCTCCGGCAAGCCGCTGGGCCGCCGCGGCCAGGACGGGTTGCCCGACATCGCCTGGTTCACCCCCGAGGGCGCCGAGATGACCGAGGAGGACTGGGGCGCCGGATTCGCGAAGTCCGTCGCGGTGTTCCTCAACGGGCACGGCATCCCGGACCGCGACGCGCGGGGGCAGCGGGTGTTCGACGACTCGTTCCTGCTCTGCTTCAACGCCCATTACGAGCCGATCGAGTTCACCCTGCCGCCAAAGGAATTCGGCGCCGCCTGGCAACTCGTGGTGTTCACCGGCCCGGAGGAGGAGACGCCCGCGGAGGAGGTGCCCGGGGGAGGGACGCTCACCGTGGACGCGCATACCGCCGTGGTGTTGCAAGCCCCCGACGGAGGCTGACGCGCATCGGTGACCTTCGCCGCGAGAGTGGTGACCTTTTGCCCCCAGACATCGGTTTCCTACTCCCGCACACTGTCGGTTGCGCCGCCGCGGGGGAAGGAAGGGGCAGCCGATGGAGAGGCCGAGCCCCGACGCGTGCCTGAACGACGTGGCCTGGTGCAGACGGATCGCCTTGGCGGTGGTGTTTGTCATCGCGACGCTGTCCTGGCTGGGTTGGGCGACCGGCGTCGACCGGCTGACCCGGATCAATGCGACCTGGCCGCAGATGATGCCGTGGACCGCGTTGTGGCTGGCGGCGCTGGGCACGGCGATCCTGGCCCAGTCGGGCCGCCCGTCGAGGGGACGAGTGTGGGCCGGCCGTGGCCTCGCCATGCTGGTGGGCGCGCTTGCCGGCGTGACCCTCTTGGAGTACGCCACCGGCGGTCCATCGACCGCCCTGGACCTGACGTGGTTCGGGGACGCGGTTCGCACGTCGCAACAGACCTGGCCCGGGCGTCCCAGCGCGCAGACGGCGGCGTCGGTCCTGCCCCTGGCGGCCGCCGTCGCCCTGATCCGCGTCGATCGGGGGACGCGTTTGGCCTGGCTCGCATGCATGGCGGCCGGCGGGGCCACCCCGTTCGTCACGGTCGGGGCCTACATGTTCGGCGCTTTGGCGCTGGTGGGCTTCTCGCCTTCGACCGGCCAGGCGTTCATGACGGCCGTGGCTCTGCTGCTGCTTGCCGCCGCGACGTCGCTGGCGCGCCCCGACCGGTCTCCGGTCGCCTGGCTGCTCGCCCGACCGGACCGGAAGTCACTTCTTCGGTTGGTGGGCATCCTCGCCGGCTTTCCGATCGTCGTCGCGCTGTCGAGGCCGTTCTTTCTGCGGCTCGGTCTGGGCCAGCAGGCGGAATGGACCTTCTCGGTACTGCTCGGCACCGCCATCGTCGGGGCGATCACGTTCTTCTTCATCCAGCGCGAGCAGAAGCTGTTGATCGAGCAGGAGCTGGTCAGTAAGGAACGCGCCGACGCCGAGATGCGCTATCGTATCCTCGCCGACAACGCGGTCGACATCATCGTGCACCTGCGCGGCGCTGAGGTTGTGTGGATCTCGCCGTCCGTGGAGGCGGCGTTGGGCCGGTCGCCGCAGGGTTGGACCGGCTCGGATTTCGACCGCCACATCCACCCGCGCGACCTCGAGGCGGTCATCAGTGCGCTGGGAAAGGTCACCGCAGGCGAATCGGTCCTGCACCGGTTTCGCGTGCGCTCCGCCGACGGCAATTACCACTGGGTCGAGGGGCACGGGAAGCCGTACGTCGACGCCGAGGGCAACACCGATGGCCTGATCGCCGCGGTGCGCATCATCGACGAGCAGGTGGAGGCGGAGCGGCGGCTGGAACGGATGGCACGGTTCGACACCCTTACCGGGCTGGTGAACCGCGCCGAGGCCATCAGCCGATTCGAGGCCGCGATGCAGAAGCCGCGGCCGCTCGGATCGTATGTCGGGGTGTTGTTCTGCGACGTCGACCGCTTCAAGCAAATCAACGACACCTGGGGCCACGGCGTGGGCGACTGTGTGCTGGCAACCCTCGCCGCAAGGATTTGTGGAAGCGTGCGCGGGGGTGACACGGTGGGCCGGATGGGGGGCGACGAGATACTCGTCCTGCTGCCCGACATTCACAGCGTCGACGAGCTCGCCCAGATCGCCGAGAAGATTCGCTGTCGCGCCGCCGAACCCATTGATGTATCCGGGAAGTGGTTATCGGCGACACTGAGCATCGGCGCCACGCTCGCCATGCCCGGCGAGTCCGTCGACCTGATCACCGCCCGGGCGGACGCGGCCATGTATCGGGCCAAGCTGGGGGACCGGAACACCGTCGTTCGCAACTAAGTAGCCGAGCCCTCGCCCTCCGACGGGTGATATCCGGTAGGTTTTTGCCGACGGCAGCTCGTTACAAGAGAGGGCAAATATGTCAAGGACAGTGGTGGTGGGCGCCTCGAGCGGACTCGGTCGCTGCATCGGCGTCGGCCTCGCCCAGCGCGGCGACCAGGTCGCGCTGCTGGCCCGGCGCCGCGAGCGCATCGAGGCGGCGGCCAAGGACGCCGGCCCGGGCGCGGTCGCCATCGAATGCGACGTCACGGACGAGGCGTCGTGCCGGTCCGCGATCGCCGCCGCCGCCGACGCCCTGGGCGGCATCGACAACATCGTCTACACCCCCGCCGTCGGTCCATTGGTCCGGATGGTGGACACCGACGCCGCGACCTGGCGGCGCATCTTCGACACCAACGTCATCGGCGCGGCGCTGGTGACGGCCGCGGCGGTGCCGCACCTGACGGTTTCCGCGGGCAAAGCGGTCTACCTGTCGTCCGACGCGGGCACGTTCGGGCCGCCGTGGCCGGGCCTGGGTGCGTACGGGGTCAGCAAGGCGGCCCTCGAGCGGATGGTCGACGCATGGCGGGCCGAACACCCCGACATCGGCTTCACCACCTTCATCGTGGGGGAATGCCCGGGTGGCGAGGGCGACGCGGCCACGGGTATGAACATCGGCTGGGACATGGACCTCGCCATGAAGGCCGTGCCGCTGTGGGCGTCCCGCGGATGCATGCCCGGCAAGCTGATGCCGGTCGAGGACCTCGTCGACGTGGTGCACACGATCCTGCGGACGAACGCCGCGACCTCGATGCCGGTGGTGGTGGCCAGGGGTGCGCCCGCCAGCCCCGCCGCGTTCGCGGATTCCGCGCAGTCCTAGCAGCGCGGCGGAGCCGGGCGCGGCGGGTCGGCGCCGTCGCTCTAGCGGCCCAGCTTCTCGCGGACCAGGTCGGTCAGGAAGCGGCCGGCCGAGGTCGGCCGGAAGGCGCGGGCCGCCCCGGTGAGCGCCTCGCGCGCATCCGGGGGCAGCTCGATGTCGGCGGCGGCGACGTTGAACTCGAGCTGCTCGACGCTGGACGCGCCGGGGATGGCGACCACGCCCGGAAAACTGATCAGCCAGGCCAGCGCCACCTGAGCCGGCTTGGCGCCGACCGTGGTCGCGACGTCGCGCAGCGTCTGCAGCAGCGGCTCGACGCGGCGCAGGTTCTCGGTGCCGAACAGCGAGTTCAGCGCCCGAATGCCGCCGGGACGGTTGTCCAGGCCGTATTTTCCGCCCAGCAGGCCCTGTTCGAGCGGGCTGTAGGCAATCACGATGCGGTTCTCCCGCTCCGCGAAGGGCACCAGGTCCTCCAGCGCCCCGGCGTGTGCCAGCGAGAAGTGCACCTGATTGCTCACGACCGGCCGGCCGAGCGCCGCGTCGGCCTTCCGCCACCGCTCGAGCGAGTAGTTGGAGACGCCGACCGCGCCGATCTTGCCGCTGTCGAGCAGGTCTCGCATTCCCGGCATGATCACCGTGTCGGGCACCAACGGGTTGGACTGGTGGATCTGGTAGAGCGGGATGCGATCCAGCCCCAGCCGCCGCGCGCTGGCGCGCTCGCGCTGCTTGATCACGGCGGGGAAGGGCGCGACCGGCATGATCTTGCTGGCCACCGCGACGTCGGCGCGCTCGTCGCCGAGCGCCTCGCCGAGGATCCGCTCGCTCTTGCCCAGCCCGTACACCTCGGCGGTGTCGAACAGCGTCACCCCCAGGGCGCGGGCGCGGCGCACGATGTCACGCGCGGCGCCCGAGGCATAACCCTCGCCGTAGCCCCACTCGCGTGACCCGAACTGCCAGGTGCCCAAACCGATTCGGCTGACCCGGCCCACTCCGTCGACGTCGAGATACTTCATGTGCCCACCCTAGCCAGGGACCTTGCCCAGCACGTAGTTGGCGATGCCCACCCCGGCCAGCCGCGGTTGGCCGCTGTCCGTCGTGCCGCTGCAGGACACCATCAGGTCGACGATGACGTTGGCCTTGGCCGCGATCGCCCGGGCCGAGCGGATCTGCAGGCCCCTGGGCGCGAGGTCCACCGTGGTGATGCCGTTGGGGGCGTCGGCGGGCTCGCCCACAGCAAACGGGAGAGCCTCCCCATTGGCCGGTGTCAGCGTCACGGTCAAGCCGCCGCATCGGCGCCATCCCGACAGCAACGCCTCGAGCTGCGCTTGGGCCGCCGCCGGGTCGTGGAAGGCCACCACGGCCTCGATGACCTGAGTCGACTTGAGAAAGCTGCGCGAGTCCCGGAACTCCGCCGCGCGGTAGCCCGTGACGCCGGCGCCGCTATAGGCGTCCGGCGTGCCGGGGGCGACGCTGCCCCAACATTCCGGCCGGTCGATCGCCCCTTCTGCGCTGGAGCGACCCATGTTGTCCCACGTCTGGCCCGCCTCGATGTTCTCGTCGGTGGTGAGGCTCTTCAGGGCGTCGGCGCCCGGCAGGAGCGCGGCCAGGGCGTCGGGCGCGACCGGTCCCGGCGCCGGCGGGGCCGCCGCGCTGGTGGGGGTGGTAGCCGGCGCCGCGGTCTGGGTGGACGGGGCGCCGCCCAGCGTGGCCCACGCGATCAGCGCGACCACCGTGACGGCGATGAACGCATACGACAGCGCCAGCCCCGCGCGGGCGCGGTCGCGGCCGAGCTCGCCGGTGCGGCGGATCTGCGCCAGCCCGGCGTGTCCCAGGATCGCTCCGACGGGCGCGAACACGAACGCGAACACCAGCGACAACGTCGCCAGCACGTTGACGGGCGGGCGGTACGGCGGTGGGGGTGGCGGCTTGAAGACCGGCGGCTCGACTGGGGCGGGCGGGACCCGGCCAAGCGGGTCGTACGTATAGGGGTTCTGCCAATACGAATCCTGCGGGTCGGTCACGCCAGCGCCTCCTTACCGGCCGCACCTGCCCGCAATGTAGCCGACGATCCGGCGGAGCGTCATAGCCGCGGCTTGGCGACGCTGACCACATAGGGCGCGTCGGCCAAGGTCAGGTACACCCGATGCGGGCCGATCGCGATGCCCGACAGCGGCGCCGTCTGGGCCGCCTGCGGCAGTCCCGACCGGTAGCCGATGACGCGGATGACCGGGATCGTGCGCGACGGGAAGCCGGTGAAGCTGGCCGTCTCGAGCACCACCACCTCGTGGTCCGTGGCGGCGTAGACCCTGGTGTCGTCGGTGCCCAGTTCGCGGATCGGGGACGGCAGCCGGGTGCTGGCCAGCACCGTCAAGCCCTCGCCGCCGCGGCGCGAATCCACGGCGTACAGCGTGCTGTCGTCGCGGCCGGCCACGTAGCTGCGCGTCACCGCGGCGCCGTCACCCGCCGACACGGCGACGTTCATCCGCAGCGAGCCGCGCTCCTCGGCGGGCGACAAAGACCCCTGGTAATGCCGGATTCCCGACGGCGCGTACACGTGGTAATCGATCTCGCGCCCGCGGTTCGCGCCGTCGATGGTGTCCGCGCGATCACCGGCGATCGGGGCGGTGGGCAGCTTCCGGAAGCCGTACTGGTCGACCGGTGTCACCGACGTGCCGTCCGACGACAGCGCCAGCAGCGTCCGCATCCCGGCATCCTCGGACAGATACGCCGGGGCGGGTCCCGCGTCGAAATCGCCGACCTGGCGCAGACTTTCGAGGTCAACCTCGGCGACCCTGCCGCGCTCCGGCTGCGGCACGAACACGATCCGGTCGTCCTTCTGGCTGATTTGCAGATTGCGCCCGACCGCCATGGGCTCCGACAACCGCGTCCTGGCCTCACCCGGGCGATCACCGGCGGCGACTTCGGCGAGCCGATGATCGCCGGTGAGCCCGACGAGGGCGTGCGCCCGATACGACCACACCGGATCGCGCAACGGCGCGGCGACCGACCAGAGCGCGACGTCGGGCTCGCCTTCCAGCGCCGCCCCCGGCGCCGCGCAGCCGGCCGTCACGACCAGTGCGCCGAGGATCGCCGCCCGACCGCGGATACCGGTGGCCACAAGCGTTCTCCCTTATTTCGCGACTGGTGAGGAACTACCCACTGGTGCGCGGGTGTACCCGTTTGGTGCCGGATTTCGTCGGGTAGCCGAAAAGAGGCGCGCAACAGCCCGCGCACCAAGCCGAGATGGGAAGGACACCATGGCTCAGAACGCCATCAAGTCGCCCACCGATGTGGTCGACTTTCTCGTCAGTCAACACCAGCAGATCAAGTCGTTGTTCGCCGAAACACTGGCGGCGTCCGGGAAAGAACGCGAAAAGGCGTTCGTCGAACTCCGGCGATTGTTGGCCGTCCACGAAACGGCCGAAGAGGAGATCGTGCACCCCCGAGCCAAGCGGAAGCTCTCCGACGGTGCCGCGGTGGTCGACGAGCGACTCCACGAAGAGCATGAGGCCAAGACGGTCCTGCAGAAGCTGGAGAAGCTCGACGTGGACAGCGCGGAGTTCACCCAGCTGCTGACGCAACTGCGCGACGCGGTCGTCGAGCACGCCGAGCACGAGGAGCACGACGAGTTCTCCAAGCTGGGCCAGGAATTGAGCGGCGATGAGCTCGAACGGATGGGCCGCGCGGCCAAGCTCGCGGAGGCGATCGCGCCGACCCGACCGCACGCCGGCGTCGAGTCGCAGACGGCCAACCTGGCCGCCGGACCGTTCGCGGCGATGTTGGACCGAGCCCGCGACGCCATCGTCGGCAAGGGCTAGCACCGGCTCACGGGGTGCCCCACTCGAGGGGGAGTGGGGCACCCCGGCCCCGGCCGAAGGGGACACCATGACCGCGACCAAGGCACCGGGCGCCGACCGCTATCTACCCGAGGAGCGGGGACTGGATTCGCTGCGAGCGGCGGCCGAATGTTGTCGCGGCTGCCCGCTTTTCGCCGATGCCACCCAAACGGTGTTCGGCAACGGCAACGCGGGAGCGCCCATCATGTTGGTGGGTGAGCAGCCGGGCGACCAGGAGGACCTCGCGGGCGAGCCGTTCGTCGGCCCGGCCGGGCGACTGCTCGACCGGGCCCTCGAAGATGCCGGCATCGATCCGGGGGTGGCTTATGTGACGAACGCGGTCAAACATTTCAAGTTCACCCGCAAGGGCGGCAAACGACGGATCCACCAAAAGCCCGGCCGCACCGAGGTGGTCGCCTGCCGCCCCTGGCTCATCGCCGAGATCGAGGCCGTGCGACCGCAGGTCATCGTGTGCCTCGGCGCGACCGCCGCGCAATCCCTGCTGGGGGCCGACTTTCGCGTGTCCGCCCAGCGGGGCCGGCAAGTGCGGCTGCCCGCGTCCATCGTCGATGTGGAGCCGGAGCCGACCGTGGTGGCGACGGTGCATCCGTCGGCGGTGTTGCGCGACCGCAGCGATCGACACGACGAGGCCTACGGGCTCTTCGTCGACGACCTGCGCAACGCGCGAGCCGGAGTCGTCCGCTGACCGGGCGTCGGCTCATCCCTTCTTGTGCGGCATGAACTCCTGCGCCTTGGTTTTCAGGCCGACCTTGACGAAGCCAACGCGGTCCTCGTCGCCGGAAAGCACCGCCGTGGTGGCCGCCTTGAACTGATCCCAGGTGGCGTGCGGCGGGATGGGCGGCATGTCGGGGTCGGTGAAGACGTCCAGCACGGTGGGACGGTCGGCCGACAACGCGTTGCCCCACGCGCCCTCGAGCTGGTCCGGGTCCTTGACGGCCATTGCGTTCAGGCCCAGGCCGGCCGCGAACGCGGCGAAGTCGACATCCGGAAGCGCTTGGGATTCATGGAATTTCGGTGAGCCCGCCATGGCGCGCATCTCCCACGTGACCTGGTTCAGGTCGTTGTTGTGCAGGATCGCGACGATCAGCCGGGGATCCTCCCACTCCTGCCAGTACCGCTTGATGGTGATCAGCTCGGCCATGCCGTTCATCTGCATGGCGCCGTCGCCGACGAACGCGATGACGGGCCGGCGCGGGTGGCCGAATTTGGCACCGATCGCGTACGGCACACCCGGTCCCATGGTGGCAAGGGTGCCGGACAGCGAACCCCGCATGTTGCCGCGGAAGCGCAGATTGCGCGCATACCAGTTGGCCGCCGATCCGGAGTCGGCCGTCACGATGGCGTCGTCGGGCAGCTTGGGGGAGAGCTCGGAGTACAGGCGCATCGGGTTGATGGGGTCGGCGCTGACGTGCGCTTCCTTGTCCATCGTCTCCCACCAGCGCGCCACATTCTTCTCGATCTCTTTCCGCCAGGATCGGTCTTCTTTGCGGCGCAGGTGCGGAATCAGGGCCCGCAGCGCGGTCTTGGCGTCGGCGACCAGGTTGACCTCGTACGGGTAGCGCATCCCGATGAGCCGGCCGTCGACGTCGATCTGCACCGCGCGGGCCTGCCCGAAATCGGGCAGGAACTGCGTGTAGGGGAAGCTGGATCCCACCGTGAGCAGCGTGTCGCAGTCGCGCATCAGCTCGTAGCTCGGCCGCGTCCCCAGCAGGCCGATAGAGCCGGTGACCCAAGGCAATTCGTCCGACAGCACGTCCTTGCCCAGCAGCGCTTTGGCGGCTCCGGCCCCGAGGAGGTCGGCGACCTGGGCCAGCTCTTCGTGCGCCCCGCGCGCACCGGTGCCCGCCAGGATGGCCACCTTCTTGCCCGCATTGAGGATCTCGGCCGCGCGCGCGATGGCCCCGTCATCCGGGGCGATCTCGGGGTATTCGATGCCCAGGCTGGAGGGCACCATCTTGAACGCGTGCTCGGGAGGCGAATACGGCAATTCCTGCACGTCGCTGGGGATGATCAACGCCGTGGGCGCGCGCTGAGTCATCGCGATGCGGATCGCGCGGTCCAGTACATTGGGCAATTGCTCTGGGACGGTGACCATTTGGACGTAGTCGCTGGCGACGTCCTTGAACAGATTCAGCAGGTCGACCTCCTGCTGGTAGTTGCCGCCCATGGCGCTGCGATTGGTCTGCCCGACGATGGCCACCACCGGAACGTGGTCCAGTTTGGCGTCGTAGAGGCCGTTGAGCAGATGGATCGCTCCCGGCCCCGAAGTGGCCACGCACACACCGAGCCGGCCGGTGAATTTCGCGTAGCCGACCGCCTCGAAGGCGCTCATCTCCTCGTGGCGCGACTGGATGAACTTCGGCTTGTTGTCTGCGCGACCCCACGCGGCGAGCAGCCCGTTGATGCCGTCACCGGGATAGCCGAACACGTGCTCGACGCCCCATGCCCGCAATCGCTCCAATAGGTAGTCCGAGACCTCTTGCTTGGCCATTGATGTCCCTCCTAGACAGACGGTTCGAATGAGATTCGCTAGGTACGCCGGGCAGCCGCAGGAGTCACGGTGGCGCGTGTTTGCTGCGATGGCCCGCGGCCGTCTGTTTCGACCGCAACCTGGCGTGAATGAGCCGCCAGGGCACTTCCCACAGCCATTGGTGTTACCCGCAATCACCGTGGTTATTCGGTCCGCGGCCGTCGCGCGGAGATTCTCAGCGGATTGCCAGGCAACCGTGTCCGCGGCGATGAATTTCGGTTTCGGCCCGAAGGATACGGCCCGCCACGAGGTGCCGAGAGCTCACGCGCTCTTGGGCAGGACGGACAACTCGGACGCGCTGTGGCCCTTGGCCACCCGCCGGATCAACATCCGGGTGGCCTTGTCGAGGATCTCCTGGGCGGAGTCGGGATCCCGGGCGCGTTCGGCGCGCCGCGTCGCGGCGGCGATCGTGAGCCCCTGCTCGTAGCCGGTCACGACGCGTGGGTCGACGTAGGAACCGCGGGCCACCGCCGGGGTGTTGCCCAGCTCCTCGGCGACCTCCTTCATGACGGCCGATTCCACGCGTTTGGCCACCCGGCGGGAAACGGCCGGGTCGGCGTCGGCGAACGCCGTGGCGGCCAACACCGTCCCGTGCCAGGTCCGCAGGTCCTTCACGGTGTATTCGTTACCGACGAGCTCCTTGAACCGGGCGTTGAGGTCGTCGGATCGCACGTCTATCCAGCCGGATGCGTTGCGGCACACCAGCAGCCGCTCTGTACGGTTGGGCCGGCGCATCAACGCGCGCACCGCCCTGACCACTTCGGGGTCCTCGATCTCCACGGTGCGCCGCACGCCGCTCTTGGCGGGAAAGTCGAACTCGACCGCGTCGCGCCGGACCGCCACGTGATCGCACTGCAGGGTCGCCAGGCCGTACGACTCGTTCTCCTCGGCATACTGCTCCCCGCCGGCGCGGAAGGACCCGCGATCGAGCAGGCGCAACGCCAGCGCCAGCACCCGTTTGCGGGTCAAACCGCTGCGTGTCAGGTCCTTCGCGATGGCGGCGCGCCACTGCGGTAACCGGGTGGACAATTCCAGGACGCGGTCGAACTTCTCCTCGGCGCGCTCCTGCTGCCATGCGGTGTGGTACAGGTACTGCCGGCGGCCGGCGGCGTCGACGCCGACGGCCTGAATGTGCCCGTTGGGATGCGGCGAGATCCACACGTTTTTCCAGGCCGGCGGAATGACCAACTCTTTGATTCGCTGCAGGGTTTCGGGGTCCGACAGGCGTTCGCCGTCGGGCCCGTAATACGCGAAGCCCTTGCCCCGACGCTTGCGCGCGATGCCCGGCTTGCTCAGAACGCTGCGACGCAGCCGCATCATGTCCCTCCAGTTACGTTCGCTGACTGGACAATTACCCGCGGCTGCTGCCGTTCACACGCGTTGCAAAGAACCGACCCGCCACAGCGTCGTGGCGGGTCGGTTCTGTATCGCAGCGGAATCAGCCGGCCATGAACTCCTGGTAGGCCGATTCCAGGGTCGGTGGCAGCGCCTTGACGTTGCACTGCCGTTCGGTGTCGCCGATCGGCGACAGGATGCCACGCAGGTCGTAGTACTCCTGCGGATGGGCCGTGAAGTAGCCCCGCAGGTTCGACTCGGCCTCGGGACGCGGCTGGCCGTAGGCGGCGGTGACCACCTGGTTGGCGCCTGGGTGCGCGGCCAGGTATTGCTCAGCCGAGCCCTGCACGGACGAAACCGTGGCGTTGACACCGCCGGGGCTGCAGTCGGGCGCCGCGGCCGCCGACGGGGCGCCGACGAGACCCAGAGTGATTCCCCCGAGCAGGCAGCCGGCACTGATGCCGGCCAGACGCCGGCGCGCGACAATACTGCTGATTTTCATGATTTTGTGTCCTTCAGAATTGCGAATTGACTTCTTCCACCGAGGCTCCCGATCCTCGAAATCCAAAGTAGCGGAAGTGGAAAGTGGCCGTTTCGCTCGCGACGAACGGAAGGAACATAAATTGACCGATACCGCCACGGAACGCCCCCGTTCACTAAGCGAACGATCAAATCCGCTCGGGAAGGCTGAGAATTCTTACGGAAGACTGGGCGGTTCTTAAGCAACCGCAAGAAAGATCGTGACGCAATCGTGACCTGAATTCGCCGACGCTCAGACCCGGGAGAAGTCCGGCCTGTGTACCGACGCGTGCGCGTCGCCGCCACCGTCCTTCGCGTGACCGTTGGTGCTCGCCGGTGGTAGCGAAGTCAGCCAGGACTCCACGCCGGGGCCGATGACCACCGCACGTTCGCCGGCCAGCAGCGCTCCCGTGGCGAGCGCGGGCACACGAGGCTGCACCGCCCGGACCGTACGGCTGTCGCCTTGCCGGGCAAGAACTTTCGTGGTCAGTTCGGGCAGCCGGATGGTGTCCGGGCCGGTGATGGTGCGCGGCGTGTGCGTCTGGCCGAGGGCGGCCTCGACGAGTACGTCGGCGACGCTGTCGGCGGCGATGGGCTGGACCAACCAGTCCTCGACGATCACCTCGTCCCCATCACAATTCACCGGCCCCGCGGGGCCGGTGGCGGATTCGTACCACGGGGTGGACTTCACGACCGTGGTCGGGACGGGACCGTCGAGCAGGATCCCTTTGGCCGCCCGTTTTGCCTCGAAGTATCCGAGCCCGTCGAACACCGCATCGTCGATGCCGGCCATCGTCGACACCACCAGACGCTGGACGCCCCGGGCTGCGCACACCCCCATGACGTTGCGGGCGGCGGTGGCCAACGTCTGGGCGAAGTTGGGCTGCCCGTCGTCGGCCGCGGGGTTGGACACGTCGATCGCGACGTCGACGCCATCGAGCGCGCGATACAGGCTCTCGCCGTCGAGCAGGTCGACGCCGTGTGCGCGGGAAACCTCGACGACCGCGACGTCGCGGGCCTTGAGCCTGGCGACGACGCGGGATCCGGCCGTGCCCGTCGCTCCGATCACGGCGATGGTGGTCAGACGCCTCACCCCTTTCGTCCGTCGCGCTCATTACTACCCAGCCGATCGCGGTTTAAACCATCCAATTCCGCGGCGCCCCGCTTCCCGTGATCGCGCGCACATGGTCCAGGGCGTTTGACGAGTCGGCCGACGGGAACGCCGTAGGAGCGAGTTGCACAGTAACCAAAGGGAGGTCGACCCATGGGGGATGACAAGAGCGGACCGCAGGAAGCCGTCACCGGTGCCGTCGAGGGCGTGAAGGGCAAGGTCAAAGAGGTCGGCGGGGCCGTCCTCGGCCGTGACGACGTGGTCAAGGAGGGTCAGGCCCAGCAGGACAAGGCCGACGCTCAGCGCGACGCGGGCAAGAAGGAGGCCGAAGCCGAGTCCGCCCGGGCCGGTGCGGAGGCCGCCGAGGAGCGCCAGAAGAAGAACCAGTAAGTCGTTGGTTCAGGGGTCCGGTCCCGGTTCGGGGCCGGACCCCTTTTTGCGCCCGGGACCGGCGGTGTTTCAAACCGCCGCGCCGGGTTATTCCTGGCTAGGGCCGCCGGCCGGTGGGTGAGCGAGGTGCGAGATGGGTTTGAGCGACCGGGTCTGCAGCGTTGTCGCGTTTCTGCGCGCGGGCTACCCGCGCGGCGCGCCCGCGCTCGGTTACGCACCGCTGCTGGCGCTGCTGCCGCGGCGGGTGTCCGACGACGAGGTCACGACCATCGCGAGGAAGCTGCTTGTCGCCGACCGTCGTTCGATCACCAATGTCGATGTCGGAGTGGAAATCACCAGGGTCACCGACGAGCTGCCCTCGATGAGTGAGATCGAGCGTGTCCGGCGCCGGCTGAGCGCCACGGGCCGGGCCGGCCACCACCACGCCTGAGCGCTGCGCCACTCACGCGTGTTCGAGGTCGACCACCAGCGGCCGATGGTCGGAAATCCCCATCGGCTCGGCCTCGACAACGCTGCCGCGCAGGCGGCGATCGTCGGTCAGGATGTGATCCAGCTGACGGTCGGGGGCGTCCGCGGGAAATGTCGCGGCTGCGGCCAGCGCCCGCATGCCCGACCAGCGGCGCACGGCCTTGGGTGTCATGTTGAGGTCCCCGGTCAGCAGCCGCGGGCCCGGGAAGCCGCGCAGGTCGTTTACCAGCCGGCGCAGCTGTCGCCGATTCCAGCCCGGCACGAAGGACAGGTGCGTGTTGGCCACCGTCAGCCCGCCCATCGGGGTGTGTAGCTGCGCGATCACCGCCGCCCTGGGCTCTTCGTCGACCACCATCACCCGGTTGGGGCCGGGCAAATACATCGGAAAGCGCATCGGAATGCGGGGTAGCCGCACCACCTGCCAGCTGGCAACCGGGTAGCGCGACAGCAAGGCGATTCCATAGGCCGCGGTGCCGGGTTGCTCTTGACCCGTGGCAGCCATCCACGTCGCCCCGGGGGTGCCGGAGATGGCCGCCACGAAGCGGTGCTCCACGGCCCCCATCGCCTCGGCCGCCACCGCGGTGAGGTCGGCGCGATCGGAGCGCGGCTGGTCACAGTCGACCTCTTGCAGGCTCAGCACGTCCGGGTCGAGGCGCCGCACACAGTCACGCAGCCGCTGAACTTCCACCCCGTCACCGACAGTGCGGCCGTGCAGGATGTTGAAGGTCGCGACGCGCATAGGGTCCCTCCTACCCACTTTCCGGCCCGCGCAGTCACGCGCCCCCGCGCGCTCACCGGAAGACCACCTCACCCACGGTGAGCAGTCGCTGCAGGACGAAGGGCGGCAGTACGGGCGGAGTTTCACCGCGGCCCGGCCGCAGCTGGCTCCGATAGCATTGCGCCGCTTGCCGTTTGCGGTTGATGGCCCAGCCGGGTGCCGGGACCGAGCGGGCGCGGCCCCACGGCACCGCGGGGTCGGCCGGGCTGGCCCAGTGCCACATCCAGACCGGGTATTCCAGAAGCGCGACGCCGGTGCGCGCGCATGCCACGGCGGCGGCGCGTCCCACGGCTTCGTAGTCGGGATGCCCGTCCCCACGCCAGGTCGCGGCACACCAGGCGCCGGGCCCGGCCGACCGCAAGATGTCCGCGAGGGCGCGGGCGACCCGATCCTCGTGGTTCGCCAGTTCGCCGTCGGGCAATCCCAGGCGCACCGGGGGAGGTGCGCCCAAAACGCCCGTAGCCCTGCGTATTTCGTATCGGCGGGTCGTCGACAGGCGAATCCGGCCGGACCGCGTCGTCCCGGGCTGGGCGGCACCCCCATCGCTGACCGAGACCACCCGGACGTCGACGCCCGATGCGATGAGTTGGGCGATCATCGCGCCCAGGCCCAGGGTCTCGTCGTGCGGGTGGGGTGCCACGACGATCAGGCGCCGGCACTCGGCCAGGTCCAGTGCCGGCAGGGGGCCGCGCTCAAAAGCGGCCAGCCACAACGGCGCCGGGGTGCCGCCATGGGTCAGCGGCTTGGCCACGAACCGGGCACTATTGCTGATCGGCGCGGTTCTCATGGCGCCCTCAGCGTTGGCGGCCGGCGAGCTGCCCGAGCTCGGCGAGATCGCGCTCCGCGTGGCTTTGCCGGATGTAGATGCTCAAGTCAGCGACCCGCTGGGCGTGCCGTCCGTCCTGGCAGAGCGGACCCGGTCCCAGCGCGCGGCCGGTGCGGGTGATGGCTTCGTCGACGGCGTGTTCCACGACCGTGCGGACCCGGCGGGCCAGCAGTTGCGCGGTGCCCGTCCGGTCGAACGGGTCGGTGTCGACATGTGTGGCCGCCACGGCCAGCATCGCGTCGCTGGCGGCCAGTGCGGCGTCGACGGCGCCGAGGTGTGCCAACGAGTATGCGTCGGCGGATTTGCTTCGGGCGCAACGGTATAGGGGATCGGCGACCCTGCGTGCGCCGCCCAGCCAACAGGCCGCCACACCGATGGCGCCGTGCCAGAAGCCGGGCCTGTTCAGATAGTCGCCGGGATCGCCGACGGCGACGGCGTGGGTGTTGGTGAACTGCACCGGTCTGGTGTCGCTACCCGCCATTCCGGCGTTCCACCAGGTGCTGGGCAGCGGCTTGACGCTTGCGTCGGTCACCTGCACGGCGAACAGGCCCGGTGTTCCGTCTTCGAGGCGGGCGGTCACCAGCGCGTGCGTGCAAAACCCCGCACCCGAGCACCACACCTTCGTGCCCGTCAGGGTGAACGCCCCCTTGACGTCGGTGGCCGTCAGCACCGCGTCTGGCGCTTCGGCAGCCCAAACACCCCACAGCTGACCGGATTCCGGGGGTTTACCGCCCAGTTCGTGAAGGATCGCGACGGCGTCGACGTGGGCTTCGGCGACCCGGGCCGCCACGATGTTCTCCTCGGCCAGCGACGCCAGGCGCTGCCAGCGTTCGGCAGTGCGCCCGGAGGCGGGTTGTGGCAGCTCGAGCCGTCCCGACTCGAGCCAGTGCCTGACAAGACCCGCAGTCACACGCAATCACCCGCCGCCGATCTCCCCAGTTGCCTGGGGCGGTGATCGAACCCGTGTGGCGCCTGTTCCTGGGTTCGCGCCGGTGTGCGGAGGCGGAGTTCGGTGTCGCCCCGCTCAGTGTGAGCGGGGACCACGGCGGCGGCATCATAGGCGCGGGGCCAGGCGGTTGACACAACAGACAGGTTTTCCCAAATGACCGCAAGTTAAACGGGCTTACCAACTCTGGCGCCGTGTCCGCGCAGGTTGCACCGGCCCCCGGCGGGGTATGACCTATGCACCATGGCACCTACCGAGGCCCACTTGGACGTCCCCGCGTCCAGCACACAGCTGCGGGATGCGCTGCGTTGTGCAGCATCGGCGCTCAAGGAGAACGGCCCTCGATTCGCGTTGGCCGGCAGCTACGCGTTGTGGGCCTACGGCGCGCCCGAACCCACACACGATGTGGATCTGGTGGTGGCCGAGGCCGACGTCGACGACGCCGTGGCCACCCTCAGCGATGCCGGGTTCGCCGTAGAGCGGCCCCCGGAGGATTGGCTCTTCAAGGCGCGCACCGGCGATACGGTCGTCGACGTGCTGCACCGGGTCAACGGCGTGCGGGTGGAAGCCTCAGTCCTGGACTGCGCTGAGCAGCACGATGTGCTGGCCATCAGGATGCCTGTGCTGCCGCCCACGATGGTGCTGATCCAGCAACTGCGTTCCCTGGGTGAGCATCATTGCGACTTAGCCAGGCTATTGCCGGCCGTGCGCGCGGTCCGCGAACGGCTGGACTGGGAACGAATCAGGGCGCGCACCGCCGACAACGATTACGCGGTCGCCTTCCTGGTGTTGGTCGACCGGCTCGGCCTGACGGATCAGTGATTCCGCAGCTTTGCTACCAGCTTGTCCTTCGTCAGGCTTGAATAGCCGGACATGCCAAGCTCTTTCGCTCGCTTCTTCAGCTGCGGGACGGTCCAGTCCTGATACGACCCAGACTTGCCGCCCTTGCGCCCGACTGAGGACTTGCCCCGTGCGGCAGCCGCATTGGAGATCCGGGCCGCCTTTTCCTTGGAATCGCCCTGCTTACGCAGGTCCTTGTACAACTTCTCGTTCTTGATCGACGAGTTCGGCATTGTCCATCCTCCTGTTCACGATGAGACATCCTGTTCACGATGAGACATCCTTAGCGTCCTGGTCAGGATGCCCGCCCGGGCGGCAGTGAAAACCCGGGTCGTCTGCGCGCCGTCCATCGCTGAGTGGGTTACCTGGCATGGATGCGGGTAGTCGAGGGGCAATGATTTCAGCGACGAGCAACAGGGGCGACCTGCGCGGTGTGGTGGCTATCGGCGCCCGTGGGTGGCGCTGCGCAGCCTGCAGGAAATCGCGCGATCGTCGGCCGAAGAAACCGAACGCGCGCTGAAAGTGCTCAGCGAGAGGTTGTCGGCGAACGCGCAAAACGGCGGTGACGACGGTGATTGAGCCGCGCATCCGCATTGACGCCGAGGCGCGGCAGGAGGTGCCGATCCTGGCAGTAGAGGGCGTGCTGGACAGCTCCACGTATCGAACCGTCCGCGACGCCGTCATCAAGGCCGCCCTGGACCAGCCGCGCGCGGTGATCGTCGATGTCGACCGGCTGTCCGTGCCGACGGCCTCGGCCTGGACGGTTTTCACCAGCGCCCGATGGCACGTCAGCATCTGGCCCGACGTCCCGATTTCGCTCGTCTGCCCACAACCGAAGGCGCGGCGGGCGGTCAACGCGGCGGGCGTGGCCCGCTATGTGCCGGTGCATCCCACCCGGGAGTCGGCGCTGGGTGCCGTGAGCAGTCGGTCGTTGCAGCGTCGGCGCCGGGCGCGCACCGAACTCCCGCGCTCGCCCGGCAGCCTCGGCCTTGCCCGCGCCGTCATCACTGATTGGCTCACCGAATGGGGATGCCGCGGGGCGACTCCGGTCGCGTCCACCGTGGCCACCGTCTTCGTCGAAAACGTCCTCGACCACACCGACAGTGCGCCGGTGCTGATCGTCGAAAGTTTCTCCGACGCCGTGACCGTCGCGGTGGAGGATTGCAGCGACCGCCTGCCCGGCCGGCACGAAGACGCCGAGCGCGGAGCCGAGGTCGTGTCCGGCCTGGCGATCGTCTCCGCCCTGTGCCGGACGTGGGGCAGCGCCCCAACGTCGACGGGCAAGACGGTCTGGGCGCTGGTCGGTGCGAGAATCGCTTCTGACGACCGCGAGTAACGTCCAAGTCCTTCGGCCACGCTCGATGCGACGGGCCTCGGATGGACGACGAATCGGTCGGCAGATCACTCAGCACCGTCGAGAGCGCCGCCAGACCATCCGCTGGCGCCAGCAGAACCACCAGCTCGACTACGGGCGGATGCGCGTCGCTCGCCGGCCCGCCGGTTTTCCAGATCCACCGCCGCGGCACAGCCGGCCAGCGCTCCCCTTTTATCCAGGCCGCGCCGTGGTTATCCGCCATGCGAAATGGGAACGCGCTAGGTGAAGCGACGCCGTTTTGCCGATATTTGGGCCGGGTACGCCACCACGCCAAAGGCGGCGAAAGGGGGCTTGACGTGAGAATTGCGATGGTCAGCGGCGACGACATCGTCGGCGACGACCCACAGCAACTGTCCGCCGCCCTTTCGGCCCGCGGCCACGACGTCACCGGCTTCGCCCGGCGCAAAGCCCGCCGAGCGACGGGAAACCGCACCGTAGTGGTGACCGTCGGCCCCCGCGAACCAACTTCCTCCTCGGAGGTGCTGCCCTACATCGGCGACTGGGCGTCCGCGCTCACCCGCCAGTGGTCGGCCGAGGCCCCCGACGTGGTGCACGCGTACGGGTGGCTCGGCGGCCTGGCCGCCCAGCTGGCCGCGCGGCGGCTAAAGGTGCCGACCGTCCAGAGCTTTCTGGGTCTGGCCGCCACGTCTGGGCGCGGCGGCGCCGCCGGACCGGGGCCGAACAGCGAACGGATTCGAATCGAACGGCTACTGGCGCACAGCGCGACGTGGGTGACGGGGGAGAGCGCCGACGACGTCGATGCCCTGAGCCGGATGCGTCGCAGCCGGGCCCGGGTTTCCGCTCTGACGAGCGGGGTCGACGTGGAGCGATACAACTCCCGCGGCCCGGCACTGGCCCGGACCGACCTGCATCGCGTCCTCTGCCTCGCGCCAAACCCCATGCCGTGCAACGGCTTCGACATCGCCGTCAAGGCGCTGCCCAGGATCCCGGCCACCGAGTTGGTGATTGCTGAGACCGAGCCCACCAACCCCGACCACGACGGGGCGCGGGCCAGGCTGCAACAGCAGGCCGCCAAGTTGGGGGTGGCCGAGCGAGTCCGGTTCGCGCACACCGTCGCCGGTGACGAACTCCCGATGCTGCTGCGGTCCGCGGACGTGGTCGCGTGCACGCCGCGCCAGCCACCGCGCGCGACATCGGTGCTGCAAGCGATGGCCAGTGGCGTGGTGGTGGTGGCCTTCGGAGTCGGGGTGCTCAAGGACGCCGTGGTCGACGATGTCACCGGGCTGGTGCTCCCGTCGGAAACTCCCGGCAGCTTGTCAGCTGCCTTGAGGAGCCTTCTGGCACAGAGCTTCCAGTGCGAGAGCATGGGCGCGGCGGGCCGCAGCCGCGCGTTGTCCCGTTACGCCTGGGACAGGATTGCCCTTGACTCGCAGAACATCTACCAACAGGTGGGGGCCCCGTGTTCGGCACCGCAACGCTTGCAGTCATCCGGTGTCCGGTGATGCAATGATGACACCGTAGCCCTTTGGGGACGCCAACTATGACGACCATGACGAGCGCCACCGACAACGCCGGCACCGGCGTGCTCGCCGGTGAAGTCGGACCACCGTCCGGAGGGGGCCAAGCCGCAGTCGGCGCTGAACTCGCGGGCGATGCGGGCGGGTCGGCGGCAGCGCTTCGGCACGACCAGTTCCGAACCATCGATGCGCAGACCGCGCGCCAATTCTTTGCCAGGGCCTACCATCCCGGCTGGCGCATCACCGGGCTCACGGGACGCTCGGCCGTTTCCCATCGGCGCTGCGAAGCGGGTTCGTTGACGGTCGACGACGTGACGATTCAGGGTCGCGTCGCGGTGGAGATTCCGGCCTCCGACGCGGTCGCCGTTATCCAGCCTCGCGCGGGGTCGATGAACGTTGCGGGCGGTCCCCCCGCCACAGCGGACTTCCCGATACTGGTCGCCCATGACATGTCGTGCGTGTTGCAGTGCAATGGTGCGCGGTTCGACGTGGTGAGCGTCGCTGCGGACCTGCTGCACAAGGTCGCCGCGGGTGGCCGCGCGCCCTTACCGCAACGGCTCCACTTCCTGGACTGGCGCCCGCGCTCGCGCGCGGCCGTGCGGGCGTGGCATCGGACGCTGGACCACGTCGCGTCGACGCTCGCCGGCCCGGACACCGCCCACCAGCCACTCATCGTGGCGGGGCTTGGTCCGCTGTTGGCCGGTGCGCTGCTCGAGTGCTACCCGTCCAACCTCACCGAGCAGGACCTGGCCAACGAGCCCGCAATCCCCGAAACGCTGAAGGACGCAGTGTCTTTCATCCATCGTCACGCCGCTGAGGACGTCAGCATCAACGACGTCGCCGCCGCCGTGCATTTGACCCCCAGGGCTGTGCAGTACCTGTTCCGCCGCCAACTCGCCAGCACCCCAACGGAATACATTCGCCGCGTGCGCCTCAATGGCGCCCATCAAGAGCTGTTGGCCGCGGCGCACTCCGACACCACCGTCACGGAAATCGCCCAGCGCTGGGGGTTCGCGCACACCGGCCGGTTCGCGGTGCTGTACCGGCAGACGTACGGCCATAGCCCGCACACCACGCTCCGGCACCTGACCGCAGGGCCGTGACGCCGATAGGCCGCTAAACCCCAGGTCAGGCCCACTGCGTTCACCCGACTTTGCCTTCGCGTCATGTCACTGTGACCAACACGCCGAAAGGTGTTTTCCGCACCCAGAGTCGAAGCGAAACCGCCTGGTTGAGCGCCGATTCCGGATCGCCTGGTGGGCGCGCGGCGTCGCTTGTGCGTACGGGCGGCCGCTACACCCGGTAGGCTGTAGCCAGGTTGAGTCCCCAGCTGCCGTTACCAACGGGCGCCATTCGGACACCGTCGTCGCTCGCCCTGCTACTCCAATCCCCTTGAAGGGCGCACTCAACATGACTGCTTCAACCGAACTTCGTACACCCGACCGACATACACCCGGGCTGCTCGGAGAACCTCGCAGCCGCTACCAAATCGACTGCGCCGGAGCGCAAATCCAGGTTCACGCCCGTAGTGTGGCCACCATCTTGCGCCTCGAAGGCGAGGTCGACGCATCCAACACCGCCCTCATCGCCGAGGCCATTCGCCGCTTTACGCGGCTCAGGGCCCCGTTGGTCCTCGACCTCGCCGGTCTGGACTTCCTTGCCGCCTCGGGCCTGCGAGCGCTGCTGGTGCTCAGCGAGGAGCATCGGCGGGCCGGGCTGCGGTGCAGCATCGTCAGCGGCGTGGCGCTGCGCCGGCTGACCCGGGTCCTGCCGGAACTGGGCCTGCCCATCGCCGACTCGGTCCCTGCGGCCCTCGCGCATATCGAAGGCGTCGCAACGGCTCGCCGTCGGTTGGTGTCGGGCCCGTCCCGGCAGCAGGAACCGCAGCGGGACGCGTCGACTGGGCTCCGCGGGCTGGCTTCCTAACGGCCCAGCCGGCGCATCAACTGCTCGGCGGCATACCGGCCACTGGCCATGGCGCCGTGCACCGTGGCCGGATTGTTGACGCCGACCGCCTCGCCCGCCAGGTAAAGCCGGTCGCTGATCGGTTCCTGCAGCCGGCGCCGGTCATCCAGGCCGGAGCCGGGGGCGTGAAAAGAGTAGGCGCCGCGCGCATACGGGTCGGCGCTCCAGTCCGATGTCTTGACCTCGACCGGGGAGATGTCATCGCCGAACAGCCGATGAGCGATCGGCAGCGCGGTTGCCATCAGATCCCTGGGCGAGGAGGCCTCCACGGCGCGGCCGCGGCCACCGGCGTTGAATGCCAATATGATTGGGCCCGCGGTCGCCGGGAGGCTGAACCACTGGGCCCACGGGCCGCCGTCGGCGGCGAGGTATTGATAGAAGGCGTTGTCCACCGTCCAGCCGCGCCGGTTGAACCGGAAGAAACTCTTCGACAGCACGCCGAAGCCCAGGGCGTCGACCGCGCGGCGGTACGGGTCGGGCAGGGGCGGATCGAAAGCGATAGCACCGGCTTTCAGCACGCCGAGCGGAACGGTGACGATTGCGGCGGGTCCCTGGTAAGTCCGATCTTTGGTCCGGACCACGACGGAGTCGTCGCGTTGCGCGATCGCCGTCACCGGCGCGTTCAACTCGACCCGCAACCCGTCGGCGAGCAGCTTCGGCAGGGCGTGGTAGCCGTTCGTGATGACAACCTGATCGCCGCCGCTGTAGTCGCCCTCGTCAAAGGTGATGGCGGACAGCTGATCCGCGTCGGCAGCGAACTCGTCCTCGATCTCGGTGGTGAGATAGAAGGCCAACTGGGCGCGGTCCGCGGTGGACAGCGCTTCGCCGCCTGCCGCGGCATTGACGGCGGCCGCCAGGCTGCCGGCGTCGACTTGGTAACGCGCCCGCTCCACGAACACGCGCCATAGTGTCGGGTCGTAGTCGAGCGGTGGAAGTTTGGGATCGATCACGAGCTTGGCCCAGCTGTAATAGTCGGTCGTGACCAACTGAGCCCCCGCGCGGCGCGCCAGTTGCACCAGCGGGTTGTCCGCGGTGCCGTGGATCCACGACGCGCCCATCTCGAGCGGTACGCCCCAGTCGCGGTCGGTGTGCACCCGGCCGCCGATGCGGTCGCGGGCTTCGATCACGCGAACCGGCCACCCCGCATCGGCGAGGCCGCGGGCGGCCGACAGGCCGGCCATCCCGGCGCCGATGACGAGCACCGACCGGGTATCCGGCCGGGGCGGCCGCGCGGATGGCGGATGGTGCGGCGCGCAGGCGGCCATCAGCCCACCGCCGACCACGCCCGCGGTAGCCGCGATGAATTCCCGACGGGACATCGGGTACACGGGTGTTAGCGTCTCACATCGCAACGGTTTGCCGGATTTACCGAATCCGAACGGACCTTAGGGATAAACTTGCGCCAGTCCTTAACTGCGGCGACGAGGCCGCGTTGGAGGGGGAGGCGACGATGAGTGCTCGACGATCGGGTCGCGCAGTCGATCCCTACCCCCACGTGCTGCCCCCGAGCCAGACGGTGGCCGTCCACGCGACCGATGGCACACGGTTGCACGCCGAGGTGTTCGGGCCGCCCGACGGCTATCCGATTGTCCTGACGCACGGCATCACCTGCACCATCCGCGCCTGGGCCTACCAGATCGCGGACCTGGCCAACGACTACCGGGTGATCGCCTACGACCACCGCGGCCATGGGCGCAGCGGTATGCCCCGGCGTAATGGGTACAGCCTGAAACACCTTGCATCCGACCTGAATTCGGTGCTGGATGCGACGCTGGCGCCGCACGAGCGCGCCGTGCTGGCCGGCCACTCCATGGGCGGCATCACCATCGCCGCATGGTCGGCGCGCTACCGCCACATGGTCCGCCGTCGCGCCGACGCCGTCGCGCTGATCAACACCACAACAGGGGATCTGGTCCGCAAGGTGCAGCTGCTGTCGGTGCCGCGCGGGCTGTCACCGGCCCGAGTGGTCGCCGGCCGCGCGCTGATCAACGCGTTCGGCGGGTTCCCGATCCCTACCGCTGCCCGCATCCCGAGCCGCTACCTGGTCGGGATGCTGGCGGTGGGCAGGGAAGCCGACCCCAGCGTCGCCAGGATCGTCCACCAGTTCTTCGAACAGACATCGCCGGCGGGGCGCGCCGGTTGCGCCAGGATGCTGGTCGCCGCGTTGGGGTCGCGATACCTGGAGCTGGACGGTTTGACGGTGCCGACGCTGGTCATCGGCAGCGAACGCGACCGGCTGACCCCGATCAGCCAGGCCCGCAGGATCGCGGGGACCGCGCCCAACGTCGTCGGCCTGGTCGAGCTGCCCGGCGGTCACTGCTCGATGCTGGAGCACCCGCGCGAGGTGAACCGCCACCTGCGGTTACTCGCCGAGTCGGTGAGCCAGGACGTGCGGATCAGTTCATAGCAAGGCGGTGATCTCGGCGGCCGCCCGCTGGCCGGACCTGACGGCGCCATCGAGGAACCCGGTCCATTCGTCCGCGGTCTCGGTCCCGGCCCAGTGAATGGGGCCGACCGGCTCGCGCAGCCACGGCCCGAACCGTGTCCACGAGCCCGGAGGGACCGCGGCGGTGGGACCGCCGGGCGCGAATTGTTCTGCGCCCCAACGGTGATCGACATAGTCGAGCGGCTTCAGGGCGTCGTCACCGAACAGCGTCGCAAAGCAGCGCAACGTGTCATGGCGACGCTGCTCGGGGGAAAGGGAGTCGAAGGTGCGCGCGTCGACGAAGCCCATCAGGACGCCCGGCCCGTCGGCGTGCGGACTGACGTCGAAGGTGATGAAAACCGGCCCCGTGTCGGACAACGCCTGGCCGGAGAAGCCGTTGGTCCGCCAAAACGGTGTGGAATAAGCCGCGTAGGCCTTGCTGAGCTGGCCCTGTGGCCAGTGCCGGGCGAGTTGTTGGTACTCGGCGGGCAGCGGAGGGGCGAATTCGATCGATGCGCGATGGGCGGGCGGGACCGCGACGACGACGAATCCGGCTTCCGCCTGGCCGATGTCGGTGGTGACCGTTACACCTGCGCCGTGCCGGTCGATGCGGCGGACCGGCGCGTTGAGCACGACCCGGGCGCCCAACTCGGCGGCCGCGGCCTCGGCGATCTGCTGGGTGCCGCCCGGAAAACGGTCCTGTTGGGCACCGTTTTCGACGTCGAGCAGCCGATCCAGCCCGCCGGCGGCGTGCGTGTAGCGCGCCGCGTGCAGCATCGACACGTCGTCTGGTTCGCATCCCCAGGTCACCCGGGACACGATCGCCAGCAGGTCGTGCGACGACGCGGTGGCGTGTACCGAGCGCAGCCAGCCGCCGAGCGACACGCCGTCGAGCTCGTGCGCCCGGCGCGCGTCCCACGGGGCCGACAGCGGGATGCTGCGGGCGATCCGGTCGAATTGCCAACGCAACCGGCCGATGTCGAGCAGCCCGGTCAACGAAAGCTTGGGGATGGTGCCGCGATAGGAATGCGTCCAGCCGCGCCAGTGGATCACGTTCTTGCCGTCGTGGTGGGTCGGGATGGTGGGGACGTCGAGTTCGGCCGCCAGGGCCAGGACCGCGTCCTGGGTCGGGCCGACGAACGTGCCCCCCAGGTCGGCGGGCAATCCCGCCACGCTGCCGGTGAACGACCGGCCGCCGACGCGGTCGCGGCCCTCGAAGACGACTACGTCATGGCCCTGGCGGGCTAGCTCGCGCGCCGCGGCGATTCCAGCAAAGCCTGCGCCGACCACGACAACGTCGACAATCCACGGCGGATTTGGCACGCGCACCAGTCAACCCCAATTTCCGCGATTTCGTCGGGCAATTGCCCGACACCCGCGAACGTCGATTTGTTGCGCGAGATGGCCCGAGAATCCCGGAACTCCTCGACGTTCGCGGGCTGACTAGGGGGCGACGGTGAGCCAGTCGGAGAACCCGGAGGGGTCGTGGCGGCCCAGCGCGCCGTGTTCGTAAAGGCCCCAGCCCTCCATCGGCTCGCGATCGCCGTCGCGGCATACCGCCCGGCCGACGTGGTCGATCACGCCGAAACCGGACCGCGCGACGATCGCCGGGTCGGTCATGTCATACGTCAGGCGCTCGACGAACTTCTCGCCCTTCCACATGCCGTGCAGCCAGTCCGAGTCGCCACCGTAGCCGCCGCCGACGTGGATGGGCACCGGCAGCTTGGACTCGACGTCGAAGTGGACTTCGGTGCCGTCGGGGGCGGTGGCGTCGATGGTCGCTCCGGTGGGAATGCGGGTGCCGGAGCGGTAGTGGATCTTGACCCGCGGCCAGCCCAGCTGCTCCACGCGGCCGTCGCGCCAGATCCGGGTGCAGTCGTTGAGCGAGCGGAAGCCGTTGGGCTCCTCCTGGATGATCAGCACGATGGCGAAGTCGTCGAACGCCATCGGCACGTACAGCCACCACATGCCCTCGAACGGCGGGTCGGCCGGCCGGCCCGCCGGCTCGGGCTCGCCGATCGGCCGGATGCCCCACGACCGGTCGCGGCTGCCGAGCCAGGTCGCGGGGTCGACGGCAATCTCCTCACCGTCGACGGCGATGCGGCCGCTCCAGCTGCCGAGCTGGGCGAACCGCTGAGCGTCCAGCGTCACCCGGTTGCCGGACCGCATCAGGTGCGGCTGTTCCTGCACGACGTCGAACAGTCCCTCCCAGGTGAGATCGGCTGCGATGCCCTCGGTTTCGTCGAGGACCAGACGCAGCTTGTGCAGCGGCTCGATGACCTCGATCCGGTAGCCGTTGACCCTCTGATTGAGGCGATCCTGGTCGATGGCGTCAGACAGGTGCACCGCCGTCTGCGTGTCCCCGCGCCGGACGAGGAAGAACGCGTCCTTGACACCCAGGTTGGGGTAGTAGCCGATGCCGCTGATGACAAAGATGTTTCCGGTGCGGTCGTGGGCGTTGAAGTAGGAGCGATCGTAGAAGTTGCGGTCCGAGGAACCCGGCCACGCGATCGGCTGCGGGATCTGATGTACCGGGAACTCGTCCAGCGGTCCGAGCATTACTGATCCTCTCCGATTAAACGCCGCATCAACCCGGCGTGGTAGAACAGCGACTCGACATCGTCGGGTTTCTCGGTTTCGCCGAAATGCACCCGGCGCGCCCCGGTGCGCATGAACACGCAGGCCCACATGACGCCCGAATACACGTAGAACCAGCGCAGGTCACCCACTTCCACGCCGGTCAGTCGCTGATAGGTGGCGCGGACGTCGTCCTCACGCATCACCTCCGGCAGGCCAGGCAGGCCGGCCAGGCCGGTCAGTTCTTGAAACACCATGTGCGCGTAGATCATCCACGCCACGTCGAGCTCGCGCGGCCCGAGCGTGACCATTTCCCAGTCCAGCACCGCGACCGGCTCGAAGTCGCGGTACAGCACGTTGCCCACCCGGGCGTCGCCCCAGAGCAGCACGGGTTCGCGCGCGGCCGATTCGGCCGGCCAGTTGTCCTCCAGCCAGGTGAAGGTTCGTTCCAGCAGCGGCGAGCGGCCGATGTCGGGGACTGAGAAGTCGTACCAGGACCGCACCCAGTTGAAGTGCCGGCGCAGCGCGGTGTCACCGTCTCGGCTATCGGAGAGAAAGCCGAAGGTGTTCTCCGCGTTGGGGATTGAATGCAACTTGGCCAGCACCCCGACGGTCGCGTCCTGTAGCTCGCGCTGACGTTCGGCGGGGGCGTCGGCGAACCAGTTGTTGCCGAACGTGTAGGGCATGACGTCGGGCGGGACCACGCCCTCGACGTAATCCATCACGAAGAAGGGGGTGCCCAGCACTTCGCCGGTCGGCTCGAGCCAGCGCACCGGCGGGACGGGTACGTCGGTGAGTTCACCGACCTTTCGGATGACCTCGAATTGGTGGTCAAGCCGGTAGGTTGGGAAAACCTGCACGTCTTCGGCGGCGGGCGCAACCCTGGTCACGAGTTTCTGCTCGACGGGCTTCCCGCCCTCTTGCCAACGAGTAGAGAGGATGATGGTTTCCGACGACATGCCCGTCGAGTCGACGCCGCTCTCGACCGTCACCTCCGGCATCGCTCCGGCGGGCAGGACGGTCGACAGCCATTTGGACATCACGGCGGGCAGCGTCGTGACGTCTCGGCTGGAGCGCTGCAGCCGGTCGACCTTGTCCAGCACGGGTTCGTTGGCCACGGGTGCCTCCCATTCTTTGAGACTTGATTCTCTTTGAGACTTCGGCGCGGCAATTACGATACGGTAGGTAGCGATATGAAAGCAGACCCGTCCGCCCTTGACAAGGCCCCCGGTGCCGGCCGCCCGCGGGACCCGCGCATCGACTCGGCCATCCTATCGGCCACCGCGGAACTGCTTGTCCAAATGGGCTATTCAAATCTGAGCCTGGCGGCGGTCGCCGAGCGCGCGGGAACGACGAAGTCGGCGTTGTACCGCCGGTGGTCGAGCAAGGCCGAATTGGTGCACGAGGCGGCCTTCCCGGTGGCGCCCACCGCGCTGGAGTCGCCGGCCGGGAACATCGCCGCCGACATCCGCATGATGATCGAGGCCACGCGCGACGTCTTCACCACCCCGGTCGTTCGCGCCGCCCTGCCGGGCCTGGTGGCCGACATGACGGCCGACCCTGCCTTGAACGCCCGGGTGATGTCGCGGTTCGCGGACCTGTTCGCGACGGTGCGGGTGCGGCTGAGTGACGCCGTCGACCGGGGCGAAGCGCATCCGGACGTGGACCCGGACCGGTTGATCGAGTTGATCGGGGGTGCCACGATGCTGCGCATGCTGCTGCGTCCGGAGGACGAACTCGACGATGCGTGGGTGGAGCAGACCACCGCCATCGTCGTGCACGGGGTGAAGCGATGACGGGGCGGCTGGCGGGGCGGGCCGCCATCGTCACCGGCGGCAGCCGCGGACTGGGCCGGGCGATCGCGCTGGCCCTCGCGGCGGAGGGCGCCGCCGTCGCGGTGGCGGGCCGCACCGAACAGGTATGGGACGAGCGGTTGCCCGGCACCATCGGAGAAACGGTCGCCGACATCGACGCGGCCGGCGGACGGGCGGTCGCGATCCGGGCCGACCTGACCGACCGTGAGGACATCGCCCGGCTGGTGGCTGAGGCGCGAGAAGCCCTGGGGCCCATCACGATCCTGGTGAACAACGCGGCCTTTACCGCGCCCGGACGCCCCCCGGCGCCCGGCTCCGAACCACGCGCCAAGGCCGCCCAGCCGGCGGGCGGCGCCGCCAAACCCGGCTGGCCGGGATTCGTCAGCATTCCGCTCGCCGCGTATCGCAGGCATTTCGAGATCGCGGTCTTCGCCGCGTACGAGCTGATGCAGCTGGTGAGCCCGGACATGATCGAAGCGGGCGGTGGGTCGATCATCAACGTCACCTCGGTCGCATCGAGGATCCCCGGCGACGGGCCGTACCCCGACCGCAGCGGCGGCGTGCTGCCCGGCTATGGCGGATCCAAGGCGGCGCTGGAGCATCTGACCCAGTGCGCGGCATACGATCTCGCCGATCACCACATCGCGGTCAATGCCCTGTCGCCGTCGAAACCGATCCTCACGCCGGGGCTGGCCTACTATGCCCGCGAGTTCGACGAAACCGCCGCGGCCGACGAATTCGCCCGAGCGGCAGTCGAATTGACGCTGGTCGATCCCGCCAAGGTCACGGGACGCACGATCGGCCATCTGCAGGTGCTCGACGGCAGCCTCCGGCCCTTCGAGCCGGACTAGGCCCGCGTCTTCGCCGTGACCGCGTTGATGATCACGGCTTGCAGCCGCTGCCATTTGGGGGACTGGAATCCGGCCTGCAGCAGCAGCTTCTCGGCGCGGTGGCGGGTGCGGGCCTTGCCGCGACGGCCGAGGGCCAGGGTCGGCACCAGCCACAGCGAAAACTGGTCGACGAGCACCAGGCTTCCGCCGGGCCGCAGCACCCGGGCGCACTCCAACAGGCCCGCCAGTTGGTTGGACCAGTGATCGAATGACGTGGTGCTGACCACCAGGTCGAAGGCGCGGTCGGCATAGTTGAGCTCCTCAGCCACTCCGCGAGTGAAGCTCAGTCGCGGGTCGCGCGCGAGGGCCCTTGCGGCCGCGACCATTTGCGGGGCGGGATCGATCCCGGCCAGGTGCTTGGCGTTCGGGTAGCGGCGAGCCAGCCGTTGCAACAGGTAACCCGTGCCGCACCCCACGTCGAGCACGTACTCGGGAGCGGTTACCGTCGCCACGGCCAGCTGCGCGGTGCGGTCGGCGATCTCGTGATGCAGCCGCCCGCGCCACCCGCGGTCGTAGCCGGCGGCACGATCGTCGAACGCTGCGACATCGCGGTATGGCGGCACGAACCGTAGTGTCCCACCGGGCTGGGCCGCTTGGCGAGACGCGCGCGGCGCGTCAGCCCTCGTCCGCATCGGGCGGATCCGGATCGCCGCTCGGCGACCGCCGAGGCCGGATCCGGGCCGCGAGCCGGAAGCGGCGGGTGAGGCGGGTGGGCGATCTCCGCGAAAAACCGGTACATCAGCCGCCGGTTGTTGCGTTCCTGAGTTTCCGGCCGCTCGGCGACCTCGACCCGCAAGTCGATGCCGACCCCATCCGATGAGGCCGTCCGCAGCACTTCGTGGGCGGCGTCGATCACGTCGAGAGCGGCGCCTATCCGCCCTCGTGCCTGTTCGGCGCTCATCCGGAACCCCACAACCCAACGCGATCGGACATGTGTTTGGAAACCAGGACCCGAGCGCGGTTTTGTGGATGGATCTCCGACTGTGGATAACCCCTGCCTGACGTGCCAGGATGAGGCAAGGCCAGTGCCGCAACAACGGTCGAGTGGTGTGCCAATGCCCGGTATGGACAAGCCCACGGGGCGGGTCGTCGCCCTGATCGTGCTGCTGCTCGTCGTCTCCGCCGCGCTGCGGGGTTACCTGCCCGCCGCCCACCACGAGGAGCGCGGCGATGCCGCCGGTAGCCGTGCGGCGCTGATATTCGTGGTGGCCGCCCTCGGCGTGACGCTCGCGCTGGTGGCGATCGCGGTGATCGCGCGGTTGCGTGACCCGCGCGCGGCGGCGCCGCAGGCGGCCCAGCTGTCCGAGATGCTCGGCACCGGCAGGGGCCGGCCGAGCTGGCGCGTGGTGCTGATCGCGCTGGCGGTCATCGTGGCCTGGCTGCTGATCGTGCTGCTGGCGTCCCGCCTGTTCGCGCCGCACGGTATCGGTCAGGCGCAGCCGCCACAGACGACCGACGCCGCGCCGGCCGAACATGGCAACGCCCCGGCGCCGCAGCGGCCGCATTCTGCGAACGGGGACATGTTCGGCATCCTGCTCGCCGCCACCGTCCCGATGATGCTGATCATCATCACGGGAAGCGTCGTCCTGTCGCGCCGGCGGTGGCGCGCGGTGACGCCGGGCGCCGTCATCGACGATCACACCGAATCCCCGGCGCCGCCGACACGTTCGGAATCTCTGGTGCGGGCGGCCGAGCGGGGGCTGGCCGAGATGACCGACCTCAGCCGGGAACCCCGCGAGGCGATCATCGCCTGTTATGCGGCGATGGAACGCGAACTCGCCAATGTGCCCGGTGCCGCCCCGCAGGACTTCGACACCCCGACCGAGGTGTTGGCCCGGGCGGTCGAACACCATGCGCTGCAGGCCGATAACGCCGTGCAATTGGTGAATCTGTTCGCCGAGGCGCGATTCAGCCCGCACGTGATGAACGAGGGCCACCGGGACGTGGCGGTGCGCGTGCTCGAGATGGTTCTCGACGAGCTGAGCTCCCGGAGTCCCGTATGAAAAAGACACTGTCCCTGGGCATCTGCCTCATCGTCGGAATCGAGCTGCTGGCGCTGATGCAGCACGACCGCCAATTGGTGCTAGTTGCGGCGGGTGGCGCCCTGGCTCTGGTGCTGCTCACCGTCCGTCGCGTCCTGGGACGCGGAATGCGGCCCGAACCGGAAGCGGATCCCGACGATCTCGGGGATTCGCTGCGCCGTTGGCTTTCCAACACCGAGACGACGATCCGGTGGTCGGAGTCGACCCGGGTGGACTGGGACCGGCACCTGCGCCCGATGCTCGCGCGCAGATACGAGATGACCACCGGCGAGCGACGATCCAAAGATCCCGTCGCGTATCAGACGGGCGGTCAAATGCTGTTCGGGGACGAACTGTGGGAATGGGTTAATCCGAACAACGTCGCGCGGACCGGCGACCGGCGACCCGGTCCCGGCCGTGCAACGCTGGAAGAGATTCTGCGAAAGTTGGAACAGGTATGACGCTGCCGGCGGCAAGAACCACAGCGCACTGCGAGGCGGTGCTCGACGAGATCGAGCGGGTGGTGGTGGGCAAGCGTTCCGCGCTCACCCTCATCCTCATCGCGGTGCTCGCCCGCGGTCACGTTCTGATCGAAGACCTGCCTGGCCTGGGGAAGACGCTGATCGCCAGGTCGTTCGCCGCGGCGCTGGGGCTGCAATTCACCCGCGTGCAATTCACCCCGGACCTGCTGCCCGCGGACCTGCTCGGCTCGACGATCTACGACATGCAGTCAGGCCGTTTCGCGTTCCGGGCGGGGCCGATCTTCACCAACCTGTTGCTCGCCGACGAGATCAACCGTACGCCGCCCAAGACCCAGGCGGCGCTGCTCGAGGCGATGGCCGAAGGCCAGGTCAGCATTGACGGTGAAACACACCAGCTGCCAAAGCCTTTCGTCGTGCTCGCGACCGACAATCCAATCGAGTACGAGGGCACCTATCCGCTGCCGGAAGCGCAGCTGGACCGGTTCGCGATCCGCCTGGAACTGCGCTACCTGTCCGAGCGTGACGAGGCCGCGATGTTGCGCCGGCGCCTCGAACGCGGGTCGGTGGAACCGACCGTCAATCAGGTGGTGGATGCGCACGACCTGCTCGCGATGCGCGAATCGGTCGAGCAGGTGACCGTGCACGAGGACGTGTTGCACTACGTGGTGTCGCTGGCGAATGCCACGCGCCACCATCCGCAGGTGGCGGTCGGCGCCAGCCCGCGCGCCGAGCTCGACCTGGTTCAACTCGCCCGCGCCCGCGCCCTCTTGCTCGGCCGGGACTATGTGATCCCCGAGGACGTCAAGGCGCTCGCCGTCCCGGCGGTCGCGCACCGGATCACCTTGCGCCCGGAGATGTGGGTGCGCAAGATTCAGGGTGCCGACGTGGTCGGGGAGTTGTTGCGCCGCTTACCGGTGCCCCGCACGGGCCACGGCGACACGTGACCCAGTCTCCGGTTGAGTTCCGCTGGCGCGCATCGCACTTGACGCGGGCGATGGCCAGCTGCGCGGGGCTGGCGCTCGCGGTCGCGGTGATCGGCGCGCGGTGGCAGCTGATCGCGTTCGCGGCGCCGCTGCTGGGCGTGCTGTGCTCGATCAGCTGGCAACGACCCGTGCCGACGATCCGCGTGCACGGCGATCCCGATGCGCAGCGGTGCTTTGAAGACGACCGCGCCCAGCTGCGCATCTGGGCGACGGAAGAGGGCGAGGCAACGGGGTTTTCGGCGGTCGAGGTCACGGTTCCGCCCGTGGAGGGGTTGCAGCTCGAAGTTCTCGACTCGGACTCCCGCCGGAGCAAACGGGTTGCGGCAACGGCGCAACGCTGGGGCCGGTACTTCATCCGGGCCCGGGTCGACGCGGTCGCGCGCGGCGGGCTGCTGTACGGGACGGCGACGGTCGACGCCGCCGAAGTCATTGTCTTTCCCCTGACGCCCCCGCAGTCGACGCCCATCCCGCAGACCGAGCTGCTCGACCGCCTGGGCGCCCACCTCACCCGGCATGTCGGCCCCGGCGTCGAATACGCCGACATCCGCGCCTACGTGCCGGGAGACCAACTGCGCGCGGTGAATTGGCCGGTGAGCGCGCGTCGCGGCCAGCTACACGTGACTCAGCGGCTCACCGACCGCGCCGCCGACGTGGTGGTGCTGATCGACACCTACCGCCAGCCGTTGGGCCCCGCGACCCGCGCCACCGAGCGCGTGGTTCGGGGCGCCGCGCAGGTCGTACAGACCGCGCTGCGCCACGGGGACCGCGCCGGAATCGTCGCCCTGGGCGGCAACCGCCCGCGCTGGCTGGGCGCCGACATCGGGCAGCGCCAGTTCTATCGGGTCCTCGACACGGTGCTCGGTGCGGGCGACCGATTCGAGAAGACAACGGGCACGTTGGCGCCGCGCGCGGCTGTTCCCGCCGGCGCGATCGTCATCGCGTTCTCCACGCTGCTCGATACCGAATTCGCGCTCGCGTTGATCGACCTCCGCAAGCGGGGCCATGTCGTCATCGCCGTGGACATCCTCGACAGCTCCCCGTTCGAGGGCGAGCAGGATCCCCTGGTGGACCGGATGTGGACGCTGCAGCGCTCCGCCATGTATCGCGACATGGCCACCGTGGGCGTCGACATCGTGTCTTGGCAAGGGGATAGCGGGCTGGAGCAGTCCATGGGTGTGCTGCCGGACCGCCGCCGCAGGATCCGGGGGCGGCTCGGTGGTTAGCGACGAGAAGGCGGCACTGCCGCGGCTGTGGGCCCCGGTGTTCTCAATCGCGTTCGGCCTGCTGATGGTCGGATTGGCCGCTGACGGCACGCACGGACGTGCCGTGGCCGCTTGGGCCACGGCCCTGGGCGCGGTGGTGGCGGGGACGGCATTTCGTCCAGCCGCAACGCTTGCGGTGCTGCTATCGGTGGTCACCATCGTGCTGTCCGACCCGCCGCTCGTGTTCGTCGCGCTGTCGGGGCTGAGCGCCGCCTCCTACCTGGTATGCCGCCACGCGGTCGGCGGGTCGGCCGGTGTGGTGCTGGGCAGCTGGCCGACAGCCGTTGGCGCCGTTGGGTTCACGTTCGCCGGATTGGTCGCGACGTCGTTCCCGCTGCAACTGCCGTGGTTGCCGCTGGCCGCGCCGCTGGCCGCCCTGGCCGTCTACGTGCTGGCCGTGCGCCCGTTCCTCGGCTGATCTCAGTGCAGCAGCTGGGCGGCCTGGTCGGCGAGGTCGAGCACCGGCTGCGGGAAGATGCCCAGCGCCACGGTGATCGCGGCGCAGACGGCGATCGCGGCCTTGCTCAAAATCCCCGGCGCCACCACGTGGGGGGTGTCGTCGGTTGCCTCGGTGAAGAACATCGACACGATCACCCGCACGTAGAAGTAGGCCGCAATCCCACTGGCCACCACACCGATGATCACCAGCGGCGCCGCGCCGCCCTGCGCCGCGGCCTTGAACACGGCGAGCTTGCTGACGAATCCGCTCGTCAGCGGGATGCCGGCGAAGGCCAGCAGGAACATCGAAAACATCACGCCCACAATCGGTGAGCGCTGCCCGAGTCCCGCCCAGTGCGACAGGGTGGCGTCCTCGACGCCGTCGGCATCGCGGATCAGGCTCACGATCGCGAACGCGCCGACGGTGCTGAAGCTGTAGGCGAGCAGGTAGAACAGCGTGGACGAGAGCCCCGCCTGGTTGTCGGCGATCACGCCGGTGAGGATGAACCCGACGTGGGCGACCGAGGAGTAGGCGAGCATCCGCTTGACGTCGGTTTGGTTAACCGCGGTGATGGTGCCCACCGCCATGGTGAGGATCGAGATGGTCCACAGCACCGGGCGCCATTGATCGTGCAGAGGCGGCAGCGCGACGTAGACGACCCGCAGCAGCGCGCCGAAGGCCGCGACCTTGGTGGCGGCCGCCATGAACCCGGTGATGGGCGTGGGCGCGCCCTGGTAGACGTCCGGAATCCACGAATGGAACGGGACCGCACCCACTTTGAACAGCAGGCCGACCGACAGCAGCGCGACGCCCACCAACGCCATCGAGGTGTCCCTGTGCGCCGCCAGCGCATCCCGGATGCCGGTCAGCAACAGCGTGCCGGTCGCGCCGTACAGCAGCGCCACGCCGTACAGGAAGAACGCCGACGAGAAGGCGCCCAACAGGAAGTACTTCATCGCCGCCTCCTGCGACAGCAGGCGCCGATGACGGGCCAGGCCGCACATCAGGTACAGCGGCAGCGAAAGAACTTCCAGCGCAACGAACATCGTCAACAGGTCGTTGGATGCGGGGAAGACCATCATGCCGCCGACGGACAGCATCGCCAGTGGGAACAGCTCCGTCTGCGCGGCCCCGGCCCGCTCCGCGTCGCGCTCGGCGTCGCTGCCCGGGACCGCGGACGCCTGCGGGGTGAAGGAATCCAGGCCGACCGACCCGGCGGCGCCCACCCCCGCGGCGACCTTGCTGTCCGCCTTGGCTTGCGTGCGTTCGGCGATGAAGATGACCGCCAGCACCGCGACCAGCAGCACCGTGCCCTGTAGGTAGAGGGTCGGCCGGTCGACGGCCATCGCGCCCAGCACCGTCGCGCGGCCGGAGGCCGGGACGGAGCGGCTCACCGCGATCACCGCGACGAAGGCTGCGACCAAACCGGCCAAGGCCAGTGTCACCTGGGCGCCATAGCGAATCCGCCTCGGCAGGAAGGCTTCCGCGAGGACGCCGACCACGGCGACACCGAACACGATGAGCGTCGGGCAGAGCAGGAAGTACTCGATGCTGGGGGTGGGGAGGGTCATTATCGCGGTCCTTCGGCTGTCCGGGGTGCGCGGTTGACCGCCGGCACGCTCGGCGCGGGATCATGCTGACCGATGGTGGTCATCGTGTTCTCGACGGCGGGGTTGATGATGTCCAGCACCGGCTTCGGGTAAACCCCGAGGACGAACAACAACGCGATCAACGGTGCGACGACGAGCAATTCGCGCGCCCGCAGGTCGCCGATCTTCTCGTTGCCGGAGGCCACCGGTCCGGTCATCATGCGCTGGTAGAGCCACAGCATGTAGATGGCGGACAACACCAGCGCGGTGACACCGAAGGCGGCGGCCAGCCAGTACCGGTTGAAAGTGCCCAGCAGGACCAGGAATTCGCTGATGAAGGGCGCCAGACCGGGAAGCGACAGGGTGGCCATCGCCGAGACGAGGAACGTCCCCGCCAGGATGGGCGCCACCTTCTGCACCCCGCCGTAATCGGCGATCTTCCGGCTGCCGTGCCGGGATATCAGGAACCCCGCGATCAGGAACACCGCCGCCGTGGACAGGCCGTGGTTGAGCATGTACAGCGTCGACCCGCTTTGCCCCTGGCTCGTCATCACGAAGATGCCGAGAATGATGAACCCGAAGTGAGAGATGGAGGTGTAGGCGATCAGGCGCATGATGTCGGTCTGCCCGATGGCCACGACCGCGCCGTAGATGACACCGATGACGGCCAGCACGACGATCAGGGGCCGGAAATAGGTTGAGGCGCCGGGGAACAGCTGCAGGCAGTAGCGCAGCATGCCGAAGGTGCCGACCTTGTCCATCACCGCCATCATCAGCACCGCGGTGGCCGGGGTGGCCTCCACCGCGGCGTCGGGCAGCCAGCGGTGGAACGGCCAGAGCGGCGCCTTGATGGCGAACGCGAACATGAAACCCAGGAACAGCGCCTTGAACACCGCGGAGTCGGCCCCGTAGCGGCCGGAGGCCACGCCGGCGACGATCTCGCGGAAGTCGAAGGTGCCCGAACCGTGCTGCGCGGTCACCACGTACAGGCCGATCACGGCGGCCAGCATGATCAGCCCACCGAACAGGTTGTACAGCAAGAACTTCACCGCCGCGCGTGACCTGCCGGCCCCGCCGCCGAAGCCCCCGATCAGGAAGTACATCGGGATGAGCATGGCCTCGAAGAAGACGTAGAAGAGCAACACATCCAGCGCGACCACCGAGATCAGCACCATCGACTCGATGGCCAGCGTCAGGGCGACGTAGGCGTGCACGCCGCGAGGGCTGCGTTCTCCGCCATCGTTCCAGCCGGCCACCTGCAGCACCGGGATCAGCACCGCCGTGAGCAGCACCAGCACCACCGCGATGCCGTCCACTCCGAGCGAGTAGGTGGCGCCGAACGCCGGTATCCAGGAATGGCTTTCGACGAACTGGTAAGTGGTGCCACCCGACTTGAAGCCGAGGGTGACGACGATCGCGACCGCCAGCGTGAGGACGCCGAAGACCAGGCCGGTCCACTTGGCGAGCCGGCGCAGTCCCGGCGGCAGCAGGATGACGAGCACCGAACCGGCCAGCGGCAGCAGCCACAGGATGCTCAGCCAGGGCAGATTTTTCACCACAGTTTCACCGCCAGGATCAGCGCGATCACCAGGACCGCGCCCGTCAGCATCGACAATGCGTAGTTGCGGGCGAAGCCGGTTTGCAGCCCCCGCAGGCGATTCGAAGTTCGGCTTACCAGCGCGGCGAGCGCGTTGACGGAACCGTCCACCCCCGCGTTGTCGACGTCGACGAGCGCTTGGGTCAGTTCCGCGCCGGGGCGCATGAACACCTCCTCGTTGAAGGCGTCGCCATAGAAGTCTCTGCGTGCGGCCGTCGTGAGCGGTGACACCGCAAGCGGCGCCACCCTGGGGATTTCGGCGTTCGCGTACAACCGGTAGGCCACCGCGATCCCGACGATAACCACGCCCAGCGCCAGCGCGGTGTTCGCCCAGGCGGGGAAGGCGTGGGTCACCTCTTCGTGCTTACCGACGACCGGCTCGAGCCAGCGTTGCAGGGTGCCCCGCCACGCCAGCAGCCCCCCGGAGAACACCGAGCCGACGGCGAGCAGGATCATCGGCCACGTCATCAGGCCGGGCGCCTCGTGCGGATGAGTGTTTGGCGCCCAACGCTTTCTGCCGAAGAACGTCATCAGCATGACGCGGGTCATGTAGAACGCGGTGACGCCCGCGCCCAGCAGCGCCGCCCCGCCCAGCACATAACCGCGGACGCCGCCGGCGCCCAGCGCCGCCTCGATGATGGCGTCCTTGGAGAAGAAGCCCGCGAATGGCGGCACGCCGATGATCGCCAGATACCCGAGGCCGAAGGTGGCGAAGGTGATCGGCAGCGCCGCGCGCAGGCCACCGTAGCGGCGCATGTCCTGTTCCTCGTGCATCGCGTGGATCACCGCGCCGGAGCCGAGGAACAAGCCCGCCTTGAAGAAGCCGTGGGTGAGCAGATGCATGATCGCGAACGCGTAACCGGCCGGGCCCAATCCGGCGGCCAGCACCATGTAGCCGATCTGGCTCATCGTGGATGCCGCCAGCGCGCGCTTGATGTCGTCCTTGGCGCAGCCGATGAACGCCCCGAGCAACAGCGTGACGGCGCCGACGACGACGACGGCGGTCTGAGCATCGGGCGCCAGGTTGTAGAGCGGGTTGGAGCGCACGATGAGGTAGACGCCGGCGGTCACCATGGTGGCGGCGTGGATCAGCGCGGACACCGGGGTGGGGCCCTCCATGGCGTCACCCAACCAGGCCTGCAGCGGGACCTGCGCGGACTTGGCGCAGGCACCCAGCAGCAGCAGCAACCCCATTGCCGTCAGCGCGCCGCGGCCTGCGGCGGGCGCACCGCCGAACACCCCGGCGTAGGACAGCGTGCCGAAGGTGCTGAACATCAAGAACATTCCCAAAGCGAGCCCGGCGTCCCCGACGCGGTTCATCACGAACGCCTTCTTGGCGGCGGTAGCCGCCGTGGGCTTGTGGTACCAGAACCCGATGAGCAGGTAGGAGGCCAGGCCCACGCCTTCCCACCCGACGTAGAGGACCACGTAGTTGTCGGCGACCACCAGCAGCAGCATCGAGGCGAGGAACAGGTTGAGGTAGCCGAAAAACCTTCGGCGGTCCGGGTCTTCGGCCATGTAGGCGACCGAATAGATGTGGATCAGCGACCCGACCCCCGAGATCAGCAGCACGAAACACACCGAGAGCTGGTCGATCTGCATGCCGAGGTCCACCTGCAGTTGGCCGACCGGGATCCAGGTGAACACCGTCTGGTGGATAACGCGGTCGTCCGCGCCGCGGCCGAGCAGCTCGTTGAGTAGGCTCAGGCCGACGCCGAACGCCGCGAGGGCGGTGGCGCAGCCCAGCCAGTGGCCCCAGGCGTCGGTGCGTCGCCCGCCGAACAACAGGATCGCGGCACCCGCCAGCGGAAGCGCCACCAGCAGCCAGGTGTAGTGAGTCATGTTGGCGTCGTTAGCCTTTGAGTAGGTTCGCGTCGTCGACCGACGCCGACTTGCGGGCACGGAAAATCGTCATGATGATCGCCAGGCCGACGACGACCTCGCACGCGGCCACCACCATCGTGAAGAACGCGATCATCTGCCCGTCCAGGTGGCCGTGCATCCGCGCGAACGTGACGAACGCCAGGTTCACCGCGTTCAGCATCAGCTCGACGCACATGAACATCACGATGGCGTTGCGTCGCAACAGCACACCCGACGCGCCGATGGTGAACAGCAGGGCCGAAAGATAGAGGTAATTGGCCGGATTCATGAGGTGCCGCCTTGTGATAGGGAGGGGCTCGCCTGACGGGAGGGCGTTTCCTTACCGTCGGCGCCGCGGCTGCGCAGGATCGGCGACACCGACAGCTCCGAGTACGAACCGTCCGGCAGCAGCGCGGCCACGTCGACGGCGTTGTGGCGCGCGTAGACGCCGGGGCTGGGCATCGGGGTGGGGTGCCGACCGGCCTGGAATCTCTCCTGCGAGAGCTCCCGCTGCGTCTTACGCCGCTCGAAACGTTCGCGGTGTGCCAGTACCATCGCCCCTAGGGCCGCGGTGATCAGCAGCGCGCTGGTGAGTTCGAACGCCCAGACGTACCGGGAGAAGATCAGCGCGGCAAGCCCTTCCACATTGCCGTTCGCGTTGGCGGTGGTCAGCCCGGCGAAGCCGCCGGTCGCGCCGGCGCCGATGGCGGCGATCAGCAGAACGCCGAACCCCACGCCGGCCAGGACGGCGGCGATGCGCTGGCCGTGCAGCGTCTCCTTCAGGGATTCCGCGGAGTCCACGCCGATCAGCATCAGCACGAACAAGAACAGCATCATCACCGCGCCGGTGTAGACCACGACTTGGACGACGCCCAGAAACAGCGCGTCCTGGATCATGTAGAACACCGCCAGGATGATCATCGTCATCGCCAGGAACATCGCCGAGTACACGGCGTTGACCGCCAGCACCACCCCGATCGCCCCGATCAGCGCCAGCGCTCCCAGCACCCAGAACGCCACCGCCTCACCGGTGGAGGTGCGGACGATCGTCTCAGAAGCCAAATTGGAAGCCAGGAGCTGGCCCGTTACCCCAGTCACCGGGATTCCCCGGCGTTCTCGGTTTCGCGCAGGCCGTTCGCGGTGACGTTGCCCTGGTAGTAATCCTTGTCGGTGGCGCCGGGGGCCCGGGGGTGCGGCGGCGCGAGCATGTCCTGCAGCAGCGGCGCCAGCAGCCGGTCCTTTTCGTAGATGAGGTCGGCGCGGTTGTCGTCGGCCATCTCGTAGTCGTTGGTCATCGTCAGTGCCCGGGTGGGGCAGGCCTCGATGCACAGCCCGCAGCCGATGCAACGCAGGTAGTTGATCTGATAGACCCGGCCGTAGCGTTCCCCGGGCGAATACCGGAGCTCCTCGGTGTTGTCCGCACCCTCCACGTAGATCGCGTCGGCCGGGCACGCCCAGGCGCACAGCTCGCACCCGATGCATTTCTCCAGACCGTCGGGGTAACGGTTGAGCTGGTGACGGCCGTGATAGCGCGGCGCGACGGGACCCGGCTTCTCCGGATACTCCTCGGTGACGTGCCTTTTGAACATCGAGCCGAACGTCACGCCGAATCCGGCAATGGCGGCTAACGGCCGCCGAAAAACTTTAGCCACGTGCTTTCTCCTTGCTCGCGGCCGCCAGGGACTTCATCGGCAGCGGCGGTGTCGGGAATACCGGCGTGGGGGTCTGGCCGGCCGGGAGTTGCTTGGCCTCGCGGCGGAGCTGTCGCTCCAGTGCGCGAATACCGGGCGTGGCGAACGGTTTTCGCAGCAACAGCACCAGCGCCGTCGCGAAAACGATGCTGCAGGCGACCAGCACCGGGGTCCAGTGCGCGTACCCCTGGTTCTGCAGGGTGCGAATCACCGCCGCAATCAGCACCCAGACCAGCGAGGCCGGGATCAGCAGCTTCCAGCCCAGTCCCATGAACTGGTCGTAGCGCAGCCGGGGCAGGGAGGCCCGCAGCCAGAAGTAGACGAACAGGAACGTCCACATCTTGGCGGTGAACCAGAGCAGCGGCCACCACCCGGTGTTGGCGCCGGCCCACATGTTGATGGGCCATGGTGCGTGCCAGCCACCGAAGAACAGGACGGTGGCCAGCGACGAAACCGTCATCATGTTGACGTATTCGGCCAGCATGAACATCGCGAACTTCAGCGACGAGTACTCGGTGTGGAATCCGGCGACCAGCTCACCCTCGGCCTCGGGCAAATCGAATGGCGCCCGGTTGGTTTCGCCCACCATGGAGATCAGGTAGATGACGAACGACGGCAGCAGCAGGAACACGTACCAGACCCGGTCCTGCGCCGCCACGATCTGTGACGTCGACATGGAGCCGGCGTAAAGGAACACCGCCGCGAACGACAGCCCCATCGCCACCTCGTAGGAGATGACCTGCGCGGTCGAGCGCACCCCGCCCAGCAGCGGGTAGGTGGAGCCGGACGCCCAGCCGCCCAGCACGATCCCGTACACGCCGATCGCCGAAAGCCCCAGGATGAACAGCACCGCCACCGGGAGGTCGGTCAGCTGGAGCGGTGTGCTGTGCCCGAACACCGACACCACCGGCCCGAACGGGATGAACGCGAAGGCGGTGAACGCGGGGATGGTGGAGATGACCGGCGCCGCGAAGTAGACGAACTTGTCGACGCCGCCCGGCGTGATGGTTTCCTTGAGCGCCAACTTGATTCCGTCGGCCAGGCTCTGCAGGACACCCCACGGTCCCGCGCGGTTCGGTCCGGGCCGCAGCTGCATCCAGCCGAGAATCTTGCGCTCGAGCAGGATCGCGACCAGCACGTTGAGCATGAGGAACACGAAGATGGCCAGCGCCTTGCCCAGCACCAGCCACCAGGTGTCGTGTCCGAACGCGGTCAGGGAGGTCGTCGTCATGAGCCCACTCCGATTTTCACTGTGCTGCCCAGGGTTACGCCCAGCTGCCGGTGGACGGCGCAGCCCGGGGAGTTCAGCGGAAGCCACACCACCCGGTCGGGCATGTCGGTGATGATCAGCGGCAGGCTGATCGATCCGCGCGGCGTGCTGACGGTGACCGCGTCACCGTCGGCGGCGCCGATCTCGGCGGCCGTGTCGGCCGACAGCCGCACAGCGGGCTTGCGCGCGGTCCCGGCCAGATGCGGTTCGCCGTCTTGCATTCGGCCGTTGTCTAGCAACATCCGCCAGCCGGTCAGCAACGCCTCGCCGGGCCCGGGCTCGGTCGGCTCCGGGGCCGCGACCGCCGGGCCGGCGGCCCAATTGCCGTCCCAGGTGCCCAGCGCGGCGAGTTCGGCGCGGGCCGCCGCGGCGGTCGACAGCCCCAGGTAGACGCCCATCTCGTCGGCCAGGGCGTCGAGCACTTGGTGGTCGGACTGGCTGGCTTGCTCGCTACTCCAGCGCAGCGCCGGTTCGAACGGGCGGTAGCGGCCCTCCCAGTTGACGAAGGCCCCGGCCTTCTGCGTGGTCGGCGCGACGGGGAATACCACGTCGGCGCGGTCGGTAACGGCGCTGCGCCGCAGCTCCAGGCTGACCACGAATCCGGCGGAGTCCAGCGCGGCGAGCACCGCTTCGGGGTCGGCGAAGTCGTCGGGCTCGACACCGCCGACAAGCAGGGCGCCCAGCGTCCCGTCGGCGGCGGCGGCCAGGATGCCGTCGACGTCACGTCCTGGGGCGGAAGGCAATTCGGAGACGTGCCACGCCGCGGCGATCTGCGCGCGGGCGGTCTCGTCGTCGAGGGGGCGGCCGCCCGGCAGCAGGGCGGGCAGCGCGCCGGCCTCCAGCGCGCCCCGCTCGCCGGCTCGGCGCGGCACCCACGCCAGCCGGGCCCCGGTGGCGTCGGCGAGCCGGGCGGCGGCGGACAATCCGCCGGGCACCGTGGCCAGGCGTTCGCCGACCATGATGACCGCGCCGGCGGTGGACAGCAGTTCGCCCACCTCGCCGCTGGCCAGCCCGTCCAGCGCCGCCGCTTCGGCCCCCGGAACGGTTTTGACGAGCCGCCCGGACATCTTCACCAGCGCCCGGGTGGCGAACGGCGCCACCGCGTACACCGGTAGCCGGTGCTTGCGGGCGGCCTTGCGCAGCCGCAGGAACACGATGGGCGACTCGTCTTCGGGCTCGAACCCGACCAGCACCACCACCGGCGCCGATTCCAGATCGGAATAGCTGACGTCGCGCCGGCCGGCGATGCGCGACGCCAGGAAGTCGGCCTCCTCGGTGGAGTTCAGGCGTGATCGAAAGTCAATATCGTTGCTGTCCAACACGATTCGGGCGAACTTGGAGTACGCGTAGGCGTCTTCCAGGGTGGCCCGGCCGCCAACCAGCACGCCCGTGCGCCCGCGGGCCGCGTCCAGGCCCCGAATCGCTGTCGCCATCGCGTGCGACCACGACGCGGGCACCAGCGTGCCGTCGGCGTCGCGAATCAGGGGAGTGCCGATCACGTCCGGCTGGGTCGCGTAGGAGAACGCCCACCGCCCCTTGTCGCAGTTCCACTCCTCGTTGACTTCCGGGTCGTCGCCGGCCAGCCGGCGCAATACCTTGCCGCGGCGATGGTCGGTGCGCTGGGCGCACCCGGACGCGCAGTGTTCGCAGACGCTGGGACTGGACACCAGGTCGAAGGGGCGGGCCCGGAAACGGTAGGCCGTTCCGGTCAGCGCGCCGACCGGGCAGATCTGCACCGTGTTGCCCGAGAAGTACGAGTCGAACGGCTCATTGGCGTAGATGCCGACCTGCTGCAGGGCGCCGCGCTCCTGCATGTCGATGAAAATGTCCCCGGCGATCTGCTCGGAGAACCGCGTGCAGCGGGCGCACAGGATGCAGCGCTCACGATCCAGCAGCACCTGGGCGGAGATGTTGATCGGTTTGGCGAAGGTGCGCTTGACGTCGGTGAAGCGAGAATCGGCGCGGCCGTTGGACATCGCCTGGTTCTGCAACGGGCACTCGCCGCCCTTGTCGCACATCGGGCAGTCCAGCGGGTGGTTGATGAGCAGCAGCTCCATCACACCGTGCTGGGCTTTGTCCGCGGCCTCCGACGTGAGCTGCGTGCGCACGACCATGTCATCGGTGGCGACGGTGGTGCACGAGGCCATCGGCTTGCGTTGCCCCTCAACCTCAACCAGACACTGCCGGCACGCGCCGACCGGCTCGAGCAGCGGGTGGTCGCAGAACCGCGGGATCTGGATGCCCATCAACTCGGCCGCGCGGATCACCAATGTGCCCTTGGGCACGCTGATTTCGTTGCCGTCGATGGTCAGCGTCACCATGTCCGGCGGGCGCACCTCGTCACCGGTTTCGGTTTTGGCGGCACTAGTCAAGCGTCAAGCCTTTCCGTTCAGCATGGAGTCTCGGGGGTCGAACGGGCAGCCACCGTCTTCGACGTGCGCCACGTATTCGTCGCGGAAGTACTTGATCGACGACATCACCGGGCTGGCGGCGCCATCGCCCAACGCGCAGAAGGACTTTCCCAAGATGGTGTCGGAGATGTCCAACAGCTTGTCGATGTCCTCGGGAGTGCCCTTGCCGGTTTCCAGCCGCTCGTAGATCTGGTCCAGCCAGAAGGTGCCCTCCCGGCAGGGGGTGCACTTCCCGCACGATTCGTGCTTGTAGAAGTACGTCCAGCGGCGCACGGCTCGCACCACGCAGGTGGTCTCGTCGAAGATCTCCAGCGCCTTGGTGCCCAGCATGGAGCCGACCGCGCCCACGCCCTCGTAGTCCAGCGGCACGTCGAGGTGCTCGTCGGTGAGCAGCGGGGTGGACGACCCGCCGGGCGTCCAGAACTTGAGCCGGTGGCCGGCCCGCACCCCGCCGGCGTAGGCGAGCAACTCGCGCAACGTGATACCCAGCGGCGCCTCGTACTGGCCGGGCCGGGCGACATGACCGGACAGCGAATACAGCGTGAAGCCAGGCGATTTCTCGCTGCCCATCGACCGGAACCAGTCGACGCCGTTCAGGACGATGGGCGGCACGCTGGCGATCGTCTCGACGTTGTTGATCACCGTGGGGCAGCCGTAGAGCCCCGCCACCGCGGGGAACGGCGGCCGGAGCCGCGGCTGGCCGCGGCGGCCTTCCAGCGAATCCAGCAGCGCGGTTTCCTCGCCGCAGATGTAGGCGCCGGCGCCGGCGTGCACCACGAGCTCCAGGTCGAAACCCGAGCCGTTGATGTCGCGGCCCAGGTACCCGGCGGCGTACGCCTCGGCCACCGCGTTCTGCAGGCGGCGCAACACCGGCAGCACTTCGCCGCGCACGTAGATGAACGCGTGGCTGGCCCGGATTGCGTAGGCGGCGATGATGACGCCCTCGACGAGCACGTGCGGCGTCGCCAGCATCAACGGAATGTCTTTGCACGTACCGGGTTCCGATTCGTCGGCGTTGACCACCAGGTAGTGCGGCTTGGCGGCCGCGCCGGTGTCGCCCTGCGGGATGAACGACCACTTCGTTCCGGTCGAGAAGCCGGCGCCACCGCGCCCGCGCAACCCGGAGTCCTTGACCATGGCGATCACGTCGTCGGGCGCCATGGCCAGCGCCCTCTTCATCCCCTCATAGCCGTCGTGACGGCGGTAGGTCTCCAGGGTCCACGACTCGGGGTCGTCCCAGAACCGGCTGATGACCGGGGTGAGCGGCGTGGCCTGAGAGCTGGTCATGACTGGCCTCCGGGCGGGTTGGGCGCCTGCATGCCGTTTTCCTTCGCCACCCTCAGACCCGCCAGCGTGGCCTCGCCCGCACCGCCCTGGCCCTGGTCGGGCCGTTCGTCGGGCAGGCCGGCCAGGATGCGTGACGTCTCGCGGAAGGCGCACAGCGGGGCGCCGCGGGTGGGCGGTTTGGGCTCACCCGAGCGCAACGAGTCGACGAGCTCGCGGGCCGACTCCGGTGTCTGGTTGTCGAAGAACTCCCAGTTGACCATCACCACCGGCGCGTAGTCGCAGGCGGCGTTGCATTCGATGTGTTGCAGGGTGACGGAGCCGTCGGGGGTGGTCTCGTCGTTGCCGATGCCCAAATGCTCCTGCAGGGCCTCGAATACGGCGTCGCCGCCCATGATGGCGCACAGCGTGTTGGTGCAGACACCGACCAGATAGTCGCCGGTGGGTCCGCGGCGATACATCGTGTAGAAGCTCGCCACCGCCGACACCTCGGCGCCGGTCAGGCCCAGCTGCTCACCGCAGAACTCCAAACCGGCGGGGGTCAGGTAGGAGTCCTCGGCCTGTACCAGGTGCAGCAACGGCAGCAGCGACGAGCGCTTATCGGGGTAGCGGCCCATGATCTCCTTGGCGTCGACCTCCAGCCGCGCCCGCACCTCCGCCGAATACGATTGCGGCGCACCCTCAACCACGAACGCGTTGGGTTCCTCGGGCGGTGGTCCGAGCCGGATGAACACCGGCTGTCCTTGCGGGCCGGTCACCGATCCACCCCGCCCATGACCGGGTCGATGCTGGCGACCGCGGTGATCAGGTCGGCCACCATGCCGCCCTCGCACATCGCGGCGACCGACTGCAGGTTGGTGAACGACGGGTCGCGGTAGTGCACCCGATAGGGGCGGGTGCCGCCGTCGCTCACCATGTGCACGCCGAGCTCCCCGCGCGGTGATTCCACCGCGGTGTAGACCTGGCCCGCCGGAACACGGATGCCCTCGGTGACCAGCTTGAAGTGGTGGATCAAGGCCTCCATCGAGCCGCCCATGATCTTGGCGATGTGCTCCTGTGAGTTACCCATCCCGTCCGGGCCCACCTTGAGGTCGGCCGGCCAGGCGATCTTGCGGTCGGAGATCATGGTCGGGCCCGGCTTCAACTTGTCCAGACACTGCTCGACGATCTTGATCGACTCCCACATCTCGTTGACGCGAATCATGTAGCGCCCGTAAGCATCACACGTGTCGGCGGTCATCACGTCGAATTCGTAGTTTTCATATCCGCAGTACGGTTCGCTCTTGCGCAGGTCGTGCGGCAACCCGGTGGCGCGCAGGATCGGTCCGGTGATGCCGAGCGCCATGCAGCCGGTCAGATCCAGGTAGCCGACGTCCTGGGTGCGGGCCTTCCAGATGGCGTTCTCGTTGAGCAGACCGCCCATTTCGCGCAGTACCTGGCGCAGCGGCTTGAGGGCTTCGGCGATGTCGGACTCCGCGCCCGGCGGTAGATCCTGCGCCACGCCGCCCGGCCGGATGTAGGCGCTGTTCATCCGCAACCCGGAGATCTTCTCGAACAGGGTCAGCACGATCTCGCGGCCGCGGAAACCGACGAACATCGGGGTCATGGCGCCCAATTCCATGCCGCCGGTGGCGAGTGCGACCAGATGCGAGGAGATCCGGTTGAGCTCCATCATCATCACCCGGATGACGTTGACCCGCTCGGGTATCTGATCGGTGATGCCGAGCAGCTTCTCCACGCCCAGGCAGTACGCGACCTCGTTGAAAAACGGTGACAGGTAATCCATTCGGGTTACGAAGGTGACCCCCTGCGCCCAGTAGCGATATTCGAGGTTCTTCTCGATACCGGTGTGCAGGTAGCCGATTCCGCAGCGAACGTCGGTGACCGTTTCGCCCTCGATCTCCAAGATCAGCCGCAACACCCCGTGGGTGGACGGGTGCTGCGGACCCATGTTGACGACGATCCGTTCGCCGGGGTCTGCCTTGCGGGCGGCTTCGACGATCTGGTCCCAGTCCTGTCCGCCGGCGACCAAGACGGTCTCCGGGGCACCGCCATCGTGCGTCGCGTCGGTGATTGTGCTCATCAGTTGTACGCTCTCCGCTCGTCGGGCGGGGGAATCTGGGCTCCCTTGTATTCCACCGGAATGCCGCCGAGGGGATAGTCCTTGCGCTGCGGGTGGCCATGCCAGTCGTCGGGCATCTCGATGCGGGTCAGCGACGGGTGTCCGTCGAAGATGATGCCGAAGAAGTCGTAGGTTTCGCGCTCGTGCCAGTCGCTGGTCGGATAGACCCCGAACAGCGAGGGGATGTGCGGATCGCTGTCCGGCGCAGCCACTTCCAGGCGGACGCGGCGATTGTGCGTGATCGACTGCAACGGGTACACCGCGTGCAGTTCGCGACCGGTCTCGTGGGGGTAGTGCACCCCGCTGACACCCAGACACATCTCGAAACGCAGCCCCGGCTCATCGCGTAGGTGCTGGGCGACCCGGGGCAGCGCTTCGCGGCGCACGTGCAGGGTCAGCTCGTCGCGGTACACCACGACTTTCTCTATCGCGTCGGAGAATTCGACGTCCGCGCTTTTCAGCGCCTGGGCCAGTGTGTCGACCACGTCGTCGAAGTAGCGGCCGTAGGGTCGGGGGCTGCTGCCGGGAAGCATGACCTCGCGCACCAGGCGCCCGTAGCCGGACGTGTCACCCGAACCCTTGGCGCCGAACATGCCGCGGCGCACGTCGATCACTTCTTCGTCGGCCTGGCTGATCGCCTCTTGGGGACCTTGGTCGGGCGAGCTCATCGCAGCAGTCCGCGCATCTCGATCGTGGGCCGGGCCGCCAGCGCCGCCTGCTCGGCCTCGGCGATGGCTTCTTCGCGGTTGACGCCCAGAGGCATCTCCTGAATCTTCTCGTGCAGCTTCAGGATTGCGTGCAACAGCATCTCCGGCCGCGGCGGGCAGCCGGGCAGGTAGATGTCCACCGGAACCACGTGGTCCACGCCCTGCACGATCGCGTAGTTATTGAACATCCCGCCGGACGACGCGCACACGCCCATGGCCAGCACCCACTTCGGCTCGCCCATCTGGTCATAGATCTGGCGGAGCACCGGCGCCATCTTCTGGCTCACGCGGCCCGCGACGATCATCAGGTCGGCCTGCCGCGGCGTCGCCGAGAATCGCTCCATGCCGAACCGCGCTATGTCGAATCTTGGCCCGGCGGTTGCCATCATCTCGATGGCACAGCACGCCAACCCGAACGTCGCCGGCCACAGGGAATTCTTGCGAACGTAGCCGGCCACCTTCTCGACCGTTGACAGCAGAATCCCGCCGGGCAGCTGTTCTTCGAGACCCACGTCTACCTCAATCCCACGTCAGGCCGCCGCGGCGCCACACATAGGCGTACGCCACTAAGACCGTGAGCATGAACACCACCATCTCGACCAACGCGAACGTTCCCAGCGCGTCGTAACTGACCGCCCATGGATACAAGAACACGATTTCGATGTCGAAGACGATAAAAAGCATTGCGGTCAGGTAATACTTCACCGGGAACCGCTGGCCGCTCGCCGCGTGCGGGCCGCTGACCGGACTGTCGGTGGGTTCGATCCCGCACTCGTAGGGGGCCATCTTCGACTTGTTGTAACGCGTCGGGCCGGCCAGGCTCGCGATCGCCACCGATCCCACGGCGAAGGCCGCCGCTATCGCTCCGAGCACCAAGATGGGTATGTAGACGTTCAACTCGCTCCAAGATCTCCTCGTACGGGCCGCCGGTGCGGCGGCCGGGCGGGGGCCGGGCTGCTGTGACGTACGCGGGCTGCGGCACGTCACAGTGACCTTCACAACATAGCGTCGCGAAGACGGGTGTGTTTTGTCGGGGTGGGGGTATTCGCCTCGTTTTTGTGTCGCCGCAACCGGGCGGCCCGCCGCCGGTCGCGGCCGGGGTCACGCCGGCGCGTATCGACGCAGGTGAAAGGGCTAGCGCGTGGGTGTGCGGAGCAGTCCGAGCACCGTGCGGCCCAGCACGATGGGATCGAGGGGATGCGGCACTGCGGCTTCGGCCCGCGACCAGTTCGCCAGCCAGGCGTCGTCCGGGCGGCCGGTGAGCACCAGGATCGGTGGGCACGTGGAAAGTTCGTCTTTGAGTTGTTTGGCGATTCCCATGCCGCCGGTGGGCGTGGCTTCCCCGTCGAGAATGGCCAAGTCGATGCCGCCCTCGTCCATCTGGCGCACCACCATCGGGGCGGTCGCCACCTCGAGGTAGGTCAGCTCGGGCAGGTCCGGATGCAGATGCTTGCCCAGTGCCCGGATGACTTGTTCGCGGGTTTTGGCGTTATCGCTGTAGACCAGGATCCGCAGGGCAACGCTGGATTCGGGGCTGGAATCGGACACGGTGCAGATGCTACTGGTGTCGCACCGGCTTCACTGGGCAGCCCGCACGAAGACGGCTTCGGCCGCCGCCTTCGCCTTCGAGCCGATCATGCCGAGCCGGTTCCAGCCCAGGTCGAACTGGGTGCGATCCACCTTGGTTTCCCCGGCGATCCGGATCGAGCCGTCGTCGAGCTCGGTGATCGTGGCGGACAGGGGCAGCGGAGCGGTGATGCCCTTGATGGTGAAGGCCGCGCGGAGGTCTGCGGCCTTGCCTTTGGTCGGGTGCACCGCGGTGACGACGACGCTGATCTCACCGAAGCGCTCGACGTCGAAGAAGTCGGGCGAGCGCAGGTGCTTGTCGCGCCGGCCTATCCCCGTGTCCAGGGAGGCGGTGCGGATGTCGAGGCGGCCGAAAACCGCCCCCTTCGCCGTCAGTTGGCCGTCGCCGCTGAACTCGGTGAAGCGGCCCTTGACGTTCAGCAGGCCCCACAGGTTTGCGACCTTGAAGGTGATCTCCGAGCGGTCCGGGACGAGGTTCCACACGCCGGCCAGGTCGGGATCGTTCAGCAGCGATTCCAAAGTCGTCATCGTCACCCCCATCTCTCGTGGCGAATCTAACGCCTAATCCATCAACGGCGCGATCTCGGCGGGGTCGAAGTACTCGTCGATCCGGTCCAGCCGGCCGTCGCTGGCCACCCTGATCACGATGCAGACCCGCATCGAGATCGATTGGCCGGCATGGCCGGTGGCGTGCAGGATGTGCTGCTGAACGAAGCCGCCCTCGAAGAATCGCCGGTCCAGGATTTCGTAATGGCGCTCGGTGGTCGCGGTGATGAACCAGTTGATGACCCGCAGCGCGCGGGCCTTGCCGTCATCGCGGCGCGCGCCGACTCGCCACACCGCGATGTCGTCGCTCCACATCCGGTCAACCGCCGCGAAGTCACCCTTTTCGATCGCCGTGAACAGGCGGTCTGCCGCGTCGGCAACGATTTCCGCGCTCGCACCGGCCATGATCTCGCTCCTATTCGCTGGCATATCCGGGGTGGGCGGCGGCCACCCGGCGCCGCACCAACGTGCGCAGGCAGGCGGTGACTTCCAGGGCCCGCCCGTCCATCTCGCCGGCCCGAATCGCGGCGGCCAGCTCCTCCTCGTCGGCGAACCCGAGGTCGGCCAGCGCTTCGCGGGATTCGGCCTCGCTCTCGTCGAGCAGCTCGCGCTCCACGATGCGCAGCGCGTTGGCGGCCACCCTCGCATGGAAGTTGACCTGCCCGCTGGTCGCCGCCCGCACGTCGTTCTCCAGGAATTCGGCCACCGCGGCCACCAGCTCGGCGGCGAGCGGGCGCCCGTATGCGCCGATCATCAGGCCGCCCCTTCGAGCAGGTCGAGCAGGTCCCACTCGGTCTCGCACACGCGGCGGCCGATCGTGGCCAGCTCCACCGAGCGGAACTGCCCGCTCAAATGCCGCTCCGCCTGGTAGCGGCAGATGACGCCCCAGCGCAGCGTGGCCAGCACCAGCCACCAGTGAAACGCCACCCGGTCGACGCTAGTCCCGCCGGCCTGCTCGTAGGCGTGCAGGAAGCTTTCGATGCTGCCGAGCCCGCCGGCGCCGAGGTTGGCCGGGGCGCCGAAGCGCCAGGCGCGGATGCAGAACCAGGCCAGGTCGTCGTACGGGTCGCCGCGGTGTACCAGCTCCCAGTCGAGGACGGCGGCGAGGCGGGACCCGTCGACGATGAGGTTGCCCATGCGGTAATCCCCGTGCACGAGGACGTCCGCCGACGGCTCGGGCCGGTTGGCGCCCAGCCAGCGAAACGCCCATTCGAAGGTGGCCGTGGTGTCACCCATGGCGTCGAGCCGCTCACGCCACTGCGTGAGCGGGTCCTCGCGGGTTAGGCCGGGAATGTTCGGGTCGGCGCGGTGGATGGCGGCCAGGGCCTGCGCGCATTGCCGCAGCAGCTGCCCGCGGGCCGCCTGCCCGCCCGCGGCGTCGAGCTGACGCTGAATGCGCCGGACGATGGTCTCGCCCGCGATCTCGTCGCAGATCAGAAACGGATTGCCCAGTGCGGCAACCGAATCGTCGGCGATGAGGACGTGGGGGACCGGTGCGCCCGCCGCCGCGGCGGCGGCCTGGGCGCGTGCCTCCAGCTCCATGCCGGCGTGGACGTCGTCGGGCGCGCCGGTGCGCAGGATCAGCGCGTGGCGTCGCTCCCCGGCGACCGCGTTGAACGCCCACGTGGAGCGGCTGGCGCCCCCGGTCAGCACGCGCAGGTTCTCAATCGCGACATCGGCACCGAGGACCGGCGCCAGCGCCGCGGCGATCTGGGGGGCCAACTCCTCGGTCGATGTCACTTGCCAAACTTAAACAGCCGCTGCGCCACCCGGCGAATCTGGATCTCCTCGGCTCCCTCGGTGATCCGGTAGCGACGGTGGTGGCGGTAGATGTGCTCGAACGGCTCGTGCCGGCTGTAGCCGAGGCCACCGAAGATCTGCATGGCCCGGTCGGCGGCGTCGCAGACGAGTCGGTTGGCGCGGTAGTTGGCCATCGACACCTTGTCCGAGACCTCCATGTGGTGGTCCCGGTCCAGATGCCAGGCGGCATAGGCCACCAGCAGCCGCACCATCTGCGCTTCGGTTTGCAATTCGGCCAGCGGCCATTGCACCGCCTGGTTGACCGACAGCGGCTTGCCGAAGACGGTCCGTTTGCCGGCGTATTCGGCGGCGCGGTCGATGCAGTACTGGGCCGCGCCCAGGCTGCTGGCCGCCTGCCGAATCCTGTTCTCGTGCAGGAACGTCTGCGCGACCTCCAGGCCGCGGTCCACCTCACCGAGCACCGCGTCGGCGGGGACGCGGACGTCGGTCAACTGAACTTCGCCGTGGTCGGTCGGCATGTTGAACGTCCACCAGTAGTAGGGGACGGTGAACCCGGGCGCATCCGTCGGCACCAGGAACGCCGTGATGCCCCGCGCCTGCCCGGGCTCTCCGGAGGTGCGCGCGAACACCAGGTCGTGGGTCGCGCGGTGGACCCCGGTGTTGAATCGCTTGGCGCCGTTGATCACCCACCCTCCAGGTTCCGAGCCGTCGGGCTGCGCGCGCGTCTCCAGCCACGTCGCGTCCGAGCCGTGCTGGGGCTCGGTCAGCCCGAACGCCATCGAGCGTTCCCCGGTGATCAGCGCTTCGGACCAGAGCCGTCGCTGCTCGTCGGTGCCGAAGCGCTCCATCATGATCACCTGCGGGAAGTTGCCGACGATCGAGGATTCGTTCTGCAGGTCGTTGTGCAGGCCGAGGCCCTTGTGCGCCAGGTGCTCCCGGATGACCGCCATGTCGACGTTGGTGCCGTCCCGGCCGCCCAGCGACGCCGGCAGCCCGTACCGCAGCCAGCCCGCCTGGTCGGCCCGCCTGCGCATCTCCGCGAGCAGATCCTCCCATTCGCGCGTCGGGATGCCGTCGTTGTCCCAGTCGGTGCGGGCATGTTCGCGGCGCTTGTCGAAGTACTGGATGTGGTCACGCTCCAGCGGTTTGATCTCCGCCTCGATGAATTCGTCCATCTGCGCGAGCAGACCCGGAAGGTGTTCGGGGAGTGTGAAATCCACAGTTTTCTCCTTCGAAAAGGCTCAAGCGCCGTAGAGGGTTTTCTTCCAGATCGTCGACAGGGTGGCGATGGCGTCCTCGTCGCTGATTTTGATGCCCAGGTTGGAGGGACCGACGAAGACGGTGGTGAAGTTCTCGAACAGCAGCGCGATGGCCGCCGCGGTGTGTTGCGGGTCGAGCTCGGTTCCGTAGCCCTGCTCCTGGGCGCGGCGAACGGAGGCGGCGACGATGTCCATGCCGAAGCGGCGGAATTCGTTCTGGACGGCCGCGAAGCGCCGCTGGGTGGCGGCCAGCTGGGCCACGGCGATCATGATGCCGATGTTTTGTTTGAACATGTTCCAGTACCCGGTGACCACGGAGGTGAAGAAGGCGTCGTCCTCCGGAGAGTCCGGTAACTCGAGACTCAAACCCGACGGCGTCACGACATCGTGCAGGAAGGACTCCGCGAGGGCGGCGAGCAGGTCTTCCTTGTCGGCGAAGTACCGGTAGAACACCGCGGGCGACTTGCCGGCAGCCGACGTGATGTCGGCCAGCGTGGTCCCGTGAAAGCCGCGCTCGGCGAACAGCTTTCGGGCGGCCAGCTCGATGGCCTGCCTGGTCTGGCGGCCCTTGGCGGTGCGCGCTTCCGGTGCGGGCATCAGGTCCGCATCCGGTCGCCGGCGCGCAGCAGGGCGCTCGGCAGATCGTGGCCGACAACGGATTTGGCGACGTCCGCCGCGGCGATGGCGGCCTGCAGGTCGACGTCGACGTCGATGCCGCTGTCGCGCAGCAGGTACACCAGATCCTCGGTGGCGATGTTGCCGGTGGCACCCGGGGCGAACGGGCAGCCGCCCAGCCCGCCGACGGAGGAGTCGAGCCGGGTCACCCCGGAGCTGACCGCGGCGTAGGCGCTGGCCAGCCCCGAGCCGCGGGTGTTGTGGAAATGCCCGCCCAGCGGCAGGTCGCCGATCACCGGACGCAGTTGCGCGATAAGCGAACTCACGCGCCCCGGGGTGGTGGTGCCGATCGTGTCGGCGATGGAAAGGCGGTCGGCGCCCCGGTCGCGCGCGGCCGCGGCGATGTCGAGCACGCGCTCGGGCGGGGTAGGTCCCTCGAATGGCGAGTCCCACGCGGTGGCGATGACAACCTCGACGGTGACGTCAGCGCCGTGCGCGATGGCGACGATCTCGTCGATCGTCTTGGTGGCCTCGGCGCTGGTCCGCCCGACGTTGGCCTGACTGAACGTGTCGTCGGCGGCGACCACGTACTCGATCGAGCGCAGCCCCGCCGCGACGGCGCGCTTGGCGCCGTTCGGGCTGGCCACCAGGGCGGAGAACTCGATGTCGGGGTAGTCGTGCAGGTGGGCGGCGAGCTCGGCGGCGTCGGCCATCGACGGCACTTTCGACGGCGAGACGAACGCCGTGGCCTCCACCTCGCGGACCCCGGTCGCGGCGACCGCGGCCAGCAGTTCGAGCTTGGCCGACAACGGAATCGGCGTTTCGATCTGCAGGCCGTCGCGCAGCGCGACCTCGCGGATGACCACGTGTGCGTTCACAGCACCTCCTCGGCCCGTAACTCTTCGAGTTCCGCCGCGGTCTTGCCCAGCAGCCCGATGTAGACGTCGTCGTTGTGCTGGCCCGGACGGGCGGGCCCGGCGTTGCGCACGCGGCCCGGCGATTCCGACAGCACCGGCACGATGCCCGGCCCCAGAACGTCCCGCCCGAGCCTTTCATCGAAGTGTTCGACCAGCATGCCGCGGGCCCGCAGTTGCGGGTCGTCGACCACCTCCGCGACCGTGTTGATCGGCCCGGCTATCACCCCTGCGGCGCTGAGGGTTTCGATGATGTCGCCCGGCTGGCGGTCCGTGGCCCACGCGCCGATGATCTCGTCGAGTTCATCCTGATTGCGGCCGCGCGCGCGGTGCGTAGCGAACCGGTCGTCGATGGCCAGCTCCGGGCGCCCCATCGCCTTGCACAGCCGGGCGAAGACGGTGTCCTGGTTGGCGGCGATCACCACCCACGAGCCGTCGGCGCTGCGGTAGATGTTGGACGGCGCGATGCCCTCGAGCCGGGTGCCCGACGGCCCGCGCACCACGCCGCCGACGTCGTAGTCGGGGATGGTGGATTCCTGTACGGCCAAACAGGATTCGGTCAGTGCGACGTCCACCACCTGGCCGCGCCCGGTAATGCTGCGACGGTACAGCGCCGCCATCGCTCCCTGGGCGCCGAACATGCCGGCCAGGGTGTCGCCCAGCGATAGCGCCAGCCTGGGCGGCGGCCCGCCGGGGAAGCCGTTGAGATGGCGCAGCCCGCTGGCCGCCTCGGCCACCGAGGCATACCCGGCCTTGTGGGCGTCGGGGCCGGTCTGGCCGTAGCCCGACACCCGAACCAGGATGATTCCCGGGTTGCGGGCGCTCAGCACGTCGTAACCCAGCTCCCATTTTTCGAGCGTCCCCGGGCGGAAGTTCTCCACGATGATGTCGGACTTCTCGACGAGGTCGCAGAACAGTTCACGGCCACGTGGCCGGCGCAGGTCGAGGGTGATCGCTCTCTTGTTGCGCGCGTGCACCGTCCAGAAGACGTGCTGCCCGTCGAGCTCGGCCTGGCCCCAGGTGCGCAACGGGTCCGGGGCGCCGGGGGGTTCCACCTTGATGACGTCGGCGCCCATGTCGCCCAGCAGCCGTCCGGCGAAGGGGCCCGCGATCAGCGTGCCCAGCTCGAGCACCCGGACCCCCTCCAGCGGTCCGGTGGGTGTCACTGCGCCCCCGCGAAGTCGTGGCGGACCAGCCAGTCGGTCGCGATGTCGACGGCCGCGCGCAGCTTGTCGCGCTGATCGAGGCCCGCGTAATAGTGGGTGGCGCCGGGGATTTCGTGCATCTCTTTGTCATGATGCCCGATCGCGTTGAAGAGCCGCCGCGTGTGGCTGGGCGTGCAGGCGTCGTCGGCCAGGTTGCCGATCACCAACGCAGGGACGGCGATGTCGGCGCCGCAGGCCACCCCGTCGCCGCGGGCGTCGTCGTAACTCCATTGCGAGAGCCAGCCGCGCAACGTCGAGAAGCGGGCCAGCCCGACCGGGCTCATGTTCACCACCTGAGGATCCCCCAGGTAACAGGTTCCCGGGGTGCGTTCGTTGGGATCGACGGTCGGGTCCAGCCAGCGCGGGTCGGCCATGGTGCCGTGCACTACGAAACAGAACTCCTCGTCGGGACGTCCGGCGGCCTTCAGTTCGGCGAGCTTGCCCTTGACCCACGCGGTGATGCGGCGGTTGCGTTCGATCTGTGCATTGCGGTAGCGGGCCAGGAATTCTTGGCTGTATGGCGGCTGGTTCGGGTTATCCGGGTTGTACAGGTCGAGCTCGGGATCGCGTTTGGTGGGGTCGGATTCGTCGAGGATCGAGGCGTCGAGCCATTCGGTCAGCGTGCCGTGCCGGCTGATGTGCGCCGCCAGCAGCATGATGCCGTCGGCGGGGATCAGGTCCAGGGCGGTCAGGTCGGGGCCGTCGCCCGACGGGCTCGAGGTGATGGTCGGGTGCTGGGCCTGCTGCTGGTAGAACATCGACAGCGAGCCGCCGCCGCTCCAGCCGGCCAGCACCACCTTCTCGTAACCCAGCCGCTTCTTGGCGTCCTTGATGCACTCGCCGAGATCCTCGACCACCTTCTCCATCAGCAGCGCGGAATCGGTGCCGCGGAACCGGCTGTTGCAGTAGATGACGTGATGGCCTGCCCGGGCCAGTGCGTTGATCATCGGCAGGTAGGCCCCGCCGCCGATCGGGTGCATGAACACCAGCACGGTGTCCGACGGCTTGTCCACCGGCCTGAGCAGGTAGCTCTCCAGCACCGTGATCTCGGCCAGGCCGCCGTAGACGTCGCGGACAGCGGAATTGTTCTGGAAAGCAACGAGATAGGGGATTCGCTCGTATTCGTGGCGGGTCGTCATGGTCAGTGTTGTCCTAGGTCGTGGGCCAGCACCTCGGGCGAGGGGGTCAGGCGTCGGCGGGTATCGACGGCGATCACTTGCCAATCGACGCGGGAGTAATCATCGAACTTGCGGCGCGCCCGTTCCCGCGCCTTCTCCGGTGCGCCGTGGTGGACGCCTTGCGGCGCATGGGAAATCAGGCCGGGGGGCATCGGGATGCCGTAGAGCGAGCCGCCGTGGAAGAAGGCGATCTCGTCATAGTCGACATTGCGGTGATACCACGGGGTGCGCTCGGTGCCGGCGACGCCTTCGGCGGGTTTCGGCAGGAAATTCATCACGTAGACGCCGGTGGCCTGCATGAACAGATGGACCGTCGGCGGCAGGTGGACGCTGTCGGAGGTGACCACGTTGTAGTCGGCGATGTTGAACGTGAACGGGAAGTTGTCGCCGCGCCAGCCTTCGATGTCGAGCGGATTGTGTTGGTAGAACAGCGTTGTGGGGCCACCTTCATGGATGAGCCGGACCTCGTACTCGTCCCTGCCGTCGTCCTCGATGGGTGCAGGGTCGGGGATGGTCATCTGCGACGGGTCGAACGGGAAGTGGCGGCCCAGCGGCCCGGCCGGCGGCACCCGGAACTCGTCGGTGGCCTCGACCATCAGCAGGGTGGTTTCGCTGTCGGGGGCCGGGCGCCCCGCGGGGCACGCCCTCGGGATGTAGACCCAATCGCCGTCGGAGTAGCGCAGTGGCCCGACACCAGGGAGACGGCTTCCCGGCCCCGCCGCGGAGGAGCAC
>NZ_LZIL01000052.1 GCF_001667075.1 Mycobacterium sp. 852014-52450_SCH5900713 | reverse complement strand
CGCATCGTGCTGCTCTCCGATGGCAAGGAGAACAAGCCGTCCAACCCCAGCGATCCGCATGACGGGGTCTACACCGCGGCGCGGCTGGCCCGCGACGAGGGGGTGCCCATCTCGACGATCTCGTTCGGCACCAAGACCGGTGAGATCGAGATGGACGGGCAGCGCGTCGCCGTCCCGGTCGCGACGGATCAGATGAAGATGATCGCCAAGCTGTCCGGCGGGCAGTCCTACACCGCCAGCAACGTCGCCGAGCTCTCCAAGAGCTACAACGCGATCGAGAAGGACATCGGCTACCGCACGGTGCCGGGACCGGGCAGCGCCGGGTGGTTGCGCCTGGGTGTCATCACCGCGCTGATCGCTACGGCGCTGGCGCTGCTGATCAACCGGCGGCTCCCGGTCTGATCGCTCAGGAGGGCAGCCGGCGGTTCAGGAGCAGACCGGCCAAGATGGCGCCGGCCATCGCGACTGCCCCCAACAGCATCCACGCCAGGCTGGCGTCGCCCTTGACGGTCTCGTAGCCGATCTGGCGCTGCAGGGTCGCATAGACGTTCTTCAGCGACTCGAGGCTGTCGGCGTGGAACGACTGGCCGTCGGTGATCTCGCAGATCTTCTGCAGCGTCTGGTCGTCGACGGGAACCGGGATGGTGGCGCCTTCGTACTCGACCGTGCCGTACGGCGTCCCGAAGGAGATCGTGGAGATCTGCACACCCTCGGCCTTGGCGGCCCGGGCGGCGGTGAAAGCCCCCTGCGGGGCGTTGGGGTCCAGCGGCACGTTCTCGGCGCCGTCGGACTCCAGCACGATGCGCGCCGGCGGCGGGCCGTCGCCGCCCCCCATCACCGACCCGACCGTCGCGATGGCCTGCAGCGCGGTGAAGAGGCCTTCACCCGTCGCGGTCTTGGGGGCCGGTTTCAGGTTGTCGATCGCCGCCTTCACGGCCGCACGGTTGGTGGTCGGGGAGACCAGCAGCGAGGCGTTGGCCGCGAACTCCACCAGCCCCAGGTTGATGGCCGGCGTCAGCTCGTCGGCGAATTGCTTGCCGGCCTCCTTGGCGGCGGTCAGCCGGTCGGGCGGGACGTCGGT
>NZ_LZIL01000051.1 GCF_001667075.1 Mycobacterium sp. 852014-52450_SCH5900713 | reverse complement strand
AACACCACCTGCACGTCCGGACACTGGGCGGCCGCGGAGGGGATGACCGAACCGGCGAGCGCCGACGCGCCGAGGCCGGATGCGGCAACTACTGCTGGACATACAAAACGGGCTATTTGACGTGCGATCATGCCGCAATTGTGCCCAGTCGACCCCTCGGCTAAACAGGTGAAAGCATGGAAATTACTGCGAATTCACACAACCCCGGTTTCCTCGGGCTTTGCGGGCTGAGATCGCTTGCGCGGGCGCCCCATCCGGCGCCGCGGCGGCCGGCGATCCGGCGCCCGGCTCGACCGGAGCGACAACGCCGGGGCGGGGCTCGGGCCCGGATCGCGATGTGGTCTGCTAACTGTGACGAGTCGGGCGCACGGTGAAGCCATCGCCGATGCTCGACACGCGGCCCGAGTGAATGCGGCGGCAAAGTTGAACGTGATAGTGCAGGCCCTCAATAAGGTCACGGACCACGTGGCCAATCCGGCCCGGGAGTCGGATGCCGACAAGCTGCGCCGCGCCGTCGCCGGCAAGACCGTGCTGGTCACCGGCGCCTCATACGGCATCGGCGAGGCGACTGCGCGCAGGCTGGCCGCCGCCGGGGCCACCGCGCTGGTGGTCGCCCGGTCCGAGGAACGGCTCGGCGACCTGGCGGCGTCGATCAACGCCGCCGGCGGTCGCGCGATCGCATACCCGACCGACCTCACCGACGAGGCCGCCGTCAGCGCGCTGACCAAGGAGATCACCGAGCAGCACGGCGCGATCGACATCCTGGTCAGCAATGCCGGCAAGTCGTTGCGCCGCTCGCTGCACCACCAATACGACCGGCCGCACGATTTTCAGCGCACCATCGACATCAACTATCTCGGGCCCATCCGGCTGCTGCTGGGACTCCTGCCGGCCATGCGCGAAAGCGGGCGCGGGCACATCGTGAACGTCTCCAGTGTCGGCGTGCGCGTCGTGCCGGGGCCGCAGTGGGGCGCATACCAGGCGTCGAAGGGGGCTTTCGACCGGTGGCTGCGCAGCGTGGCCCCGGAATTGCACGCCGATGGTGTGGAGGTCACCTCCGTCTACTTCGCGCTGGTCCGGACCCGGATGATCGCACCCACGCCCATCCTGGGGCGGCTCCCCGGGTTGTCGGCCGACCAGGCCGCCGACGCGATCGCCAAAGCGATCATCGAGCGGCCCCGCACCAACGAGCCGCCGTGGGTGTTGCCGGCCGAGTTGGCCTCGGTGCTGTTGGCCGGGCCGGCCGAACGCGCGGCCCGGCTGTGGTACCGGCGGTTCTTCTCGGATTCCAGCGAGGCCCGGCGATGAGCGACGAGGGTGTGGTCGGCACCGCGGCCCGGGCGCTGGTGCGGTCGCGACTGCTCGCTCCGCCGTCGCCGCTGGCGGCCCTGCGGCTGATCCGGGAGGCACGCCGGGGCGGCACCAACCCGTACACCCTGCTGGCGGTGACCGCGACTCGATGGCCCAACCGGGCCGCGATCGTCGACGACGACGGCGTCTGGGATTACCGGCAGTTGCAGTCGGCGACCGAATCGCTGGCACGCAGGTTGTCGCGCGAGGGTGTCGGGCCCGGCGACGCGGTGGGCATCATGTGCCGCAACGGCCGCGGTTTCATCACCGGCGTCTTCGGCGCCGCGCTGGTGGGCGCCGACGTGGTCCTGGTCAATACGGACTTTCGCAGCGACGCCCTGGCCTCCGCGGTGAGCGGTCACCGGATCACCGCGATGGTCGCCGACGCCGAATTCGGCGAGCGCGCCCTGGCCGCCGACGGATCGGTCGTCGTGATCGACCCGGTCACGATCGCCGCCCAGGAGAATGAGCCGCGGCCCGACGTGGCCAAGCCGGGCCGGATCATTTTGTTGACGTCGGGCACCACCGGCACGCCCAAAGGGGTGCCGCGCTCACCGCAGCTGCGGTCCGCGGTGGGCGTGTGGGTGACGATCCTGGACCGCACCGGCCTGCGCACCGGGTCGCGAATCTCGGTGGCGATGCCCATGTTTCACGGGCTGGGACTGGGCATGCTGATGCTCACCGTGGCCCTGGGCGGCACGGTACTCACCCACCGCCACTTCGACGCCGAAGCCGCGCTCGCGCAGGCGTCGCTGCATCGCGCCGACGCGTTCACGGCGGTACCGGTGGTGCTGGCGCGCATCCTCGCCCTGCCGGAGCGGGTGCGGGCCCGCAACCCCGTGCCCTACCTGCGGGTCGTGATGTCGAGTGGGGACCGGCTCGACCCCACTTTGGGGCAGCGGTTCATGGACGCCTACGGCGACATCCTCTACAACGGCTACGGCTCCACCGAGGTCGGCATCGGCGCGCTGGCCACTCCCGCGGAGCTACGCGAGGCGCCCGAGACCGTCGGGAAACCGGTCGCCGGCTGCCCGGTGCGCATCCTCGACAAGAACGGCAAGCAGGTCGGTGCGCGCGTTACCGGCCGCATCTTCGTGGGCGGCGAACTGGCCAGCGAGGGGTATACCGGCGGCGGCGACAAGCCCGGCGCGAAGGCCGTCGTCGACGGCATGACCAGCACCGGCGACATGGGCTACCTCGACAACGCGGGCCGCCTGTACATCGTCGGCCGCGAAGACGACATGATCATCTCCGGCGGTGAGAACGTCTATCCGCGGGCCGTCGAAAACGCCCTCGCTCAGCATCCGGCGATCGCCGACAACGCGGTCATCGGTGTTCCCGACGAGAAGTTCGGTCATCGATTGGCCGCGTTCGTGGTGCTGCACCCGGACATTGGCACCGATGAGGCGGAGTTGCGGGAGTACCTCAAGGGCAAAGTCTCGCGATTCGAGCAGCCCCGAGACATCAACGTGGTCACCAGCATCCCGCGCAATCCGGCGGGCAAGGTCGTGCGCAGGGAGCTGTCCGGCTAGGCGCGCGAAACACTCACTGCGGCTTGGGTTCCAGGGCGGCGACCTGCTTGGCCAGCCAGTTGGGCGCCAGCACCGAGACGACGGTGGCGCCCGCGGTGGCGCTGATGACGCCGGTCCAGGCGACCGGGCCCAGCGGCGTGCAACCGAAGAAGTGGCTGACGCCGGGGGTTTGGACGATGGCGACCAGCACGCCCGCGCTCCCCAGCGCCGTGCCCAGCACCAGCGGGCTGTGGCGGCGGGTCAGCAGGGTCTGCGCGAGCTGCGTGGTCACCAGCGCGGTGAGTCCCATTGTCGACGTGCGGCGTTCGGTGCCCGGTGTCCAGCGACCGATGGCCCAGGCCGCCGTCGCACCCGCTGCCGTGATGGCGCCGCGGGTGACGATCTGCCGCATCAGCGGTGCGTCCAGGGAGGGCGGGGGCCCCGACAGCGTGGCCAACTGGAAGGCGCGGTGCAATTCCTCGGCGTCGCGGTCGGCCCCCTCCTCGGCCTCCTCCGGCTCGGAGAACTGCGGGGTGACCGCGACCGCAAGCGCGGGGAACATGTCGGTGAGCAGGTTCACCAGCAGCAGCTGGCGGGTGCCCACCGGCGCCCGGCCGGTGCCCAGGGCGGTGCCGATGAGGGTGAACAGCACCTCGCCGACGTTGCCGCCGACCAGGATGCCCACCGCGTCCCGCACGCCACCCCACATCCCGCGCCCCTCGACCAGCGCGTCGAGCAGCACGCCCAAATCGTTGTCGGTCAGCACGATGTCGGCGGCCCCGCGCGCGGCGGACGAGCCGCGACCGCTCACGCCGATGCCCACATCGGCCATCCGGATCGCGGCGGCATCGTTGGCCCCGTCGCCGACCATCGCGACCGCCTGCCCGCTGTCCTGGAGCGCCGCGACGATCTGCACCTTCTGCTCCGGGCTGACGCGGGCAAAGACCTGGACGTCGGCGGCGACCTTGGCGCGATCCTCCTCGCCGAACGCGACGAGTTCGGCGCCCGTCATCTCACGCGCGTCCGCCGGCAGGCCCAGTTGCCGGGCGATCGCCCGCGCGGTCACCGGGTGGTCGCCGGTGATCAGCACCACCCGCCGGCCGGCTTCCACCAGCGCTTCGATCAGCGGCCGCGCCGACGCCCGCGCGGTGTCCGCCAAACCGACGTAGCCGACCAACTCGAGGTCGTGCGCGGCGGCCTCGACGGCGTCGGCGTCGGTGTCCTCCTCGCCGGTCCCGTGCTCCCACGGGCGCTGAGCCACCGCCAGCACCCGCAGGCCCTGCTCGGCAAGGCGCAACACCAACGACTCCGCGCGGTCGAGGTCGGCGTCCGCATCGGCGAAGCGGCAGCGCGGAAGAACTTCTTCCGGCGCGCCCTTGACCATGAGCATCGGGCCGCCGTTCCCGCCGGCCGTGCCGATCGCGGCGGAGTAACCGCGGCTGGATTCGAACGGTACATCCGCGAGCACGGTCCAACCTGAGGCCCACTGGCGGTCAATGGAATTCGCCGCGGTGAGGATCGCCTCGTCGGTCGCGTGCGCGTGGCCGCCCCCGTTGTGGGGCTGCGTGCTGCTGCGCGCGGCGGCCCGCACCACCGCGGCGGACGCCGGGTCGGTCACGTCGGGGAAAGGAGTGTCCGCGTCGGCCCCGTGCGGGACGCCGCGGACGACGCGCAGGCGGTTCTCGGTGAGCGTGCCGGTCTTGTCGAAGCACACCGTCTCGACCCGGCCCAGCGCTTCGACCGCCCGCGGCGTACGGACCAGAACCCCGCGCCGCGACAGCCGCTGGGCGGCGGCCAGCTGGGCCAGGGTGGCCACCAGGGGCAGGCCCTCGGGGACGGCGGCCACGGCAATGGCCACCCCGTCGGCGACCGCCTGACGCAACGTTCCTTGATGTAGCAGCGCCAACGCGGTCACCGTCGCGCCGCCGGCCAGGGTCAGCGGCAGGACCTTGCTGGTCAACTCGCGCAATCGCGCCTGCACCCCGGCCGCGGACTCGACGTCGGCGATCGCCGAAATCGCGCGCTGGGCGGCGGTGCCCGCACCCGTCGCCACCACGATCGCGCGGGCGTGCCCGGCGACGATGGTGCTGCCTTCGAACAGCATGCTGGCGCGGTCGGAGTCGGCGACGGCCACGGGCTCGACCTGCTTGTCCACCGGCAGCGACTCGCCGGTGAGGAAGGACTCGTCGACTTCTAGGTCCTCGGCGACCAGCAGGCGGGCGTCCGCCGGGACCACCTCGGGGGCGGCCAGGTCGATGATGTCGCCGGGGCGCAGCGACTTCGCGTTCACCGAGACCGTCCGTTCGACGGTGCGGGCCGCCTCCAGCCGGCGGTGCGCCGTGGCCACCGCGGGCAGCACCACGCGCCGCGCGGATTGATCCTGCTCGGCGAACAGCTCGGCGACGGCGGCCTCGGCCCGCAACCGCTGCACCCCGCCGGCGACGGCGTTGGCGGTCATCACGCCCGCCACCAGCAGCGCGTCGACGCTGCTGCCGACGATCGCCGAGGCGGCCGCCCCCACGGCCAGGATGGGCGTCAGCGGATCGGACAACTCGGCCCGCGTCGCGGTCAGCAGTCGGCCCACCCGGCTGGCCGGCCCGCGCAGCGGCGCGACCAGCGGGTTGTAGGACAGGTCGTCGAGGAGTTGTCGCCAGGGCGCGGCGCCGGGTTCGACGGCCAGGGGCCGGGTGCGGCTGGCCAGCCGGGCATAGACGATCTCCGGATCGAGGGCGTGCCAGGCGGTCAGCGGCTGCGGTGTCGGGTCGGGCAGCCGAAGCACCCGGGAGGCCGCGAAGGTGCCCTGCATCAGCGCGGCCGCCGCGGCGGCGTTGACCGGGTTGAGCCAGCGCTGCACGGCGAAGGGGCTCAGCGTGCGTGGGTCGCCGGTGACCAGCAGCAGCCCCGCCAGCGTGCTGCCGCCCTTCGCGAGGCGCACCGCGGACTCGGTCGCCGCCCGGGCCACCGGCAGCGCCGACAAGATGCGCACCGCCGCGGCGAGGTCCGTGCCCGTGATGATGTCCGCCGTCCACGGCGTCGCCGCCTGCGGGTCGTCCAGCGCCACCCCGACGTCGGCGATGGCCAGCGCGGCCAATGTGTCGGTGGACGCGAAGTCACGGTGCAGCGCGGTGATGAGCAGCACGGGCCCGCGATCCGTGCGCAGGTCGCGCACCAACTGCAGCAGCGGCGTGCCCGGCGGGTGGCTCACGGCGACGCTGGCGGCCAGGTCCTCGGTGCCGGCGACGTGGCGTAGCACCACCCGGGCGCCCGTCCGGTGCGCGATCTGCAGCAGCGGGATGGCGAACGGGTCGACCTCCCACCCGACGTCGACGCTGCCGACCCGCTCGCCGTCGACCACGAGATCGGCGTGTTCGAGGCCCTGCGCCGGCGTCGCCGACGACCCTTGGGCCCGGGCCCACCGCAGCCGGGCGCCGGTGGCGGGCAACTCGTCCGGGTCCGGTTCGGGGGCTTCCTCACCGTGCAGCAGCGCGTCGGCGACCTCGTAGACGCGGTCCTCGTCCCACCCGGGTATGTCGCCGCGGGCCTGTAGCACGGCGCGGTTGTCGCCACGCAGTGCGGCGCCGTCGACCACGACCACCTTGACCCGGTCGAGGCGCCGCAAGGCGCCTGGGTCGAGAAACAGCTGCCCGGTGTTGGCCAGTCCGCGGCCCAGGACGGCGGCGAACGACTGCCGGCCCGTGTGTGCGGCCCGGGGCACGCCGGCCAGCAGCGCGCCGGCCGCGTCCTCGGTGCCGCCGCCGGCCAGCAGCGCACCCGCCGCGGCCACCAGCGAGGCGTTGGCGGCCTGGTCGGCGTACTCCTCCACCGGCCCGGCCATTGAGCCCTTCGCGGTGTCGATCGCGGCATCGATGGCCCCGCCCACCACCACGTGGGAAGCTTCCCCCGCTGCGGCAGCGGCCCAATTGTGCCGGGGCGCTTGCGATTTGGGGCCGGCCGAGGAGATGATCGGAACCACCGGGGCCTGCGGCCGGTTAGGTGAGGCCAGCTCCGGTTCGCGGTCCCGCCAGCGCTGACGGTGCGCCGCGGCCTCGGAGACCTGCAAGCTTCGTTGTGCCAGGTCCAGCAGCGGGGTGCCGACTGCCTGCGTCAGCCCGTTGGCCAGTGCGGTCGACGCGCTGAGGGCGATGTCGGTGCCGACGCGACCCAGCCGCGACTCCAGCACGGCAACCACCCGCGGCTGATGGTTCAGCAGCGCGGCGGCGGCGCGTGCGCTTCGCGGCGCGACGGGGAGGCGGCCCAGCCAGCCCGTCACCGCGGCTCCGATGGCCGCCACGTCCATGGCCGCGGCGCTGAACGGGACCAGGATCGCCAACGGGTTTCCGGGGTCGGCGAACGGCGCGGTCCGGGATGCCTCCTTGGGGGCGACGAGGGTCAAGTCCGCCGCGACGCGGCAGATCGTCTCGCGAACCCGGTCCAGCACGGCATCGCCATCGGGTTCGTTCTCGAATTCGACCACCAGCCGCCCGAGGGCGCCCTCGACGTGCGCCGAGGCCACTCCCGGAATCCGGCGAACCGGCTCCTCGACCGCCGGCGCGTGCTCGTGCCAGCCCGGGAACGGCAGCAACGGGTCCAGGTCCAGATGCACGCGCCGCCCGCTCTGCCACCGGACCGGCGGGGTGACGCTGGGCCCGGAACCGTTGGTGGAACCGGTCAATCCGACGGCCCGGCCCGTCGTCTGGGCCATCGACTGCACGACCGGGACCGCGAGTTCGGCGACCGGGTTGGTCAACGCCTGCAGCGCGCCCGCCGCCCCGGTCGCGGTGGCCACGCCGGCGCGCACCACCTGCGCGGCCCCGTCGGTCATGCCGGCGACGACGCTGCCAACGCCCGGAATCCTCACTCGGTCACCCTTCGACTACCTCTACCGCGCCTAATGATCCTGGGGGGTTGGGGGCCTGTCCACATTTGCAACGGTGGACGTGCGACGACAGCGGTGACGCCGGTGGGGTCGTGCCTTCCTTCGCTGACCGGTGGTGTTGTCGCTTCCCCTGCCGACAGGTTACCGGCTCGCCGGAAAACCAAACCTGCTGAACAGGCCGGGGTCCAGGAAGACGGTGATGGTGGCGATGCCGGTGGCGTCCGCGGTGAGGACGTGGATGGAATGGGCCCGCATGGTCCCGTCGGGACCGCGGCGGTATTCGGCGACCGCGGGTTGCGCGTTCGCGGCCGTCGGGATCATCGCGATATCACCGGCCTTGGCGAAAGCGCGCGCGGCCAGGAACCGCAGCACCGCGTCGCGACCGGCGAACCACACGGGGAGAGGCGGCATTTCGAGTTTCACCTCCGCCTGCAGCAACGCGGTGAGGGCGGCCATGTCCGCGTTTTCGAATGCCGCGCAATAGCGGTCGAGGAGTTCACGGCGCCCGGCGTCGTCGGGTTCGGACAGGCTTTCCTCGGTGGGGGAGAGCTCGGCGAGCCGGGCCCGCGCCCGCTGCAGCGAGCTGTTGACGGCGGCCGGTGTCGTTTCCAGCAGCTCGGCAACCTCGGCGGCACTGAACTGCACGACGTCGCGCAGGATGAGCACCGCTCGCTGGCGGGCCGGGAGCTCCTGCAGGGCCGTCATCACGGCCAGCCGCAGGCTTTCCCGCGCGGTGACGTTGTCCTCCGGGGTGAACATCAGCGAGTCGGGAATGGGCTCCAGCCACTCGTGTGCACCACCGACCGCGTCGAGGCCGGCGTCCGGGTCGGTCGTTCCGTCACCCAATCCGGCCGGCAGCACGCGGCGCGCGCGGTTCTGCAGCGCCCGCAGACAGGCGGTCGTCGCGATCCGATACAGCCACGTTCGCAACGCAGCGCGTTCCTCGAACGCCTGGTAGCCGCGCCAGCCGTTGAGATAGGTCTCCTGCACCAGGTCCTCGGCGTCGTGCACCGACCCGAGCATGCGGTAACAGTGCGCGATCAGCTCGGCCCGAAACGGCGCCGCCTGCGCGATGAAGTCCTCTTTCGCCGGCATGGCCTCTCCTGTCTCGGCTGCGACCGAACGCTACTCCAGTACAGAGACGGCGGACCGGGGAAATTCATCGGTCCGCGGGCGATGAATTCCGGTGCTGCGACGTCTCTCAACTAGTGGACGCACATTCCATGAGAGCGAGGAAGAACATGAACGAGCCACTGACAACCGATGGGCTGGCCGGTACCACGGCGATCGTGACCGGGGCGAGCCGCGGATTCGGCCGCGCCATCGCCGGCGCCCTGGCGGTGGCCGGCGCCCACGTGGTCGGCGTTGCGCGCAACGCATCCGGCCTCGACGAGGTGCGCGACGAGCTGGGCGGCGGCTTCGTCCCGGTGGTCGCCGACGCCGCCGACCCGGCGACGGCGCAGCGGCTGATCGACGAGTACCGGCCGCGCACACTGGTCCTGTGCGCCGGGGCGACGCCGCGGATGAGCCCACTGCAGGACCAGAGCTGGCACAGCTTCAGCCAGAACTGGAATGTGGATGTCGCGCAGGCGTTTCACTGGATCCGCTACGCGTTGCGACGGCCGCTCGCGCCGGGCAGTTCGGTGATCGCCGTGTCCAGCGGCGCCGCCGTGGCCGGGTCACCACTGAGCGGGGGGTACGCGGGGGCGAAGGCCACGGTCAGGTTCATTGCCGGCTACGCCGCCGTCGAATCGGAGCGGTCCGGCTTGGGGATCCGGTTCGTGTCCGTCCTGCCGCGGTTGACCCCGGTCACCGACCTCGGCGCCAAAGCCGTCGCGGCGTACGCCGAACGGCAAGGGGTCGACGTCGAGTCGTTCGTGCAGGCCGGCGGGCCCGCGCTCAGCGCGGAACAGGTGGGCCAATCCGTCCTTTCGATCGCCGCCGACGGCCGTGGCGGCGGGGACGCGTATCTGCTCACGTCGACCGGCCTGTCGGCAGTGGCCTGACCCCCGAAACCCAAGGAGGACAACGCAATGAACACACCCCCCATCGTGTCGGCACGGGACTGGGCGGCCGCACGCGAACAACTGTTGGTGAAGGAGAAGGAAGTGCTGCGGGCCCACGACGCCCTGGCGGCGGCCCGCCGGCGGATGCCCTGGCTGGCCGTCGACAAGGACTACGCGTTCGAGGGGGCCGAGGGCAGGATCAGCCTGCTGGGCCTCTTCGGGGGCCGGCGTCAGCTGATCGTCTATCGCGCATTCTTCGAGCCGGGCGTGGACGGCTGGCCCGACCATGCCTGCCGCGGCTGCTCGATGATGGCCGACCACGTGGGGCACCTCGCCCATCTGAACGCTCGCGACACCACCCTGGTGTTCGCGTCGCGGGCACCGCAGGCCGAGATCGCGCGGCTGAAGGCGCGGATGGGTTGGCACATGCCGTGGTACACGCTCACCGACGATTTCGATGCCGACTTCGGCGTGGACGAATGGCACGGCACCAACGCCTTCATCCACGACGGTGACCGCGTGTTCCGGACCTATTTCATAAACAACCGCGGCGACGAGGTGATGGGCAACACCTGGAGTTACCTCGACATGACCGCGCTCGGACGCCAGGAGAACTGGGAGGACTCGCCAACGGGCTACCCGCAAAGCGCGCCGTACGAGTGGTGGGAATGGCACGACGCATACGGGGAGCGCGCGCCGTCGCGGTGGTTCGGGGATCCCGATCCGGACAATCCCAATGACCCCCGGCCCGCGCGGAGCGGCTAAATCCGGCAGACCGCAATTCGCGTTTCCGGCCCGAATAACACGAATGCGCGTAGCCGTCCAACGGCTACTCGCGCACTATTCGGCTGAGTAAATCCGGCTATAAAATTCGGTGGTTCGCCCTGTTGACGTGGTACCCGGCTGGGAACGACTTCTCGATGACCTGCAGCTGGTGGTCCACCCTGGACTCGAGCTCGAGGACCACGCAGCTGTCGCCGACGGCCTTCGATTCGAGGACTATGTACCGCTGACCGCAATCCATGATGGGATCACCTGAGTGCAATGTTTCGACGGGCACCAATTCCGGGCTTCCGTTTGATTCCACCCATCACACGCTAGGTCAATTTCGCGGGCGAGGGAATAGTTTCCCGATCAGCCTGCGCCCCCGGGCTGCTTGAAGAACACACTGACGCGTGAGATCAGCCCGTCGTCGCCCCGCTCGAACAGGATGCATTCCGGCCACCGCTTGGGGACGCCGTCGATCACGAACGACTCGGTCAGCTCGACATAGGACAAGCGGGTGCTCACGTGTGAAACCCGCTGCACGTCCAGCCGATGACCGTCCAAGTTGGTGAGGACCTTACGTAGGTAGGCGACGTAGTGCTGCTTGCCCTCGACGACGTCGCAGAACGGGCCCTCGCGGGTCAGGCCTTCGTCGCCGATCGTCGTGGCAAGGCCGTCCCAGTCGTGTGCGGCCAGGCAGTCCAGGTAGCGCTCGACTACACCCTGCTCGCTCACCTCGCCTCCACCCACAACACAGTAGGTGACCGGCCGGCCGCGCAACAGGTTTGCCAAAGCGCGGCGCCCGGCCAGTCGGCGCGGGCGAGAATGGGGCGATGAGCGCACCCAGCCCACCGGATTCGCCGCCCGCGGCCCCCAGTTGCTATCGGCACCCCGGCCGGCCGACGTACGTCCGCTGCAACCGTTGTGAGCGCTACATCTGCGGGGACTGCATGCGGGAAGCAGCCGTCGGTCAGCAGTGCGTGGAGTGCGTCCGGGCGGGCGCCCGCACCATCCGGCAGCCGCGGACCCGCTTCGGCGGGCGGCAGCGGTCGGCCACGCCGGTGCTCACGTACGCCCTGATCGCGATCAACGTGGCGGCGTTCGTGCTGCAGATGGCGTCGGGGCAGCTGGAAAGGCAGCTCGCGCTCTGGCCGCCGGCGGTCGCCGACGGCCAGTTCTACCGCCTGGTGACGTCGGCGTTCTTGCACTACGGGGCGACGCACCTGCTGTTCAACATGTGGGCGCTCTATGTGGTGGGGCCGCCGCTCGAAATGTGGCTGGGCCGATTGCGTTTCGGCGCGCTCTACGCGCTCGGTGGGTTGGGCGGCTCGGTGCTGGTCTACCTGGTGTCGCCGCTCGACACGGCCACGGAGGGTGCCTCCGGGGCGATCTTCGGTCTCTTCGGTGCCACCTTCGTGGTGGGCAAACGGCTGGCCGTCGACGTCCGCTGGGCGGTCGCGGTCATCGCGATCAACCTGGTCTTCACTTTCGTTGTCCCGCTTATCAGTTCGCAACGCATCAGCTGGCAGGCGCACGTGGGCGGATTGGTCACGGGCGGGCTGGTCGCCGCGGCCTACGTCTACCCGCCACCACAGCGGCGCAACGCGGTTCAGGCCGCGGTGACGATCGTGGTGCTGGCGGCGTTCGCCGTGCTGATCTGGTGGCGCACGGCGGAATTGCTCGCAGAGTTCTCCGCATGAGCTGGTGGGTCGCCCACGCCGAGCGCACGCTGACCGAGGACGTGCCCGCGCCGCCGGGCGAAGTTCGTGACTTCTACGTGGACCTGGACAACATCAAGCTCGTCCACCCGCTGATCGTGTCCGTGGAGACGCTGTCGCGCACCGAGACCGCGGACGGTGTCGTGCACAGCTATCGGGTTCGGGACCGGATTCCGTTGGGGCCATTCAGGGTGACCATCACCTACCGGGCCCGGCTGCGGGTGCCGGCGGTGGGCGCGGTGCTGACCGAGGCCGACCAGTCCCCGGGGGTTCACCTGCGCGGGACGGTGAGCTTCGAACCGATCGCGGCGGGCACCCGTGTCACCGAGCGAATCCGGATAGCGGCGCCCCGGCTGCTCGCCCCGATGACGACACGCGAGGCCGTCAAGGCGCACATCGAGATGCTGGCCGGCATCCGCCGGCACTTCGAGACATGATGATCAGCGCGGCTTCCACTCCGACGTCAGCGCCGACTCCGACAGATACTTCGTCGAACTCCACCCGCCGTCGACGACGATCGTCTGGCCGTTGATGAAGGCCCCACCGGGCGAGCACAGGAACGCCACCGTGCTTGCCACGTCGTCGACCGTGCCCAGGCGCTGATGCGGTGTCATCTCGGCGTTTATCCGCCGGAACCGCTCGTCGTGCAGGCGATGCTCGGTCATCGGCGTCTGAATCACCCCGGGCGCCACTGCATTACAACGTATCCCCTGCGCCCCGTACTGGCAGGCGATGTGGGTGGTCAGCGCCGTGAGGCCGCCCTTGGCCGCCGAATACGCTCCGCCGCGCAGGCCGCCGACCACGGCGAAGGTCGACGTGACGTTGATGATCGCCGACCCGGGAGGCATGTGCGGCAACACCTCCCGGATGAGGCGGAACGGGGCCCGCAACATCAATCCGAGGAAATGGTCCAGCGATTCATCGTCCGTCTCGTGCACCGGCTTGGGGCTGCCAATCCCGGCGATGTTGACCAGAAAGTCGATGTGGCCCCACCTGTTTAGGGCGGCGTCGGTGATCCGCTTGGGTGCATCGTCGTCGGTGAGATCGACGGCCACCGTCGCCACCCGGTCGGGGTCGCCGATATGGCGCGCCAGCCCGGCGAGCTTCTCGTCGCTTCTCCCGGTCGCCATGACCGCCATGCCCGCCTCGGCGAGCTTGGCCGCGCAGCCGAAGCCGATGCCGCCGCTCGCCCCCGTCACCATCGCTACCTGCATGTCACTGCTCCGCCTCTATGAGCGCCGCCTTGATCCGGTGCTTCAATATCTTCCCCGCGTCGTTCTTGGGCAGCACATCCCAAAGCACCAGCTGCTCAGGGGCTTTGAACCGCGCCAGCCCCGACTCTTCCAGGAAGCCGCGCAGGCTGGCCACATCGAGGCCGGGGCCGCCCGCGGGCACCACGACGGCGCAGGCCCGTTCCCCGGTCCGGTCGTCGGGCAGCCCGACGACGGCGATCTCCGCGATGCCGGGGTGGCCGGCGAGGATGTCCTCGACTTCCTTCGGCGAGATGTTCTCACCGTTGCGGATGATGATGTCCTTAGCGCGCCCGGTGACGACCAGGTAGTCGTCGTCGAGCCATCGCGCCAAATCTCCGGTGCGGAAGAAGCCCTCCTCGTCGAAGGCGTCCGCTTCGTCTTCGAGGTGGTGGTAGCCGGTCAGCATCTGCGGCCCTCGCGCGCGGATCTCCCCGTCGACCAGCTTGACCTCGGCCAGGCCGACGCGACCGTCGGTGTCGGCGGCGTGATCGATGTCCCGCACCGACCCGATCGTGGTGACCGGGACTTCCGTCGACCCGTACACCCGGGTGACGATCGCCGACTCGAAAAAGGCCGCGGCCCTGCGGATCAGCGCGGGCGCCACCGACGCGCCGCCACAGACGAACAGCTTCAGATCCGGGAGCCGGGTGCCGGCGCGCTCCGCGGCGGCCAGCATGTGTTCCAGGAAGGGTGTCGCTCCCGCCATGTGTGTGCACCGCTCGGCCTGCATGAGTGCGACGGCGTCGTCGCCGTCCCACCGGTCCATCAATACCGCGGTCGTGCCCAGCAGCAGCGGGCATTCGAACGCGTAGATGGAACCGCCGATGTGCGCGATCGGCGACGGCACCAGGAACGCGTCGCCCGGCTCGACGAGCCAGTGCTCACCGAGCTGACGGATCAGCGCGTGGATCGAGTTGTGGCTGTGCAGAACACCTTTCGGACGTCCCGTGGTGCCCGACGTGTAGAGGATCATGCGGACGGCATCGGGATGCAGCGTGGGCAACGGCGCGCGTGAAGGCCGCTCCTCGAGCAGCGATTCGTAGGGGACGCCATGCCCATCCGGGCCACCCCGCACGAGCACGACCTCGGGCGGTGACTCCAGTTGCGCGGTCACCCGGCCCAGCATCGCCGCATAGTCGTGATGCCCGAACTGCGCTGGGGCAAAGATCATTCGGCTGTCGGCGTCTTCCAGGACGAACCGGAGTTCGCGGTCGCGCATGGACGGCAGGATGGGGTTGGCCACCAGCCCCGCCAGCGTGCTGCCTAGGTAGATCACCGCGGCCTCGTGCCAGTTGGGCAGCATGAAGGAAACCACGCTGCCCGGCGGGATCCGCGCGTGCAGCGCGTGCGCCAGCGCCGTTGCCTGTCGGTACAGGCTCACACAGTCCAGCCGCCGGTCCCCGTCGACCAGCGCCACCCGCTGCGGCGTGCGCTCGGCGGCCTCCCGCAGCGCGTCGGCCAGCGTGCCGGGGACCCACCAACCGCGCGCGTAGGCCTCGGCGGCGCGTTCGTCGTCCCACCGAACCCGCCGCCCGCCGATCAGCTTCCGGGTGGATGCCATTGCGGCAGCTTAGCCACGAACCCGCCGCATCGTCATCGAGTGCCGGAAGCGCGATGCGGGATGGGTGTTGATGGTGACCTGGGCGACCCGCCCGTCGGAGGTCGTGTACGTCCGTTGCACCTGCAATGCCGGTGTGCCCGAATCGATCTCGAGCCCGGCCGCCAGGTCCGGGGAGATGACCACTGCGGCGATCTCCTGCTGGACCTCGACGACGCTGAGGCCGAACAGGTCTTCGATGAGCGGGAAGATGGGGCCCTCGTGACGCTGCAGGAACCGGCCGACGCCGGCGAACGCGCGGTTGATGTAGTACTCGGTGCGGCAGAGCGCGGACCCGGGAGAGTCGCTGGTGACGGTTCGCCGGAAGCCGCGCACGGTCAGCCATTGTTCGCCGGTCGTCAGCCCGGTCCGGGCGGACAGTTCGTCGTCGATGGTGACCATGGCGACCGATTCGATGGCGAATCGGGTGTCCGTCGCGAACGCCAGCAGGTCGTTGATCGACATGACGTGCTGGACGTAGGAGTCGGCCGACGGCCGCGGCACCACGAGGGTTCCGGTTCGTGGGCGCGACGACACCAGGTTGTCCTCGCGCAGGCGCCGCAGCGCCTCCCGAATGGTGTAGCGGCTCACCGCGAATCGCTCACACAGTTCGTGTTCGGTCGGTAATTGCGAGCCCACCGGATAGACGCCTTCCACGATCTCTTTCCGCAACGTGCGGGCGACCTGCAGGTACCGGTGGTCGACGACTCTGGTTTCGGTCATCTCGCCCCTTCAGGATTCCCGCCGCAATGCCAGCACGCTGCCGTCGGCGTCCGCCGAGATGTACAGCGTGCCGTCCGGACCGGCGGCGATACCGGCGAACGGGCCCTGCGGCCCGGAGAAGGGCGGCATGCCACGCAGCGGCTTGGGCGTCACGCCGGGCGGCGCACCCACCGGCAGGCCCGACGCGATGGTGCGGCGCGCGCCGGTGTCCAGGTCGACGGCGACCAACTGCTTGGCGCCCGCGTCCACGACGTACAGCTGCCCGTCGCGCACCAGGATGCCCTGGGGCCGCTGCAGGCCGTCGCATACCGTGCCGCCCGCGCCGCCCAGTCGGGCCACTCGCCCGGCGCCCGCCTCGGAGACCAGGCATCCCCCATCGGGGGCGATGGCCACCCCAACCGGTTCGCTGAGCCCGGTCGCGACCACCTCGACCGCGCCCGACCGGATGGACAGCACCCGTCCCGCGCCCAGTTCCGCCGTCAGCACGGCACCACCCGGGGCGACCGCAACCCCGTAGAGCTGATCGAAACCCTCTGCCAGCACCTGGCTTTCGCCGCCGGCCGGTCGATAGCGGGCCACCTGCCCGTTGGATGTCGTGACGACGAACTCGCCGTCGGCCACGGCGGCAATCCCGCGCAGGAAGCCCGGATAGCCCGGGCTGAAAAGCATTCCGGCGGTTCGCAACGAACCGTCGGAGAGGAGCGCATAAAAGTACGTCCCATCGGCGATGTAGAGATTGCCGTCGGAACCGACCGCCAGGTCCAGCGGCCAATTCAGCCCGCCCGGCAGGACGGTCTGGGTACGGCCGTCGCCGAGGATCTCGGTGATCTCGCCGGTGAAGTTCGAGGCGAACAACCGCTCACCGAGGAACGTCAGGTTGTCCAGTCCGGGATTGAGCGTGGCCAGCACGGTCCGGTCGCCGTTGCTTGGATCGATGCGCAGCACCTGGCCGCTGTGCACCTGCGTCGACACGATGCGCCCGCGGGAATCGAACTTCACCGCGTCGGGGACACCCAGGTCACCGGCCACCCGCTCGGGGTCGCCGCCGCCGGGGTCGATGCGCCAGATCTCGTTGGCCCCCATCAGCGGGAAATACAGCATGCCGTCGGGCCCGACCTCCATCGCGTTGGGCGACGGCGCGTTCTCCAGCAGCACCCGCGCCGCGCCGCCCGCCGGGTCGAGCTCGAGCAGGCGGCCCCCGTCGCGGCATTCGCCGATGAACAACCGGTCCCGGTAAAACGTGATGCCGTTGGCCGACGGCACGTCGTCGCGCAGCACCCGGGTGCGGCCCGCCGGATCGCGCACGCTCACCCGGCCGTCCATGACCTCGGTCGCGAACAGGTTGCCGTCCGGGTCGAAGGCCACGTCGTCGGGCGCGATGATGTCGCCGCCCTTGGCGCTGACGACGTCCAGCCGACCGGTCGCCGGGTCGAGGGCGCTGATCTGGCTGCCGGTCACCTGGGCGATGTAGATGCGGCCGTCCGGGCCGGTGCGCAGGCCGTTCGCGCCGAAGAGCCGGCTCGGGGGCGTCAGGCGGGCGAGACGGAAGCCATCGGCCACGCTCGGCGCCCGCTCGGGGGAGAAGCGACCCTGCGACTGTGACAATCCGGCCATCACCGCTCGCACGTTAGCAATCGACCAATAGTCCAGACAATAGCCTTCGTCCGATTCGATCCGGCACTTGACGGGCCGCCATACCCGAGAGAATCATGCTCTCTGATGAGTGCACATCATTATCTTGTCCGGACAATTGGTTGACCCGATGGTAGGCGGCCTGCTGAGCCTGGACGGGCGCATCGTCGTGGTCTCCGGCGCGGCTGGCGGTGGCATCGGGACCATCGTCACCCGCATGGTCGCCGAGGCCGGCGCGACCGTAGTCGCGGTGAGCCGGGGGCAGGACAACCTCGACCGGCACCTCGGGCCGCTGCAGGCCGAGGGCCTGGCCGTCGTGCCCGTCGCGGCCGACGCCGCTACCGAAGACGGGGTGCGCGCAACGATCGACGCCGTGCGGGGGGCCGACGGTGAACTGCACGGGCTGGTCAACGTCGCCGGCGGCGCGGACCCGTCGACGTGGATGCCGTTGACCCGGGTGACGCGCGCCGACTGGCGCGACCTGTTCACCCGCAACCTCGAAACGATGTTCTTCATGAGTCAGGCGGTGGCCGCGGAACTGAAGGGCCACGACCGTCCGGGCTCCATCGTGTCGATCTCGTCGATCAGCGGCATGAACGCGGCGCCGTTCCACATCGCCTACGGCACGGCCAAAGCCGCGATCGTGGCGGCAACCCGCACCATGGCGCTCGAACTGGCCGACAGCGCGTCCCCGATCCGCGTGAACGCCGTGGCGCCGGGCGTGACCGAGACACCCGCGTCGGGCACCTATGTCGACTCCGATCCCGAACGCGACCGCCGCGCCATCGCGATGGGTCGCCGCGGGCGGCCCGCGGAGGTGGCCGGCGCGGTCCTCTTCCTGCTGTCGGACCTGTCGAGCTACATCACCGGACAGACACTCCTGGTGGACGGCGGATTGAACCTCAAGTGGGGGCACCTGGGCGCCGACAACACCTCGGTGTTCCTCAAGGACGAAACATTCCGCGCGGCGATCACGCGCTGGGACGGGTAGAAAGCGAGGGACCCGATGACACAGAACGGCGCGGCCGCGCCTGAGGAGCTGACCGAACCGGTCACGATCCCGGTGGAGGCCTACCTCTCCGAGGAATACCTGCGCGCCGAGCGCGACAAGCTCTGGCGCAAGGTGTGGCAGCAAGTCGGGCGCGTGGAAGACCTGCCCAAGGTCGGTAGCTACCTCACCTACGACATCCTGGACGACTCCGTCGTCGTGATCCGCACCGGATCCGACACGCTCAAGGCTCACCACAATGTGTGCATGCACCGCGGCCGCAGGCTGGTCGACACCCCGGACGGCGCGAGAAACGCTTGCGGCCACAAGAAGTCGTTCGTGTGCGGGTTTCACGGGTGGACCTACGACCAGGACGGCGCCTGCACCCACGTCCCCGAGCGGCAGGACTGGCAGGGCGCCCTGACGCCGGAGAACACCCACCTGGCGCCGGTCAACGTCGACACCTGGGGCGGCTGGGTCTGGATCAACATGGATCCGGCGTGCGAGCCGTTGCGGGACTACCTCGAGCCCGCCGCGACCATGCTCGACCCGTTCCGCCTGCAGGACATGCGCTGCAAATGGCGGAAATGGCTGCATTTCGAATGCAATTGGAAGGTCGCGATGGAGGCCTTCAACGAGACCTACCACGTCGCCACCACTCATCCGCAGTTCAACAAATTCGGCAACTTCCGCGGCTGGGCGATGGCGCAGGGCAAGCACAGCAACATCGGCTACGACGCGCCCAAGGGGCTCGAAGAGACCAAATCGAAGATCCGCCTGGGCACCGGTGCGGACCCGCGGATTTCGACGGCCGAGATGCAGGTCTACACGCTGGAGGAAACCAACGCCACCACCACCAGGACCCTGGTGGAGGCGGCGCGCCGGCTGGTCGACGAACTGCCCGCGGACACCCCGGCCGGCCGGGTGCTCGAGCACTGGCTGTCGTCGGCGCGGCGCGACGACGCCGCGCGGGGCGTCGAGTGGCCGACCATCGACCCCGAACACCTGGCCAAGAGCGGGACCGCGTGGCAGATCTTCCCGAACTTCCAGATCGGCCAGGGCCTGACCACCGCGCTGTGCTACAGCGCCCGCCCCTTCGGCTACGACCCCGACAAGTGCATCTTCGAAGCCTCGTGCTACGAGCTCTACCCCAAAGGCGAAGAGCCGCAAACCGAATGGGTGTACGCACCGCCGGATGATCCGAACTGGCGCAGCGTGCTGCCCCAGGACTTCTCCAACATGGCCGCCGTCCAGCAAGGCATGAAGTCGTACGGCTTCCGCGGCCCCAAGCCCAACCCGTACATGGAACGCAGCACCGCCAACCTGCACCGCAACCTCGCCCGGTACCTGGGCACCGGTGCCCCGAAGGAACTAGCAACGGAGATACAACGATGAAGGTCAATCTTGGTTTCGGCGCACACAACTCCCACGACTGGGACCGCGTGCTCGCCGAAGATTTCAGCCGGCCGCCGGCCACCCCGGACTGGGAGTGCGTCCAGGCGACCCTGGCGATCGCCGACCTGGCCGAGCCGCTCGGGTTCGACGGCATCTGGATGCCCGAGCACTGCGGGACGCCATATGGCATGACGCCCAACCCCATTCAGGCACTCAGTTATTTCGCCGGCCGCACCGAGCGGGTCGCCCTGGGCACCTTCGTCGCCGTCGCGCCGTGGTGGCATCCCGTCCGGCTCGCGCACCAAATCGCCTACCTCGACATCCTCTCCAACGGCCGCTACACCACGATCGGGATCGGCCGCGGGGTCTCGAAGGGAGAGTTCGACGCCGTCGGCGTGCCGCGGGAGGAGAGCAGGCAGCGGTTCAACGAGACCCTTGACATCCTGCAGCTGGCGTTCTCCGGTGAGCGATTCTCCTACGACGGGGAGATCTTCAAGGTCCCCGAGATGTCACTGCGCCCCGAACCGCTTAGCAGCGACCTCTTCTCACGCATCTACAGCTCGTCCTCGACCGCCGAGTCGCTGGAGATCCTGGCCCGCCGCGGCATGGTCCCGCTCTTCGTCGGCAACAAGCCGATCGAGGACGCCGGACGGGAAGTGCAGAAGGTCAACACGTTCCGCAAGGAGGAGGGCCTGCCGCCCTGCCAGCCGAAGAACGTGATGTTCATGTACTGCACCACCGGTGACCCCGCGGCATCCGAGGAGTGGATCTGGACGGCCAACCGCGACGTCACCGTGCACTACGGGTTCGCCGATGCCGCAAACTTCAAGGGCGTCAAGGGTTACGAGGCCTACGCCGCGCGGGAGGCGACCGCGACGGCCGTCCTCGCTTCGTCCGTCACCGGTGACGCCAAGGCCGGCCCGTCCAAGACGCCGGGCTACCACGCGTCCAACCTGCTGATCGGGACGCCGGAGGAGATCTTCAACCGGATCAAGGCCGCCCAGGAGGCGTGTTCGTTCGCGGAGCTGACGATCGTCCCGCAGTTCGGCACCATGCCCTACGCCGAAGCGATGGCCAGCACCGAACTGTTCGCCAAGGAGGTGCTGCCCGCCGTGCAGAAGATGGACGCACCCCTGCACGCCGCGGCCCTACCGGAGAACGCCCTGGCATGACCAACCCGGATTGCCCGCCATCGCAGACGCCGGACGACGTCGACTTCGAGGCGCTGCGCGAGAAGTACCGCCGGGAGCGCGAGAAGCGGCTGCGCCCGGAGGGATCCAAGCAGTACGTCGAACTCGTCGACGACTTCGCCGGATATTACGAAACCGATCCGCATTCACCGCCGTTGGTGCGGGACCCGATCTCGGCGGACATCGACGTCGCCGTGATCGGCGGCGGCTTCGGTGGCCTGCTGTGTGGCGCCTACCTGAAGAAGGCGGGCGTCGACGATGTCCGCATCATCGAGCTGGGCGGCGATTTCGGCGGGGTCTGGTATTGGAATCGGTACCCGGGCATCCAGTGCGACAACGAGTCCTATTGCTACGTACCACTTCTCGAGGAGCTCAACTTCATTCCGTCGAAGAAGTTCGCCGACGGTGCCGAGATCTACGACCACTGCCGGCGCATCGGGAAGCACTACGGGCTCTACGACTCGGCCATCTTCTCCACCCAGGTCCGCGAGCTGCACTGGGACGAGCCCGGCAAGCGCTGGCGGATCAGCACGGACCGCGGCGACGACATCCGGGCGCGCTTCGTGGTGATGGCCTCGGGGCCGTTCCACCGGCCCAAACTGCCGGGCATACCGGGAATCAATGACTTCAAGGGCCACAGCTTCCACTCCTCGCGCTGGGACTACGAGTACACCGGCGGGGACACATCCGGTGGGCTGGACAAGCTCGCCGACAAACGCGTTGCGGTGGTGGGCACCGGGGCGACGGCCATCCAGATCGTGCCGTTCCTGGGCCGGCATGCCAAGCACCTCTACGTCTTTCAGCGCACGCCCTCTTCCGTCGGTGCGCGCAACAACGCGCCGACCGATCCGGAGTGGGTGAAGACGCTCAAGCCGGGCTGGCAGAAGGAGCGGCAGCGCAACTTCCATGCCTGGACATTCGAGGGGATGGCGCTGGGCCAGCCGGATCTGGTCTGCGACTTCTGGACCGAGCTGGGCCGCAACACCGCGGCGCGGGTCCTCGCGCTGGCCGATCCGGCCGCTATGACGCCGGAGCAGTTCATGGCCATCCGTGACGAGGAAGACTTCAAAGTGATGGAGCGGCTCCGGCGCAGGGTCGAGAGCCTGGTCGAGGACCCCGAGACCGCCGAAGCGCTCAAGCCCTACTATCGGTTCCTGTGCAAGAGGCCGACCACCAACGACGAATACCTGCAGACCTTCAACCGTCCCAACGTGACCTTGGTCGACGTGTCGGCCAGCAAGGGCGTCGAGCGGGCGACCGCGAATGGATTGGTGGCCAACGGTATTGAGTACGAGGTCGACTGCATCATTTACGCCAGCGGCTTCGAGATCACGACCGAGATCAGCCGCCGGTATTCCATCGACGCGATCGAAGGCCGCGACGGGGTGTCGCTCTTCGACTATTGGCACGACGGGTACCAGACGTTGCACGGGATGACGAGCCGCGGCTTTCCCAACCAGTTCTTCACCGGGTTCACCCAGGTGGGCATCTCCGCGAACATCGCCGCCAACTATGAACTGCAGGGCGAGCACATCGCCTACATCATTTCCGAGGCCCTGGCCCGCGGCGCGACCACCGTCGAACCCAGCGAGGCCGCCCAAGACCAGTGGTGCCAGACGGTCAAGGACACGGCGATCGACAACAGCCAATTCGACATGGAGTGCACGCCGGGCTATTACAACAACGAAGGTGGCGGCGGTGGCGAGGGCATCCGCTCCCACCTCGGCGAACCGTACGGGCCGGGGTTCTACGCCTTCAGTGACCTGCTGGCCGAATGGCGCGCCAAGGGTGACCTGGACGGCCTCGTGCTGGGATCGTAATGGCGCAACTGAGATTCGACAATCGGGTGGCGGTGGTGACCGGCGCCGGCCGGGGGCTGGGCCGCGAGTACGCGCTGCTGTTGGCCGCCCGCGGAGCCAAGGTCGTGGTCAACGACACCGGGGGCGCACTGACCGGCTCGGGCGCCGACGCCGGTCCCGCGCACGACGTGGTGAGCGAGATCAGGGCCGCGGGCGGCGACGCGGTCGCGTGCACCGAATCGGTCATCACGCCGCAGGGCGGCCAGGCGATCATCCAAGCCGCGCTGGACAACTACGGACGCATCGACATCTTGATCCACAACGCCGGCAACGTCCGGCGGGGATCCCTGAAGGAGATGAGCTACGAGGACTTCGATGCCGTCGTCGACGTTCACCTGCGGGGCGCCTTCCACGTCGTGCGGCCGGCGTTCCCACTCATGTCCGACGCCCACTACGGCCGCATCGTGTTGACCTCGTCGATCGGCGGCCTGTACGGCAACCACGGCGTCGCGAACTATGCCGCCGCCAAGGCGGGCCTGCTCGGTCTGTCCAACGTCGTCGCGCTGGAAGGCGCGGTCGACGGGGTGCTCTGCAACGTCATCGTGCCGTCGGCGGTGACGAGAATGGCCGAGGGACTGGATATCTCGGCCTATCCGCCGATGGGCACCGAGCTGGTTGCGCCCGTGGTGGGCTTGCTGGCACACGAAAGCTGCCCGGTCACCGGCGAGATCCTGGTTGCCATCGCCGGCCGCGTGGCCCGCGCGGTGATCGCCGAGACCCCCGGCGTGCATCGATCGTCATGGTCGATCGAGGACGTGGCCGAGCAGATCGACGCCGTCCGCTATCTGGCCGCGCCCCTGGTGTTTCCCGTCGTGCCCGACGGTCACGGCGAGCACATCCGCTACAGCTTCGGAACCGCGGCGCGCAACGAAGGCGTGCGCAATGTCTAGCCGCGGGCCCGGCCCGCTCACGGGCGTGCGCGTCGTCGACCTGACGGCGATGGTGATGGGTCCCTACTGCACGCAGATCATGGCCGACATGGGCGCCGACGTCATCAAGGTCGAACCCCCGCAAGGTGACGACACGCGTTATGTGTCGGTCGGGCCGGCCCGGGGCATGGGTGGCGTCTTCGTCAATGTCAACCGCGGCAAGCGGGGGATCACCGTCGACCTGCAGTCGGATTCGGGCAAGGCCGTCCTGCGCGCGCTCATCGAACGGTCCGACGTTTTCATCCACTCGATGCGCTCCAAAGCGGTTGCCCGGCTGGGGTTCAGCTACGACGAGGTGGCGGCGATCAATCCGGGCATCGTCTACACCAACTGCTACGGCTACAGCCGGCGCGGCCCCAACAGGGACCTGCCCGCCTACGACGACACCATCCAGGCCGCGTGCGGGTTGCCGTTCGTCCAAGAGCAGTTGACGGGTGAACCAAATTACGTCGGAACGATCATGGCCGACAAGGTCGCCGGCCTCACCGCGCTCTATGCCACGATGATGGCGCTGTTCCATCGCGAGCGCACCGGTGAGGGACAAGAGGTCGAAGTCGGCATGTTCGAGACGATGGCGTCGTTCATGCTCGTCGAACACGCCAACGGCGCCATGTTCGATCCGCCCCTGGGCCCCGCGGTGTATCCGCGGACGGTGGCGCCGAACCGGCGGCCGTACCGCACCAGTGACGGCTACATCGCCGCGCTGATCTACAACGACAAGCATTGGGCCGCCTTCATGGCCGCGGTGCGGCCCCCGTGGCAGAGCGATCTGTACGCCACACTCGAGCGGCGCGCGCGCCAGATCGACGCCGTGTACGCGCTGCTGGCCGAGACGATGGCGCAGCGGACGACGCAGGAGTGGCTGGATCTGTTCCGCGAACTCGAGATACCGGCCGCGTCGCTGGCCAGCCCGGCGACCCTGTTCGACGACGAGCACCTCAACGCCGTCGGCTTTTTCGAGACCGTGCACACGCAGCACGGCCCGGTGCGGTTCCCCGGTGTGCCGACCTGGTTTTCCCGCACGCCGGGCCGCGTCGCCGGGCCGGCCCCGGAGCTCGGCGCGGATACCGAAGAGGTACTCGAGGAGCTCGGGCTGGCCCTGGTCGACGTGAACGCCGACGTGAAACCGGCCGGGCCCGTATAGCACGCGCGACACCGGCCAAAAGCGAAGCAGGTCTTCGCGTGTCTCCGGTCGATCCGGCCGCGTCGCCTTTAAGCTGGCTCCGATCAAGAGGAGGGGCAGCGACGTATCGGCATCAACTATGGCGCCGGGCGACATGGTGGTCAGGGCGCGCTAACCGCGAGCGCTGAGCCGGGCGGGACCAATCCCGCGCCGGCCTGTCGTGCTCGGCAGCCCCGCTGGGTCGCTCCCGTGCGCAGGGCCGGTCGGCTGGCGATCTGGGACAAGCCGGAGCGGCGCAGCGGCATTCCCGCGCTCGACGGGTTACGCGCGATAGCGGTCGCGTTGGTGCTGGTCGGCCATGGCGGCATCCCCGGGGTGAGCGGCGGATTCATCGGCGTCGACGTCTTCTTCGTGCTCAGCGGGTTTCTGATCACCTCGCTGCTTTTGGACGAGCTGGGACGCACCGGCCGGATTGAGCTGACCGGCTTCTGGATTCGCCGTGCGCGCCGGTTGCTGCCGGCCCTGATGTTGATGGTGCTCACCGTGGCGGCGGCCCGCCAACTGCTTCCCGATCGGTCCCTCACCGGCCTGCGCGACGACGCCATCGCGGCGTTCGTATGGATGGCGAACTGGCGGTTCGTCGCCCAGAAGACCGACTACTTCACGCAGGGCGCCCCGCCCTCGCCGCTGCAGCACACCTGGTCGCTCGGGGTCGAGGAGCAGTACTACTTCGTGTGGCCGGTGCTGCTGATCGCGGTGACGCTGCTGCTGGCCGCGCGGGCCAGGCGCCGCTCCACCCGGGCCACCGTGGGCGGAGTCCGCTTCGCCATGTTCGTCATCGCCACCGTGGGGGCGCTGGCTTCGGCCGCGATCGCCATGGGGATGGTGTCCGACGACACCCGCGACCGAGTCTATTTCGGCACCGACACCCGCGCGCAGGCGCTGCTGACCGGCGCCGCGGCGGCGGCCCTGCTGGTCCGCGACTGGCCGTCGCTGAACCGGGGCTGGTGCCTGATCCGGACCCGGTGGGCCCGGCGGGTCGCGCGCGTTCTACCGCTCGCCGGCCTGGCGGGCCTCGCGGCGGCGACCCATTACGCCACCGGCAGCAGCGGCGAGTTCCGCCACGGGCTGCTCATCGGGGTTGCGATCGCCGCCGTCCTCGTGGTGGCGCCGGTGGCCCTGGAACAGCGGGGACCGGTAGCCCGCGTCCTGGCCGCACCACCCCTGGTGTGGCTGGGCACCATCTCCTACGGCGTCTATCTGTGGCACTGGCCGATCTTCCTGGCGCTCAACGGCGAACGCACCGGCTGGAGTGGACTGCCACTCTTCGCCGCCCGGTGCGGCGCGACGGTGGTGCTGGCCGCGGCGTCGTGGTGGCTGATCGAGCAACCCATCCGGCGCTGGCGGCCCGCGCGAGTGCCGCTGCTGCCGCTGGCGGCGGCGACGGTGGCCAGCGCCGCCGCGGTGACCCTGCTGGTGGTTCCGGTGGGGACCGGCCCCGGCCTGCGTGAGGCGGGACTGCCGCCGGGAGTCTCTGCGGTCGCAGCGGTATCTCCGTCCCCGCCGGGCGGCAGCCGCCCGCCCGGCCCCCGGGACCCCAACCGGCCCTTCACCGTTTCGGTGTTCGGCGATTCGATCGGGTGGACATGGATGCACTACCTGCCACCCACGCCGGGATTCGCGTTCCTCGACCACACCGTCATCGGCTGCAGCCTGGTGCGCGGCACGCCGTATCGGTACATCGGCCAAACCCTGGAGCAGAGAGCCGAATGCGACGGCTGGCCGATTCGATGGTCGAAACAGGTCAGCCAGGACCAGCCGGACGTCGCGCTGCTGATCATCGGCCGCTGGGAAACCGTCGACCGCGTCAACGAGGGGCAATGGACACACATCGGGGACCCCACCTTCGACGCGTATCTCAACGGCGAGCTGGAGCGGGCGCTGAACATCGTCAGCTCCACCGGCGTTCGAGTGGTGGTCGCCACCGTGCCGTACAGCAGGGGTGGCGAAAAGCCGGACGGCCGACTGTATCCGGAGGATCAGCCCGACCGGGTGAACCTGTGGAACACCATGCTGCGCAAGACCGTCAGCCACCATCCGAATGTGCAAATCCTGGACCTGAACAAAAAGCTCTGTCCGGACGGCGTTTACACCGCCAAGGTCGACGGCATCAAGGTGCGCAGCGACGGCGTACACCTCACCCCCGAAGCGGTGAAGTGGTTGACGCCGTGGCTCGAGGAATCCCTGCGCTAATCGCCGGTGCGGCAGCTGATTTCCATGCTGTCGCTGTCCCGTACCGCAAAGTTGAAGCTGACGTAGCCGTTCGCGGGATTGCGCACCCGGTCCAGATACGGCTGGGTGTCTGCGGCGCTGGTGTTGTCGGCCACCACCAATGCGCCCGTCGACAACCGCGGTTCGAGCAGCTCGATCACCGGCAGATAGAGGTCCTTCCAACCGTCCAGCAAGACGAAGTCGATCGGCCCGTCCAGCTCGGCCAGCGTGGCCAGCGCGTCCCCTTCGAGGATGGTGATCGCCTCGTCCAGGCCGGTTTCGGCGAACGTCTTCCGAGCGGCGGCGATCTTGCTGTCGTTGAGTTCGGTCGTCACCACCCGCCCGGCGCCGTTGTCCCGCACCGCCGACGCCAGGTGGAGCGCGGAGATGCCGAACGACATCCCGAACTCGACGACGGTGCCCGGGCGGGTCGCACGCACCAGGGCGTACAGCAGCCGGCCCGCTTCGGGAGTGACCGGGATGTAGAACTCGCTCATCGCGTCGGCGCGCTCCTGCGCCGTCATCGGCCGGTCGAAGTCGCCATGCCGCTGACGTAACAGCGACATCTGGTTCTTCGCTTCGGTATACATGCGGTCGAGCACGGTCGCGACCTTCGGATCTTGCAGAGTGTTGGCCATGCTGTCGAGGGTAGGCGCGCGGTGGCCGGCGACCGACCGCGCGCAGGTCGGAGCGGCGGTGAGCCGCCGTAAGGGATATGTCAATCAGTTTGACGGGCCCTGAACCGCGGTGTAGAAAGGGTTTCGCAAGCACCTCGGTAGGTGAGGCGTCTGCATGGACACAGGCCACTGACCCCGAACGTCGAGAGACGCCCCGGGTCAGGACAGCTCTTCCCGGACCCAAGGGTTGAGCCCAAGTGGCTTCCGGAAGTTTCGGATACGCCGTGCAGTGCCGAAGCTCCGACGAGAGGGGTGCGTCGGCCGGCACGTCGCCGGCGTTCGTGCCTCTCCCGTTTCAGGTGATGTGTGACACCCGCGTGTGTCGTGGCCGTGAGGAGGTGAGGGCGAGATGAGCGAGACCAGTCCAAGCGATAGTCCGTATCCCAATTCCGTCTTGTCCCGATCCGGTTCCGGCATTCCTTCTGCCGCCTGAGCTTTCACGGGCGTTCCGGTGATTCGCGCGCAATGCCTGCCCGCGAGCTGCCGCCCCTACCCCGCGCCATGAGCTGAGCCGATCGGACCTTCCCAAAGGAGAAGATCATGGCATTTGTTGTCACACACCGCGTTCACGGTCGGACCGGGGGGCGCGGACGGGCGTTGCTCCGCTCGGCGCGGCTGTTGGTCGGCAAGGTGCACGCGCGGACCACCCTGACTCCCCAGGAGCGGGCCAACCTGTACGTGTCACGGATGCCGATCGCGGTCGTCACCGCCTCGCTGGGCGGGCACGCTTCGACCGGCAACCGGCGGTGACGGATTCCACGAGAACACCACGACCCTCGTCTCTTCCGAGGCCGTCGGCGCCGGCGCGTTGGGGCGGGCAGAACTACGGGATGGCTCTGCTATGGATCGAATCGTTCGGCAGCAGAACGATTTTGCCGCGGGTGTGCCGCTTCTCCAATTGTTCGTAGGCGTCGGCGACCCGATCCAGCGGATAGGTGGCGGCGACCTCGAAATCGATGGCGCCGCTGACGACGAGGTCGGCCATCTCGGCCAGCACCTCCGGGGTCGACGCCTCGGCGCTGCCTTCGGTCTTGGCGCCGACTTCGCCGGCCTTCTGGAACGAGATGATGGTGTCGATTCGTTCGGGTGCGACGCCGAGGTCGACGGCGAGCTGCACGTAGTCGGGGCCGAACAGATCGATGAACGCGTCGATCCCGGTGGGCGCCGCTTCGCGCAGCCGCTCGGCCAGGCCGTCGCCATAAGGGATCGGGGTGACGCCGTGAGCCCGCAGCCAGTCGGCGTTGCCCGGTCCGGCGATGCCGAGCACCCGCGCCTCGCGCAGCACCAGAAGCTGCACGACGAGGCTGCCCACCCCGCCGGCCGCCGCCGAGACGGCCACGGTCTCACCCGGTTGCGGCGCCACCGCGCGGACGGCCGCGTACGCGGTCACGCCGACTACGTACAGCGAACCCGCGACCTCCCAACTGAGTTGGGCCGGTTTGCGAATCAGCTGGCCGACCGGCACCGCGGCATGGGTCGCGTGGCTGGAGCGGCGCAAGCTGAACCCCAAAACCTCGTCGCCGACCGAGAATTCGGTGACCCCGGGGCCTAGCGCGGTCACCACGCCGGCGAGGTCGCTGCCCTCGCCGGACGGAAACGTCGCGGGAAACATCTCATGTATCGCCCCGGTTCGGATGGCGGCCTCGCCGGGGTTGATCCCGGCGGCGCGGACCTCGACGACCACCTCACCGGCCGCGGGGACGGGCATGTCGATGTCCGCCACGTACAACACCTCGCGGTCCCCGTACCGGTCGAACCGAACGGCGCGCGCAGTCGCAACCGTCATCTCGATCTCCTCCCCGCCGCACCCATGGCCACCGACGCCAGCATAGGCGCTGGAAAACGGGTACCCACTCACCGTCGCGCGGGCGCACGTTCGAGTGCGCCGCCGGCCAGGACGTGGAAGGAATGGCCATGGAGGTTGCTCGCATCGATGCCGCCGGATGGGCGGTGGCCACCGTCATGGCCGGCGCGACGCTTGCCGGCTGCGGGGGCGGCAACAACGCGTCCCCCACTGACTCGAGTTCCGCTGCGCGCTCTATGAGTTCCAGCGTCTCCAGCCCGTCGCCGGGCCAACCCATGGATTACAGCGCACTCCTGATCAAGCCGGCCGACATCGGCGGCGATCTCACCGCCCCGCAACCGCCCGTGCTGAACCCCAACAATGCGCCCGGTGTGGCTCAGCTGTTCGCGAGCGCCGACCACAGCCGTCGAATCGGCGACAGCATCCTCATCGTCGCCGATCCCGCGACGGCGGCGGCCGGAATCGACAGGACCCGAGCCAATTACGGCGGCACGGTCAACGGCACGTGGCAGCCGATCGACGTCGGCTCCAACGGGACCATCATCTCCGGCACATCGCCCGACACAGCGCAATCGGTGACGGTGTTGCTGTTCAGCGAGGGCAGAGCGCTGGTGAACCTCGAATTCCACAGCGCGCCTGGCGATCCGATCAATCCGGCCGTGGCCGTCGATATCGGGCGCAAGCAGGACGCCGCCATCAAGAAGGCGCTGCCCGGCTAGGCGCGCCGCGTCTACAGCAGGCCGAGCAATCGCAGATCGAAAACATACTTGGCGATCAAGTCCGCCGACAGATGCGGAATGTCTCTGTCCGCACCGAGTTTGGCGGCCTGGACCGCTGCGCGGAAGACCTCGGTCGGGGCCGGCGCGCCACGCAGCGGCCTCTCCGGCTTCCGGTAAGCATCCAGCAACGGCAGCACGGACTGTTGGCGCTGCTTGTCCGGTAGAGCCCGAAGCGCGGTGCCGAAGCGACCGAGCCACTCGTCGTAGTCGTCGATGCGCCGGATGTCGTGACGGTCGGCGATCAGCCAGTCCACGAACACGTCCAGCGAGATCCCGTCGTCGTGCGGGTTCATCACGTCATAGGAGCGAAACACCCCGACGGATCCCGTGTCGTCGGCGGCGGTCGCGATCTGCTCGCCGAGCGCGGTCACCGCTTCGGCCACGAAGTCGGCGGGCAGCCCGTCGTAATGTGCGACGGCCCGGCCACCGGCGTCGGTGGTCTCGTAGAACGACGACGGTGCGATGCCGGTGACGAGCAAGCTGAAGATCAGCCGCGTAAAGGCATCCGGCACGTTCAGCTGTCCGGCGTAGCGGCTGTGGGCGAGGATCATGTCGGACCGGAAGACGGCGACGGGAAGCTCGCACAGGTCATGCGCCTCGCGCAGCAGCACCTCGCCGGCCCACTTGCTGTTGGCGTACCCGTTGGCGTAGCTGCCGTCGACCGGCCGGACCGGGCTGATCGTGCGGATGTCGCCGTCCTCTTTGAAGTCGGCCGGATCGACGGACATGGCCACCGCGACCGTCGACAGGTAGGTCACCGGTTTGATGCGGGTGGTGATCGCCAGGCGGACAACCTCGGCGGTGCCAACGACATTGGGCCCGAACAGCTGATCGTAGGGCAGGACGTGGTTGACCAGCGCCGCCGGGTGGACGATCAAGTCCACGGTGCGGGCCAGCCCGTCCCACGTTGGCTGGTCCAGCCCCAGATTCGGTTCACCGATATCGCCGGCGACGACCTCGAGATGTTCGGCCGCGAGCTCGCGGAACCGCTCGACCAGATGCGGATCGCCGCTGCGGTAGACATCCTCCAGCCGCTTGGTGGCGGCCGCCGCGTCGGTGCCACGCACGAGACAGACCAATTTTCCGCCCGTCTCGGCGAGCCGCTCCAGCCATTCCAGGCACACGAAGCGGCCCAGATAACCGTTGGCGCCGGTCAACAGGACGATGCGCGGGGTGCCGGTGGCTCGCGGCAAGGCCGGGGTGCCGGCCAATGTTTTCGCGTCGATGAACTTGTCGAGGGTGAGGTCAGCGGCGCGGACCTCGGTGGCGTCCCGCCCGTGCACCGACCCGAATGTCGTTCGCCTGGACCCCGTTCGGCGTTCGGCCTCAACGTATTCCGCAAGCTGGCCCAAATCGGTGGCCGGGCCGATGATCATGCCGACCGGCACCTCGACGTCGAAGATGTCTCGCAGCAGGTTGGAGAAGGTCAAGGCCGACAGGGAATCTCCGCCGAGTTCGATGAACAGGGCATCGGGTTCGGGCGGGCCGCCGGCCAGGCCGAGCAGCGCTTCGGCGGCGCGAGCCAGCGTGTCGATGACCGGACGGTCGGCCACCCCCTCGCGCAGCGCCCGGAGCTCCGTCACCCGGTTGGTTGCCAGCTCCGCATACAACTGCTCGAGCCGTTCGCGGTAGTGCTCCTTGAGCTTCGGCCGGAGCAACTTGCCCACCCCGGACAGCAGCCCGTTGTCCTCGCTGAACGGCTCGGCCTCGACGAGAAAGTCGACGGGCACCTCGTAGGACTGCAGCTGGGCGAGTTTGCCTGACTGGCGCAGTGATTCGCGCAGGGCGGCCTTGAGCCCGTCGCCGTCGCCGGCGAACCTGTCCAGCGCGTCGGCGGTCGGGACCACGACCGCCAACAGGTACGGGCGTTCGCTGTTGCCGTAGACGAAGATCTGGCGAACCAGGGCCGCGCTGCTGAACACGGCCTCCAGGCGCGCGACGGCGACGAATTCGCCTTGGGCGAGCTTCAATACGTTGTTGCGCCGATCGACGTAAGCGAGCCGGCCCGGCTCCAGCTCGGCCATTACGTCCCCGGTCCGGTAGTAGCCCTGTTCGTCGAAGGCGTTGGCGGTGACATCCGGGCGCTTGAAGTATCCGGGCGTCGCGGTCAGCGATTTGACCAGCAGCTCGCCCCGCGGGAAAGGTTTGTCAGTAAGGAAATAACCCAGTTCGGGAACGTCGATGAGCTTGTATCCCAGAACCGGCGGCGCGGCGATCCGGCCGTCCTTGGTCACCATCCCGACCTCGGTCAGGCCGTAGCCGTCGAGGACGTGCACGTCCAGGCAGGCCTCCACAAAACTGCGCATCTCCGCCGCAAGCGGCGCGGTGCCACAGAACGCGGTGATGATGCGTCCGCCCAAAACCTGCTCGCGCAACTCAGCCCGCGCTTCGGCCTCGGCGGACGCCGGGTCGGTCCCCTGGAAGACCCGCCGGTCGACGGCGCTTTGGTAGCGCTGGTAGAGCATCTCCGCAACCCGCGGCACCAACCCCATTTCGGTGGGGCGCACCAGGTTCCAGTCGTCGAACAGCGTGGACAGGTCACTTTCGGGAACGAAGTAACTGGTGCCGCCCGCTTGGAACGCGGTCGACAACGGTATCCGGCCACCGAGGTGATTGAGCGGCATGAAGTTGACGTTGAACACGGGCGTGTCCGCGAAGTCGGGCATCAGCTCGTTGGTCCACAGCTTGCACAGCATGCGCTCGGTGTACATCGCGCCCTTGGGCAGTCCGGTGCTCCCCGAGGTGTACATGATCATGGCCAGGCGTTGATCGGTGTCACCGGTGTATGCCGGCTCGGGCGGCAGGGTGCGGCCCCGCTCGATCAACTCGTCGAACGTCTCGATCGTCACCGCCATCCCGGCCGCCGACAGCTCCACGCGAGCGCGCTCCAAAGCCTCGCGCTGATCGTCGATTTGGGGGGAGTAGTCGAAAACCACCACGCGCCGCAACGACGTGCTGCCCAGCGCTGCCTCGACGGCCAGATCCAGGTAGCCGGCACCAGCCGCGAGCACCCGCGGCTCCACCTCGGCGACGATCGGCTGCAACCGTGAGGCCGCCGCATTGTGCTGCAGCGGCACCGCCACCAGGCCGAGATAGGCACACACCAGGTCGAGGGTCAGGTATTCCGCGCTGGCGAAACCCACTGTGGCGACGAAGTCTCCAGGCATCACCGGATCGGCGGCGTCGTGCTGCCAGGCGCTGGCGATCGCGCCCACGTTCGCCCACAGGTCTCGGTAGCTGATGGTGTCGAACCGGGGGAGCAGCTGCGCGGTGGTGCGGCCGGTCGCGGGATCGGCGACCAGCGACCGTGCCCGCCAACCCAGCGCCGGACGATCGGCATAGCCCTCGACGAAGGTCTGCAGGATCTGTGTCAGGCGAAGCTCCGGTTCGCGCGCCGCTCGTTGCAGTGCGGCATTCGGTTTGGTGCTGCGGAACTGTTCGTCCGTCGCGTCCAGTTGGCGAATACGTTCGGCAACCCGCTTCCGTACCGGACTGATCGAACCCTCGATGGTGGACTCTTGTTGTTCCGCATCACCGGTCATGGCCAGCCTCCCGTTCGGATCCTCGTCTACCGGGAACCGACCGTTGCGGGCCAGTCTTCCGTTCAATGGTTGTGACGGTTGTCACACCGGCGAGCGGAGGGCGCGGGCAGCGCCGCTATGCCACGACCTGGATGGGATCGCCGACGTTGACCTGGTTGAAGTACCAGGCGGCGTTGTCGGGACTGAGATTGATGCAGCCATGACTCACGTTGGCATTACCCTGCGAGTCGACCGACCAGGGTGCCGAGTGCACGTAGACGCCGCTCCAGGTGACGCGAACCGCATATGAGGCGGTGATCTTGTACCCCTCGGGCGAGCTGAGTGGGATGCCGATGGTGCGCGAGTCCATGACCACGGTGCGCTGCTTTTCCAGGGCGGTGAAGTTGCCGATGGGCGTGGGCCGACTGGGCTTGCCCATCGACGCCGGCATGGTGCGCAGCACTTCTCCGTTTCGGCTGACGGTGAAGGTGTGCGCGGAGATGCTGGCGACACCGAGTAACGCGTCACCGGTGTCGAAGCCCGTGGTCAGGGCCTGAATGCCCACCGAAACGTGGGTGTGGGCCGGCCAGTACTGGTTCGGCACCCATTGCACGACGTTGTTCTCGACCCACTCGAAGTGTCCGGGCGTGTTGTTCGGCGACGTGACGTGGATGGACCGCTCGGCGGCGCCTCGATCCGTGATCGGTGCGGTGAACGTCACCACGACCGGGTGCGCCACGCCGACCACCGCGCCGTTGGCCGGCAAAACCGAGGCAATCGCCGGGGTGGGCGGTGGTACCGGGATTGACGCGTGGCTGCGACCGATCGGCGCGACCAGGCCGATCGCCGTGATCGCGACCATAACAAATAGATAACGAACACCACGAACCATAGCGTCCGCCCTTCGAGATGGTGCGATTAACACGACTGTATTCTACCGGCTGTACCCGCGTTGTCGCTTTCAGCAAACATTTGTGGCTTCGCCGGTCGCCCCTCGGCCCGCTGGATTGGCTGGCGGCCTAGCGACGCGTTAGCCTCAGAAATCACTGCCCGGAGGGCGAGGAGGTGCGGGTGCTCTTCCGTCAGCTGGAGTACTTCGTCGCGGTCGCGCAGGAGCGCCACTTCGCCCGCGCGGCCGAAAAGTGCTTCGTATCCCAACCCGCGCTTTCCGCCGCGATCGCCAAGCTGGAACGGGAATTGAACGTCACGCTGATCAATCGCGGGCACAGCTTCGAGGGCCTCACACCTGAGGGCGAGCGGTTGGTGGTGTGGGCCAAGAGGATTCTCGCCGAGCACGACGCCTTCAAGTCCGAGGTGCATGCCGTGCGCTCTGGCATCACCGGGATGCTGCGGCTGGGCACGGTCCCCACCGCCTCGACGACCGCCTCCCTGGTGCTCTCGGCGTTCTGTTCGGCGCACCCGTTGGCGAAGGTGCACATCCTTTCCCGGTTGTCCGGCACCGAACTGTACCGGCGGCTACGCGAATTCGAACTGGACGCCGCGATCGTGCACGCGGCGCCCGACGAGGCCCACGACGTGAACCTGGTGCCGCTTTACGAGGAGCACTATGTGTTGTTGTCGCCCGCGGACATGCTGGGATCCGGGGCCTCGACGATGACCTGGCCGGAGGCCGCGCAGTTGCCGCTGGCGTTGCTCACACCCGAGATGCGGGACCGCCAGATCATCGACAAGGCTTTCGCCGACCATGCCATCGAAGTGACTCCGCAGGTCGAAACCGACTCCGTCGCTTCGCTGTTCGCTCAGGTCGCCGCCGGGAACTGGGCATGCATCGTGCCGCACACCTGGTTGTGGACGTCGCCGCTGGGGCGGGAGGTGCGCGCGGTGGAAATGGTCGACCCGGTGCTCAAGGCCGACGTCGCGCTGGCCACCAATTCCGCCGGGCCGGGGTCGCCCATCGCCCGCGCGCTCGCCTCCTCCGCGGCGCAGCTGTCGCTGGACGAGTTCTTCGACGCGCAGTTATCGCGAATCACCCACGGGCGCTGACCGCTACCGCGCTGGTCGGGTTCAGGCTCGCCAGATGCCCGCTTTCCACCCCGGCCGCCGGGTCGAGCTCGCAGTCGATGATCGACGGCATCCGAGAGCCGATCGACTCGGACAGCGCCGACTGCAGCTCCGCCGGGGTGGTGACGTGATATCCCTTGCCGCCGAAGGCTTCCGCGAGCAGCTCGTGATGGGCCCGCGCGTTGAGGACGGTGGGCGCCGGATCAGATCCCCGCGCTGCTTCGTCGCCGCGGTAGATACCGCCGTTGTTGAGAATGACGACGGTCAGCGGAAGCCGGTAGCGGCAAATGGTCTCGATTTCCATCCCGCTGAAGCCGAACGCGCTATCACCCTCGATCGCGATCACGGGGTCACCGGTTTCGACGGCGGCCGCAATGGCGTAGCCCATGCCGATGCCCATGACGCCCCATGTTCCCGTGTCGAGGCGGTGCCGCGGCACCTCCATACCGATGACGTTGCGGGCCAGGTCCAGGGCGTTGGCTCCCTCGTTGACCACGTAAGCGTCCGGGTTTTCCTGCAGCACAGCGCGGATCGCACCCAGCGCGTTGTAAAAGCGCATGGGATGGGGGTTTTCGGTCAGGCGCTCGCGCATCCTGGCGTCGTTGCGGGCGGTGCGCTCGGCTAGCTCCTTGGTCCATTCGGCGGGCACCGCGAGGGGGTGGGCGGCCAGGCCGTCGCGCAGCGCCGACATCACCGAGCCGATGTCGCCGGCCAGGGGCGCGGCGATCGGCTGGTTGCTGTCGAACTCCGACGGGGCGATATCGACCTGGATGAACTTGGCGCCGGCGGACCATTGCGGCGAGTCCCCGTGGCCGAGTAGCCAGTTCAGCCGGGCGCCGACCAGCAACACGACGTCCGCGCGTGCGACCGCGAGCGAGCGGGCGGCCGCGGCGGACTGCGGGTGGGAGTCGGGGAGTAACCCCTTGGCCATCGACATGGGCAGGAAAGGAACGCCGCTGGCCTCGACGAACTCGCGAATCACGTTGTCGGCTTGGGCATATGCCGCGCCCTTGCCGAGCACGATCAAGGGTCGCCGCGCCTGCGCCAGCACCCGCAGCGCGCGCTCGACCGCGTCGGGCGCCGGCAGCTGCCGGGGCGCGGGGTCGACGATCCGCCAGACCGTCTCCGCACCGGCCGCGGCGTCCATGGCTTGACCCAACACGTCGCCGGGGATGTCGAGGTAAACGCCACCGGGACGGCCGGAGATCGCGGTGCGGATGGCACGCGCGACGCCGCGCCCGACGTCCTCGACCCGGCTGATCCGATAGGCCGCCTTCGCGAACGGCCGTGCGGCGTTGAGCTGGTCGATTTCCTGATAGTCACCGCGTTGCAAATCGACCAGCGCCCGGTTGCTGGAGCCCGAAATCTGGATCATCGGGAAGCAGTTCGCCGTGGCGTTGGCGAGTGCCGGCAACCCATTGAGGAAACCGGGCCCCGATGTCGTGAGGCACACGCCGGGTCGGCGGGTCAGGAATCCGGCTGCTGCGGCGGCGTTACCGGCCGACGTCTCTTGCCGGAAGCCGATGTATCGGATTCCGGACGCCTGAGCGACGCGGGCGAGGTCGGTGATCGGGATGCCGACGATCCCGTAGATGGTGTCCACGTCGTTGGCCTTGAGCGCTTCCACCACCAGGTGGAAGCCGTCGATCAAGCGAGTGGGCTCGTGCTCCTGGCCCGGAGATGCCGAAACTGCGGTCATGGTGCCGACTCCTCATGTGTGGTCGGAGGTGAGGTAAAAGCCTCAGCCCATACTCTGGCGCGGCCGCCCCGCGGGTGTCCAAGACCAAGCCGCTATGCCGCGATTCACGCCGTCTATCGGTGCTGGCCGGCCGGGTTCCGCGGCGTCGATAGCCAGCGGTTATCGGTCGTGAGCGAATCGATATTGGACGCGCGGGACGGCCACCCGTCATGGTTCGAGCAGGTGGACGACGAAGAGACAAGGAGCGCGGCGATGAAACCTGAGGCGATCATCGGCAGCCATGCCACGGCGGAGACGTCGGGCCCACGCATCGCCGATTTGGTCGAGGAGGCGGCACGCCGGTCCCCGGGGGCGCCCGCGCTGGTCGCCACCTCCGACCGCGCACCGGTCAGCTACCAGGATCTGCTCCGGCTCGTGGACGACCTGGCCGCGCAGTTGAAGCGGGCCGGGCTGCGGCCGGGCGATCGCGTCGCGCTGCGCTCCGGGAGCAACGCGGAATTCGTCGTCGGACTGTTGGCCGCCTCGCGGGCCGACCTGGTCGCGGTCCCGCTGGACCCGGCCCTTCCGGTCGGCGATCAGCGCACCCGCAGCGAGGCGGTGGGCGCCCGGGCGGTGCTCATCGACGGCGACGCGCCCGCCGATCAGAAAAAACCGGGCCTGCCGTGGTGGCCGCTCGCGGTGACGGTCGGCACCCCGACGGTGCGCTTGGACGTGACCGCAGCTCCGGCACAACACTTTTCGACGCCGGAGGGGATGCGCGACGACGACGCGATGATCATGTTCACCGGCGGCACCACCGGGGTGCCGAAGATGGTCCCCTGGACCCGCGGCAACATCGCCGCCTCGGTGCGGGCCATCATCGCCGGTTACGGGCTGAGCCCCAGCGACGCCACGGTGGCGGTGATGCCGCTCTACCACGGTCACGGGCTTCTGGCCGCGCTGCTGGGGACCCTGGTGTCCGGGGGAGCGGTGCTGCTGCCCGCGCGGGGACGGTTCTCGGCCCACACCTTCTGGGACGATATCGGCGCCGTCCGCGCCACCTGGTACACGGCGGTGCCGACCATTCACCAGATCTTGTTGGAGCGGGCCGAAACCGACCGACCGGGCGAGGCCGGATTGCGGTTCATCCGCAGCTGCAGCGCCCCCCTCACCGCCGAAACGGCGCAGGCGCTGCAGGACACGTTCTCGGCCCCGGTAGTGTGCGCCTTCGGCATGACCGAAGCCACCCACCAGGTCGCCACGACAGAAATCGGCCACGCCGAAAACCCGGCTGCCACACCGGGTCTCGTTGGTCGCTCGACAGGGCCGGAAATCAGAATCGTCGGGACCGACGGCCGGCCGGTGCCTACGGGGGAGGTCGGTGAGGTGTGGCTGCACGGACCCACCGTGGTCCGGGGCTACCTGGGCGACCCGGCGATCACCGCAGCCAATTTCACCGACGGGTGGTTGCGCACCGGTGACCTGGGAACTCTGTCGGCGGCCGGTGAACTGATCATCCGTGGGCGGATCAAGGAGCTCATCAACCGGGGCGGCGAGAAGATCTCCCCGGAACGCGTCGAGGGCGTGCTGGGCAGCCACCCCGGCGTGCTGGAGGTGGCCGTCTTCGGGATGCCGGACAAGCTGTACGGGGAGACGGTGGCAGCGGTGATCGTTCCCCGCGGACCGGCCGCACCGACCGCCGACGAACTGGCCGCGTTCGCCCGCGACCGGCTGGCCCCCTTCGAAGTGCCGGGCAGCTTCCGGCAGGCGACGGAGCTGCCGCACACCGCCAAAGGATCACTGGATCGCCGCGCCGTCGCCCAGCGATTCGGGGCGTAGCGACTTATGAGCTCAGACGCTGGCCTTCACCCGAGTGGCCGCGGTTTCCGGCATCGGTTCGTAGCGGGAGAAGGCCCGGGTGAACGATGCCGCCCCATGGGCCAGTGAGCGCAAGTCGATCGCGTAGCGCGTCAACTCCACCTGCGGCACCTCGGCTTTGACCAAGGTGCGTTCGTGGCCGGCGGTCTCGGTACCGAGCACGCGACCACGACGGCCCGACAGGTCGCCCATCACCGCACCCACGAAATCGTCGGGCACCAGCACCGAGATCTCGTCGATGGGCTCTAGCAGGCTCACCTTGGTCGCCGCGGCCGCCTCACGCAGCGCCAGGGAGCCCGCCATCTGGAACGCGAAATCCGAGGAGTCGACGCTGTGTGCCTTGCCGTCGAGCAGCGTGACCCGAATGTCGACCATGGGGTAACCGGCGTGCACGCCCTTCTCCATCTGCGCGCGCACGCCCTTCTCCACGCTCGGGATGAATTGCCGCGGCACCGCCCCGCCGACCACCCTGTCGAGGAATTCGAATCCGGAGCCCTCGGGCAGCGGCTCCACTTCGATGTCGCACACCGCGTATTGACCGTGCCCGCCGGACTGCTTGACGTGACGACCATGGCCTTTTGCCTTGCCGCCAAACGTTTCTCGCAGCGGCACCCGGAGCTCGACGGTGTCGACCGTGACGCCGTACCGATTGGCCAGCGCGTCGAGGACGACACCCGCGTGGGCTTCACCCATGCACCACAACACGATCTGGTGGGTCTCCTGGTTCTGCTCGATGCGCAGCGTCGGGTCTTCGGCGGCCAGCCGCCCGAGCCCGACCGACAGCTTGTCCTCGTCGGTCTTGGCGTGCGCCTGGATCGCCACCGGCAGCAGGGGCTCGGGCATCGTCCACGGTTTCAGCACGAGCGGCTCCGCCTTGTCCGAGAGGGTGTCGCCGGTTTCGGCCCGGCTCAGCTTGCCGATTGCGCAGATGTCGCCGGCCACCACCGCCGGTGCGGGGCGCTGCTGCTTGCCCAGCGGGAAGGACAGGACTCCGACGCGCTCGTCTTCGTCGTGGTCGGGGTGCGTGCTGCCGTTCCCGTTGACCGCCCCGAAGAACGACGCAAAATGGCCCGACACATGGACCGTCGTGTCGGGCCTGATGGTCCCGGAGAACACCCGGACCAGGCTGACCCTTCCGACGTAGGGGTCCGACGTCGTCTTCACCACCTCCGCGAGCAGGGGTGCGTCCGCGTCGCAGGTCAGCGTCGCGTGCGGGGCGCCCTGCGGTGTAAACACCTCCGGGAGTGGGTGTTCCATCGGGGACGGGAATCCGCGCGTGGCGACCTCCAGCAGTTCGAGCGTGCCGACGCCGGTGCTGCTGCATACGGGGATCACCGGGAAGAACGACCCCCGGGCGACGGCCCGCTCCAGGTCCTCGATGAGCACCGCCTCGTCGATGGACTCACCGCCGAGGTAGCGATCCATCAGCGATTCGTCCTCGGACTCCTCGATGATGCCTTCGATGAGGGTCCCGCGCGCCTCCTCGATCTTCTCCGCGTCGGATGGATCGGGCGGTTGCATGGTCCGCTTGCCGTCGGCGTACTGGTAGCGGGTCTGCGACAGTAAACCGATCAAACCTTCGCAAGACGGCAGGCCGCTCGGCAGGTATAGCGGTAACACCTTGTCGCCGAACGCGTTCTGCGCGGCGGCCAACGCCTCGGAGTAGTTGGCCCGGGCGTGGTCGAGCTTGGTGATCACCACGGCGCGGGGCATGCCGACCTGATCGCATTCCTGCCACAGCGATTTGGTGGGTTCGTCGACGCCCTCGTTGGCAGCGATCACGAACAGCGCGCAGTCCGCCGCGCGCAGGCCGGCCCGCAACTCGCCGACGAAATCGGCGTATCCCGGGGTATCGACCAGATTGATCTTGATGCCGTCGTGCGCCAGGGAAGCGACGGCAACGCCGACGGACCGCTGCTGGCGGATCTCGGCGTCGTCGTAGTCGCATACCGTGCTGCCGTCGGTGACGGAACCCGCTCTGTTCAGCACCCCGCCGGCGACCAACAGCGCCTCGACCAAGGTGGTCTTGCCGCCACCCGAGGGCCCCACCAGGACGATGTTGCGGACATCGCCGGGACCGTTCGCGGTGGGGGCGGCCGTCGCGCCCTGGGAGGCATTCGCCTTGTCCGCCATGTCCTTCCTCCAGTTCTCCCCGGTGGGTGCGCCCAGCGCGGTGTGTCCTAGCTCACAGGGGCTAGAGGCAACTTTTCCCCCAACCGCGGCCCAACACAAGGCCACGGGCGAGCCACATTTGCGCCGGCCCGGCGGGGCAGGGGGTGTCGGATCTCAGGCGTGCCAGCTCGACCAGCGGTGCACCGCGATCGCGATCACCGGCCCGTCCAACGGGACGGATTGGTACTGAGGGTATTTGGCGCGCAGTAGCCGGTATGCGGACTCCATCGCGGGCCCGTCGGCATGGATGCTGGCCGCACCGTCCACCCGCACCCACCACAGCCGCGTCCAATCGTCGGCGTAATGGTCGACGAGCAGGCTCACGTGGGGGTTCTTTTCGATGTTGGCCAGCCGCCGCAGTCGCCGCGTCGTCTTGGGTTTCGCGTCGACGGCCGTGTACACCACGTCGGGAGCGGCCTCAGCGACCGCGAATACCACCGGCACCAGGTGGGGGAAGCCGTCGGGCGCGATCGTGGCCAGCCGGGCCACCGGCGATCGGGTGAAGCTGGCCTTGGGGTCGAATTCGCCCACCGTGTCAGCCTAGGCGGATTGGAACCTTGCCACTGCCATGAATAGCTACCTGCATTACGGTTATATACACATCATTGTGCCGCCCAGAACCGCAAGGCCGGGACAGTTTGGTGTTACCGCAAAGCAGGAAGGGTGACGGATGAGCAAATCGCACCACCGCTCGGTTTCGTGGTCGTGGTTGATCAGCGTGCTGGCCGTGGTCGGACTGGGCCTCGGCCTGGGCACCGTACCAGCGGTCGCATCGCCGTTCCCGCGGCCGCAGGCTCCGGTCGACGCGGCGGCATTGGTCGGCCAGGTGGGGCCGCAGGTGGTCAACATCAGCACCAAGTTCGGCTACAACAACGCGGTGGGCGCCGGGACCGGCATCGTCATCGACCCCAACGGTGTCGTGTTGACCAACAATCACGTGATCTCCGGGGCGACGGATATCAGCGCGTTCGACGTCGGCGACGGGCAGACGTACGCCGTCGACGTCGTCGGATATGACCGCACCCAGGACATCGCGGTGTTGCAACTCCGCGGCGGGGCCGGCCTTCCGACCGCGGCGATCGGCGGCGGCGTGTCGGTGGGCGAGCCGGTCGTCGCGATGGGCAACGCCGGCGGCCAGGGCGGAACGCCCAGCGCGGTGTCCGGCAAGGTCATCGCGCTCAACCAGTCCGTCTCGGCGACCGACACGCTGACCGGCGCCAACGAGTCGCTGGGCGGGTTGATTCAGGCCGACACACCGATTCGCCCCGGCGACTCCGGCGGTCCGCTGGTCAACAACGCCGGGCAGGTCGTGGGAGTGAACACCGCCGCCACTGATAACTACAAGATGTCGGGCGGCGGGCAGGGCTTCGCCATTCCGATCGGCAGGGCGATGGGCGTGGCGGGGCAGATCAGGTCGGGCGCCGGGTCGAACACCGTGCACATCGGCCCGACCGCGTTCCTCGGCCTGGGGGTGACCGACAGCAACGGCAACGGCGCGCGCGTCGAGCGCGTGGTCACCAGCGGCCCCGCGGCGGCGGCCGGGATCTCCCCCGGCGACGTCATCACCGGGGTTGACAACGTCGCGATCACCGGTGCCACGTCGATGACCGAGGTGCTCGTCCCGCACCACCCCGGCGACAACATCACGGTGCGCTACCGCTCCGCCGGGGGCGGCGACCGCACCACGAACGTGACGCTGGCGGACGGACCTCCAGCCTGATCCCCATGTCGACGATGCCCGGCGGGTGGCCAATTCCCTTGGCGCCGGGCTTGTTTCGTCACATGTCAGTAGGTGTGATTCCGAATGTCGCGCCTCGGGTACCCGTGGCATCGTGGATTTGATGAACGACGCAAGAGAAGCTGTCGAACACCATCCCGGAGGGGGCAGTCACGTCCAGGACGGGGTCGTCGAACACCCCGAATCCGATGACTTCGACAACGCCGCCGCGCTGCCCACCGACCCGACATGGTTCAAGCACGCCGTTTTCTACGAAGTGCTGGTGCGGGCGTTCTTCGACGCCAACGCGGACGGGTCGGGCGACCTGCGCGGACTCCTGGGGCGCCTGGACTACCTGCAGTGGCTGGGCATCGACTGCATCTGGTTGCCGCCGTTTTACGACTCGCCGCTTCGTGATGGTGGTTACGATATCCGGGACTTCTACAAGGTGCTGCCCGAGTTCGGCACAGTCGAGGATTTCGTCGCGCTGCTCAACGCCGCGCACGAGCGGGGCATCCGGGTCATCACCGACCTGGTCATGAACCACACCTCGGATTCGCACCCCTGGTTCCAGGAGTCGCGGCACGACCCGGACGGCCCGTACGGCGACTTCTACGTGTGGAGCGACACCAGCGAGAAGTACACCGATGCCCGCATCATCTTCGTCGACACCGAGGAGTCCAATTGGACCTTCGACCCGGTGCGCAAACAGTTCTACTGGCACCGGTTCTTCTCGCATCAGCCGGACCTGAACTACGAAAACCCGGCGGTACAGGAAGCGATGATCGACGTGCTGCGCTTCTGGCTGGGCCTGGGCATCGACGGGTTCCGCCTGGACGCGGTGCCCTACCTGTTCGAACGGGAGGGCACCAACTGCGAGAACCTGCCCGAGACGCATGCCTTCCTCAAGCGCGTCCGTAAGGTCATCGACGACGAGTTCCCGGGCCGTGTGCTGCTGGCCGAGGCCAACCAGTGGCCGGCCGACGTGGTCGAATACTTCGGCGATACCAGCACCGGCGGCGACGAATGCCACATGGCGTTCCACTTCCCGCTGATGCCGCGCATTTTCATGGCGGTTCGCCGGGAGTCGCGCATTCCGATCTCGGAGATCCTGGCGCAAACGCCGGAAATCCCCGACATGGCGCAATGGGGAATCTTCCTGCGCAACCACGACGAGTTGACGCTGGAGATGGTCACGGACGAGGAACGTGACTACATGTACTCCGAGTACGCCAAGGATCCCCGGATGAAGGCGAACGTCGGAATCCGGCGCAGGCTGGCGCCGCTGCTCGACAACGACCGCAACCAGATCGAGTTGTTCACCGCGCTGCTCCTGTCGCTGCCCGGCTCGCCGGTGCTGTACTACGGCGACGAGATCGGCATGGGCGACGTCATCTGGTTGGGTGATCGCGACGGCGTGCGCACCCCGATGCAGTGGACACCGGACCGCAACGCCGGGTTCTCCAAGGCCAACCCGGGCCGGCTCTACCTGCCGCCCAGCCAGGACTCGGTCTATGGCTATCAGGCCGTCAACGTGGAGGCCCAACGCGACACGTCCACGTCGCTGCTGAACTTCACCCGCGTGATGCTGGCGGTGCGGCGCCGCCACGAGGCCTTCGCGATCGGCACATTCGAGGAGCTAGGGGGCTCCAATCCGTCGGTACTGGCGTTCGTGCGCCAGGTGCCCGACGGGGGCGACACGGTGTTGTGCGTCAACAACCTGTCGCGGTTCCCTCAGCCGATCGAACTGAATCTGCAGCACTGGAGCGGTTGCACGCCGGTGGAACTCACCGGGCACGTCGAATTTCCGCGGATCGGGCACCTGCCCTACCTGCTGACGTTGCCTGGGCACGGGTTCTACTGGTTCCAGCTGACCGCATGTGAGGATGAAGAGGAGCGGCGCACATGACTGAGCCAGCCAAGTTGCCCTGGTCGGACTGGCTCCCACAGCAGCGGTGGTACGCCGGGCGCAATCGAGAACTGACCTCCGCCGAGGCCGCCGTGGTCGTCCCGCTACGGGAGGACCTCGACCTGGTCCTGGTCGACGCCCAGTATGCCGACGGCTCGTCCGAGCGTTACCAGGTGATCGTGCGGTGGGATACCGCGCCGGTCTCCGAATACAGCACCGTGGCCACCATCGGCGCCGCCGGTGACCGCACCGGTTTCGACGGCCTGTACGACACCGAGGCGCCGCAGTTCCTGCTGTCGTTGATCGATTCGTCGGACGTTCGAACCGCGTCGGGCACCGAAGTGAGGTTCGTCAAGGAACCCGACGCGGTGTTGCCGCTGGAGGCGATGCCGCACGTCTCCGACGCCGAACAGAGCAATACCAGCGTGATCTTCGATCGGGACGCGATCTTCAAGGCGTTCCGCCGCGTCAGCAGCGGCATCAACCCGGACATCGAACTGAACCGGGTGCTGGGCCGCGCGGGCAACCCGCACGTGGCCCGGCTGCTCGGCACCTACGAGATGGCCGCCCCGGACGGAACGGACGATGAGGCGTGGCCGCTCGGCATGGTGACCGAGTTCGCGTCCAACGCCGCGGAAGGGTGGGCGATGGCCACCGCCAGCGTTCGCGACTTGTTCGCGGAAGGTGACCTGTATGCCTACGAAGTCGGCGGTGACTTCGCCGGCGAATCCTGCCGGCTCGGCGAGGCCGTGGCGTCCGTGCACGCCACGCTGGCCGAGTCCCTCGGAACGGCGCAGTCGGCCTTCCCGGTCGACACCGTGCTGGCGCGGCTTTCGTCGACCGTGGCGAAGGTGCCCGAGCTGCAGGAGTACGCGGCCACCATCGAGGAGCGATTCGCCAAACTCGCCGGGCAGACGATCACCGTCCAGCGGGTACACGGGGACCTGCACCTCGGGCAGGTGCTGCGCACGCCCGAAAGCTGGTTGCTGATCGACTTCGAGGGCGAACCGGGGCAGCCGCTCGACGAGAGGCGGGCGCCGGATTCACCGCTGCGCGACGTGGCAGGTGTGCTGCGGTCCTTCGAATACGCCGCGTACGGACCCCTGGTGGACCAGGCGGCCGACAAGCAACTGGCGGCCCGCGCCCGGGAGTGGGTCGAACGGAACCGGACCGCGTTCTGCGAGGGCTACGCCGCCGCGTCGGGCACCGACCCGCGTGACTCGGCCGAGCTGCTGGCCGCCTACGAGCTCGATAAGGCCGTGTATGAGGCCGGCTATGAGGCGCGGCACCGGCCCGGTTGGCTGCCGATCCCGCTGCGCTCCATCGCCCGGCTCACCGCCTCATAGGTGCGGGATAGGAATTCGCTATGCGTGCCCTGCGGGGGCGCCCGGCGTCTGACAGCATGTCAGCGTGGCGAGCGAAACCTTTAATAGCGAAGCGCGGTTGTCGTGGGTGCTGGCGGTGTTGGCCGGTGTGGTCGGCGCGATCTCCTTCACCCACTCCGCGGGCTACTTCGTGGTTTTCATCACCGGTAACGCCCAACGCGCCGTGCTCGGTTACTTCACGGGGCAAGGGTGGCTGGCCGCAAGCGCCGGGTTCCTGATCGCGGCGTTCGTTGCCGGCGTTGTCGTTGCGTCGCTGTGCCGACGATTTTTCTGGGTGGACCATCCGCACGGCCCGACGGTGCTGACCACCTTCAGTTTGGCGGCCGCCACCGTTGTCGACGTCCTCGATGAGGGCTGGGAGGAAAATTTCGTCGATTTCTTGCCGATGATGCTGCTGGCGTTTGGTACCGGGGCGTTGAACACCTCTTTTGTCAAAGATGGCGAGGTTTCGGTGCCGTTGAGCTATGTGACCGGCACGACCGTCAAGATGGGCCAGGGCATCGAGCGCCACATCGCCGGCGGTGGAAACGTCTCGGACTGGCTCGGTTACTTCCTGCTGTTCGCCAGCTTTGTCGTGGGCGCGGCGGTGGGCGGCTTCATCAGTGTGGTCGTCAACGGGACCTGGATGCTGGTGATGGCCACGTCCCTTTGTGCGGTAACGACCGGGTACACCTACTTTCACCAGGACCGGCGCGCTCTGTTGATGCAACGGTCCGACAAAAAGCATCGGCAGTAGCGCTGACCGGTGCGCTACTGCCGATGCTGGCTCGGCGGGTTTCAGGCGGACGGTTGTGCCGGTGGTGCCGGTTGGGCCGGTTGAGCGGTGGTGTTGCTGGCCAGCAGCACCTGCTGGATGTCGGGCTTCATGGCGAGCAACTGCTGGTTCCAGTAGGGCCATGAGTGCGTCCCGTTGGCCGGGAAGTTGAACGTGCCGTTGCGTCCGCCCGCGGCCGCGTAGGTGTTCTGGAACTGCTGGTTGGTACGCAGCGTGAGGCCTTCCAGGAACTTGGCCGGCATGTTGTCGCCGCCGAGGTCGCTGGGGGTCCCGTTGCCGCAGTACACCCAGATCCGGGTGTTGTTGGCGACCAGCCGCGGAATCTGCAGCATCGGGTCGTTGCGCTTCCACGCCGGGTCAGTGGACGGACCCCACATGCTGTTGGCGCTGTAGCCACCCGAGTCGCTCATCGCCAGGCCGATCAGCGTCGGCCACCAGCCATCGGAGGGGTTGAGGAAGCCCGACAGCGATGCGGCGTAGGGGAACTGCTGCGGGTAGTAAGAGGCCAGGATCAGGGCGGAGCCACCGGACATCGACAGGCCCACCACGGCGTTGCCGGCCGGCGAGATCTGCTTGTTGGCCTGCAGCCACAGCGGCATCTCCTGGGTCAGGAACGTCTCCCACTTGTAGGTGTAGTTCTGGCCATTGCTCGACGACGGCTGGTACCAGTTGCTGTAGAAGCTGGACTGGCCTCCGACCGGCATCACCACCGACAGGCCGGACTGGTAGAACTCCTCGAAGGCCGGGGTGTTGATGTCCCAGCCGTTGTAGTCGTCCTGGGCCCGCAAGCCATCGAGCAGGTACACCGCGTGCGGTCCGCCGCCCTCGAACTGGACCTTGATGTTGCGGCCCATCGACGGTGACGGCACCTCCAGGTACTCCACCGGCAGCCCCGGCTTCGAGAACGCCCCCGCGGTAGCCGCGCCGCCGGCGGCGGTGACGAGGCCAGACACCAGGGCAGCCCCCACAGCCGCGACCGCCAGTTGGCGCGGCATGGTCGCGGCGGCGCCACGCAACTTCCGCAACTCTTCGAAGAACTTCATAGCTCTCTACCCATCCCAACTTTCATCTGCCATGTGCGGCGGTCGAATCTGTTCGCTGGGCAGTCAAACACGTGGGGAGGGCTCGATTCGCCTGTCACGGCCGAAGCTTCACATCGCGGTTGGCTAACGATTGGGAGTCAGCCCGGAATCGTCACCGTTGGATCACGATTGGCCATCGGAACCGCACGCCGGCCTTCCCAACGGCCGGCGCATCGGCTAACGCCGGCCGCCGTCCCTAGGCGACGAGTCGGCGCAATAACGTTGACGCCGCAGCGATTCCGAGCACGGCGGCCACCACCAGCACGACGATGTCCATCGGGTTGAAGGGCGTGCCGATGAGCAGTCCCCGTAGGGCGTTGACCTCGTAACTGAGCGGGTTGACCCTGCTCAACACGTGCAGCCACGTCGGCATCACGTCGACCGGGTACAGCGCGTTGGAGGCGAAGAACAGCGGCATCGTGATCGCCTGGCCTATGCCCATCAGGCGATCCCGATTGCGCACCAGGCCGGCCAGCGTCATCGACAGGCAGGCGAAGAACGCGGCGCCGAGCATGACGACGGCCATCGCCGCCAGAATTCGCAGCGGGTTGACCGTCAGGCCGACATTCATCAGATACGCCAACGCCATCACGCCGACCACCTGGGCCACCGAGCGGACCCCGGCCGCAAACGCCTTGCCGGTGATCAGCGCCGACGCGGGCGCCGGCGTCACCATCAGCTTGGCCAGGACACCGGCGTCCCGATCCCAAATGATCTGTATCCCATAGAAAATCGAGATGAACAGCGCCGACTGGGCGATGATCCCCGGCGCCAGGAAGGCCAGGTAGGACACCGACCCGGTCTGGATGACGTGCAGGTGGCTGAAGGTGGTTCCGAAGATCAACAGCCACAGCGCCGGCTGCACCATCCGGGTGACGAGCTCGGTCCTGTCGTGCTGCAACTTCTGCAGTTCGACGATCGCGAACGCGCCGATGCGGCTCAACACGGCGCCGACCCGTTGCCATCCGCGGGGCGCCCGGACCAGGGTACCCGGCATGGCGTTATCAACCGACACGGCGCGCAACCTTTCTGGCAGAACGGATTTCGCGGAACGATCCCGCCGACTCGTCCTCCAAGCCCGAGGCGGCATAGTGGCGGAACACGTCCTCGAGGGTTGCGCGCGGCGACACCGTCGACTTCAACTTGGCCGGCGTGCCCACCGCCCGCAACTCACCCTGGTGCATCAGCGCGACGCGATCGCACAACGCGTCGGCCTCTTCCATGTAGTGGGTGGTCAGCAGCACGGTCATCCCGAACTGCGCCTGCATCTTCTGCACCTGTGTCCAGACGCCGTCGCGCGCAATCGGGTCCAGCCCGACGGTCGGTTCGTCGAGAACCAGCAGTGACGGGCGGTTCACCAGCGCCTGCGCCACCTCGAGACGGCGGACCATGCCGCCGGAATAGGCGGAGGCCATCCGGTCGGCGACGTCAAGCAGGTCCATGGCCGCCAGCGCCTGCCCGACCCGATCGGAGCGCTCGGCCCGGGGGACCCCGTAGAGCCGCGCGAACCATTCGACGTTTTGCCGGCCCGTCAATGCGGGCTCGATCGAGAGTTGTTGCGGCACATAGCCGATGTTGCTGCGAATGTCGGTGGTTTGGCGGCGCGCGTCCAAACCGAAGACGCGCAATTCGCCTTGTTGCACCGGCGCCAGCGTGGTGAGCATCCGGACCATGGTCGTCTTCCCGGCGCCGTTCGGACCGAGCAGGCCCATGGTTTCGCCCGGCCGCACCTGCAACGTCACGTCGTTGACGGCCGTGAACTGGCCGTACCGGTAGGTCAGGTGCCTGGCATCGATCGCCATCGGCAGTGATGCGCTCATGGCCGTCGCTCCTGCAGTGTCTGGGTCATCATCTCAATGACCTCCAATCCTCTGGTCAAAGCCTCGATTTGGTCGTCGTCAAGTTCGGCGAGCACCTCGGCCAGCACCGCTCGCCGCGCGGCCCGGGACGCGTCGACGATCTGCTGGGCGGGCTCGGCGAGGTGTAACCGGCCGACCCTGCGGTCCGTGTCCCCGACGGTGCGCATCAGCAAACCGCCGGATACCAGCTTGGACACCAGGGTAGAGGCGGTGTTGGGGGCCAGCCCGAGCTCGGCGGCAGCGGCGTTGACCGAGATGCCCGGCCGCCGGCCCACCAGCCACAGCAGCTCGGACTGCGACTCGGTCAGCCGCGACGAATCGAAGCCGCGGCCGGCCGACCGGCGTAGTTGCCGGCGAAATCTGCCGACGACGCGAAACACCTCGGTGACCACGTCGGTACTTGACTTCACCCGTTCCATAATACCTCTGTAGCCGAGCTATATATGTGTGGAAGCTGTGCAGAAGGTATGTACCCGTTACCTCTGGAGGCGATGCAGGACGACGTCGGCGAGGGTCCCGTCGGCGACGTCGGCGGTCATGTAGGTGCAGAACGGTTGTCGGCGCCGGTCCGTCGGCGAGCCCGGATTGAGCAGGCGCAGGCCGGTGTCGGTGTGGCTGTCCCAGGGGATGTGGCTGTGCCCGAACACCAGGACGTGGGTGTCGGGATACAACCGCGACATCCGGGCTTCGCGGCCCGTCGCCGCGCCGGTCTCGTGCACCACCGTGAATCGCACACCCGCCAGGGTCACGTCCGCCCGTTCCGGCAGCCTGGCCCGCAGTGCCGGCCCGTCGTTGTTGCCCCAGCAGGCGACCAGCCGGGCCGACCTGGCTTCGAGTTCGTCGAGCAGCTCGGGCACCACCCAGTCGCCGGCGTGCACGACGACGTCGGCCGCGTCCACCTCATCCCAAATCCGTGCGGGCAGGTCGCGGGCGCGTCTGGGGACGTGGGTATCGGAAATCAGCAGCAGCCGCACAACCCCATCTTGCCGCGACCCTGGTCGTTACCTCGCCGTCGACGCCATCGTTTTTTCGGGCTTGGTGATTGGCGCGTCGGCCTCCTCGCCGAGCAGGAGGGAACGAACGAGGCGACGGGGTCCGAAGGGCCGCAGCATGGCGCTGGCGGGGCGGGGCCGCACGCGCATCGGCCACCAGAACCACCGCCCCAGCAGCGCCGCGATCGACGGCGTCATCAACGAGCGCACGATCAACGTGTCGAACAGCAGGCCGAGACCAATCGTGCTGCCGGCCTGGCCGATTGAGCGCAGGTCGCTGGCGACCATCGACATCATGGTGAAGGCGAAGACCAGGCCCGCCGAGGTGACCACGCCACCCGTCCCGCCCATGGAGCGGATGATGCCGGTCTTCAGTCCGGCTCCGATCTCCTCCTGGAAGCGGGAAACCAGCAGCAGGTTGTAGTCGGATCCGACCGCCAGCAGGATGATCAGCCCGAATACCGGTGCGATCCAGTTCAATTCCAGTCCCAACAGGTGTTGCCACACCAACACCGAGAGCCCGAAGGCGGCACCCAACGAGAGCAGCACTGTGCCGACGATCATTAGGGATGCGACCAGCGCACGCGTGATGATCAGCATCACGACGAAGATCAGCGTCAGCGCCGCGAGCCCCACGATCAGCAGGTCGTAGTGGGAGCCCGACTGGATGTCGCGGTAGATGGCCGCCGTGCCCGCGAGGTAGAACTTGGCGCCCGTCAGGGTCGTACCCTTCACCGCTTGATGTGCGGCGGCCAATTCCGGCATGACCGCCGAGATGCCCGCAGGCGTCGCCGGGTCCGCGTCGTGGGTGATGATGAAGCGGGCGGCCTTGCCGTCCGGCGACAGGAAAAGCTTCAGGCCGCGCTGAAAGTCGGTATTCTGGAATGCTTCCGGCGGCAGGTAGAAGTAGTCGCCACTGCGGGAAGCGTCGAAGGCCTGACCCATCGCGCTCGCCGTGTCGGTCATCTGCGCCATCTGGGTGACCAGACCGGAGAAGCTGCTGTGCATGGTGAGCAGAGTCCCCTGCATCGACTGGGCGACGGCGATAATCGGCGGGAACTCGGCGAGCATCTGGGGCAATATCGCGTCGACGTTGTTCACGTCATTGATCAGGGTGCTCATGTTCTCGCTGAACTTGTCCACACCGTCGATCGCCTCGAACACCGACCTCGCAGCCCAGCACACCGGGATGTTGAAACAGTGCTGTTCCCAATACAGATAGCTGCGGAACGGCCGAGCGAAATCGTCGAAATCCGCAAGGTGGTCGCGCATCTCGTCCAGCGTGGCCTGCATCTCGTGCATGTCGCCGACCATGTGATGGGTTGCGCCGCTCATCTGCCCGACCAAGCCCTGCATCCGCTGCATCGAGACGATCATGGCGCCAAGGTCGTCGCTCATCTTGAGCATGTCGTCGGTGCGGTCCCGCATGAACTGCAGGTTCTGCTGGATCGGGATCGATTGGGCGCTGATCTGGAAGGGTATGGAGGTGTGCTCGATAGGGCCGCCCAGCGGCCGGGTGATGCTCTGCACCATCGCGATTCCGGGTGAGCGAAAGATGTCTTTGGCAAGCCTGTCGAGGATGATCATGTCGCCGCTGTTCCGCATGTCGTGATCGCTTTCGATCATCAGGATGTCGGGATTCATTGTGGCGGCGCTGAAATGGCGCTCCGCTGCCGCGTACCCGACGCTCGACGGGAGGCCGCGGGGTATGTAGAAGCGGTCGTTGTAGCTGACCTTCATGCTCGGCATGACGAGAATGCCGACGATCGCTATGACCAGCGAGGCCGCGAAAACCGGACCGGGCCAGCGCACGGTGGCGGTGCCGATGCGCCGCCAGCCGCGCGTCTTGATCATCCGTCTCGGGTCGAGCAGGCCGAACCGGGTTGCCACCGCGACGACGGCGGGGGCCGCGGTCATCGCTCCCGCCACGACGACGAGCAGGCCCAAGGCGGACGGAATGCCCAGTGCCTTGAAGTACGACAGGCGCGCCAGGTGCAGGCAGAACGTAGCACCGGCGATCGTCAATCCCGAGCCCAAGATGATGTGTGAGGTCCCGCGAAACATCGTGTAGTAGGCGGTTTCTCGGTCTTCACCGGCCTGACGCGCCTCCTGGTAACGCCCGATGAGGAAGATCGCGTAGTCCGTGCCCGCCGCGATCGCCAACGAGGACAGCATCGCAACGACGAACGTCGAGAATCCCAACAGCTCATTGTTTCCAAGCAGCGCGACAAGCCCCCTGGCCGTGCCCATCTCGAAGCCGACCATGACCAGGACCAGAAGAACCGTGCTGACGGAACGATAGGCGATGAACAGCATGATCATGATGACCACACCCGTGACGCCCATCATCTTGAACATGCTCTTGTCGGCGGCCTCGTTCATGTCCGTGTTCAGGGGGGCCGGACCGGTGACGTAGACCTTGAGTCCCTTGGGGGGCTCTGACTTGTCGACGATCTTCCGCACCGCGTCGACCGAGTGGTTGCCCTGGGTGCTGCCCTGGTTGCCGGCCAGGTTGAGTTGGACGTAGGCGGCCTTGCCGTCGCGGCTCTGGACACCGGCGGCGGTGAGCGGATCGCCCCAGACGTTCTGGACGTGCTGCACATGCTTGGGGTCTGCCTGCAGCTTGCGCACCAAGGAGTCGTAATAGCGGTGCGCCTCGTCGCCGAGCTGCTTATCGCTCTCCAGGACGATCATCGCGATGCTGTCGGAGTCCGACTCGTGGAACGTTGCGCCCATGCGCTTGGCTGCGATCATCGCCGGAGCGTCCTGGGGCGACATCGTCACCGCGTGATTGCGTGCGACCGACTCGATCGGCGGCACGAGCACGTTCAGGGCGACGGTGAGTAATAGCCAGCCGATGATGATGGGCCACGCGAACCTGCGGACGAACCGCATGAATTTCGGACGGGCCTCGGTATCGGTGTTCATGCGGCCTTCACCAGACAGGAAGTTTGGGCGTGGCGCCCGGCCGAGGAGCGCTGGTCCTTGACCACACCGTTGACGGTGATGCGGCACCCGATGTTGTCGCTGTCGCCTTGCGCCACAACACTGGCGATCACGGCGGGCACCGTCGACGTGACCGTGAAGGTCCACGGCAGCGTGGCGAAGTCCACCTGTTCCGGCTGCGCGTTGTTGTCGAGGTAGCTCGCGGTTCCCGTTGTGCCGCTGGGGCCGTAGACCTCGTAGGTCACTTGCTTGATGTGCGAGGGTTCGAGTGGTTCGGCGCTGCGGCCCGTCGCGGTGAAGATCGCGTCGGACCCGAAGACGCCGCGGAGCCGCTCGACGGCAATGCCGCCGAGGGCGACTGCCGCCACGACGACCAACGGCACCCACGCCCGTCTGAGAAACGTGGACACTGACGTTTCCTTCCCTCGTGACCTGGTCGTTCTGGTACGGAGTCTCAGCCCGCATCGCCCCAACGAATAGGGCCATTTGGCCCGCACCTGAGGGCCAGCGGGCACACGTCGCGCGTGTTCGCGTGACCGGTACCCAAGAGTCGCGGCATCAACCGCAACTCAATTCGTACCATACCCCCCGGGGTATTATCAATCGGCCCGGTATACCCCGGTGGGTATGGTATGAAGGAGTCATGGCAAACGAAGTTCACGACCCCGGCGACATGGATGCCGTCCTGGCCCGGTTGCGTCGCGCACACGGTCAGCTCGGCGGCGTCATCGCGATGATCGAGCAGGGCCGCAGCTGTAAGGACGTCGTTACCCAACTGGCCGCGGTATCGCGGGCGCTGGATCGCGCCGGCTTCAAGATCATTGCCTCGGGGCTGCGCGACTGCATCGCCCGACCGGAGGGTAGTCCCACCGAGAGGCCGGCCGTGTCGATCGATGAGCTGGAAAAACTGTTCCTGAGCCTGGCCTGACGGCCCGGTGCCGACGAGAGGGAAGCGCAATGAACCCTGCTGACAGCGGTCGAGCCGGATCGACGGTCACACTCTGGTTGGACCCGGTGTGCCCGTTCTCGTGGAACACCGCACGGTGGCTTCGCGCCGTTGCCGAGAAGACCGGCATGGCTGTCGACTGGCAGCTGATGAGTTTGGCGGTGCTCAACGAGGGGCGAGAACTTCCGGCCCCTCAGCAGGCCCGCATGCGCGACTCGCAACAAGTTGGCCGGCTGATGGCCGCCATCGCGCGCGAAAGCGGCGCCGCAGGATGGACCGCCGCGTACTTCGCGTTTGGTGAACGGTACTTCGACGGCTCCGAACCCCTTGACGACAGTCTCGTCGCCCACGTGTTGACCGCCGCCGGTGCGCGAGACACCACCGCCGCGGCCACCTCGGACACATCGCTGGACGACGTCGTGCGACGTGGACACCAGGCGGCGCAAGACGCGCTCGGCGAAACCGGGGGGAGCCCGATCCTGCGGATCGACGGGCACGCGTTCTTCGGGCCGGTCCTGACCGCGGTGCCCGACGCCGCGGACTCGATCGCCGTATTCGATGCGGTCGCCACCTTGGGTTCGGTTCCCCAGTTCGCCCAGCTGCAGCGGCCACGCGCCGCCGCCTAGCGCCACACGTCACAGATGAGAACCGGAAAGAGGAGAAAACGATGACTGCAGGGCTGACCACCACGTTGCACACCTCGTTCGACGACGCGGTGAAACGGACAACGGAAGCTCTGGCCGAACAGGGCTTCGGGGTGCTGACCACGATCGACGTCAAAGCCACCCTGAAAAACAAACTCGGGGAGGACATGGAGGACTATGTGATCCTGGGTGCCTGCAACCCGGTGTTGGCGCATCGCGCGCTGGGCATTCACCGCCAGATCGGCCAGTTACTGCCGTGCAACGTCGTGGTTCGAACCGACCCCGCCGGTAGCGATGCGGTTCTCGTCGAAGCGATGGACCCGCAACTCATGGTTAAGGTGACAGGCGAGCAGGGGGCCCTGCAGGAGGTTGCGGATCAGGCCACCACCAAATTGCAGGCCGCGATCGGCGCGCTTCGGTAACCGATTCGCTGTGGTCCATGGGGTCAGCCTTGCTGGCTCCGCGCTTCGGCACCCGTTTCCCCGGCATCGAAAGAATCGTCGGGACCAGCCGCTCCCACGTACGAGCCGTCGGCCTCTCCGGCCGCGGCGCGTGACCGTGACTCGTGAGCCTCCGGTTCGACGTCGGACTCTGTCTTGTGGCCCTTCGGGTCCCCCATTTGCTTCCTTCCGGTGCGGGTCGTGACTTCCGACGGGTTCCCCGCGTATGCGCCGCCAAACCGGATCGTGCGTGCGGCGGGCCGGGATGGCTGATCTGGCACCAGGACCCCGGCGCTATTCTTAGCGCCCGGACTCAAGGAGAACCTCTATGCGCACCTTCGAATCAGTAGCCGAACTCGCGGCCGCTACCGGCGAAACCATCGGCCACAGCGACTGGGTGACCATCACCCAGGAAGACGTCAACCTGTTCGCCGACGCGACCGGCGATCACCAGTGGATCCACGTCGACCCGGAACGCGCCGCCGCCGGTCCCTTCGGTGGGACGATCGCCCACGGTTTCATGACCCTGGCCCTGTTGCCGCGCCTGCAGCACCAGATCTACACGGTCAACGGCATCAAGCTCGCAATCAACTACGGCCTCAACAAGGTTCGCTTCCCCGCCCCGGTTCCGGTCGGCTCCCGGGTGCGCGCGCAGACGTCGCTGGTCGGTGTCGATGACATCGGAAACGGCGCCGTGCAGGCGACCATGTCGACGACCGTCGAGATCGAGGGTGCGCCAAAGCCGGCGTGTGTGGCCGAGTCCATCGTTCGCTACGTGTCGTGACCTCCTGCCGCGAAACTTAAACTACGGCAGCGCTTTACGGCGTGTCGTGCGCGTGATTTAAGTGCAGCCGGGTCAGAACTCGGCGACGGAATGCTCGAGCCGCTCGGCCAGCCGCGCTTGGGCTTCCGCGCGCCTGGTGGGTATGTGCGCGGACGGGAATGGCGTTGTGACCGGCTGGTATTCGCGCAAGGTGCGGCGGGCCACCGTCATCTTATGCAGTTCGGTGGCGCCGTCGGCGATGCCCAGCGACTCGGCCGCCACCATCATCTTCACGAACGGCATCTCATCGGAGACGCCGAGCGCGCCGTGCAGGTGCATGGCCCGTTGCACGACGTCATGCAGCACCTGGGGCATGGCCACCTTGACCGCCGCGATGTCGCGGCGCACCTTCTGGTAGTCGTGGTGCTTGTCGATCAGCCACGCGGTGCGCAACACCAGCAGCCGGAACTGTTCGATCTGTATCCAGCTGTCGGCGATCTTCTCCTGGGTCATCTGAAAATCGGACAGTCGCCCGTGCCGCGTCTTTCGGGACACGGCACGTTCGCACATCATGTCAAAAGCGCTGCGCGCCAGAGCGATCGTGCGCATCGCGTGGTGGATGCGCCCGCCGCCGAGTCGGGTTTGCGCGATCATGAACGCCTGACCCTCGCCGCCCAGCACGTGGTCGGCCGGGACGCGCACGTCGGTGTAGCGGACATACCCGTGGCTGGCGCGCGCCGACGACTCGGCTCCCACGCCCACGTTGCGGACGATCTCGATGCCCGGTGTCTCGGCCGGGACGATGAAAAGCGACATCTTGTCGTACGTGCGCGACTCGGGGTTTGTCACCGCCATAACGATGAAGAACGAGGCGTGCTTGGCGTTGGTGGAGAACCACTTCTCCCCGTTGATCACCCAGTAGTCGCCGTCGCGGGTAGCGGCGGTGACGAACTGTCCGGGATCGGAACCGCCCTGCGGCTCGGTCATCGAATAGCACGAGGTGATCTCGCCGTCGAGCAGCGGTTGCAGGTAACGGGCCTTCTGATCGTCGGTGCCGAACATCGCCAGGATCTCGGCGTTGCCCGAATCGGGCGCCTGGCAGCCGAACACCGACGGCGCCCAGCGGGAACGGCCGAGGATCTCGTTGAGCAGCGCGAGCTTGACCTGGCCGAAGCCCTGGCCGCCGAGCTCCGGCCGCAGATGCGCGGCCCACAGGCCCTGATCCTTCACCTGCTGCTGCAACGGCCGCAGGATCGCCATCATCTCGGCGTTCTTCTTGTCATAGGGGTCGAGAGCGACCAGATCGAGCGGTTCGAGCTCGTCGACCATGAACTTTTCGACCCAGTCGAGCTTTGCCTGATATTCCGGGTCCGTTTCGAAGTCCCACACGGTGGCCACCCGTTCCCCGGCGCTGCGTCGCGCCGGACTCATCGATGAAGCCACCCCATCGTAGATGGCGGCGGCGGGGTCAGTCTTCGCGGCGAGTATCGATGACACGCTGCGCGATGTCGGCGAGCTTGACCTGGCTCTCCTGGGATAGCTGACGGAGCAGGTCGAACGCGCGCAGTTCGTCCACGTTGTAGCGCTCCATGATGATGCCCTTGGCCTGGCCGATCCGGTCGCGCGTCGACAGGGCCGATTGCATCTGCTGCCCGTGGCGGCTGGCCATGATCGCCGACGCCGCGTGTGCGGCGAAGATGGTGCCGATGGTTTCGGCCTCGGTGTCCCAGACGTTGGCCTTATGGCTGAACAGGTTCAGCGCTCCCGCCGTGCGCTCGGCGGTATACAGCTTGAACGACAGGCTGCTCAGCACGCCGCGTTCCACAGCCGCCGGCGCATAATTTGGCCAGCGGGGTTCATTGCGGAGGTCATCGGTCCGCACGATCGTCTGTTTCAGGGCGGCGTCGTGGCAGGGCCCCTCATTGAAGTCGTGTTGTAGCTTGTCGAGCTCCGCAGCCAGGCTGTCGGTGTCGGCCACCGATTCGAAGTCCCCGCCCCCCTTGATCAGCAACACCCCGGCGACGTCCGCGGCCGGTATCAGCGCTACGGCGGTGTTGGTCACGTCGTTCAGGACATGAGCGAGCGAGCGCGGCGCGGCGGTGTCGCGGGCCAGTTCGGCCATGCGCACGGCCAACTGGTGCCGGGCATTCGGGTCCGATAACTCCATAGGACCGGATTGTCCACTATGGCCGCCGTCGCGTCACCCGCACACCGGTCCGCGGCGCTGGGCGGCCCGCGCCGGAAGTTGCTGTCACCGCCGTTTGGCGGCAAAGGCCGCGGGTACCCGGCGAAACCATAACCTTCTCGACAAGCCAAGGGAGACCAAGTGTTCGTACACAACAAAGATCTTCAATTCGAGGTCCGCGTCGACCGGCCGGACCCGCGGTTCGCGACGTTGCTGATGGACCAATTCGGCGGCGCCAACGGCGAACTCACCGCCGCGTTGCAGTACTTCACTCAGGCGTTCGTGCTGCGGCAGAAGAACCCGAAGATGTACGACCTGTTCATGGACATCGCGACCGAAGAACTCAGCCACCTCGAAATGGTCGGATCGATGATCACCATGTTGCTCGACGGGCTCAACGACAACCTCAAGATCGCCCACGAGAAATGCGACTGGATGCCGGCGGTGGCCAGCGGCGACGGCCGGGACAGCATCATCCATTCGGTATCGGTCAACCCGCTGTTCCTGGTGCTCAGCGGCGGTGGGCCGGACGTCAAGGACTCCGGGGGAAACAACTGGACCGGCGCCTACATCGATGCCAATGGTGACCCGACGGTCGACCTGCGCAACAACATCGCGGCCGAATCGCGCGCGAAGATCGTGTACGAGTACCTCAAGCAGTACACCGACGATCCCGGCGTGCAGGACACCCTCAACTTTTTGATGACCCGCGAGGTGACGCACTATCAGCAGTTCACCGCCGCGCTCAATGAGCTTCCGGTGAACTTCCCGCCGGGGCAGTTGCCGGGCGACCCGCGCTTCCAGAACGTCGCGTTCAACATGTCCAACGGTGGCGGCGAATCGATTCGCGGCCCGTGGAACGAGGGCCAGGGGCCGTGGCCGAAGGGCATGTCATGGGAGTACGTCGAGAAGCCCGAACAGCAGTGGCTCGGCGGCAGCACTCGCCAGAACCAGGGTGCACAGCAGAACCCGCAGGGCTCACCCGCCATCAAGGCCGAGAAGCCCTTCACGCACGAACAGCACGTTCCAACAAGCTAATTGGGACAAAGAGGCCGGGCGCTGAGGATCCAGCGCCCGGCCTTCAAGTCTCCTACTTGACCTGCGGGTCCGGCGGGTTGTCGTCCGCACGGCCGGTCAACGCGTCGCGCATGTGGTCGACGATTGCCGCCCCCAAGCCCATCGTCTTGAGCACGGTGGGGTTTGGCGGGGTGTCCGGATGGGGCCGGGTCGGCGCGATTTTCTTTGCCTGCTCCAGCTTTTCGCCGATCTTCTCCAGCTCTTCTCGGCTGATCGCCAGCTCCACCTGCGGCCAGACCACGTCCTGCTCGTACGCGATGTGTTCGCGGCCCGCGCGCACGAACTCCTGCAGCGCCTCGTGATAGTCCGGCTCGCCGGGCTTGCCGTCCTCGAGCCGCTGCAACAGCTGCTTGCCGGCCTGCTCCTGCTCGATCGCCTTGTCGACGAGTCCGTCGCCTAGCGCGTCGCGGACCGCCGGCCAAAAGAATTGCTCCTCAATGGCTTCGTGCTGCGACTCGGCGATGATGAGGTTGTTCACCATCGTTTCCAGGCCGCTCGCCTCGGCGCCCGAGCCCGACGGCGCCCCGTCGAGCGTCTCGAACAGACCGAGGACACTCTTGTGGTCCTGGCGAAGAAAAGTGATTGCATCCATGCCTTGCCTTCCAGTTGGGCTTGTCACTCGAAGTGGCCTGCGGATACCCGGGCCCGGGGCGTTGAAACTGCTGCCAGCGGCGCAAACTCCGGTGCGGTTGCGGCAAAACACCGTCGTTTCAACCGGTCTCGTCGGGGTAGGCGGTCGAGTCCAGGTCCGTCTAGTGCAACTGGGGCAAGACGTTGGTGCGGTAGAAGTCGATGGCCGTCAGCGGATTGCTTTGGGGGAAATGCAGAAACGGCACGGCGCCGGCGTCCAGGACCGCTTGCACCGCCTTGATGTGGGGGGCGGGGTCGGTGCCGACGGTCCAATTGGCCAGCACCTTGTCGATGGGATTGACCGCCGCGGCACGCTGTATTTCGACTGGATTCGGCTGGTCGACGGCGCCGGCGGTGAAGCGCCATAGGCCGGCGGCCGTCGTCGCCTCGGTGTTATCGCCGACGACAGCGAACAGCTCCGCGCGCTTGCCCAGGCTGCCCGGGTCGCGGCCGGAGGCCTCCGCACCGGCGCTGAATGCGGCCACGAGTGCGGGGTTCGTGACATCCCGGGCCTGACCGATCCAGCCGTCTCCGTATTGACCGGCCACAGTTGCGCTCTTGGGTCCGCTGGCCGCCACGAAGATCGGGGGCGGTGTGGACGGTGTGTCGTATAGCTTCAGCGCGTTGGTCTGAAAGTACCGGCCGGCGAACGAGGTTCGCGATCCGCTCCACAACTGGCGGATCAGGCTGATTGCCTCGACCAAACGGTCGTGGCGTTCGGCATATTTGCCGAACGCGGTTGTGGTCGCCTGTTCGTTGAGCCGTTCCCCGGTACCGACACCCAGGAACACCCGGCCGGGGCTGAGGATCGCCAGCGAGGCGAACGCCTGTGCCACCACTGCCGGGTGATAACGGTATGTGGGGCAGGTGACTCCGGTGCCGAACGCGATGCGGCTGGTGACGTTGCCCACCAGCGCCAGCGTCAGCCACGGGAACATCGAATGGCCTTCGTTGTCCTGCCACGGCTGAATGTGGTCGCTGGCCCAGACATACTGAAAGCCGGCCTGTTCGGCCGCCTGCGCTTGTGCCACCAGCTGGTCGGTGCGGAACTGTTCGTGCGAGAGCACCACGCCCACCCGCTTGACCGCGGGCGGTGGCGGGGCGGCGGGTGCGGCGTGGTCGTTACCCGGGCGCCCGCAGCTGGCTGTGCCGAGCATGCCCGCTGCGGCGGCCATCCGCCCGAATGCGCGACGCGAAACGCCGGTCACCGCCCTAACGTACCCGCTGCTCCGGTCATGACACCCGGATGTGGCTCACCCGCTAGCCTGACTCGGGTGACTCCCCAGCCACGCCCGGCGCGCAAGGCCGATGTCCGCGAGCTGTCGCGCACCCTGGGCCGGGCCTTCTACGACGACCCGGTGACGACCTGGCTGCTGCCCGACCCGAAGGACCGGGCCGCCAACCTGCACCGGTTGTTCGCAACGATGACCCGCCACCACCATCTGGGCTGCGGCGGCGTCGAGGTGGCTTGCGCCGGCCCGGACATCGGCGCGGCGGCGCTGTGGGATCCGCCGAATCAGTGGCGCGAGACCCGGCGGGGCGAACTGGCGATGATTCCGACGTTTCTGCGGGTGTTCGGCCTTCGTACCGCGAGGGCGCGCGGCCTGCAGGAGCTCATGAAGCGCATGCATCCCGAAGAGCCGCACTGGTATCTCGCCGTGATCGGGAGCGACCCCTCGGTCCGCGGGCAGGGCTTCGGGCAGGCGTTGATGCGGTCGCGGCTGGATCGGTGCGACGCCGAATACTGTCCGGCCTACCTCGAGTCGAGCAAGCCCGAAAACGTGCCGTACTACGAACGTTTCGGCTTCACGGTGACCCGCGAGATCGTCGTCCCCGATGGCGGTCCCACCATGTGGGCGATGTGGCGGTCGCCGCGCTAGGGGCGGGTTGCGTTTAGCCCCCCGATCCCGCGGGCAACCGTTCCCGCATGAGCGAAAACCCCCAAGCCGACGAGCTGGTGGATCCTGCGGACTTCCCCGAGGAGGGCGGTCCCGGTGACACGTTGAACGCGAGCGAAGGTACCGACTCCGACGAGTTGCACAACGACGACGGCGACGTCGTCGTCGACCCGCCCGAGGGCTGGAGCGAAGCGAACCGGTTTGGCATGACCGCGCGAGAAGAGCGTGAGGGCGAATCGCTGGATGCCCGGCTCGCGGAGGAGGAACCGGACATCTCGCCCGACTTGCCCGGGGAGGGTGTGGACGCGCTCGCCGACGGTCCTCCCGGACGCGCCCATCGGGGCCAGATCGATGGAGCGCCCGAAGACGGCCAGTCGCTGTATGAGGTCGTCGATGAGAACAGGGCGCCGGATTTCACTCAGACGACGGACTGAGGTAGCCAGTGTTCGACTGTTCACTCCAGGTGCGGCGCGACTAAGGCTTGCTCTTCCAGCCGGCGATGCCGATGGCGATCATCCGCAACTGCTTGACGGCGAGCCGCCGAATGTCTTCCAGCGTTTCGGCGCTCTGCGAATCCTCGATCGCCTCCGCGATCACGATCATCGCGTTGACGAACAGGGTCGCGAGCACGTTGAGATCTTCGGTGGTCCACTCGTGCAGCCGTGGAAAGCGCGCCAGGTCGGTGGCCAACTCGGACGTGATCAACCGGATCTCGGTGCGGATGGCGTAGCGCAGCACGCTGAGCCCGCTGTTGCGTTCGCGAGCAATGAATCGCCAGTGTTCCCGCCGCTGCGCGACACTGGCGACCAGAATTTCGACTGATGATTCGATCACCCGGTTCGGGTCGAGCTTGCCGGCACGCGCGTCACGCAGGGTGTCGCGCAGGCTTCGGAATGACTCGTCGATCAGAACCAGCCCAAGGGCCTCCATCGACTCGAAGTGGCGATAGAACGCGGCCGGCACGATCCCGACCTCACGGGTCACCTCACGCAGGCTGAGACTGGAAAAGCTGCGGTCCTGCAGCAGCTTGAGTGCCGCGGCGATGATTGCGCGACGGGTCGCCTCCTTGCGCTCCTCACGCGACCGACTTTCGCGCGAGCGCTCGCGACCAGAACCGCGCACCCGTGAGCTAGGAGTACGGCTGTTCACTATGTGAACCCTACCACAGACCTGCGGAAACCCTTGACTGACCGGGGGGTATGGTCCCACGGTGTACATATGTTCACTCAAACCGCTCAGACTTCGGGTCGAACTTTCGCTCGGACTTTTCGGAAGCGAGTCTTGGGTTCAGACCTTCTCGATCTCCTCACCGGCCCGCACGGCGTCGACCGGTACACCGAGCTGGTGGCGCCGACCTGGACGCTGGGGGAGGCCCGCGCCAAGGTGATCGAAGTGCGCCGCAGCGCCGCGCGCAGCGTCACCCTCACCCTCGCTCCCAACGACAGCTTCGCATCCGCCCATACCGTCAAAGCCGGCCAGTACGTCAACCTCACCGTCGAAATCGACGGCCGCCGGCACACCCGCTGCTATTCCCCGGCCAATGCCGAGGGGGCCGCCCACCTCGAGCTGACGATCGGACAGCACGACGGCGGGCTGGTCTCGAACTACCTGTACGAACACGCCCGGCCCGGCATGGTGTTCGGTCTGGCCGGCGTCGGTGGCGACTTCGTGTTGCCGCAGCCGGGGCCGAAAGGACCCCGCCGGATCTTGTTCGTTTCCGGCGGAAGCGGCATCACCCCGGTGATGGCCATGGTGCGCACCCTGGTCGCCGAGGGGCACCCCGGCGAGATCGCGTTCATCCATTACGCACGAAACGCGGGCGATGCGTGCTACCGCGACGAACTCGCGACGCTGCCCGGCGTCCGGGTGCTGCACGGCTACACCCGAGCCGAGGGCGGCGACCTCACCGGCCGATTCGACGCCGCGCATCTGGCCGCCGCGATGCCGTCACCCGATGCTGTGTTCGTCTGCGGGCCAACGCCTTTGGTCGACGCCGTCCGAAAGCACTGCGACAACGTCTACACGGAGAGCTTCGTGCCACCCTCCTTCGAGGCGCCGGCCAATCCCTCGGGGGGGCGGGTTACGTTCTCCGACAGCGGAGTCGATGTCGTTGACGACGGACGTTCGCTGCTAGAACAGGCGGAATCGGCCGGCCTGTCACCCGAAAACGGCTGCCGGATGGGCATCTGCCACACCTGCACGCGGCGGAAGACCGCCGGCACGGTGCGCAACCTGATCACCGGCGCGGTCTCGACCGGCCCCGACGAGGACGTGCAGATCTGTGTGTCCGTCCCGGTCGGCGATGTGGACCTGTCGCTTTAGCCCAACCAACCCTGGAGGAAAAGCCATGACACAGAACAAGATCAACCTGACCCCCGAACAGGCCGACGCATTCGGCCGCGAACTGGACGCCATCAGGGAACGCGTGATGGCCAGCCTCGGCGCTGAGGACGCCGACTACATCCGCCGCGTCATCAAGGCCCAGCGGGCGCTGGAAGTCGGCGGCCGCGCGCTGTTGTTCCTGCCGCCCGCCTGGCTGCTGGGAACCACGATGCTGGGGTTGTCGAAAATCCTGGACAACATGGAGATCGGCCACAACATCATGCACGGCCAATACGACTGGATGCGTGACCCGAACATCTCCGGCCGGTCCTTCGAGTGGGACACCGCGTGCCCGGCCGATCAGTGGCGCCATTCGCACAACTACATGCACCACACCCACACCAACATCGTGGGGATGGACCGCGACATCGGTTACGGCATCCTGCGGATGAGCGAAGACCAGCGCTGGCAGCCGTACTTCCTGGGCAACCCGCTCTACGCCTTCTTGCTGATGGTGTTGTTCCAGTACGGCGTCGCACTGCACGAACTGGAAACCGAGCGAATCCGCTCCGGCGAAATCGAGTTGGCCGACAAACGAGACGTGCTGCGCGCGATCTGGAAGAAGACCCGTCGGCAAACGCTCAAGGACTACGTGGCCTTTCCGTTGCTGGCCGGTCCCTTCGCGCCGTTCGTCTTCACGGGCAACCTCTCGGCCAACCTGATGCGCAACGTCTGGTCCTACATGATCATCTTCTGCGGCCACTTCCCGGACGGCACCCAGGAATTCACCGTCGAGGAGACCAAAGACGAGTCGCGCGGCCAGTGGTACTTCCGCCAGGTCCTCGGTTCGGCAAACCTCACCGGTGGCAAGCTCTTTCATCTGCTGTCCGGCAACCTGTCCCACCAGATCGAGCACCACCTGTTCCCGGACATGCCGGCCCGGCGCTACGCCGAGATCGCACCCGAGGTGCAAGCGATCTGCGAGCGCTACGGCATCCCCTACAACCGCGGCCCGCTGCTGCGGCAGTTCGGCACCGTCGTCCGCAAGATCGTCCGGCTCACCTTCCCGGACTCGGTCCTGCGCAAGTCAAGCTCCGACCGGTCGGCCGATCCGGTGCCCACGGCCGCCTGACAGCCGCCCACGGCCCCCGCACCTGAGCCGGGCATTCACGTGCGGGGGCACAATGGGCTGCGTGGAATGGACCGGCGCGCGGTATGCGGACAAACCGACGGTGGAGGCATCGACATGGATCGATGCGGAGCCGGCCCGGGTGTGGAGCCTGGTCTCCGACATCAAGCTGATGCCGACGCTCAGCAACGAGCTGCAGGCCGTGGAGTGGGCCGAGGGTGCCGACGGCCCGCGCGTGGGCGCCCGCTTCATCGGGCACAACGAGCACGACGCGTTCGGGAAATGGACCACCACTTCGCAAATCGTCGCGTGTGACGAGCCACGCGAATTCGCCTGGGCCGTCGGGGAACCCGACAACCCCGCGGCGATGTGGCGGTTCCGGCTGAACTCCCGCGATGGCGGCACGGCGCTGAGCTACTGGATGCAGATGGGTCCGGGACGTTCGGGGCTGTCGGTCGCCATCGAATCGATGCCCGACAAGGAACAGAAGATCGTGTTCGTGCGGATGCGCGAGTTCGAGGCCGCGATCGGCAAGACGCTCGCGGCGATCAAGAGACTGGCCGAGCACGGGGTGCGCTGATGCGCACCGCCACCACGGTCGAGTTTTCGAGTGCCGGCCGGGACACCGCGGCCTTCGTCGTCGAGGCGGAGAAGCTGGGCCTCGATGTGTGCTGGGTGGCCGAGGCCTGGGGCTCCGACGCGCCCTCGGCCCTGGGCTACCTCGCGGCGCGGACCGAACGGATCCTGCTGGGCTCGGGCATCCTGCAGGTCGGCGTTCGATCGCCCGTCATGGTCGCGCAGACCGCCATCACGCTATCCAACCTGTCGGGTGGGCGTTTTCTGCTCGGGCTGGGCGCGTCCGGTCCCCAGGTGATCGAGGGCTTGCACGGCGTCTCGTTCAGCGCGCCGCTGGCCCGCATCTCCGAAACCGTCGACATCGTGCGGAAGGTGTTCACCGGGGACAAACTCTCGTACTCGGGCAAGCAGTTTCAGATCCCGCTCCCCGGCGGCGAAGGGGTGCCGATGCGGTTGTCGACCCGGCCCGAGCATCCCATTCCGATCTACCTGGCCGCGCTGTCTCCGGCCATGCTGCGGTTGACGGGGCGGGTCGCCGACGGGTGGCTGGGCACCAGCTTCGTCCCGGAGGGCGCCGGCGCCGCCTACTTCTCGCATCTCGACGAGGGCCTGGCCGCCGCCGGCCGCTCGCGCGCCGAGGTCGACATCTGCCAGGGCGCCGAGGTTGCGTTCGCCGCGGACGAGGATGAGCTGCACGCCATGGTCGCCGGCCGCAAGAAGGAGCTTGCGTTCAGCCTGGGCGGGATGGGGACATCGAGCACGAACTACTACAACCAGGCCTACAGCCGGCAAGGCTGGGCCGGCATCGCCGCCGAGGTGCGCGAGCGCTGGCAGCGGGGCGACCGCGACGGCGCGGCCGCGTTGGTGACCGACGACATGGTGTTGGCCACCACGCTGATCGGCACCGAGGAGATGGTCCGCGCGCGGCTTGCGGTGTGGCGCGACACCGGCGTGAACACCGTGCGGCTGTACCCGGCCGGCGACACACTGGAGGCGAAGCTTCGCACGCTCGGGCGCGCCATCGAGTTGGTTCGCGAAATCTGAGTGCCGGCGGGCTAGCTGGTCTCCGTCGGCGCCTGTGCCACCTTCACCAGTTCCACCTCCGGCCGCTCCGGCACCCCGTCGGCGAGAAACCACCGGAAGGCGAGGTTACCGCGGGGATAGCCCAGCGTGGTCAGCGAATTCGGGTGGCCGGTTCTATCGCCGGACAAGACGATCGTCACCGAGCGGTCGCTGTTGAGAGCGGCGCTGTGGCCGTTGATCGAACAGCGGGCGTCCGGGCCCTCGGCGGCGCCGAAGGTGGCCATGAATTGGTTCCACACCACCAGGTTCCAGAACCTGCACGCGGGCGGTCGGTGCGTGATCACCAGCGCTTCGTCGTCAGCGAGCACAAAGCTGCCATATGAGTAGCAGGCGTCGCGGGCCGACCAGCCGAAGTTTGCGTCGGGAACCTGATAGGGATCGGCGAATTGATTTGCCGTGTGCGCGGTTTCGTGCCCCAGGGCATGGTCGTCGTCGGCACGTGTCCCTACCGTCAGCGGCACGATCGCGAACATGGTGCGCAACCAGGTTGCGACCGCCTGCAGGCTCGCGGCAGCCTCGGCGTCGCCGTGCCGAATCGGCTCCGGATCGTCGAGCGCCTCGATCCGCCAGGTGACGGGGTGGCCGGTCAGCGGGTCGGCCTGGTAGTCGCGGGTCATCAGCACGGCGGCGTCGGGGGTGGGGCCGAGTTCGAAGGCGAAGTCGCCGTTGGCGGCCACGTCGAGATCGCTGTCGCGGACGATCGCGACCACCCGGTCGGACCACGCGCCCGGTGACGGCTCGTTGTAGGCGGTCACCGAAAAGTACACGCTGTCACCGCGATTGCCGCTGATGCGGTAGCGGCGCTTCGGGTCGACCGGACACATGAAGTAGTAGGCGTCGGTGTTGTCGCCACCCCAGCGGCGGTCGCGGCGGAACGGCGTGTTCACCGCGACGAACTGGGGTCGGCCGGGCTCGGGGAAGAGGTAGGCGTCGAATGCCACGCCGAGTGTGCTGGCGAGCATGCGATAGCCGTCGGCGATGTGGCGGTCGTCGGTCACCGCCCGGTCTCCCCCCAGGAAGGAGCGGTCCAGGGTGCCCAGGGTGGCGAGCAATTCCTGCCACGCGGCCGTCGTTTCGTGCGTCATGCGCGGATTCCCTTCAGGAGCAACGTGGTTGTGCGATCGACCCAGGCCTCATCGAGCTCACCGACACGGGTGAGCAGGCCCATCAGGGTGATGCCGGCGATGGCATCGGTGAGTTCGGTGGCGGTCACCTCGGGCCGGACCTCGCCGCGGCCCGCGGCCCGCTCCAGCAACTCGGTCAGGCCGCCGCCGATGACGCCGGCGAATCGCTCCAGCAGCGCCGAGTGCAGGGTCGGGTCCGCGGTCATCTCGCCCACCAAACCCGGCAAGGCCGCCCTGGCGGCCGGCGTCGTCAGGAAAGCCATTGAGCGACAGACCATTTCGCGTAGATCCTCGGGCAGTGAGCCGGTGTCGGGTAGCTCGGTCGCGACACCGATGGGGAACACCGCCTCATGGACCAGGTGCGCCTTGCTCGGCCAGCGCCGGTAGATCGCGGGCTTGCTGGTGCCGGCGCGTTCGGCGATCGCGGAGACCAAAAGCCCGGCATAACCGGTTTCGGCGAGCAGCTCGACCGTCGCGCTGAGCACCGCGCCGTCGATGCGTGGGTCACGGGGCCGGCCAAAATCCACTACCATTACGAAACTGAGAGTAACATAAGTCGCCGTGACCGCCGCCGTTCGCCTCGATGACCTCGCCACGCCCCGCTTCGGCGCCGAGGCGCAACAACTGCTCGACATGATGGCCTCGCTGGCGCCGGACTGCCCGCTGGATGCCGAGGCGTTGCATGCGAGGGCGGCCGCGGACACCGGCCTGGACGACTTCGGTGCGGACGACTATCGCGAACGGCTCGAGGTCTACCTCGCGGCGCTGCGCGACATCGACGGGCTGCACGAGGCCGGGGTGGTGAACTTCTTCGGGCAGCTGCTGCAGTTGCTCAAGAACCGGCTGTTGTTGACCGACCTGGTGCGCCGGCATCCGGAGATCGACGACATCGAGCTGCAGCCGCCGGTGGTGATCGCCGGCCTGCCCCGCACCGGCACCACGCATCTGCACAACCTGCTGGCGGCGCCGCCCACCTTTCGCACCATGCCCTACTGGGAAAGCGTCGAACCGTTCCCGTTGCCGGCCGAGGCCGGGATGGAGCCGGATCCCCGCCGGGCGCGGATGGACCTCGCGGTCGGGTTGATCAACACCGTGATGCCGCACTTCCCGCTGATGCACGAGATGACCACCGAGCACGTCCACGAGGAGATCCAACTGCTCGCCAACGATTTCTCGACCATGCTGTTCGAGACGCTGGCCGACGTGCCGCCCTGGCGCGAGTACTACCAGGCCCACGACCAGACGCCGCACTACGAGTACCTCGCCCGGCAACTCAGGGCCATGCAGTTCTTGCGGGGCGGGCGGCGCTGGCTGCTCAAGTCGCCCCAGCACCTCGAGCAGGTGCCGGTGCTCGATCGCGTATTCCCCGGCAGCATCGTGGTTTTCACGCACCGCGACCCGGTGCCGGTGGCGCTGTCGATGATCGCGATGATCACCTACTCCGCACGCATGCACCGGTCGCCGGTCCCCGTGGAACGGATCGCGGCGTCGTGGATCGACCGCCTCGAGCACATGCTCACCGCCCTGGTCCGCGACCGGGAAACCATCGGCCCGCAACGCTCGGTCGACGTCCGGTTCGACGACTTCATGACCGACGAAATCGGCGTCGCCGAACGCGTATACGTCCTGGCCGGCGAGCCGTTCACCGACGAGGTTCGAACGGCGATCGACGAGTACCTGGCCGGTCACCGCCGCGGCCGGCTCGGCAACATCGCGACGTCCTGCGAGATGTTCGGGTTGGACGAGGCCGACCTGCGTTGCCGCTTCGCGCCGTACGTCGAGCGGTTCCTGGCCTAACCGGCGGCGGGCCGCTACGTTCTCAATTCATGGTCACTATGCCCGCGCTGGACGGTGTCGAACACAGGTATGTCGATCTGGGGAGCGGTGTGACGATCCATGTCGCGGACGCGGGTCCGGCCGACGGGCCGGCGGTGATGCTGGTGCACGGCTTCCCCCAGAACTGGTGGGAATGGCACAACCTGATCGGGCCGCTGGCCGGCGACGGCTATCGCGTGCTGTGCCCCGACCTGCGCGGCGCCGGCTGGAGCTCGGCGCCCCGATCGACTTACACCAAGGCCGAGATGGCCGACGATCTGGCGGCCGTCTTGGATCGCCTGAATGTCAAGGCCGTCAAGCTCGTCGCCCACGACTGGGGCGGGCCGGTCGCGTTCATCATGATGTTGCGCCACCCGGCAAAGGTGACCGGTTTCTTCGGCGTGAACACGGTGGCGCCCTGGGTGAAACGTGATTTGCGCGCGGTTAGGAATATCTGGCGGCTCTGGTATCAGATCCCGATCTCACTGCCGGTCATCGGGCCGCGGATGGTCGGCAATCTCAACTCGAGGGCGAGCCGTCTGCTCGGGTCATGGGTGGGTGGCGGTTTCGCACTGCCCGAGGACGACCTCCGAATCTATGCCGAGTGCATGCGCCAGCCCGGCCACGCCGAGGCGGGTTCCCGATGGTATCGCAGCTTCCAGACCGGGGAAATGCTGAGCTGGATGCGCGGCGAGTACGCCGACGCCCGCGTCGAGGTGCCGGTGCGCTGGCTGACCGGTACCGAAGACCCGGTGATCACGGCGGATCTGACCGACGGATATGCCGACCACATCAGCGATTTCGAGGTGGAGCTGGTCGACGGCGTCGGCCATTGGATCATCGACCAGCGGCCCGAGCTCGTGCTCGACCGGCTACGGTCCTTCCTGCGCGGCGAAGGTTAACCGCCGGCGCCTCAGGGCTGGACGAGGATACGGATGGGGTTGCCCTGTTGACGCTCGAGTATCTCGATGCCGTGCGCCACGTCTTCCAGGGCGACGATCTCGCTGATCGACCGTGAAAGGTCAAGGCGACCAGCCGAAACCAGCTTCGCCAGGGTCTCGATGTCGACGTTCTGATAGCCCAGGTGACCGAGCACCTGCTTGCGGGTCAAGCCGAACAGGGAGGTGGGTCCGATGGTCGGAGCCTGCGCGCTCATGCCGACGCCCACCAGGCGGCCGCCCGGGGTGAGCAAATCGAGCGCCTGCTCGAACGTCGCTTTCAGCCCGACGGCGTCGAAGGCCGCATCCAGCAGCCGGCCGTCGGTGACGTCGGCGATCTTGTCCCTGAGCCCGTCGTCACGGGAGTCGAACGCGTAGTCCGCGCCCACGGCCAGGGCACGCTCCAGGACGGCGGGGTTGACGTCGATGGCGATGATCGGTACGGCACCGACCAACCGTGCGAGCTGGACGATATGGGTGCCTAGGCCGCCCACGCCCCACACGCCGACCGACTCGCCGACCGCGACCTTCCCGGTCCGGACGACCGCGCCGAACGGGGTGGACACCGCGTCGGCCAGGATCGCGGCCTGCTCCAGCGGAACGTTGTCCGGTACCCGGGTCAGGCCCGCCGCCTGAGCCACGGTGTACTCGGCCCAAGCCCCGTCGTAAGCGAACGCCATCAATTGGATCCGCAGGCAATTCACCACATCACCGCGCCGGCAGTTCGCGCATTTCTGGCAGGGCCGGCCGGCGGCAACCACGACGCGGTCGCCCTCGGCCCAGCCGGTCACGTCGGGGCCCAGCTTCGCGATGGTGCCCGACGCTTCGTGGCCCTGGATCACCACGGGCCGCTGAGCCGGGAAGGTGCCGTTGATCAGGCTCAGGTCGGAGTGGCAGATGCCGCAGAAGGCGACCTTGACCAGGACTTCGCCGGGACCGGGCTCGGGTATTGGAACGTCTTCAAGCGCAACCCTTTTGGTGTCCGCGTAAAAGCGCTCGGCGCGCATCGTCGTCGCCATGGGGTTAGTCGACGCCGATGGTGACTTCCGTGGACTTGATGAACACGGTTGCGGGCTGCCCGACCTTGAGGCCGAGATCGGTCGCGGCGTCCTTGGTGACCGAGGAGGTGACGACCTGGTCGCCGCCGTCGAGCTTCACCTTCACGATCGCCATCACGGTCCCGAGATCGACCTCGGTGATGGTTCCCTTGAGCTGGTTTCGGGTTGATAGCCGCATCGCGAGGTCCTCCGCTTGGTTGAGGGGTATGCGATGGAGCCTAGTGTCGCGGGCCGAGCAGGGCTATGGAGGCGTCGACGGCCGGCTCGACGATTTCCCGCACCGGCTTTCCGTCTTCGACGGCAAGGGCGGTGAGTTCGCGCAAACCGCCCAGCAGGATGACCGCCAGCGCCGCGGTCAGCGGGGGCAGTTCGGCCCGCTGGAACCCGGGGCTGGCGCTGAGGTCGATCAGCAGGCTGGACAGCAGCTGCAGCCCACGGCGCTGCACCGGGCGGGCGGCGGCACCGAGCGACGGAAGCTCCCGGATCCAGCTCAGCGTGATGGCCGGCCGGGATTCGATGTGGCCGACGTAGGCCTCGACGGCCTGACGAATCTGCTGATGCCAATCGGCCTCGGGGTCGACCGCTGCCGCGATGCACGCGCCGAGCTTTTCGTTGTCGGACCCCAGCAGCTCCAGGAAGCACTCTTCCTTGCTCGCGAACTGATCGTAGAAGGTGCGCTTGGACGTCCGGGCGTGACGAACGACGTCGGCGACGGTGCTGGCGCGGTAGCCGCGCTCGGCGATCGAGGTGGCGAGGCCGTCGAGCAATCGGAGCCGGAACGGGTCGCCGACAACCGCTTCGTCAGCCGTTGCTGTCGCCGCTGATGTCACGGCCGGCGCCCCTTTCGGTCGGTGCGGCACCCTTGTCAGGTCTGGTACCACAGAGTACCGTATCCTCAAAGGTTCTGGTACACCGCGGTACCACCCCGGGGGCCCGGGGCAGAAATGGGGAGTAGCCCGTCATGAGTGAAGCCGTCACCGCCCCACCGGCAACCATGCCCGTCCGGTTGCCCCCCGCGACCAGGCTGCCAAAGCTGTTGCAGGGGTTGGGTTTTGCGATGTCGCGGCGCGGGATGATCCAGCGGCTGGCCCGCAGGCACGGTGACGTCTTCACGCTGAACCTCCCCATCTACGGCCCGGTCGTGGTGGTCGCCGACCCGCAGCTGGCCAAGCAGATCTTCACCACCAGCCCGGACGAGCTCGGCAACATCCAGCCCAACCTGAGCCGGCTGTTCGGCTCCGGCTCGGTGTTCGCGCTCGACGGGGAGGACCACCGCCGGCGGCGGCGGTTGCTGGCGCCGCCGTTCCACGGCAAGAGCATGAAGAAGTACGAGGCGATCATCGAAGAAGAGACCTTGCGCGAGACCGCCGGCTGGCCGGAGGGCGAGGCCTTCCCGACGCTGCCGTCGATGATGCGCATCACGCTCAACGCCATCCTGCGCGCCGTCTTCGGGGCCGAGGGTGCCGAACTCGACGAGCTGCGCCGGCTCATCCCGCCGTGGGTCACGCTGGGCTCGCGGATGGCGACGATGCCGAAACCGCAACGCAATTACGGACGCTTCACCCCGTGGGGGCGGCTCGACGAGTGGCGCCGCCAGTACGACACCATCATCGACAGGCTGATCGAAATCGAGCGGGCCGATCCGAACTTCGACGAGCGCTCCGACGTGCTCGCACTGATGCTGCGCAGCACCTACGACGACGGTTCCGCCATGTCGCGCAAGGACATCGGCGACGAACTGCTCACGCTGCTGGCCGCCGGGCACGAAACGACCGCCTCCACGCTGGGCTGGGCGTTCGAACGGCTGACGCGGCATCCGGACGTGCTGGCGGCCCTGGTCGAGGAGGCCGACAATGGCGGCCAGGAGCTCCGACAGGCGACCATCCTGGAAGTCCAGCGGGCCCGGACCGTCATCGATTTCGCGGCCCGACGCGTCTATCCGCCGCGCTATCAACTCGGGGAGTGGATCGTTCCCCGCGGCGAATCAATCCTGGTGAGCATCGCGCAGATTCACGAAAATCCCGACGTGTTCCCGAATCCGGAGCGCTTCGACCCGCAACGGTACGTCGGGACCAAGCCGTCGGCCTTCGCGTGGATTCCGTTCGGCGGCGGCACCCGCCGCTGTGTGGGGGCTGCGTTCGCCAACATGGAGATGGACCTGGTGCTGCGAACGGTGTTGCGCCACTTCACCCTTGAAACCACGACGGCGCCGGGGGAGCGCTGGCACGGGCGGGGCGTCGCCTACACGCCGAAGGATGGCGGCCGGGTCGTGGTGCACCGGCGCTAAGCCGGAACGGGGCGCCTACTGGTCCGCGGTGGCCCGGCGCGGCAGTTTCCAGCCCGGGCGGATGTAGTGGCAGGTGTACCCGCTCGGGTAGTGCTGCAGGTAGTCCTGGTGCTCGGGCTCGGCCTCCCAGAAATCCCCGGCCGGGCTGACCTCGGTCACCACCTTGCCGGGCCACAACCCGGACGCCTCAACATCGGCGATGGTGTCCAGCGCAATCCGCTTCTGCTCCTCGTCGAGGTAGAAAATGGCCGACCGGTAACTGGGCCCGCGGTCATTGCCCTGGCGGTCTTTCGTTGTCGGATCGTGGATCTGGAAGAAGAACTCGAGCATGGTGCGATAGTCGGTGACCGCCGGGTCGTAGACGATCTCGATGGCCTCGGCGTGCGTGCCGTGATTGCGATAGGTCGCATTCGGGACGTCGCCGCCGGTGTAGCCGACCCGCGTCGAAACCACACCCGGTTGCTTGCGGATGAGTTCTTGCATCCCCCAGAAACATCCGCCGGCAAGTATCGCTTTTTGGGTTGCCATTGCTCGTCCTCCTCACGGGTCACGATGCCGCCCAGGCTACACTCCGCCGATGAGCTGCAACGGTGCCGCAAAATGACTACCCGTTCGTTCTCCCGCACCGAACTGGCCGCCGCCTTCGAGAGGTTCGAGGAGACGGTCGCCCGGGCCGCCGAGACGCGCGACTGGGACGCCTGGGTCGAGCAGTACACGCCCGACGTCGAGTACGTCGAGCATGCGGCGGGCACCATGCGCGGCCGCGACGAGGTGCGCGAGTGGATCAAGCAAACGATGACGACCTTCCCCGGCAGCCACATGGTCGCGTTCCCCACGCTGTGGTCGGTGATCGACGAGCCCACCGGGCGGGTCATCCTCGAACTGGACAACCCGATGCGCGACCCCGGCGACGGCAGCGTCATCAGCGCGACCAACATCACGATCATCACGTATGCCGGCGACGGCCAGTGGAGCCGTGAAGAAGACATCTACAACCCGCTGCGTTTCCTGAAGGCCGGGATGAAGTGGTGCCGCAAGGCCCAGGCGCTGGGCACGCTCGACGAGGACGCCGCGCGGTGGATGCAGCAATACGGAGGATCCCAGTGAGCAGCAAACCCAAATTGGTCATCGGCGCCAACGGCTTTCTGGGTTCCCACGTCACCCGCCAACTCGTCGCGGACGGTTTCCAGGTCCGGGCGATGGTGCGCCCGAATGCCAACACCCGCTCCATCGATGACCTCGAGCTCACCCGTTTTCACGGCGACGTTTTCGATGACGCCACGTTGCGCGAGGCGATGGACGGTGTGGACGACGTCTACTACTGCGTGGTCGACACCCGCGCATGGTTGCGTGACCCCGCGCCGCTGTTTCGCACCAACGTCGAGGGCCTGCGCAACGTTCTCGATGTCGCGGTCAGCCAACCCGACCTGCGCAGGTTCATCTTCACGAGCACCTACGCGACGGTGGGCCGGCGGCACGGGCACGTGGCGACCGAAGACGACGTGATCAGCCCGCGGGGACAGACCCCCTACGTGCAGGCCCGGGTGCAGGCCGAAGACCTGGTGATGCGGTACGTGGCCGAGGCGGGGTTGCCCGCCATCGCGATGTGCGTGTCGACGACGTACGGCAGCGGTGACTGGGGCGGCACGCCGCACGGTGCCTTCATCGCCGGCGCCGTGTTCGGCAAGCTGCCCTTCGGAATGAAGGGCATCCAGCTGGAAGTCGTCGGCGTCGACGATGCCGCGCGGGCCATGATCCTGGCCGCCGAACGCGGCCGCATCGGCGAGCGGTACCTGGTCTCCGAGCGGATGATCGCGTTGAACGACGTCGTGCGCATCGCGGCCGACGAGGCCGGGGTGCCGGCGCCGCAACGCTCGATCTCGGTCCCGATGCTCTACGCCCTTTCCGCGCTGGGCAGCCTGAAGGCCCGGCTCACCGGCAAGGACTCCGAACTCAGCCTCGCGTCGGTGCGCATGATGCGCGCCGAGGCCAACGTGGACAGCGGCAAGGCCAAGCGCGAATTGGGTTGGCAGCCGCGCCCGGTCGAGGAGTCGATCCGCGAGGCCGCCCGGTTCTGGGCCGCCATGCGCAGTCCGCGAAAGACCAGCCCGGCCGCACAGCCCGAATAGACGCCCGGGCCGTGGACCGAATACGCGTCGATCTCGACGGGCCGCCGCAGACGATGCTGGCGACGCTGTATGCAAAGGCGGTCGACGCCGACCTGCCGAACCCGATTCTGGGCGACCGTTATGCCAAAGAGGTCGTCGAGCGGATCGACTACGACTGGACGAAGACCACTATCACCGCGCGCAATTCATCGTCGGTGACGACTCGCACCGCGCACTTCGACATGTGGGCTCGCCAATTCCTTGACGCGCATCCGAGTGCGGTTGTCCTGCATGTGGGTTGCGGACTGGACGGCCGATATTTCAGGCTCCAGCCGAGCCCGCTGGTGGAGTGGTACGACGTGGACTACCCCGACGTCGCGGACCTGCGCTCCCGGCTCTACCCGGCTGCCCCGCACTGTCACGTCGTCGCCGCGTCGGTAACCGATCCAGCCTGGCTGGCGGAGATACCCGACGACCGGCCCGCGCTGATGCTCGCCGAAGGGTTGACCATGTATCTGTCCCAACAGGACGGCATAGCGCTGCTGCAACGGGTCGTTGATCGCTTCGAACGCGGCGAGCTGCAATTCGACGCGTTCAACCGGACGGGTATCAAGTCGCAGTGGATGAACGCGGTGGTGCGCCGGTCCGGGTCGAAGTTGAGCTGGGGCATCGACGGGCCGGGCGAGATCCTCCAGGCGGTGCACGGCACTCGACTGCTTTCCTGGGTGCGGTGGTTTGAATCAGAGACCTTCGAGCGGCTTCCGCGCATCTACCACGTGATGGGCAGGGTCATGGCAGTCGTTCCGGCCATGGCCAATATGTCCCAATATCACCGCTACGCATTCGGGGTGCCTGATCGGGAAGCGTCGGGCGCCGGCTCGTGTTGAAGCCTTTATCGGCGTCTAGGAGGAGACCATGAGCCATCCCGAAATCAAAGAGCCCAGTGCCGGCCACCCGATCACCATCGAGCCGACAAAGGGGCGGGTCCAGGTTCGCGTCAACGGCGAGGTGGTCGCCGATACGACGGCCGCGCTCGAATTACGCGAAGCCAGTTTGCCTGCGGTGCAATACATTCCGATGAGCGACGTGGTGCAAGACCGGCTGGCCCGCACGGACACCAGCACATATTGTCCCTTCAAGGGCGAGGCGAGCTATTACAGCGTGACCACCTCCGCCGGTGACACCGTGGAGGACGTGATCTGGACTTACGAGCAGCCCTATCCCGCGGTCGCGGCGATCGCCGGGCATGTCGCGTTCTACCCGAACAAGGCCGAAATCAGCGTTTCTGCGTCCTAGAAAATCCACCCCGGCAGCGCGGCCTCGTGGGCCCGGGTGTCGCTGTACAGCCGCATCGAGACGATCAAGCCATCGCGGGTGTCGAAGATGCAGACGAATGGGCTGTCGTATTTGACGCCGGCGGTGGTGATGCCGCTGGCGTGCGCCTCGACCACCACGGTCTCTCCCTCGTTCACACACCGCACCAGGTCGATGGTCAGCTCGAGGTCCCGTTTGCGCCGCTCGATAGCTTGCCGGAACGCTTCCTTGTCGCACGAAGCCCGCGTGACGAGCGACCAGTAGGTGAAGTCGTCGCTGAGCAGTGAAAAACCCTCGTCGAGGTCGCCCCCGTCGCTCGTACTTTGCAGGAACATCCAAGCCAGTTCGCCCTGCGGGTCATCGAACGGCGTCATCACATCGCAATATTGACTTGGCACATCGTTAACGGTCAATCGGAGAGTTGGTCGGTGGAAAGCACGCGCACTGTCACGTTCCCCGGGGTGGTCAGCTTCGGGCACACGTTGGCGCCGCTTCGCCGAGGTCGCGGGGATCCGTGTTTTCAGGCTTCCGGTGACGGCACGATCTGGCGGACCAGCCTGCTGCCGACCGGACCCGTCGCCGCGCGGATCAGCCGTGTGGCCGCCAACGCCGCTCACTGTGTGGCGTGGGGTAGCGGCGGGCCGGAATTCGTCGAACGGTTGCCCGCGCTGCTCGGCCACGAGGACGACGCTTCCGATTTCGCGCCCCGGGACCCGATCGTTGCCGCCGCGCAGCGGCGGGTACCCCACTTGCGCCTCGGTCGTACGGGGCTGGTGCTGGAGGCGCTGATCCCGGCGATCATCGAGCAGCGGGTGCCCGGCGCCGATGCGTTTCGGTCCTGGCGCCTGCTGGTGTCCAAGTACGGGTCGCCGGCGCCGGGGCCGGCGCCGGCGCGAATGCGGGTGCCGCCCTCGGCCGACGAGTGGCGGCACATCCCGTCGTGGGAGTTCCATCGAGCCAACGTCGACCCGGGACGTGCGCGGACCGTGGTGACGTGTGCGCGTCGGGCCGCCGCGCTGGAACGGCTGGCGTCCCGTTCGCCCGCGCAGGCGCGCGAGGCGATGATGTCGTTGCCTGGGGTGGGGGAGTGGACCGCCGCGGAAACCGCGCAACGGGCGTTCGGTGACGCGGACGCGCTCTCGGTCGGCGACTATCACATCCCGAAGATGATCGGCTGGACGCTGGCGGGCCACCCGGTCGACGACGCGGGCATGCTGGAGCTGCTCGAACCGATGCGACCACACCGCCACCGAGTGGTCCGGTTGCTCGAGGCCAGCGGGCTGGCATACGAACCACGGCGCGGCGCCCGGCTACCGGTGCAGCACATCAGCGAACTCTAAACGTGGTCATGGCCTCGTCGGCGCCGCGTTTTCGGCAACGGTCATCGGGTAACCAACGTCAAAAGACGTGACCGTGTGCGAAACGGAGGAAACCGATGACACAGTTCACCATCCCGGGGCTCACCGACAAACAGGGAGCGCGGCTGACCGAACTGCTGCAAAAGCAACTGAGCACTTACAACGATCTTCACCTGACGCTCAAGCATGTCCACTGGAATGTGGTGGGGCCCAACTTCATTGGCGTGCATGAGATGATCGACCCGCAGGTCGAGGCGGTCCGCGGTTTCGCCGACGACGTTGCCGAGCGCATTGCGGCCCTGGGCGGATCACCGCAGGGTACGCCGGGAGCCATCATCAAAGACCGCACCTGGGACGACTACTCCGTCGGCCGCGACACCGTTCAGGCTCACCTGGCCGCGCTCGACCTCGTCTACACCGGCGTCGTCGAAGACATCCGCAAGTACATCGAGGAGACCGAGGAACTCGACCCGGTCACCCAGGATCTGTTGATCGATCAGGCCGGGAACCTGGAGAAGTTCCAGTGGTTCGTCCGGGCGCACCTGGAGAGCGCGGGTGGGCAGTTGACCCACGAGGGCTCGACCACCGAGAAGGACGCCGCCAGCAGCGCGCGCAGTTCCTAGCGGGCCGGCGAATCCGGGTGCTGCACGCCGTCTTTGGGCGCGAGGACGTTGACGCGGTCGCCCACGGCGAGCCGTAGTGTGGCGTCGGCATCGACGAGCCGCCGATTGTGCAGCACGGAGACGGGGAAGTGACCGTCCGGCCAGTCGAGGTCACCGAGAACCCGGCCTACGGCGGTCGAATCGCCGGCCAGGGTGTGTTCGACGATGCAATACCCGTCGAGTTCACTGTGCGGGTCGTGTTCGGCGGCGGGTCGCGGCTCGACCCAGTCCGCAGCCGGTTGGCCCGTGGCGACGTCCGGCTGGACGTCCGTGAAGTGGGCCCCGACCGCGCGCAGCACATTCTGGTTGGTCAGCCACCCCTGAACAGACCGGGCCTCGGTGTCGATGACGGGCAGCCCGTCGCGCCCATAGAGGACGAGCTGACGCAGGGCTTGGGCGAGGCTGTCGTTGGCGAACAGCGCCTGCGGTTCGCGCACGCGCGTGACAGGGCCGAGCAAGGCCGTCAAGTTCTGATCGGCATTTCCGACGGCGCGGGTCAGGTCCAGTGGAATGGCGAACGGATGCATGGCGTCGGCCGCGGTGAGGTCGGCGAACGCATGGGTAGGAGTGGGGCGGTCGATGTCGATGCCCCGGCGCAGCAGCTTCGTCGTGTAGATGGTTCCGTAGGAAACCCCCCGCGACACGGTAGTGCCGACCGCTACGGCCAACATGACCGGCAGGGTAAGGGTGAAATCGCCGGTCATTTCGACGGTGCTCGCCAGGGCGGTGAGCGGGGCGCGCGCTGCGGAGGCGAACACGGCACCCATGCCGACGATGGCGTAGAGGGCGGGGTGCCCGACGGCCGTCCCGATGGTGTGCTGGACGAACAGCCCGAAGGCCATGCCGGAAGTGGCCCCGACGAACAGCGAGGGCGCGAACACCCCGCCCGAGCCGCCGATCCCGATGGTCAGGCTGCAGGCCAGCATTTTGCCGGCGGCGAGCACCAGTAGGAGCCACAGCGCGTAGTGGCCGGCGAAGGCGGCGTACATCACCGGGTAGCCGACACCGTAGAGCTGCGGCACCGCGAGCAGCAGCAGGCCGAGCACGATCCCGCCGACCGCCGGCCGCGCCCAATCCGGGCGCCCACCCCACGCCCGGTCGCAAAGATCTTCGGTCTTGTACAGGACATTTTTGAAGAGGATCCCGATCAACCCGGCGATCGCCGCGAGGAGCGCCACCAGCAAGTAGTTGGCTATGTGATTCAGCTCGATGCCGGCAGGCAACTGGGTGAGGAAGGGGGCCGAGCCGAAAAACACGCGGGCGACCACGTCGGCGACCATCGACGACAGCATGATCGTGAAGATCGCCTCGACGGACAGTTCACGCAGGATCAGCTCGACGGCGAAGAACACCCCGGTGATCGGGGCGTTGAAGGTGGCCGAGATGCCGCCCGCCGCGCCACAGGCCACCAGCACCCGCAGCCGATTTTCCGGCATTCGCACCCACTGGCCGAGACCGGAGGCCAGCGCCGCGCCGATCTGAACGATGGGTCCTTCACGGCCGACCGATCCGCCCGTACCGATGCACAACGCGGAGGCCAGGGCTTTCACCACGGTCACCTGCGGACGGATGCGGCCACCGTTCTCCGCCACCGCGATCATGACTTCCGGGACGCCATGGCCGCGAGCCTCCCGGGCGAACCGCGAGATCAGCGGCCCGTACAGCAATCCGCCGATGACAGGGATGATCACGAAGAAGCCAATTCCCAACCAGGGCAAATGGTCGCTGCCCACCCAACCGTCCTGGCCGAATTCGTCGTGTCCGGTCGCCAACCAGGTGAAGCCGTAGATCAGGTAGCGGAACGCCGCCGCGCCCAGGCCGGCGCCGAGCCCGACGACGATGGCCGCACAGAACAGCCCGACCCGGTTCGCGCGCAGCCAACCGGCGAACTGACCCACGGCTCTGGACACTGGCCGGATCGGCAGAACCGTAGCCGTGGCCGCCACATTTTGACCCATCCACGCATCCTTCCCCCCACGGCCGCATTTTGCTTGTCGGCCGCCTCTGGATCGTGCACGCCGCTGCGACCATTTCCTGCAGCAAATATTGCCCTACGCAACTTTTCGCCGCGACGGCAGCACCGGGGAATAACTGGACCGCGGTCCGGTTATTCGGGGTAGTTCTCAACACGGAGGTCACATGCCCGCTATCACCGCAAACACGTTGACGTTGCCCCGCGTCGGTGTCGCCACACCCGCCGACACCGAGCGCCCGGTCCGATCGATCACCACTGGGCCGCGCGGCTATGAGGGCGAGGGCTTTCCCGTCGTGCGCGCCTTCGCCGGGGTGAGCGCCGCCGCCCTGGACCCCTTCGTGCACATGGACCAGATGGGCGCGGTGGAGTACGAGCCGGGCGAGCCGAGGGGCACGGACTGGCACCCGCACCGCGGGTTCGAAACGGTCACCTACATGATCGACGGCAAGTTCGCTCACCAGGACTCCCACGGCGGCGGCGGCCTGATCACCGACGGCGCGACGCAGTGGATGACCGCCGGTTCGGGGATCCTGCACATCGAGACGCCGCCCGCAGAACTGGTCGACAGTGGCGGCCTCTTTCATGGCATCCAGTTGTGGGTGAATCTGCCGAAGAGAGACAAGTTCGCGCCGCCTCGGTACCAGGCCATCGACGGTGGTGACGTGCAGTTGATCTCGTCCGACGACGGCGGGGCGCTGGTCCGCATCATCGCCGGGGAAGTCGACGGTCACCGCGGCCCCGGAAGCACTCATACGCCGATCACGCTCGCCCACGCCACGATCGAAACCGGCGCCCGACTGAACCTGCCGTGGCAGCGCGATTTCAATGCGCTCGTGTACGTGTTGTCGGGCAGCGGATGTGTCGGTCCGGTTGCTCACCCGATTCGCGAGGGCCAATTGGCGGTGCTGGGCCCCGGAGATCGGATCACGGTGGGCGCCGATCCGGCACAGGAATCGTCGCGCACGACCGCGATGGATGTGCTGATTCTGGGCGGTCGACCCATTCGCGAGCCGGTATTCCACTACGGGCCTTTCGTAATGAACTCGCGTGCGGAATTGGTTGAAGCGGTGCAGGACTACCAGGCCGGGAAGTTCGGCAGCATTCCGCCAAACGCGCTAATGCCGCACCGTGGCGGTGGCACACTTTAACGATGTCTTCAGGGGTGGGTCGCAGGCCTGGACGCCCCCCTGCCGCAAAGGCGGACGAGACGCGCCAGCGAATCATGCGGGCCGCTCGCCTGGTGTTCAGCGAACGCGGTTACGACGGCGCCACGTTCCAGGCGATCGCGGCCCGCGCTGATCTGACCCGTCCGGCCATCAACCATTACTTCTCCAGCAAGCGCGTCTTGTATCGCGAGGTATTGGAGCAAACCAACGAAGCCATCATCGGAACCGGCATCAAAGTGGCCAGCCGCGAGACCACTCTGGCGGCGCAGCTGACGGCATTCATCACCTCCGCGGTGCAAGCGAATTCGGAGAATCCCGCCGGATCGGCGCTGATAATTTCCGGGGTGCTCGAGTCGCAGCGGCACCCGGAATGGAACAAGACCGAAAACGAGTCAGTCCGGGCCGTCCGGGAATTCCTGGATCGAGTCGTCAAGCACGCGATCGAGCGCGGCGAGGTTGCCGCCGACATCGACGCGTCGGCGCTGATCGAGTCGCTGGTCGTCATCATGTGCGGCGTCGGCCTGTACGCGGGCTGGGTGGAGAGCCCCCAGCAGATGCTGGCCGTGACCGGAATGCTGCGGCAGCTGATGGAAGGCGGGCTGCTGCGGCCGGAGGCCTAGCCGATCGCGCGGGCAGTGAAGTTGCGCACAAAGCGTATAGGCTAACTAACTTATCCCGGTAGCATGGCCCCGTCATGACTGATGTGGACGCGTCGTTACCGCCTTCCCTGAGATCTGCCGGCGACAGCTGGGCCATCACCGAACTCGTCGGTGCCACCGCGCTGGGCGTCGCCGCCTCGCGCGCGGCGGAAACCGCCGGAAGCAACCCGTTGATCCGCGACGAGTTCGCCCGCGTTCTGGTCTCGTCGGCCGGCCCGGCATGGGCCCGGCTCACCGATCCCGAATTGGCGTGGCTCGACGGCGACGAGCAGGGCCGCCGCGCGCATCGGATCGGCATCGACTACCAGGCCGTGCGTACCCACTTCTTCGACGAGTACTTCGCCGACGCGGTGCAGGCCGGCATTCGGCAGGTGGTCATCCTGGCCGCCGGGTTGGACTCGCGGGCCTACCGCCTGAATTGGCCGGACGGCACCGCGGTCTACGAGATCGACCAGCCCAAGGTGCTGGAATACAAGACCGGGATCCTGCAGCAGCACGGCGCCGCCCCCGCCGCGAGCCGCCGCCCTGTCCCCGTTGACCTGCGCGACGACTGGCCCGCGGCGCTGGCCGCGGCGGGCTTCGACCGCACGCGACCGACCGCCTGGCTCGCGGAGGGCTTGCTCCCGTACCTGCCAAGCGACGCGCAAGACCGTCTGTTCGAGACTTTCACCGCTCTCAGCGCCCCGGGCAGCCGGGTCGCCATCGAGGCATTCGGCCTGAACTCGCGGAGCAATTCACAGCGCTGGCTGCGGATGCGGGAGCGGCTCGGCCTGGACGTCAACGTGCAGGCGCTGACCTACCACGAGCCGGACCGTTCGGACGCGGCCCAGTGGCTGACCGACCACGGCTGGCAGGTGCGAGCCGTGGACAACCGCGAGGAGATGGCCCGGTTGGGCCGCCCGGTACCCGAAGACCTGGCCGAAGACGCCGTGCGCAGCGTGCTGCTGCGGGCGCACCTCGGCGAGCCGACCGACTGACTTCCGCCCGAGGATCAAGGAGCAATTCAATGAGCTCACTGCGCACCCACGACGACACCTGGGACATCAAGACCAGCGTCGGCAGTACCGCGGTAATGGTCGCCGCCGCCCGGGCCGTCGAGACCGAACGGGCGGACGCCCTCATCCGCGACCCGTACGCCAAACTTCTGGTCACCAACGCCGGTGCCGGGGTCTTGTGGGAGCACATGCTCGACCCGGATGTCGCGGCCAAGATCGAATCCCTCGACGCCGACTCCGCGGCGCAGCTCGAGCACATGCGCGGCTATCAGGCGGTGCGCACCCACTTCTTCGACACCTACTTCAAAGACGCCGTCGCCGCCGGAATCCGGCAGGTGGTAATCCTGGCGTCCGGCCTGGATTCCCGCGCGTACCGCCTCGACTGGCCGGCCGGCACGGTGGTGTACGAGATCGACCAGCCCCAGGTCTTGGACTACAAGTCCGCGACGCTGGCGGAAAACGGCGTGACGCCGTCGGCCGAGCGCCGCGCGGTGGCCATCGACCTGCGGCAGGACTGGCCGGCCGCGCTGCGCGACGCCGGCTTCGACCCGTCGGCGAGGACCGCCTGGCTGGCCGAGGGCCTGCTGATGTACCTGCCGGCCGAGGCGCAGGACCGGTTGTTCACCCAGATCGGCGAACTGAGCCCGGCCGGAAGCCGGGTCTCGGCGGAAACCGCGCCCGCGCACGCCGACGAGCGCCGGCAGCAGATGCGCGAGCGGTTCAGGAAGGTCGCCGACGAACTGGGCATCGAAGAGACCGTCGACGTCGGCGAGCTGATGTACCGCGACGAGCACCGCGCGAACGTCGCCGAATGGCTCAACAACCACGGTTGGCGTGCTCAGGCGCAGCGCTCGACGGACGAGATGCGCCGGCTGGGCCGCTGGATCGAGAACGTCCCGCTGGCCGACGACAAGGACGCCTTCTCCGACTTCGTCATCGCCGAGCGGCTGTAATGCCGCGCTCGCTGGACGACTCCTGGGACATCGCCACCAGCGTCGGCGCCACCGCGGTGATGGTCGCCCTGGCCCGCGCCGCCGAGACCGCCAGCGACTCACCGCTCATCCGCGACCAGTTCGCCGAGCCGCTGGTCTCCACACCCGAGCTGGCCGGAGTCCGCGAGCAGGTGGCGGCCTGGTGGGCGGGCGAGCCGGACGACGACTCCGGTGGCGACGCCCCGGACCCCAACCACATGATCAACTACCAGGCGGTGCGCACCCACTTCTTCGATGCGTACTTCGCCGACGCCGTGGCGGCGGGTATCCGGCAGGTCGTGCTTGTGGCCGCCGGATTGGATTCGCGTGCCTACCGCCTGGACTGGCCGGCCGGCACCGTGGTGTACGAGATCGATCTACCCAAGGTGCTCGAGTACAAGACCGAGACGCTGGCGAGCCACGGCGCCGAGCCCACCGCCGACCGCCGGGCCGTGCCCGTCGACCTGCGCCACGACTGGCCAAAGGCATTGCGCGAGGCCGGTTTTGACGCTAGCCGGCCGACGGCGTGGCTGGCCGAGGGGCTGCTGCCATTCCTGCCCGCGGCGGCGCAGGAGGCGCTGTTCGCCTCCATCGATGCGCTGAGCGGACCGGGCAGCCGGGTGGCGGTGGAGAACTTCGGAGTCGACGAGGAGAAGCGCCGCGAGGCCGAGCAGAGGTGGCAGGAACTGCGGGCCAAGCGCGAAGCGCGCGGCCAAGACACCTCGTTCAACCCCTTCGACCTCTGGTTCTCCGACGAGGGCCGGCCCGACTGCGCCGAGTGGTTCGCCGCGCACGGCTGGACCACGCGCACGGTGAGCGCGCGCGACGAGGGCCAGCGGCTGGGCCGCGCGCCGCAACCGGAGGACCGGCCGTTCGCGAACAGTTTCGTGGCGGCGTCCAAACCCTGAGCCCGTTCGCCGGATCAGATCCTTTCTACTGCTCTCCCAACCGGATGGTTAGGATCGCGGTTATCACCCATGAGCGCTCGTGCGACGAGCAGCGGGCGCATCGGGATGACCGAAGCAGGGGAAGGACAACGATGACCACCGAATCGGTTACACCCACGACATCCGCCGCCAACGGCGCGCCCACACCTCAGCCGGCGAACATCCCCGCGACCGTCGCGCGGCTGCGCAAGACCTTCGCCAGCGGGCGCACCCGCGACGTGGAGTGGCGCAAACGGCAGTTGTTGCAGCTGGCCAAGCTGATGGAAGAGAACGAAGCGGCGATCGCGGATGCTCTCGCCGCGGATCTCGACCGCAGCCCGTTCGAGGCGTTCATCGCCGACATCGCAACCACGGCCGGCGAAGCGAAGTACGCCGCCAAGCGGGTGCGCAAGTGGACGCGTCGCAAATACCAGCTGCTCGAGGCGGCGCAGCTCCCCGGCCGCGGTTGGATCGAATACGAGCCCTACGGCACCGTGCTGATCATCGGCGCGTGGAACTACCCGTTCTATCTGACGCTGGGCCCGGCGGTCGGCGCGATCGCCGCGGGTAACGCCGTCATCCTCAAGCCCTCGGAGATCGCCTCGGCGTCCGCGCACCTGATGGCGGACCTGGTGCCCAAATACCTCGACAGCGACGCGATCGCGGTGGTCGAGGGCGACGGTTCGGTCAGCCAGGAACTCATCGCGCAGGGCCTGGACCGCCTGCTGTTCACCGGCGGCACCGAGATCGGTCGCAAGGTCTACGAAGGCGCCGCCCCGCATCTGACCCCCTGCACGCTGGAGCTCGGCGGCAAGAGCCCCGTGATCGTGGCGGCTGACGCCGACGTGGACGTGGCGGCCAAGCGGATCGCCTGGATGAAGCTGCTGAACGCCGGCCAGACGTGTGTCGCCCCCGACTACGTGTTGGCGGACGCCAAGATTCGCGATGAGCTGGTGAGCAAGATCGGCGCGGCCATCACGAAGTTCACGTCGGACAAGCCCAACGGAATGCGGATCGTCAACCAGCGTCAGTTCGACCGGATCAGCGGCTATCTGGCCGGCGGGGACGGCCAGGTCGTCGTCGGCGGCAAATGCGACCCGTCGAGCCTGCGCATCCAGCCCGCGGTCGTTGTCGACCCCGATCCGGACGGGCCGTTGATGCAGAACGAAATCTTCGGACCGGTACTGCCGGTGATCACCGTCCAATCCCTTGATGACGCAATACGTTTCATCAACTCGCGGCCTAAGCCGTTGTCCGCCTACCTGTTCACCAAGACGCGCGAGACCCGCGAGCGGGTGATCAAGGAGGTGTCGGCGGGCGGCATGCTGGTCAACCACCTCGCCTTCCAGGTGTCGACGGCCAAGCTGCCGTTCGGCGGTGTCGGCGCATCGGGCATGGGCGCCTATCACGGCCGCTACGGCTTCGAGGAGTTCAGTCACCGCAAGTCGGTGCTGACCAAGCCGACCCGGCCCGACCTGTCCAGCTTCATCTACCCGCCGTACACGGCGCGGGCCTTCAAGATGGCCCGCAGGATGTTCTGACCACTGTCCGAATTCGCTTGCTAGGACGTAGTTTTCACCTTAGAGAGGAACCTGATGCCCGGAGTGCAGGATCGCGTCATCGTCGTCACCGGAGCTGGCGGGGGGCTGGGCCGTGAATACGCCCTGACCCTGGCCCGCGAGGGGGCCAGCGTCGTCGTCAACGACCTCGGTGGATCCCGTGACGGCACGGGGGCCGGCCACAACATGGCCGATCACGTCGTCGACGAGATCAAGGATGCGGGTGGCCGGGCGGTCGCCAACTACGATAGCGTCGCCGAGCCCGAGGGCGCCGCGAACATCATCAAGACGGCGCTCGACGAGTTCGGCGCCGTGCACGGCGTGGTGAGCAACGCCGGGATCCTGCGCGACGGCACCTTCCACAAGATGACGTTCGAGAACTGGGACGCTGTGCTCAAGGTGCACCTCTACGGCGGGTACAACGTGCTGCGCGCCGCCTGGCCGCATTTCCGGGAGCAGAGTTACGGGAGGATCGTCGTCGCCACCTCCACCAGCGGCCTGTTCGGCAACTTCGGGCAGACCAACTACGGCGCGGCCAAACTCGGCCTGGTCGGCATGATCAACACGCTGGCGCAGGAGGGGGCGAAGTACAACATCCACGCCAATGCCGTCGCGCCGATCGCGGCGACCCGGATGACCGAGGACATCCTCCCCAAGGAGGTGCTCGAGAAGCTGACGCCCGAGTATGTGGCGCCGGTGGTGGCCTACCTGTGCACCGAGGAAAACTCCAACACCGCTTCGGTTTTCGTCGTCGGTGGAGGCAAGGTGCAGCGGGTGGCCCTGTTCCAGAACGAGGGCGCCAACTTCGACAAGCCACCGACGGTCGAGGATGTCGCCTCGCACTGGTCGCAGATCGACGACCTGTCCGCGGCCAAACAAGCCAACTTCAAGCTGTAACGGTCAGCGCCGTGGCCGCGTGGTTCGAGTCAGGCCAGCAGCGCCTGACGTAGTCGATCCACGTCGGCCTCGGTGATGCCCGCGTCGCTCAGATAGGCGTCCAGCGAACCGAATTGCTCGTCGATGGTCTGGCGCGCGGCGGCCAGGTACTCGGGCCGCACGCCGAGAACACCGTCGGATAGCCGGGCTTCGGTGAAGGTCCTGACCTCCGGCGTGAGTTCGGCTTCCGAGCGCTGCTCAATCATCTCGGAGATGCGGACCCGCAGCTCCGCGACGGCGTCATTGCTGCGCAGGTAGTCGGCGACGATGGTGTCGCGATCGATGCCGACAGTCTCCAGCACCGTCGCCACCACGAAGCCGGTGCGGTCCTTGCCCGCGAAGCAGTGCGTGAGGACGGGCCGCCCCGCGGCCAGCAGCGTGACGACGCGGTGCAGCGCCCGCTGGGCGCCGTTGCGGGTGGGGAACTGCCGGTACTCGTCGACCATGTAGCGGGCGGCCGTGTCGTTGATGGACTCGTCGGGATCGCCGTTGGTCATCAGCTGCCGGAACGCATGTTCATGGGGGGCTTCGTCGCCCTCACCGGCGTCGTCGGCGAGGTCCGGGAACGGAAGCAGGTGAACGTCGACACCGTCGGGCACGCGGCCGGGCCCGCGGCGGGCCACCTCCCGCGCCGCCCGTAGGTCGGCGACGTCGGTGATGCCCAGTCCGAGCAGCGTCGCCCGGCCGTCGTCGTCGAGGCGGCTCAGCTCGCTGGACCGAAACAGCCGGCCCGGCCGCAGCGCCCCGGCGCCGTCGGCGACATCGCGAAAGTTCCACGCGCCGGGCAACTCCCGGAGGGCGGCCTTACTCATGTGCGGTGACCGCCGCGGCGAGCGGAGACTTCTCCCGGCCGAGCTCGGCGCGCGCGATGGTCCGCATGTGTACCTCGTCGGGGCCGTCGAAGAGCCGCATCGCCCGGTGCCAGGCGTACATGCGGGCGAGCACCGTGTCCTCGCTGACCCCCGCGGCCCCATGCACCTGAATCGCTCGGTCGATGACGTTGCACGCCACCTGCGGCGCGACCGCCTTGATCTGCGAGACCAACGTGTGGGCGGCCTTGTTCCCGTGCTGGTCGATGGTCCACGCCGCCTTTTCGCACAACAGCCGCGCCTGGTCGATCTCGTTGCGGGACTTGGCAATTGCCTCCCGCACCACGCCCTGCTCGGCCAGCGGACGGCCGAACGCCACCCGGTTCTGCGCCCGGTCCACCATCAGGGCCAGCGCCCGTTCGGAACCGCCCAGCGCACGCATGCAGTGGTGGATGCGGCCCGGCCCCAGCCGGGCCTGCGCGATCGCGAAGCCCCCGCCCTCCTCGCCGAGCAGGTTGGTGGCGGGCACCCGGACGTTGTCGTAGATGATCTCGCAGTGTCCAGGCTGGTCCTGGAAACCGAAGACCGTGGTGGAGCGGACCACCGTCACGCCCGGCGTATCGATCGGCACCAGCACCATGGACTGCTGCTGGTGGCTTGCCGCCTCGGGGTTGGTGCGGCCCATCACGATGAGGATCTTGCAGCGCGGGTCGGACGCCCCGGAGGTCCACCACTTGCGGCCATTGATCACGTAGTCGCCACCGTCGCGCACGATGGAGGTCTCGATGTTGCGGGCGTCGCTGCTGGCGACAGCCGGCTCGGTCATCGAAAAGCCGCTGCGGATCTCACCGTTGAGCAACGGCTCCAGCCATTGCTTGCGTTGCTCCTCGGTCGCGAACAGGTGCAGGGTCTCCATGTTTCCGGTGTCCGGCGCCGCGCAGTTGAGCGCCTCGGGGGCGATCTCGAGGCTCCAGCCGGTGATCTCGGCCAGCGGCGCGTATTCCAGGTTGGTCAGGCCCGACTCGGCCGGCAGGAACAGGTTCCACAGGCCGCGCTCCTTGGCCTTGGTCTTCAGCTCCTCGATGATCGGCGGGACCGTGTGATCGTTCGGGCCGGCCTCGTCCCGGTACTTGTCGTATTCGGCCTCGGCCGGGAAGACGTACTCGGTCATGAAGTCGGTCAATCGCTTGTGGTAATCGTTGCCTTTGGCCGACATCGCGAAGTCCATGCCGCCACCATAGGACACGTGTCTAGCGGCGCCACGAGCAGACGCAACGTCACCTGTCGGCGTGCGGATTAGCGCGATTTTGTGTTCTGCTCGCGGTAGACATGGCGCCATGACCGAATCCCGTCCGCCGTTCCCGCCGTTCACCTCTGAGACTGCCCTAAAGAAGGTGCAGGCCGCCGAGGACGCGTGGAACACCTGCGATCCGCACCGCGTCAGCCTGGCTTACACGCCCGACTCGCAGTGGCGCAATCGCGACGAACATGTCGTGGGCCGCGACGCGATTGTGGGGTTCCTGACCCGCAAGTGGCAGCGCGAGCTCGACTACGCGTTGCGGAAAAGCTTGTGGGACTTCCACGGCAACCGCATCGCCGTGCGGTTTCAGTATGAGTGTCGCGACGCGAGCGGCCAGTGGTTTCGCAGCTACGGCAACGAGCTGTGGGAGTTCTCGCCGTCGGGGTTGATGGCGCGCCGCGAGGCCAGCATCAACGACGTGCGGATCGACGAGTCCGAACGCCGCTACTTCGGGCCCCGCCCGGTGGCCGAGCGCGGGCAGGACATCCCGCTCTGGTAGCGAACCGGCCACAACGTTGTCTTGTGGGTCCACAACGCCGCGGCCGCTACTGCGCGCGCCTCGGGTAACGAACCATCGACGGGAGCCCGTCTGCCGCGCCGGCGGTAGCCCGCCCCGGTCGATCGCACGTCCGGGGCGAAATCCGGCAGGCGTTAAGGTAGCGAAGCGTGCGGCCAGCCAGCGGCACATCAAACGGCAGGAAAGTGCGGGAAAGCAGATGTACGCGCCATGACAGATGCGCAGACGACGGTAGGGGTGGTCGCCGAGTCCGGGGCCGATGAACGACGGGTCGCACTGGTACCCAAGGCGGTGGCGTCGCTGATCAGCGGCGGTGTGGCGGTAGTGGTCGAGTCGGGTGCGGGCGAGGGTGCTTTGCTTCCGGACCAGCTCTACACCGAGGTCGGCGCCAGCATCGGTGACGCCTGGGCTGCCGACATCGTCGTCAAGGTGGCGCCGCCGACCAAAGAAGAGGTCGCCAAGTTGCGCCGCGGGCAGACCCTGATCGGTTTCCTGGCACCGCGCAACACCGACAACTCGATCGGCGCTCTCACCGAGGCCGGAGTGCAGGCGTTCGCGCTCGAGGCGATCCCGCGCATCTCGCGCGCCCAGGTCATGGATGCGCTGTCGTCGCAGGCCAACGTGGCCGGCTACAAGGCCGTGCTGCTGGCGGCGTCCGAGTCGACCCGGTTCTTTCCGATGCTGACGACCGCGGCGGGCACCGTGAAGCCGGCCAGCGTGCTGGTGCTCGGCGTCGGGGTGGCCGGACTGCAGGCGCTGGCGACGGCCAAACGGCTGGGCGGGCGCACCTCCGGGTACGACGTGCGCCCGGAGGTGGCCGATCAGGTCCGTTCGGTGGGGGCGCAGTGGCTGGATCTCGGTATAGACGCGGCCGGTGAGGGCGGGTATGCCCGCGAGCTCACCGAAGAAGAGCGCGCCCAGCAGCAGAAATCCCTGGAGAAGGCGATCGCCGGGTTCGACGTGGTGATCACCACCGCGTTGGTTCCGGGGCGCCCCGCACCCCGGCTGGTGACCGCCGCGGCGGTGGAGTCGATGAAGCCCGGCAGCGTGGTGATCGACCTGGCGGGGGAAACCGGTGGCAACTGCGAACTGACCGAGCCGGGGCAGACGGTCGTGAAGCACGACGTCACCATCGCCTCTCCGCTGAACCTGCCGGCAACCATGCCCGAGCACGCCAGCGAGCTCTACAGCAAGAACATCACGGCGCTCCTGGACCTGTTGATCAAAGACGGCAAGCTGGCCCCCGACTTCGACGACGAGGTCGTCGCGGCGGCCTGCGTTACCCGGGCGAGTGAGGACTCCTAGATATGTATGACGAGCTGTTGGCCAACCTGGCGATCCTGGTGCTGTCCGGGTTCGTCGGGTTCGCGGTCATTTCAAAGGTGCCCAACACGCTGCACACGCCGCTGATGTCGGGAACGAACGCCATTCACGGCATCGTGGTGCTCGGCGCTCTGGTGGTCTTCGGCGAGGTTGAGCATCCGTCGCTGGCGGTGCAGATCATCCTGTTCGTCGCGGTGGTGTTCGGGACGCTCAACGTGATCGGCGGCTTCATCGTCACCGACCGGATGCTGGGCATGTTCAAGGGCAAGAAGAAGGCCGCGCCGGTGAAGACCGAAGATCTGGCGGCGAAATGAACTACCTGGTCACCGTTCTCTACATCATTTCGTTCGCCCTCTTCATCTACGGCCTGATGGGCCTGACCGGCCCGAAGACGGCGGTGCGGGGCAACCTGATCGCCGCGGTCGGCATGGCTCTGGCGGTGACGGCGACCCTGATCAAGATCCGGCACACCGAGTCGTGGGTGCTCATCATCGCCGGCCTGGTCGTGGGTGTCGTGCTCGGTGTGCCGCCGGCGCGGCTGACCAAGATGACCGCCATGCCGCAGCTGGTCGCGTTCTTCAACGGCGTCGGCGGCGGCACGGTCGCGCTCATCGCGCTAGCGGAATTCATTGAGACCAAAGGCTTTTCGGCCTTCCAGCACGGGGAGTCGCCGACCGTGCACATCGTGGTCGCGTCGCTGTTCGCCGCGATCATCGGGTCGATCTCGTTCTGGGGATCGATCATCGCCTTCGGCAAACTGCAGGAGATCATCTCCGGCTCTCCGATCGGCTTCGGCAGGGTTCAGCAACCGATCAACCTGCTGCTGCTGACGGCGGCGGCCGCCGCCGCGGTGGTCATCGGCTTGGGCGCGCACCCCGGCACCGGCGGGGTGCCGCTGTGGTGGATGGTCGGCCTGCTGGCCGCCGCGGGGGTGCTCGGCCTGATGGTGGTGCTGCCGATCGGTGGCGCCGACATGCCGGTGGTCATCTCGCTGCTCAATGCCATGACCGGCCTCTCGGCCGCGGCGGCCGGCCTGGCGCTCAACAACACCGCGATGATCGTGGCCGGCATGATCGTCGGCGCGTCCGGTTCGATCCTGACCAACCTGATGGCCAAGGCCATGAACCGTTCCATCCCGGCGATCGTCGCCGGTGGCTTCGGCGGTGGGGGCGTGGCCCCGGGCGCCGGAGGGGACGGCGGCGACAAGCACGTCAAGGCGACCTCGGCGGCCGACGCCGCGATCCAGATGGCGTACGCCAACCAGGTGATCGTGGTTCCCGGCTACGGGCTGGCGGTCGCGCAGGCCCAGCACGCCGTCAAGGACATGGCCAGCCTGCTCGAGGACAAGGGCGTGCCGGTGAAGTACGCGATTCACCCGGTCGCGGGGCGCATGCCCGGGCACATGAACGTGCTGCTGGCCGAGGCCGAGGTCGACTACGACGCCATGAAGGACATGGACGACATCAACGACGAGTTCGCCCGCACCGACGTCGCGATCGTCATCGGCGCCAACGACGTCACCAACCCGGCGGCCCGCAACGAGCAATCCAGCCCGATCTACGGCATGCCCATCCTGAACGTGGACAGGGCCAAGTCAGTCATCGTGCTCAAGCGGTCGATGAACTCCGGGTTCGCGGGCATCGACAACCCGCTGTTCTACGCCGACGGGACGACGATGCTGTTCGGGGACGCGAAGAAATCGGTGACCGAGGTCGCCGAGGAACTGAAGGCGCTCTAGAGGCGCCAAGCGGCCTAGACCGGCGGGTAGGCGGGCGGCGGGTAGCCGTTGCCGTCGACGACGCCGCGCAGCCCCCAGGGCACGTAGCGGAAGAAGAACTCGATTTCGTCGCTAGCGTCGTAGTCCGGGCTCGGATCCATGAGGCCACCCCTCCAGTCGCGACTTGAGCTTTCGAAAGCGAGTCTAGTCCCATCCTCGTCGGGGCGACACCTGGCGTTTGCCTAAACTGTCCAACCAGTTGATTGATAATTGGCCTTGCCCGGCACCCGAAGGTCCCGCCCGGCAGTGACGATAGCGAGGGCAGATGCCATCCGAGAACGGACGCACGCGACGTGAAGAGCTGCTGGCTGTCGCCACCAAGCTGTTCGCCGCCCGCGGCTACCACGGCACCCGGATGGATGACGTCGCCAACGTGATCGGCCTGAACAAGGCGACGGTCTACCACTACTACGCCAGCAAGTCTCTGATCCTCTACGACATCTACCAGCAGGCCGCCGAGCGCACCCTGGCCGCCGTCCACGACGATCCCTCGATGACCGCGCGAGAGGCGTTGTACCAGTACACCGTGCGCCTGCTCGACCAGATCGCTGCCAATCCCGAGGGCGCGGCCGTGTACTTCCAGGAGCAGCCGTATATCACCGAGTGGTTCACCGAAGAGCAGGTCGCCGCGGTGCGGGAGAAGGAAACCCAGGTCTACGAGCACGTGCACGGCCTCATCGACCGGGGGATCGCCAGCGGGGAGTTCTACCCGTGCGACTCCCACGTGCTGGCGCTCGGGTACATCGGCATGACGCTGGGCGCCTACCGGTGGTTGCGGCCCAGTGGACGCCGCAGCGCCAAGGAGATCGCCGCCGAGTTCAGCACCGCGCTGCTGCGCGGATTGATCCGCGACGAGGCGATCCGCACGAGTTCCCCGCTCGGGCCCTAGCCCAATGGGGCGACCCGCTTCGCCCGACTACGCCGCGCTCGCGATCGCCCCTAGTCGCCCTTCAGGTGCTTGTCGAGGAAGGCGAGCTGGTCGGCGACGACACGCTCGAACGCCTCGTCGACATAGATCGCGAAATGGCCTTCGGGATAAAGCTTGACCTCACCGCGCGGGGCCTTGGCCGCGTAGCGCAGCGTCGCCGCCGCCGGAGCCACCGAGTCGGCTTCGCACACGCAGAACAGGATCGGGCAGGGGATCTTCGCGGCGTCGCGGCCGGGACGGTAGGCCATGATCGTCAACGCAATGCGGGCCGCCACCTCGTTGGTCAGCTCCTCACCCACGGGCACGAGCCTGAGGTAGCCGGGGTACGCGTCGGGGGTGGTCATCAAGGCGACGTCCCCCGGCATTCCGACCGTCGGCACCATGACCGGGGGCTTGCGCAGCCGGGCGGCCACCAGGTCGCGTGCCGCTAGGAGGCCGACCCGCGCGAAGACCAAGGGGTTGCTGATGGTGCGCGCCGACGCGAGGCCGTCGGTGAAGGGGCATTGGACGACCGCCGCGGCGATTCCCGGCAGCCGGGCCGCCGTAGCCATCACGTGCCCGCCGGCAAAAGAGGTGCCCCACAACGCGATTCGCTTGGGATCGATTCCCGGGACGGTGCGGGCGTAGGCGACCGCCGCGGCCCAGTCGGCGAGCTGCAGCCCGACATCGAGCACCTGGCGCGGCCTGCCCTCGCTGTCGCCGAAATTGCGATAGTCGAACACCAGGCAGGCGTAACCGGCCGCGCTGAATCGCTCGGCGTAGGCGTCGAGCCGCATGCTGCGGACCCCGCCCAGGCCGTGCGCCATGACCAACAACGGTGGGGGGCCGCCGCCAGCCGGCCGATAGAGCCAGGCGCTGATCAAATCGCCACCGGAGGGGAATTGGACGTCTTCGCGTTGTGCCATCAGCGAGTCATTCTGCCCGAGCAGCCGACGGCCAGTCCGCCGGTATGCGCCACAAATTTTGTGGACTAGTGTCTAGAAAAGTTTTGAGCGCTCAAAGGACGGAGACTCTCATGGCGATCCGCGTCGCGCACGTCGGTACCGGAAACGTCGGAGGGTTAGCCCTGGCCGAGCTGATCACCAACCCGCAATTCGAGTTGACGGGCGTGTGCGTGTCCAACCCGGAGAAGGTGGGCAAGGACGCCGGCGAGCTGTGCGGCGTGGGCCTCGAGGCCGGCGTCGTCACGGGTGTCACCGCCGTCTCCGACCTCGACGCCCTGTTGGCCACCAAGCCCGAGTGCGTCGTGTACTGCGCCATGGGCGACACCCGCCTGCCCGACGCGATGGCCGACGTCATGCGCATCTTGGCGGCCGGTGTCAACGTCGTCGGATCCTCGCCGGGGCTGCTGCAATACCCGTGGGGCGTGATGCCCGACAAGTACATCGGCCGCGTCGAAGACGCTGCCAAGCAAGGTAATTCGAGCATCTTCATCAGCGGCGTCGACCCCGGATTCGCCAACGATCTGCTACCGTTCGCGCTCGCCGGTACCTGTCAGCGCATCGAGCAGGTGCGCTGCATGGAGATCCACGACTACGCGTCGTACAACGGGACCGAGGTCATGGACTACATGGGATTCGCCAAGCCCATGGAGGAGATCCCGATGCTGCTGCAGCCGGGCATCCTCAGCATCGCCTGGGGAACCGCGATCCGTCAGCTGGCGGCCGGCCTCGGCATCGAGGTCGACGAGATCACGGAGTCCTACCAGCGCGAGCCGGCACCGGAGGATTTCGATATCGCGGTCGGCCGGGTGGCCAAGGGCACCGTGGCGGTGCTGCAGTTCGAGATCCGCGGCATGGTCAAGGGCCACCCCGCCATCGTCATCGAGCACGTCACCCGGCTGCGGCCGGACCTGCGGCCGGACCTGCCTCAGCCCGCTGCGGGCGACGGCTCGTACCGCGTCGAGATCACCGGCGAGCCGTCGTATGCCGTCGACATCATCCCGAGCAGCCGCAAGGGCGACCACAACCACGCCGCGATCGCCGGCGCCGCGGGCCGCGTCGTCAACGCCATCCCCGCCGTCATCGCCGCCCCGCCGGGCATCCGGACCACGCTTGACCTGCCGTTGGTCACCGGCAAAGGCCTTTACGCACCAAGCACTTTGGTAAGCACCTAAATCGAAAGGAGTCCCTGTGGGACGGGTAGACGGCAAGGTTGCGCTGATCAGCGGGGGCGCCGGCGGTATGGGAGCCGAAGATGCGCGCCTGCTGGTGTCCGAAGGCGCCAAGGTCGTGATCGGCGACATCCTGGACGATCAGGGCAAGGCGTTGGCCGACGAGATCGGCGACTCTGCGCGCTACGTGCACCTCGACGTCACCCAGCCCGACCAGTGGGACGCCGCCGTCGCCACGGCGATCGGCGAATTCGGCAAGCTCAACGTGCTGGTCAACAACGCCGGCACCGTCGCGCTCGGCCCGCTGAAGAGTTTCGATCTGGCCAAGTGGCAGAAGGTGATTGACGTCAACCTGACCGGGACGTTCTTGGGCATGCGGGTTGCGGTCGAGCCGATGATCGCCGCCGGGGGCGGCTCGATCATCAACGTGTCCTCGATCGAGGGCCTGCGCGGCGCGCCCATGGTGCACCCCTACGTCGCGTCCAAGTGGGGCGTGCGCGGCCTGGCGAAGTCGGCGGCATTGGAGCTGGCGCCGCACAACATTCGGGTGAACTCGGTGCATCCGGGGTTTATCCGCACCCCGATGACCGCCCACCTGCCCGAGGACATGGTGACGATCCCGCTTGGGCGTCCGGGCGAGGTTCGGGAAGTCGCGACGTTCGTGCTTTTCCTGGCCAGCGACGAGTCGTCCTACTCCACCGGCAGCGAGTTCGTGATGGACGGTGGCCTGATCACCGACGTGAATCACAAGGAGTTCTAGCGTTCGGGGCCGGTCCGAAGCAGACCCGTAAAGGTAAGTGACCGGTCGGCTACCATCGAGGGATGCCGCGTCCGCCGAATCCCGAGGTGCGCCGCCTCCTGCTTAGCGCGGGGCTCGAACTCGTCCACTCGCGCGGATTTTCCGCGAGCGGCGTCAAAGACATCACCGACGCGGCGGGCGTCCCGAAAGGGTCGTTCTACGCGTATTTCGCGAGCAAGGAAGCGTTCGCGGCGGCGATCCTCGAGCATTACTGGGCCGACATCGAAGCGCGCCTGCTGCCGATCCTCGGCGAAGCCGGGCCGGCACCGGACCGGATCACCCGCTTCTTCCATGCTCTTGCCGACGAGCACGAGGCCGGCGACTTCATGCTTGGCTGCTTGATCGGCAATCTGTCGCTCGAAATGGGCGGTTCGAGCGAACCGGTGCGCGCCGAACTGGTGCGCATTCTCGACCGCTGGGGCGCGGCCCTCACCGAGTGTGTGCAGTCCGGGCAGCGGCGTTCCGGCGGCGTCCGGCGCGACCTGCCGGCTCCCGAGCTCGCCTCCCAGCTGATCGAGGCGTGGGAAGGCGCGGCCCTGCGCGGGAAGGTGACCCGCAGTAGGGCCCCGTACGACCGGTTCGAGGCGACCACGGTCCCGGCGCTACTGCACTGATGCGGTCGGCGGCGGAATGGTTCACGGGCCCGGCTTGTTAAATAGACGACTGGTCATCTAACATCGGACCTTACCGGTTCCGAAGACGAGGATGTGTGTGATGCCAGAGCCGAGCAGCGACGCCGACCCGCACCTGCCCGAGCTGCCGGATTCCGGCTTCGTGCTCGACCTCGATCGCGCCGCGCTGGTCCTCACCGATCCGCAGGTCGATTTCCTGAGTCCGGCGGGCGCCGGGTGGCCGGTCTTCGGCGACGGTGTCCGGGCCAACGACGTCGTCGCCCATATCGGCGAGCTGCTCGACGCCGCGAAGCGGGCGGGCATCACCGTCGCGGTGTCACCGCACTACTTCTTTCCCACCGACAAGCAGTGGCGGTTTGGTGATCCGCTGGAGAAATTCATGGACTCCGTCGGCATGTTCGAGCGCCAAAGCGCTTACGCGGCAGATGGATTCGTCGGCTCCGGAGCCGACTTCCTGCCGGCGTACCGCCAGCACATCCACGACGGCCAGACCGTTATCGCCTCACCCCACAAGATCGTCGGCCCGGAGTCGAACGACCTGGTGCTTCAGTTGCGCAAGCGCGGCGTCAGCCAGGTCGTGCTCGCGGGGATGGCCGCCAACCTGTGCGTCGAAGGCCACCTGCGCGAGCTCATCGAGCAGGGTTTCGAGGTCGCCGTCGTCAAGGACGCCACGGCGGGCCCGCGCCTGGCCGAATGCGATGGCTACCTCGCCGCCCTGATCAATTTCCGCTTCCTCGCCAGCGCGGTCTGGACCACATCCGAAGCCGTCGCCCTGCTGACCAAGCCGGCCGATCCGTCGAAAACAAAGGAGTCCGAAAGCCATGGCACCGAATGAAAGTCTCAGTCAACGCAGGTTCGCCCTGAACGACGGGAGCGGCGCGATCCCGGCGCTCGGGTTCGGCACCTCGCTGTCCGACAACACCAAGACGCGTGATGCCGTCAAGACCGCGGTCCAAGCGGGGTTTCGTCACCTCGACGCCGCCGAGCGGTATCGCAACGAAGCCGAGGTCGGCGCGGCGCTCAAAGAGCTGTTCGCGCAACGAACGGTCCGACGCGAGGAATTGTTCGTGACCACGAAGCTGTGGAACAACAACCATCGCCCGGAACGGGTGAAGCCCGCCCTGCGGGCCAGCCTGGACAGGCTGGGGCTGGACGCGGTCGATCTGTATCTCGTGCACACCCCCTTCGCGTTCCGGCCCGGGGACGACCAAGACCCCCGGGACATCCATGGGGCCGTCGTCTACGACGACGGGGTCACGTTGGCGCAAACCTGGGCGGCGATGGAAGCCCTTGTCGACGAGGGCCTTACGCGGGCAATAGGCCTCTCCGACATCGACGCCGAAGGCACCCGAGAGATCCTGAAGACGGCCCGCATCAAGCCGGCGGTCGTCGAAGTCGAGTCGCACCCGTATCACCCCCAATGGGCACTTCACCAAATGCGCGAGACCGACGGCATCATCCTGTTGGCCTTCGCCTCCCTCGGTCACGCACTGGAACCGCGGCTGCTCGATGACCCTCTCGTCGTATCGATCGCTCGGCGGCTCGGCAAGACGCCCGCGCAAGTGCTCCTGGCCTGGGGCATCCAGCGCGGCAGCGCGGTTCTCACCGCATCCGTGTCACCGGCACGCATCCGCGAGAACTTCGATGTCACAGTGCTTCCCGACAGCGCCGTGCAAGAGATCAGCGAACGTCTCGACACTCGGATCCGGTTCAACTCCGTTGTGGACGCGGGCGAGCCGGGATTCGCCGAGGTGCCCCGGGGCTAGGGTCGTGGAGTGAGGGCGATGGCTGGCATCGGCGTTCCGACCCACCTTGCCAGCGTGATATCCGGCCCCGACGGCGTCACCCGCTGCCGGTGGGCCACCCAAACGGGTCGCGATCTGACCGCGTATCACGATCACGAGTGGGGGACAGCGACACGCGACGAGGCCTTGCTCTTCGAAGCGCTGGTGCTGACCTATTTTGAAAACGGCCTGTCGTGGACGACCGTTTTCGACAAGCGGGACAACCTGCGCGAGGCGTTCCTCGGATTCAACCCCGCGGCGGTCGGAGAAATGACGCCCGAAGACGTCGAGGGGTTGATGACGGACACATCGATCATTCGCAATCGACGCAAGATCGAAGCCACGCTGCACAATGCCCGCCTGTTATCGAAACACTCGTTGTCGCAACTGGCGTGGCAACATCAACCCCGCAGGCACCATCGGCTCCGAACCTTCGGCGATGGTCGAATGGTCAGTCCGGAGTCACGCCAGCTGTCAAGAGCATTGCGAGATAAGGGTTTTCGAATGGTCGGGCCTGTGGTCGCCCACTCGTTCATGCAGACTGTCGGGATTGAAAACGGTCATTTCGAGGGCTGTTTTCGGGCAGCGGCGTGAGGTGCTATAACCGCGAGCATGCTACGTAGCCTGGCCGAGGTGGTGGGATCGACCCACGTGGTCACCGATCCCGACGTGCTCGCGGGCCGCAGCGTCGACCACACCGGCCGCTATCGGGGCCGGGCCAGTGCGCTGGTGCGCCCGGGATCGGCCGAACAGGTCGCCGAGGTGCTGCGGGTGTGCCGGGACGCCGGGGCGCACGTGACGGTGCAGGGCGGCCGCACCTCGCTGGTGGCCGGCACCGTTCCCGAGCACGACGACGTGCTGCTGTCCACCGAGCGGTTGCATGCGATCGACCATGTCGACACCGTCGAGCGCCGCCTCCGGGCGGCCGCGGGCGCGACGCTGGCGGCGGTGCAACGGGCCGCGGGGGCCGCGGGCCTGCTGTTCGGCGTCGACCTGGCCGCCCGGGATACGGCGACCGTCGGGGGGATGGCCTCGACGAACGCCGGCGGACTGCGCACGGTCCGCTACGGCAACATGGGCGAACAGGTTGTCGGCTTGGAGGTGGCGCTGCCCGACGGCTCGCTGGTGCGCCGCCACAGCCGCGTGCGCCGGGACAACACCGGCTACGACCTGTCGGCGCTGTTCGTCGGTGCCGAGGGCACCCTCGGTGTGATCACTTCGCTGGAGCTGCGCCTGCACCCCACCCCGGCGCGGCGGGTGACCGTGATCTGCGGGTTCGACGACCTGGCGGCGCTGGTCGAAGCCGGCCGGACGTTCCGGGACACCGACGGCATCGCCGCGCTGGAACTGATCGACGGCCGGGCCGCCGCGCTGACCGGCGAGCACCTCGGGGTGGGCGCACCGGTCGACGGCGACTGGCTACTGCTGGTGGAGTTGGCCGCCGACCACGACCAGACCGAGCGGCTCGCCGACCTGCTCGACGGCGCGCGGATGTCCTCCGAGCCCGCGGTCGGGGTGGATGTCGCTGCGCAGCAGCGGTTGTGGCAGGTGCGCGAATCGCTCGTTGAGGTGCTCGGCGTATACGGTCCGCCGCTGAAGTTCGACGTCTCCTTGCCACTGTCGTCGATCGACGAATTCGCCAGGGAGGCAGTCGATCTGGTCGGGGTCCACGCGCCGGAGGCGCTGCCCGTGCTGTTCGGCCACATCGGCGAGGGCAACCTGCATCTCAACGTGCTGCGCTGCCCGGCCGAGCGGGAGAACGCGCTGTACGGGCCGATGATGGAACTCATCGCGCGATCCGGCGGCAACGTCAGCTCCGAACACGGTGTCGGCACGCGCAAGCGCCACTACCTCGGCATGTCACGCGAACCGGCGGACATCGCGGCGATGCGAACGATCAAAGCCGCGCTGGACCCGACCGGCTACGTCAACGCGGCGGTGCTGTTCGACTGATCGTTCTTGCGCCGTCTGAGATACGCTGGGCTTCATGGCATCCGGGATCTTCGGCACGCCCATCGTCGGCATCGTCAACAATTTGTTCAATGGCATGATCGACGCGCCCGTCGTCGGACCACTGGTACGACGCGGGCTGATCAAGATTCGCTACGTCGGCAGGCGTTCGGGTAAGACGATCCAGACCCCGGTCGGGTACCGCCGCTCCGGCGACGGCATCGTCATCAACGTCATGTCGCCCGATAGCAAGACATGGTGGCGAAACTTTCTCGGCGAAGGCGGTCCGATCACGCTGCTCAACTTCGACGGCGCCGACCACACCGGCCACGCCGTCGCCAGCCGCGATGAGAAGGGCCGCGTCAAGGTCGAGGTGCAGCTCGACTGATCAGGAGCTGCTCTTGATCCCGACCGCGTGCCGCAGCTGCGCCAGGAACTGGTCGGCGTCGTCGCTGGGGACGATGTAGTGCGAGATCGCGATCCGGATGACGGTTGCCGCCTTCACCGCGGCGTTGGGACCGGGCAGGTGGCGCTGCAAGCCCTCGCGCATCTGCGGGATGACCCCGGAGAACTGGGCGATGGTGTGCTCGGGCTCGACATCGACCATGCGCACCCCGGAGTACGAGTGCTGGTACTCGACGATGAACCGCAACACGGCGTCGAGCTTGTCGACCCCCTTCAGGCCGGCCGTGGCCCGAACCAGGCCGCTCTCGAAGATCTGGCGCTCGTAGCTCGAAAAGGCCGACAGCAGTTCCTCTTTGGACGCGAACCAGCGGTAGAGCGTCGGGCGGGAAACCCCGGCCTGGGCGGCGACGTCGGACAGGCTGAGCTTGGTTTTGCCGTTGCGGCCGAGCACCTCGGCGGTGGCGTCGAGGATGCGCTGACGCGTCGAGGTGTCAGGCTCTGCGGTCTGGGCCGGACTGCTCATATCTGCAACTCTACGAAGTTGTTCACGGTGATTTCGCTTCCCGGTCGGACATGCCCGGGCGCGGGCGCACCAGTACCGATTGCTGGATGGCGCCGACCGCGCCGCGCTCGTCGAACAGCGTGCCGATCGTGGTCCCGATGCCGTCCGGGCCGTAGCTGGTCTCGGCGCGAATGCCGATCCACTCACCGTCGGGGACCCGGAACACGTGCACGGCCAGGTCGGTGTTGAGGAACGTCCACCGGGTGATGTCCAGCTTGCTGCCGATGCCGTTGGCGCAGTCGGCCACCGCGAAGAGGCGCTCCAGCGGCGTCATCGTCTCGCCGGTGACCAGGTCCACCGTCGGGTGGATCCACGATTCGCCCGGGCCCTCGCTGAGCGGTTCCGTCAGCCACAGCCAGTCGAGGCTGTGCACGTAGTTGCGGTCCCAGTCCCGCGCCTTGAGGTTGCGGTTGCGGGCCTCGCTGCGCGGCCCGGGCATCGGCGCGGCGGCGTGGGCTACCGCCCGGGTGTCCAGGGTTTGCAACCGCCATCCGCTGGCGCGCGCCACCGGCCGGGGTTCGCCGTCGGGACCGGGTGCCAGCATCTCCGCGCTGACGAGTTCGATCTGCTTCCCGCCGCGCTGAACCCGCGAGCTGACCCACAGGTCGCCCTCGGCCGGCACCCCGCCCAGCAAGTCGATGACGACGCGGGACAGTCGGGTGTCGTCGCGTTGTTCGCACCGCTCCAGCGCCCGCACCAGCAGGGCCGACACTGGCCCGCCGTGCTGTATCGCGGACGACCAGGTGCCGCGCGCCAGGTCGGTGGCGCGGAACTTTTCGCCCCACGTATCCGCGCCGTCGATGAGCTCGTAGTAGGAGTCGGTCATCGTCACCTCTCGTCAGGGCAGGCCGGCGCCGGGCGTGGTCACCGTGACGGCGTCCAGCCGGGACAGTCGGGTGCCGACCAGGCGCTGCGGATACGCCTCCGTGCTGGACAACAAAAACAACGTCCGGCGTTCGGGGCCGCCGAGCGCGCAGGCGATCGCGACGCGCTCACCCATGTCGATGCGGTCGGTCACGGCGCCACCCTCGATGATCCGCTCGAATTGGTGGGCCAGCGTCATCGAGGCCCACACCGCGCCGTCGGCGTCGAGCGCGATGCCGTCGGGCGGCCCGTCCAGGCCCTCGGCGAAAACGCAGCGGCCGGCCAGCCCGCCGTCGGCGCCGATAGTGAACGAGGTCAGCCGCCGGCCGACCGACTCGGCGACGATCAGTCTCTGCCCGTCCGGCGTGATCACCATTCCGTTTGGAAAGTCGAGGTCTTCGGCGACGACGACGGCGCTGTCGTCCGGATCGAGCCGGATGATGGCGCCGCCGTTAAAGGCCTGGCATCCGATGTACGCGCGGCCCGCGCCGTCGATGACCATGTCGCCGAGGTTGGTCGGTGTCAGTTCGGCGAGATCGGCGATGGTGTCGACGCTTTCACCGTCGTAGCGCAACACCTTGCGGTCTTCGACCGAGACGATCAGGAGCGATCCGTCGGGGCGAAAACCCAGGCCTGACGGGCAGTGCCCGGGCAGCGGCAACGTGGTAAGCGAGCCAGCCATGGTCGAGGTGTGGACCGCCTCGCCCAGCATGTCGGAGAACCACAGCAGTCCCTCGAACCAGCGCGGTCCTTCGCCGAAGCAGAAGCCGTTGGCCAGCGGCTCCGGAATCATCCGCTGCAGCCTTCGACGGCATCCTCCGCTTTACAAAACACCGCCAAAGTGTCATGCACCGCGGGCACCGGTGTCAATCTCGCTGCCGGGCGACTTCCCGCGCGACGGCCTCCAATTCTCCGGATTGGTGACGACGTCGTAGGCGGCCCCCGCGGACCGGGTGAAAGCGGTTAGCCAAGCTTTACAAATCTTGGCCAGAGTGTCACGCTGTGCGATGAGCTGCCAACGAGATGGGGAGCGGATTTGACTACCGAATCTGAGCAGACCGAGTGGACGGTGCAGGGCCTGCTGGACCTGTTCGACGTGCAGGCCGACGGCCAGGACCGGTTCACCGGTGACACCGGCGGTGATGTTGGAGCCGCCGGCGACGAACGTCAAGTGGTGGAAGGCACCCAGGTGCTCGCCCAGGCGATCGTCGCGGTGGCCAAGCGATTTCCGGACAAGTCGGTGCGCTCGGCACACGCGGTGTTCTCCCGCGCCGTGACCGTTGGACCGCCGATCGAGCTTGTCCTCGACGTCGTCGCCGAGGGCCGGTCCACCGCCACCGCGGTGGTCGCGGTGCACCAAAACGGGCGACGCTGCCTGAGCATCACCGTGCTGGCCGACGTGCCGACCGACGACGTCATTCGCCACCACCTGCCGCGGCCCGACGTGGCCGGGCCCGCGGATGCCCACCACTCGCCGATGCCGATGGTCGGCCGGGAACTGCGCCTGGTCGACGTCGTCGACGTGAACAGCCCCGACGAGGTCGGGCCGCCGGAGCTCTACGCCTGGCTGCACTACGAACCCATCCCCACCCGGGACGACCTGGCCAAGGCGTTGCTGGCGTACTTCACCGGCCACCTGGGGATTTCCACCACCATGCGCGCGCATCCCGGCATCGGCACCGCGCAGGCGCACCTGACCGTGTCCACCGCACCGATGAGCATCTCCGTCGCGTTCCACGAGCCGGTGCGCTGGAACGGGTGGCTGCTGTACACCCACGAAAGCACCCAAGTCGGCGCAGGCATGTCGTACGTGCGCGGCACCGTGCATTCCGAGGAGGGGGAGCTGCTGTGCTCCTTCGCGCAGGAGGCGCTGATCCGCCCGTTGCGCACCACCGACACGGCCATCGACTCCCGCGCACGGTTCTAACGGCCGGTCGCTGGCATGCACTTCACCATCACCCACCCGATGCACAGCCACCCGTACAACCGGGAGTTGGTGAGCGGAGATGGCATCGGGAAGGTGGCCGCGGCCACCGACGCGGCCGGAATTCACGGGTTCGGCTTCACGGATCATCCGGCGCCGTCGCAGCGATGGTTGGAGGCCGGTGGGCATGACGCGTTGGATCCCTTTGTCGCACTGGGCTTCGCGGCTGCCACGACGACCACACTGCGGCTGATTCCCAACATCGTGGTGCTGCCGTATCGAAACCCGTTCGTGGTGGCCAAGTCTGGTGCCACGCTGGACCTGCTCTCCGGCGGCCGGTTCACCCTGGCGGTGGGCGTGGGATACCTCAAGCGAGAGTTCGCCGCGCTGGGGGTCAGCTACGACGAGCGGGCCGAGCTCTTCGAGGAAGCGCTGCAGGTGATCCGGGCGGTCTGGACCGGCGACGACATCGTTTTCGAGGGAAGGCATTTCAGTGCGCGCGGGATCACCGCGCACCCCCGGCCGCTGAGTGACCCGCACCCGCCTATCTGGATCGGTGGCAACACGTCGTCGGCGCGCCAACGGGTGGCGCAATACGGTGACGGCTGGTGCCCATTCCCCGCGCCACCCCAACTGGCCCAGACCGCCGGCACGGCGGTCATCGACTCGCTGGCGCGCCTCACCGACGGCATCGACGACCTGCGCCGCCGGTGCGATGCCGCCGGCAGGGACTGGTCGGCGATCGACATCACCTTCACCAACTTCGAGGGCGGCAGCCCCGCCGACGACGAATTCAACGCCGATGCCTACCTCGACGGCCTGGAGAAGCTGGCGAAACTGGGCGTGACGTGGGTGAGCGTCCATCTCCCCGGCGACAGCATGGCGCACGCACTCGAGACACTCGATCGGTTCCGCACCCTCGTGATCGACGCGGCCTGATGGACTTCTCCCGCGTCGAACTCTCGCCCGAGGACCGGGCCTTCCGCGACGAGACCCGCGCCTTCATCGCGAAGCACGTCACGGACGAAGTGCTCCACCGGCAGCTGGAATTCGGCGAAAACTTCGACGAGCAAGTGCATCTGGCGTTGGGCGAAGCTGGCTACCTCGCATCGGATTGGAAGTTGGAGTCCGAAGGTGGATTCAGCCCGGTTCGTCGGCGCATCTTTCAACTCGAGATCGCCCGCGGGCACACGCCGTGGTACCACTGGGGCACCACGTCCGTCGTCGCTCGGCTGGTGCGGCAATTCGGGGCGCCGGAGCTCGCCGACCGGGTGCTGCCCGGTGTGTTGGCCGGCGAGATTCGGCTGTGTCTGGGCTACACCGAGCCCGAGGGTGGCTCCGACGTCGCCACCTGCAAGACGCGCGCGGTCCGCGATGGTGACGGGTCTAGCTGGATCATCAACGGCTCCAAGATGTTCACGTCGAACGCGCAGAACGCCAGGTATGTCTTTCTGCTCACCAACACCGACCCCCAAGGCCGGAAACACCGCAACCTGACGATGTTCCTGGTACCGCTCGACTCGCCGGGCGTCGAGATCCAGGGGATTCGGACCCTGGACGGTGACCGCACCAACATCGTCTACTACAGCGACGTCCGCGTCGACGACATCTACCGCATCGGTGAAGTGAACGATGGCTGGACGGTGATGCGCGCGGCGCTGGACTCAGAGCACGGCCTGGTGGATCGCGAAGATCATGGGCTGCAATACATTGCGGCGATGTCGGCGCACGGCGACCTGATGGCCGAGGTCATCGACGCCGTCGCCGCCGCCGTCGGTCGACGGGGTCCCGACGGGCGGACGCAGCTGGACGACGACTCGGTCAAATACCGGCTCGGGCGTGACGTGGCCCGGATGGAGGCGGCACTTTCCACGCCCGGGATGCTCGGGCGGGTAGCGATCGCGCAGACCATGCGCGACATCACCCCCGACCTGATGGACATCCTGGGGACAGCTTCGGCGTTGCCCACCGAAACTCCCAGCTCCGCCACCGACGGTGCGGCGGAACACCTTTACCGGCTGGCCCTGCCACTGGGGATCTACGGCGGCACCCTGGAAGTGTTCCGCAACATGATCGCCCAGCACGAGCTAAAGCTGGGACGCCCGAGCTACGGCGGATAGCTTCGGACGTTCGGGTGGGCCAACCCTCCCCGAGGGCGCTACCTTTTCACCGAGCATCGGTCGCAGAGAGGTGGGCCCGCAGTGGTTATTCTCGTGGCCCTCGGCTCGTTCGTCACCACATTGCTGGGCGGTTATGCCGCGCTGCGTATCGGTTCCTACCGCTATCTGGTGCTCGGGTTGGCGGCCGGGCTGATGCTCGGCGCGGTGGGCTTCGACCTGCTGCCGGAAGCGATGAGCCAGACGCCATGGAGCCTGTTCGGCATACCTGCTCCCTTGGCGGCCTTCGTTCTCGGCTTTCTGGTGCTGCACGTCGTCGAACACACCGTCGGCATCCATCGCGGTCACGGATCGGAGGATGCCGGTGATCCGGACGCGCCCGGCGTCGGGATCCTTGCCGCGTCGGGGCTGATCGGCCACAGCGTCATGGACGGATTCGCCATCGGGGCCGCCTTTCAAGCCGGGGCCGCGGCGGGCGTCGTCGTGGCGGTGGCGGTAATCGGCCACGATTTCGCGGACGGCTTCAACACCTACACCGTCACATCGCTCTATGGAAACGACCGTCGACGGGCATTGGCGCTGCTGGCCGCTGACGCGATCGCACCGGTGGCGGGCGCGGCGCTCACACTGGCCGTGACGATCCCCCATCGCCTGCTCGAGCTGTATCTCGGATTCTTCGCCGGCTTCCTGATGTACCTGGCCAGCGCCGACATCCTGCCGAGGGCGCATGCCGGACATCGCACCCCGGTGACCTTGGCGTGCACCATCGGCGGGGTGCTGTTCATGCTGGCGATCGTCGGGCTGGCCAGTTAGCCGCCCGCGAGCGGCAGCTCGGCCACGACATCCACGCGGGCGAGGTCGAAGCTCAGGAATCCCTTGATGGGCAGGCTTTCCGGCGGGGGGTCGGCGTAGCTCCAAGCGATGTCGTCGACATCACCCGCAGACCAATACGTCGCGAAACCCTTGTAATTGCAGTAGCTCAACGTCTTCGAGCGGCGCAACAGGTCGGTGCGCACGTGCGCCGGATCGACGTAAAGCCGTGGAGCCAAGGATGTTTCGAACACGATCACGGTGTCGTCGGTGTCCACCAGCACCGTGCCGGCGACCGAGACGCGCAAGCGACGCTTGGTGGGGCGGCAGTCGACGCGGTGGTACGGATTGGGCGGGTAGTGCACGAGCTCGCGGCCCTCTTCCAGCCAGGTGTCGACGGCGTCCCAGGGCACGTGCACGAAGCCCGGCGCCTCCGGCTCGGGTTCGCCTGGCAGGTCACCCACCTCGTCGGCCCGGAAGACATAGCTCAGCGGCTGCCCCCGCCGGTGCACCAGCAGCGCCCCTTCGGTGTCGAGCACCACACGCCCATCCTGGATGGCTTGCACACGGCGCGGATGAGGCTCGATGAAGACGACCTCGGCGGGCAGCGGGGGCGAGAAACGCCCGGCCGGATCACTGCTGAGCGGACCACGTCCGGCTACCAGGCTCATGCAGTGAGGCTAGACCTTTGCCCATCGGGATCATGCGGGGCTCAGTGGTCCGCATCGAGCAGCGCCGCGTACTCGCGTTCGAGCACCTTGGCAGCGCCGCTGTCCCAGCGCTCGGCCAGCGACCTTGACAGCGGATCGGGGAAGATTTCGTCGTCGTTGTTCTCCACTCCGTCGAAGATGGCGCGCGCCACCGATTGCGGTGAGGCCTTCGGTATGTCGAGGCCGCGGGTCATCTCGGTATCCACCGGCCCGGTCAGCACGGCATGCACCCGAACCCCCTGCCCGGCCAACATGGCACGAAGCGACTGCGTCATGGAGAACGCGGCAGCCTTGGAGACGGAGTAGGCCGGGATGAGTGGTAAGGGGGCCAACGCGTTCACCGACAGATTGTTGACAATCGATCCTCCGGAACGGACCAACAAAGGCAGGAAGGTCTGGATGACGGCGTAGGTGCCGAAAAGGTTGACCGCAAGATGCCGCTCAAGCGCGGAGTGGTCGCTCAAGTCATCGTAAAGAGCAAGCCCGGCATTGTTGATGACGATATCGAGAGAGTCGACCCGCTCGACCGCCGCCTCGAGGTCAGCCTTGTCGGTTATGTCCAGGGTCAACGGCGTCACGCGTGAATCGCCGTTGTCCGCCAAGGCCTTTCGGGTACCCACCCACACCCGTCCCGCGCCTCTGTTCAACGCTTCCACGGTCAGCGCGTGCCCGATGCCACGATTGCCACCGGTGATCAGAATCGCCTTTCCCGAGATTGTCGCCACGACGACCATCTCCCTTCTCGTTCGGAGTACCCGGCAGGCCCACGCCCGAGGGTCCGCCGCGGCGAGCCGTCGCGGCCCGCATGTATTCCGATGCACCGGGGCGCGCGAAATCATCGGCCCGCAGCTCAGGGGCCGGTGCCCCTGCGTACCATCCGGTTGACGGAAGGCAGGGACCAACCCATGGCGGGACCGATGGAGGGCGTCAAGGTCGTCGAGCTCGGGGTCTGGGTGGCCGGACCGGCCACCGGCGGCATCCTGGCCGATTGGGGCGCCGACGTCGTCAAGATCGAACCGCCGAGCGGCGACCCCGGGCGCATGTTCGGCAAGATGCTGGGCTGCGACCTCGGGGTCAACCCGCCCTTCGAGATGGACAACCGCTCCAAGCGCAGCGTCGTGCTCGACCTCACGGACGAGGCGGGCCGCGAATCCGCGTTCGAATTGCTCACCGGCGCCGACGTTTTCGTGACCAATGTGCGCCCCGGCGCGCTGCAACGCCTGGGGCTCGACTTCGAATCGGTGTCCGCCCGCAACCCGAGCCTGGTGTACGGGCTGATCACCGGATACGGCGAGACCGGACCCGACGCGGACCGGGCCGCCTACGACGTGGCCGCCTTCTGGTCGCGCGCAGGAGTGGCGCATCTGCTCACCCGGCCCGGCGATACGCCACCGTTCCAGCGTGGTGGGATGGGCGATCATTCGGCCGGCATGACGCTGGCGGCGGCCATCTGTGCGGCGCTGGTTGCCCGCGCCCGTACCGGGACCGGTCAACTGGTGAGCACATCGCTGTATCGGCAGGGTGCCTACACCGTGAGCTTCGATCTCAACACCTACCTGCTCACCGGCCAACCGATCGCAATCGGGCAGCGGGAATCGATGGGCAATCCCTGCATGAACAACTACGCCACCGCCGATGGGCGGCGATTCTGGATCGTCGGACTCGAAGGCGACCGGCACTGGCCCCCGCTGTGTCGTGCCGTCGGCCACCCGGAGTGGTTGACCGATCCGCGGTTCGGCGACGCATACGCCCGCTTCGTCAACTCGGCGGAGCTGATCGGCGAGCTGGATGCCATCTTTGCAACCCGCACCCTCGAGGAGTGGGCGCAGGCCTTCGCGGCCGAACCCGATTTCTTCTGGTCACCGGTGAACAGCCTCGAAGACGTAGTCGCCGACGAGCAGTTTCACGCCGCGGGCGGCATTGTTGACGTGCCCGATGGCGAATCCAGCGTCCCGATGGTGGCCACACCCGCCGATTTCCACGGCACACCTTGGGCACCGCGTTCTGCGGCACCGGAACTCGGGCAGCACACCGAGGAAGTGCTCGCCGAACTCAAGGCGCGCCGCGGCTTGTGACCACCGGTCGCACCTTTACAAATATGTCCTCAAGTGTCACGCTGTCCGGTAAGTCGCCTCAGGCGGCCCCAGCCCAGAACAAGCGTTGCGGTAACGCCGATGCACGTGCGGCGGTGAGGAACGGATTGAATGGTCACGTCAACGTTCGACATCAGGGAAGGCAGCCGGGTCCGCGCCGCCCGGGCGAGCCGTGCCGACCGGGAATGTCTGCGCTATCGGCTCGACGTCATTGCGGTGAGCGCCCTGGACGTCGTCGAATCGGCCGGAGGTTGGCTCTACGACCGGGCGATGGCCGGCTGGCAGGTGACGGTGCTGCTGCCGAATGACGGCGACGCCCGCTCGCTGCGGATCCTCGGCCTGCAGGCGCGCGATCTCGAGGAGTGGCTCACCGCGACGGGCCCCGGCTCGGCGAGCGAGAGCCTGGCGGTGAGCGCCGAGGCGTTCACCGCGGATGCGCGCGTGCGTGACAAGGTGCTCGCGTCGCTCGACGACCGGTTGACCGAAGTCGCGTTGTGGGGCCAGGCGCCTTCCGGGTGGCCCCTGCGCGTGGACCGCGAGGTGGCCAGGGCGCAGTACTCGCTCAGTGCGGCCGCGCGAAGGTTCAAGGGCCACGCGCTGGCGGCAGCCGGAAGTGACTGCCCCGCAGTCTATTCCACGGAAACATTGTTCTGCGATTTGGCGACCTGTGGGCGCGACGACTCGGGGCTGATCCGGCTCGACCGATGAAGAAGTACTACCGCCACACGCTGCTCTACCTGCACGAGACCATTTCGCTCGGCTCCGGGCGAAGCGACCGCTTCACCGAGGTGTTCGCCGACACCTACCGGCCCATGATGGAAGAGATCGGCGCCCGGCTGTTCGCGATCTGGGAGACCACGCCCTACAACGGCCACTGGCCGCAGGTGACGGTCATCTGGGAGATCGACGGGTTCGCCGACTATGCGCGGATCGGGGCCGCCCAGGCCCGCGGCGGCAGTCACGAGGCCGCGGCCGGCAAATGGTCCGCCTTTCTGGCCGACATCGGCGCCACGGGGGAGGGCCGAATCATGTACCCCGGCCCCAGCAACAGGACTCTTGCCCAGCTGCGGGAAGCCAATTTCGCTGCGCCGCTGGTGATCCAGGAGATCATGCAAACCAAGCCGGGGCGTCAAGACGACTACATCCGCGAACTGGAGCGGCTCTACGTCCCATGGTCGGAACGCGCCGGCAAGCGCTGGCTGGGCTCGTTCACCACGACCTTCCGCTACAACGAGGTCATCCACTACTGGGCACTGGACGGCGGCTGGGAATGCTTCGCCAACCATTACCCTTCGTGGAAGGAGAGCCCGCCCGCCGAGATCGTCACCTGGATGAGCGTGGCGCCCGCCCTGCGCGACGGCTGGGAGGATTCGATCCTGCAGGCCCTACCGCCCTCGCCGCTGCAGTGATGCGGCAGCAAGAGGCCGTGCACTTCGCCTACGACCCCTTCGACGCGCAGGTGATGGCGAATCCGCTGCCGTACTACCGAATCCTGCGTGACCACCATCCCGTCTACTACATGCCGCAGTGGGACACCTACGCGCTGTCCCGCTTCGAGGACATCTGGCAGGTGCTGGAGGTCAACGACGGCACGTTCGTCGCGTCGGAAGGGACGCTGCCGGCGGCGGCCGTCCTGGCCAAGCACAACACCGGCCCGGTCGACGACCCGCCCCTGCACCCCCTGCCGTTCCACGCGGTGTTCGACACGGATCTGTACGCGGAGATCCGGCGCGCGCATTCCCAGCCGCTGCGCCCCAGGGCGGTCACCGGCTGGGAGGCCAGAATCCGCGAGCTGGCCAACGAACGCCTCGATGAGCTGCTGCCCCGCGGTTCGTTCGACCTGACCCAGGACTACGGCGGCATCGTCGTGGCATCCGTCGTATGCGAATTGCTGGGCATTTCAACCGATCTCGCGCCCGAGGTGCTCGCCGCGGTCAACGCCGGCAGTCTGGCCGAGCCCGGCGTCGGGGTGGACACCGCCGAAGCGCGGCCCAACTATTTCCAATACCTGCTACCGGTGGTTCAGCGCCGCCGCGCCGACCGGTCCGGGGGGCCGCTTGCGGTCGTGGACGGCCTGCTCGGCTACCGCCTGCCCGACGGCAGCCCGCTCGACGACCTGGAAGTCGCGACCCAGATGCTCTGCATCTTCATCGGAGGCACCGAGACGGTGCCCAAGATCGTCGCCCACGGACTATGGGAGCTCAACCAGCGACCCGACCAGCTCGCCGCGGTGCGCGCCGACCCCGGCAACAACGTGCCGATCACGCGGGAGGAGATGATCCGGTTCTGTGCGCCGGCGCAATGGTTCGCCCGAACCGCGCGGAAGCCCTTCACCATTCACGGCGAGACCATCCGGCCCGGACAGCGCGTCATCACCCTGCTCGCCTCGGCCAACCGCGACGAGCGGGAATACCCCGAACCCGACGAATTCGTCTGGGACAGGCCCATCCGCCGGTCCCTGGCCTTCGGCCGCGGTCAACATTTCTGCATCGGCTACCACCTAGCCCGGCTGGAAGTCGATGTGCTGCTGGGGGAATGGCTGCGCCGGGTGCCCGACTACGCGATCCAGGCCGAGGCCGCCAAGCGGCTGCCCTCCAGCTTTCAATGGGGATGGAACAACATCCCGGTGGAGGTATGACGTGTGGTCCTACCGGATCGTCGCCCCCTACCTGTTCGAGCGGACAACGATCCCAGAGAAGACGCCCGAGTGCCTCGCCGACGCCGAGGTCCTGCTGCGGTTCACGGCCGCCGGCGTGTGCGGCAGCGATCTGCCCGCCTTTCGCGGTGCCCGCGGGCGCATTCCGGGCGACGACGGGACCAGCGCGGCCGAAAAGGTCGGCTTCCCGATCCACGAAGTCGCCGGCGAGGTGATCGCCAGCCGGCACCCCGAGCACCGTCCCGGCGACCTCGTGGTCGGCTGGGCATCCGGGTTCGACGGCATGATGGAACGCGTGGTCAGCAACGGCGACGGCCTGGCGCCGTACGACCCGGCGCTGACCCCGGCGCAGGCGGTCGGCCTGCAACCGCTGGCGTGCGTCCTCTACGCCTGCGAGCAGCTGCCGGATCTCGCCGGCAGGCATGTGGCGATCATCGGCCAGGGCTCCATCGGCCTGCTGTTCTCCTATGTGGCCAAGGCGGCCGGCGCCCGGCGCGTCACCGGGGTCGATCCCGTCGACCGGTCAAGCGTGGCAACCGCATTCGGCGTCGACGACCCGGTGCGCGCCACCAGTGACCGGTGGGTGAGCCAACTCGCCGCCGGCGACCGCGCCGACATCGTCATCGAGGCCGTCGGTCACCAGGTCGCCACGCTGGGCCACGCCATCGACGCGACCGCGCCCGGCGGCACCGTCTTCTACTTCGGCGTCGCCGACGACGACGCCTATCCCATCAACATGCGCGCCATGCTGCGCAACAACCTGACGCTGAAATCCGGTGTGACACTGGATCGGCGGCGGATGCTCGAGCTCGCGGGCAAGTACGCCGCCGAACACCCCGAGCTCCTCGCCACCTACCTGACCCACACGTTCGGCATCGACGACGTCCAGGGCGCCTTCGAGTTGGCCTGCCGTCCGGTTCCCGAGCGCATCAAGATCGCGATCGCGGAATGACCGACAACTCGCAGAGCGCGTTGCAGCGGGCACTGAACCGCGGCGGCCCGATATGGGGCGGCTGGATCACCGGGCCGACGTTGCTCGGCCCGGAGGAATTCGCCGGTGCCGGTTACGACTACGTGGGTTTCGACGCCCAGCACGGCTACCTCGACGACGCCGACATCGCCGGGATGCTGCGCCGGACCGAACACCTGCCGATCGGCACCCTGGTGCGGCTGCCCAACGCCGACGCGGCACCGATCGGGCGAGTGTTGGACGCCGGCGCCGACGCCGTCGTCATCGCGATGATCGAGTCGGCGGACCAGGCCGCCGCGGCGGTGGCCGCCACCCGCTACCAGCCCGCGGGCATCCGCAGCTTCGGCCCGTTGCGCGCCGGCCTTGGCCGTGACACCGCCGCGCTGGAATCCCGGGTCAGCGTGTTCGCGATGATCGAGACGGCCGCGGCGCTGGCCGGCCTGGACGACATCTGCGCCGTCGACGGGCTCGCCGGGCTCTACGTCGGCCCCGCCGATCTGGCGCTCTCGCTGGGCGTGGGCGTGGTCGGCGCGACGAAGGATCCGGCCGTCCTCGATGCCATCGTGCGAATCCACCGAGCGGCCACCGGCGCCGGATTGGTGACCGGCATTCACGCCGGGGACGGCACGACGGGCCGCGCCATGGCGAAGCTGGGGCTTTCGATGATCACCCTGACTGCCGAATCGCACGCGCTGCGCCGGGGAGCCGCCGAGCACCTGCGTGAGGCGACCGAACCATGAGCGACGATCAGACCGCGATCCGCGAGTTGATCGCCGATTACGCCCTCACACTCGACGCGGGCGACGTCGACGGGTGCCTGGCGCTGTTCACCCCGGACGCCGAATTCCTGGTCTACGGGCGGACCTTCGCCGGGCACGACGGCATCGGGCGGATGTTCCGGGATGCCCCGCGGGGGCTGCACCTGACCGGGGTCTCCCGGATTCACATCGACGACGACACCGCGACGGCCCGGTCGCAGGTGCTGTTCGTCCGGGCGGGTGACCTGCACCTGCGCCCCGCCCTGTACGACGACCAACTGGTCCGCAGCGACGGGCGTTGGCGTTTCCGGCGTCGGAGGTGCCAGTTCGTCACCAGCCACGGCCTGTCCGACAGCCCCGAGGTCACGTCATCATGAATCAACGCGTCGCACTGGTGACCGGCGCCGCCGGCGGCCAGGGTTGGGCGATCGCCAAACGGCTACGCGTGGAAGGCTATTCGGTGGCCGCCTGTGATCGGCGAGCCCACGAGCTGACCGCCTTGGTCGATGAATTGGGCGATGACGGGGTGATCGCGATCGAGCTCGACGTCACCTCCGAATCGCTGTGGGAGTCGGCCGTGCGCACCGTGATCGGCAGGTTCGGGGCGCTGACCACGCTGGTCAACAACGCCGGCGTGCTGCACCGTGCCTCGTTGGCCGACGAGACCGCCGGCGGGTTCGAGAATTCCTGGCGGGTCAATTGTTTCGGCGCTTTCCTGGGCATTCAGGCGACGCTGGAGCACCTGCGTGCGGCGCAGCAGGCCGCCATCGTCAACATCTGCAGCACCGGAGCCATCCGCCCCTTCCCGCATCACGCCGCATACAGCTCGGCGAAGTGGGCGCTTCGCGGCCTGACCCAGAACGCCGCCGCCGAACTCGCGCCCTTCGGCATCCGGGTCAACGCCGTGTTCCCCGGACCGATCGCCACCCCGATGCTCGATGACGCCACGCAACTGCGACTCGCCGCGTCGTCGGCCTTCGGGCGGATCGGACAACCGCGCGAGATCGCCGACGCCGTCGCGTTCCTGGTCTCCGGCGAGGCGTCGTTCATCACCGGTTCCGAACTGGTCGTCGACGGTGGCCAATGCGTGCAGATCCGATGACCGAATTCGACGGAGCACTGGACGCGACGGGCGCGGGACCTTCGGCTCTACTCTGAGCGCCCGGGCCATCGGCAGAATGTGCTGCCATGAAGATCACCGGCCTCGAGGTGGTGCCGTTCGAGACGTTCGTCGATCGAATCTCGTTCGGCCAGCTGATGACCGACTATCGCGTGGTGCAGACCGTGACCAAGGTGCTCACCGACGAGGGGATCGAGGGCTACTACTTCGGCGGTCACTTCCATGGCGACCAGGACGGCCTGCTCCCCGGGGATCAGGCGCTGATCACCCGATTCCTCAGCCCGCTGCTCGCCGGCCAGGACCCGTTCGACAGGGCGGAGATCTGGCGCCAACTGTGGGCCGCGAAGCTCCCCGAAAACGTCTGCAGTGTAATCGATCTGGCCCTGTGGGATCTGGCCGGCCGGGTTACCGGGTTGCCGGTGCACAAACTGCTCGGCGGGGCGCGGGACCGGGTGAAGGCCTATGCCAGCAGTTTCAACAATCTCGGATCGCCCGACGACTACGCCGCCCACGCCGTCGATTGCAAGCGTCAGGGCTACGGCGCCTACAAGATTCACCCCTACCACTACTGGAATCCCGCGACAGGCCAGTTCGCCCTGCCGCGGCCGTCCTACGTCGACTGGGACATGCGGGTGTGCCGCGAGGTTCGGGCAGCGGTGGGCGACGAGATGGTGCTGATGTTCGACCCCTGGGGCACCTACCACACCCACGAGGACGCGCTGCGGGTCGGCCGCGAGCTGCAGCGGCTGGGTTTCTACTGGTACGAGCACCCGATGCCGGAGTACCGGGTTGAGGCCTACCGGCGACTCGGCGACGAACTCGACATCCCGATCTGCTCTCCCGAGATCGCCGAGGGCGGCATCTACACCCGGGCGGATTGGATCCTGCGCCATGCCTCCGACATCAGCCGCATCGACGTGCTGCGCGGAGGCATTACCGGCGTGATGAAGCTGGCGGGGATGTGCGAGGCGGTCGGCATGCGGTGCGAGCTGCATATGAGCGGCTTCGGCAACCTGCAGGTGCTCGGCGCCACCAGCGAAGACGTCTGCGAGTACTACGAGCGCGGCCTGCTCGGGCCAGGCGCTCGCTACGACGCCGCGCCGCCGTATCTGAACTCGCCCTGCGATCCGCTCACCCCGGACGGGTTCGTCGAGATACCGCCGGCTCCCGGGCTGGGCTACGAAATCCGTTGGGAATACATCGAAGAGCACCGCCTTCCGGACGCGGCGGTGGAACCCGTCGCGCCCCTGCACCCGAGGTAGCGGCTAGTCGAACCTGATGAGCTGCCGCACGGCGGTACCGTCGGCCAGCTTGTCCATCGCCTCGTTGATCTCATCCAACCGGATCGACGACGACACCAGTGATTCCACCGGCAGCCGGCCCGCTTGCCAGAGTGCGACGAACCGCGGGATGTCGCGGCTGGGCACCGCCGAACCCAGGTAACTGCCGATCAGCGACCGGCCCTCGGCCACAAACCCTAACGGGGACACGGTGATTCGTGCATCCGGCGGCGGCAGTCCGACGGTGATGGTGCGGCCACCCGGCGCGGTCAGCGCGATGGCCGTCTCGAGTGCGGCGGGATGACCGACGGCCTCGACAACCACGGCGGCCTTCACCCGAGCGTCGGCAGCCTGCTGCGGCGTGTACGCTTCGTGCGCGCCCAGGGCGCGGGCGGTGGTCAGCTTGTCGGGCAATTGGTCGACGGCGACGACGCGCACGCCGTCATAGGTGAGCGCGGTGAGCACCGCCGCCATGCCGACACCGCCCAGGCCTACAACGGCGACTGTCTGGCCCGGCTGCGGATTGCCGACGTTGAGCACGGCGCCCCCACCCGTCAGCACGGCGCACCCCAGCAGCGCGGCGACTTCGGGCGGCACGTCCGGCGGCACCGGCACCACACTGGCCCGGTTGACCACCGCATGCGTCGCAAATCCGGATACCCCGAGGTGGTGATACACCCGGTGACCGGCGTGGTGGAGCCGGATGTCGCCGTCCAGCAGGGTCCCCGCGGCGTTGGCCGCGCTGCCCGGCTCGCAGGGGGTCAGGCCCTCGGTCGCGCAGGCCGCGCAATGACCGCACCGCGGCAGGAACACCAGCACCACCCGCTGACCGATGGCGAGGTCGGACACGCCATCACCAACCCGCTCGACGATTCCGGCCGCCTCGTGACCGAGCAGCATCGGCACCGGCCGCACCCGGTTGCCGTCGACCACCGACAGGTCGGAGTGGCACACCCCGGCCGCCTCGATGCGGATCATCAGCTCGTCGCTGCCCGGCGGGTCCAGCTCCAGATCGACAACTCGAATCGGCCGGGAATCGGCGTACGGGCGAGCGAGACCGACCCGGTCCAGCACGGCCCCCCGAATCTGAACCATGCTGGAATACAACCATGGCTTCGGAACCCCCGGCCTCGCCGGCTCCGGTGGTACCGCCGGCACCGGACGGGCTCACCAGTGACGACTTCCCCGTGCTGTGGCCGGTCGGAACCCGGTGGGCCGACAACGACATGTTCGGCCACCTCAACAACGCGGTGTACTACCAGTTGTTCGACACCGCCATCAACGCCTGGATCAACACCAGCACCGGGCTGGACCCGCTCACCACCCCCGCGCTGGGCATCGTCGCCGAGTCGGGCTGCCGGTACTACTCGGAACTGCATTTCCCCGAAGACCTCGCGGTGGGCCTGGCGGTGACCAGGCTGGGCCGCAGTAGCGTCACGTACCGGCTCGGCGTGTTCCGGGCGGCGCACGCAGAGCAGGCGCAGCCCGTCACCGCGCTCGGCCATTGGGTGCACGTCTACGTCGACAGGTCCAGTCGCAAGCCGATCGAGATCCCCGAGCCCGTCCGCTCGTTGCTGTCGTCGGCGCGCGTGGACCGATAAGCCTGAGATCGCCCGCGGGGCCGGGGCTTTCGTGCGAAACCGCCGGCCCGGCCGCACTGCCGGAGGGCGTCGCCCACCCGGCTATGCTTCGCCAATGCCCGTGATGAGCAAGACCGTCGAGGTCAGCGCCGACGCGGCCTTGATCATGGCGATCGTCGCCGACTTCGAGGCCTACCCGCAGTGGAACGAGGAGATCAAGGGTCTCTGGGTGCTCGCGCGATACGACGACGGGCGCCCCAGCCAGCTGCGGCTCGACACCGACTATCAGGGCATGCAGAGCATGTTCATCCAGGCCGTGTACTACCCCGGGGAAAACCAGATCCAGACCGTGCTGCAGCAGGGTGACCTGTTCACCAAACAGGAACAGCTGTTCAGCGTCGTGGCGATGGGGGCGTCGAGCCTGCTGACCGTGGACCTCGACGTCGAAACCTCGATGCCGGTCCCGGCGCCGATGGTGAAGCAGCTCCTCAACAACGTGCTGGACCACCTTGCCGAAAGCCTCAAGCGGCGCGCCGAGCAGTTGGCCGCGGGCTAGGCGCGGGCGAGGCAGGTCAGTCGAAGATTCCCGTGCGGTCCCGCATCTCGTTCAGCCGGGCGGCCGCGTCCGTGAATTGCCACACGGTGTGTTCGATCACCGCGGCGGCATCGCGCCGGCGCAGCGCCGCGATCAGCTGGCGGTGGTTCTCGACGGCGGCCGCACCCCACTGCTGATCGGCGGCATACATCAGCACCGGCATGTAGCGCGCGGCGTTGAGCAGGAACCAGGCCAGCTTGATCCGCCCGCTCGCCTGATTGAAGACCCGATGGAACGCGAACTCGATGCCCGCGATGGTCTCGGCATCGCTGGAGCCGACGGCCGCGGCGAGCGCCTCATTGATGCGCTCCAGCTCGTTGATCTCCGCGTCGGTGATGTGGTCGGTGGCCGCGGCCGCCAGCTCCTTGGCGATGGTGGCCTGCAGCCAGAAGATGTCCTCGACGTCCTGGCGCGTGAGCGGGAGCACGACGTGACCGCGGTGCGGCTCGAGCTGCACCATGCCCTCGCCGCGCAGCTTCAGCAGGGCTTCGCGCACCGGCGTGACGCTGACGCCGAGCTCGGCCGCGGTCTCATCGAGGCGGATGAACGTTCCCGGCCGCAAGGCCCCGGACATGATCGCCGCCCGCAGGTGGCCCGCGACCTCGTCGGACAATTGCGCCCGGCGCAGTGGCCGTCGGCGCCTCAGTCGCGTGGATATCGGTGCGTTCACGGGGGCTGCCAGGGCTTTCGGGGCGTCGTGGAGGTTGGTTTGAAACTTTTGTCGGGGCTTGTCAGCAGGGCTTTAAGGCCATAATGTGACCCAGACAACACCATGTTTTATCAAATATCAACCTGGCGCAAGCGGTGCGGGAGTGAGGGAAGGGTTGGGGTTGACCGCGCAATTAGCGAGCCATCTGGCGCAGGGAACCGAGCAGCCGTATCTGGCCCGGCGGCAGAACTGGGTGAATCAGCTCGAACGGCATGCCCTGATGCAGCCGGGCGCGACGGCGCTGCGGTTTCTTGTCAAGACCGTGACGTGGGGCGAACTGCGGAGCCGCGTCGGGGCGCTGGCCGATGCGTTGAGCCGTCGGGGAGTCGGCTTCGGCGATCGGGTCATGGTGTTGATGCTCAATCGGACCGAATTCGTCGAGTCGGTGCTGGCTGTCAACATGCTCGGCGGGATTGCCGTTCCGCTGAACTTCCGGCTCACCGCCGCCGAGATCGCGTTCCTGGTGCAGGATTGCGAAGCCCGCGTGATGATCACCGAATCGGTGCTCGCCCCGGTCGCCACCGGGGTTCGCGAGGTCGAGCCCCTGCTGGACACTATCGTCGTGGCCGGTGGCGCGGGCGACGACAACGTGCTCGGCTATGAAGACCTGATCAACGAGCCCGGCGGGCCCGCGAACATGCCCGACATCCCGAACGATTCGCCGGCGTTGATCATGTACACCTCGGGCACCACCGGCCGCCCGAAGGGCGCCGTGCTGACCCACACCAACCTGACCGGCCAGACCATGACGGGCCTCTACACCAACGGCGCCGACCTCAACAGCGACGTCGGCTTCGTCGGCGTCCCGTTCTTCCACATCGCCGGCATCGGCAACATGCTGACCGGGATGCTGCTCGGCACCCCCACGGTGATCTACCCGCTCGGCGCCTTCGAGCCGGGGCAATTGCTCGACGTGTTGGCCGAGGAGAAGGTCACCGGCCTCTTCCTGGTGCCCGCCCAGTGGCAGGCGGTCTGCGCCGAGCAGCGAGCGCGGCCCCGCGACCTGAGGCTGCGGGTGATGTCGTGGGGGGCGGCGCCCGCCCCCGACGCGCTGCTGCGCGAGATGTCGGCGACGTTCCCCGGAACCCAGATCCTGGCAGCCTTCGGCCAGACCGAGATGTCGCCGGTCACCTGCATGCTGCTGGGCGAAGACGCGATCCGCAAACGTGGATCGGTCGGCAAGGTGATCCCGACCGTGGCCGCACGTGTGGTCGACGAAAACATGAACGACGTACCGGTCGGTGAGGTTGGTGAAATCGTTTATCGCGCACCGACTTTGATGAGCGGCTACTGGAACAACCCGGAGGCCACCGCGGAGGCGTTCGCGGGCGGTTGGTTCCATTCCGGCGACCTGGTCCGGATGGACGCCGACGGCTACGTCTGGGTGGTGGACCGCAAGAAGGACATGATCATCTCCGGCGGCGAGAACATCTACTGCGCCGAGGTGGAGAACGTGCTGGCCAGCCACCCCAGCATCGTCGAAGTGGCGGTCATCGGGCGTTCCCATGACAAGTGGGGCGAGGTGCCGATCGCGGTTGCGGCGGTGGCCGGCGAGCAGCTGCTGCTCGACGAGTTGGCCGAATTCCTGGCCGAGCGGCTCGCGCGGTACAAGCATCCCAAGGCGCTCGAGATTGTGGACGCGCTGCCGCGCAACCCCGCCGGCAAGGTGCTCAAGACTGAGCTGCGGATCCGTTACGGCACCGCAAATATCGACGAAAATCGCTCTACCACAGAAGGTTTCACTGCCAGAGAGGAAAGCTGACGGAAACTGTAACGTTTGCCCGCTGTTGACGAAGGGTTAATTGTGCAGATGCAGTTCACACGTGCATGGCCATCGGGTACATTCCTGTGGTCTCCGTTACTACTTGCCAGTAGGGAGCCCATGGTCACACACGTTGGGTCGCGGCAAGGTGGGGGCACCCCCGGCCGCATAGCGGCGAGGGGGCGAATCGTGTTACACGATCCGCCGCGGCGCCCTGAGGCTCGCGGTATCGGCTGGAGGGGGCAGCGGTGACTTCAACGTCGACGAGTCGACAGGGCCCCTACCTGGTCGGCTACGTACGCGACCAACTGCAGACACCGTTGACGCTCATCGGGGGGTTCTTCCGGATGTGCGTCCTCACCGGACGGGCACTGTTCCGCTGGCCCTTCCAGTGGCGCGAGTTCGTCCTGCAGTGCTGGTTCATCATGCGAGTCGCGTTCCTGCCGACCATCATGGTGTCGATCCCGCTGACCGTGCTGCTGATCTTCACGCTCAACGTGCTGCTGGCCCAGTTCGGAGCCGCCGACCTGTCCGGTGCCGGTGCGGCGATCGGTGCCGTCACCCAGCTCGGGCCGCTCACCACGGTGCTGGTGGTGGCCGGCGCCGGCTCGACGGCGATCTGCGCGGACCTCGGTGCCCGCACCATCCGCGAGGAGATCGACGCGATGGAGGTGCTCGGCATCGACCCCATCCACCGCCTGGTGGTTCCCCGCGTGATCGCCGCGACGCTGGTCGCCACTCTGCTCAACGGCCTGGTGATCACTGTCGGCCTGGTCGGCGGCTACCTGTTCGGTGTCTACCTGCAAAACGTCTCCGGGGGCGCCTACCTCGCCACCCTCACCACGATCACCGGCCTGCCCGAGGTGGTCATCGCGACCGTCAAGGCCGCCATGTTCGGCCTCATCGCCGGACTGGTCGGCTGCTACCGCGGGTTGACCGTGCGGGGCGGCTCCAAGGGCCTGGGCACCGCGGTGAACGAGACCGTCGTGCTCTGCGTCGTCGCCCTGTACGCGGTCAACGTGGTGCTGACGACCATCGGCGTGCGATTCGGGACGGGCCACTGAGATGTCAACCTCTGCCGTATTGCGCGCCCGCTTCCCCCGGGCAGCCGAAAACCTCAACCGCTACGGCGGTGCCGCGGCCCGCGGCCTGGACGACATCGGCCAGATGGCCTGGTTCGGTGCGGAGGCCATCGCGCACATCCCGCACGCACTGCGCAACTACCGCAAGGAAACGTTGCGGCTGATCGCCCAGATCGGCATGGGCACCGGCGCCATGGCCGTCATCGGCGGCACCGTCGCGATCGTCGGCTTCGTGACCCTCTCCGGTAGCTCCCTGGTCGCGATTCAGGGCTTCGCCTCGCTGGGCAACATCGGGGTCGAGGCATTCACCGGCTTCTTCGCCGCACTGATCAACGTGCGCATCGCCGCCCCGGTCGTCACCGGCATCGCGATGGCGGCCACCGTCGGCGCGGGTGCGACCGCCGAGTTGGGCGCCATGCGCATCAGCGAAGAAATCGACGCCCTGGAAGTCATGGGCATCAAGTCGATCTCGTTCCTGGCGACCACCCGGATCATGGCCGGTCTGGTCGTCATCATCCCGCTCTATGCGCTGGCCATGATCATGTCGTTCCTGTCCCCGCAGATCACCACGACGGTGCTGTACGGTCAGTCGAACGGCACCTACGAGCACTACTTCCGGACATTCCTGCGTCCCGACGACGTGTTCTGGTCATTCCTCGAGGCCATCATCATCACGGCGGTCGTGATGATCACCCACTGCTTCTACGGATACAACGCCGGCGGTGGACCCGTCGGCGTCGGGGAGGCCGTCGGCCGATCGATGCGTTTCTCGCTGGTATCGGTGCAGGTCGTCGTTCTGGCAGCAGCGTTGGCGCTCTATGGTGTCAACCCCAACTTCGCACTCACGGTGTAGCCGCCATGACATCACCAGTGAAGGTCAACGCCCAACGGAAGCCGCCGTACAAGCTGGCCGGCATCGCGTCGTTGATCATCGCCTTGGTGGCCGGGGCCCTGGTCTACGGGCAGTTCCGGGGGGACTTCACGCCGAAGACGAAGTTGACGATGCTGGCGTCGCGGGCCGGGCTGGTGATGGATCCGGGCTCGAAGGTCACCTACAACGGGGTCGAGATCGGCCGGGTGGGCAACATCGCGGAGACGGTGCGTGACGGCAAGCCGGCCGCCAAGTTCACGCTGGAGGTCTACCCCCGATACCTGTCGCTGATTCCGGCCAACGTGAACGCCGACATTAAGGCGACCACGGTGTTCGGCGGCAAGTACGTCTCGTTGACAACGCCGCAAAACCCGTCGCCGCAGAAGCTCAACCAGCACACGGTGATCGACGCGCGCTCGGTGACCACCGAGATCAACACCCTGTTCCAGACCGTCACCTCGATCGCGGAGAAGGTGGATCCGGTCAAGCTGAACCTCACGCTGAGCGCGGCCGCCCAGGCGCTGACCGGGCTGGGCGACAAGTTCGGCCAGTCGGTGGTCAACGCCAACGCGATCCTCGATGACGTCAATCCGCAGCTGCCGCAGGCGCGTCATGACATTCAGCAGCTCGCCGGGCTGGGCGACACCTACGCCAACGCGGCGCCGGACCTGTTGGACTTCCTGAACAACGCGGTCATCACGTCGCGGACCATCAACGCGCAGCAGAAGGATCTGGACCAGGCGCTGTTGTCGGCGGCCGGGTTCGGCAACACCGGCGCCGACATCTTCAACAGGGGCGGCCCGTACCTGGCGCGCGGCGCCCAGGACCTGGTGCCCACGGCCCAGCTGCTGGACACCTACAGTCCGGAGCTGTTCTGCACGCTGCGCAACTACCACGACATCGAGCCCAAGGCGTCCTCGTTCCTGGGCGGCAACGGCTACTCGCTGAACGCCCACACCGAGGCGCTGTCGGGGCTCGGGTTGCTGGCCAACCCGGTCTCGGCGGTGGTCACGCTCGCCAGCCTGGTTGGCGGGCTGGCCGGGCTCGTCGGCGGCGCGCCGAACCCGTACACCTACCCGGAAAACCTGCCGCGGGTGAACGCGCGCGGCGGGCCGGGGGGCGCCCCCGGTTGCTGGCAGCAGATCACCCACGACCTGTGGCCCGCGCCCGAATTGGTGATAGATAGCGGCAACAGCCTCGCGCCGTACAACCACCTCGACACCGGATCCCCATACGCCATCGAGTACGTCTGGGGCCGCCAAGTAGGGGATAACACGATCAACCCATGAAAATCTCCGGAACAATCGTCAGGCTCAGCATCTTCTCGTTCGTGCTGCTGGTCTTCACTGTGATGATCGTCGTCGTATTCGGGCAGATGCGGTTTGACCGCACGAACGGCTACTCGGCGGAGTTCACCAACGTCAGCGGGTTGCGGGCCGGCCAGTTCGTCCGCGCCTCCGGCGTCGAGATCGGCAAGGTCAGTTCCGTGAAGGTTGTCGACGGCGGCAAGCGCGCGCGGGTGGAATTCAACATCGACCGCTCGGTGCCGCTGTACCAGTCGACGACGGCGCAGATCCGGTACCTCGACCTGATCGGTAACCGCTACCTGGAGCTCAAGCGCGGCGAGGGTGAGGCCGCCGAGAAGGTCCTGCCGCCAGGCGGTTTCATCCCAATGTCGCGGACCTCGCCGGCGCTCGACCTGGACGCCCTGATCGGTGGTTTCAAACCGCTGTTCCGGGCGCTGGACCCGCAGAAGGTGAACACCATCGCGACGTCGCTGATCACCGTGTTCCAGGGTCAGGGCGGCACCATCAACGACATCCTCGACCAGACCGCGCAGCTGACCAACCAGCTGGGTGAGCGGGACCAGGCGATCGGCGAGGTCATCAAGAACCTGAACATCGTGCTGGACACCACGGTTCGCCACCGACAGCAGTTCGACCAGACGGTCAACAACCTCGAGGTCCTCATCACCGGACTGAAGGACCACGGTGACCAGCTGGCGGGCGGCACCGCGCACATCAGCAACGCGGCCGGGACGGTCGCCGACCTGCTCGCCGAGGACCGCGGGCTGCTGCACAGCACCCTCAACTATCTGGATGCGGTCCAGCAGCCGCTCATCGACCAACGCGATCAGCTGAACGACTTCCTGAAGAAGGTGCCCACGGCGTTGAACATGATCGGGCGCGCCATCGGCTCCTACGGCGACTTCGTGAACTTCTACGCCTGCGACATCACGCTCAAGATCAACGGGTTGCAGGCCGGCGGCCCGGTCCGTACGGTCCGGCTCTTCCAGCAGCCGACGGGTAGGTGCACGCCGCAATGAGAACACTTGAACCGGAAAACCGGGTTCGCATCGGGCTGATGGGCATCATCGTGACGCTGCTCGTCATCGGCGTCGGTCAAAGCTTCACGAGCGTGCCCATGCTGATGGCCAAACCGCACTACTACGGCCAGTTCACCGATACCGGGGGTATCGCTGTCGGTGACAAAGTGCGAATCGCCGGCGTGGACGTCGGCAAGGTCGAGGCGCTCAATATCGAGGGCGACCACATCCTGGTCAAATTCAATCTCGGCACCGCGACCATCGGCACCGAGAGCCGGCTGGCGATCAAGACCGACACCATCCTCGGGAAGAAGATCCTGGACGTCGAGGCCCGAGGCAATCAGCAACTGAGGCCCGGCGACTCGTTACCGATTGGTCAGAGCACGACGCCCTACCAGATTTACGACGCGTTCTTCGATGTCACCAAGGCGGCCCAGGGCTGGAACATCGACACGGTCAAGGAATCGCTGCACGTGCTGTCGCAGACCATCGACCAGACCTATCCGCATCTGAGCGCGGCGCTCGACGGCGTCGCCAAGTTCTCCGACACGATCGGCAAGCGCGACGAGCAGGTCAAGCACCTGCTCGCCCAGGCCAACCAGGTGGCCAGCGTCCTCGGCGACCGTAGCGAGCAGATCGATCGCCTGCTGGTCAACACGAAGACGCTGCTGGCCGCCTTCAACGAACGCGGCCAGGCCATCAATGCGTTGTTGGCGAACGTCGCCGCCTTCTCCGAACAGGTCAAGGGCTTCATCAACGACAATCCGAACCTCAACCACGTGCTCGAACAGCTGCGCACGGTCAGCGACATCTTGAAGGAGCGCAAGGACGACGTCGCCGCGGGGCTCACCGAGGTCGGCAAGTTCCTGCCGTCGCTGAACGAGGCCATCGCGTCGGGACCGTTCTTCAAGGTGGTTCTGCACAACCTCGCGCTGTACCAGATCATCCAGCCGTGGGTCGACGCCGCCTTCAAGAAGCGCGGCATCGACCCGGAGAACTTCTGGCGCAGCGCCGGCCTGCCCGAATTCCGGTGGCCCGACCCCAACGGCACCCGGTTCCCCAACGGGGCACCGCCTCCGGCACCCCCGGTGCTGGAGGGCACGCCGGAGCACCCGGGGCCGGCCGTCCCGCCGGGATCGCCATGCTCCTACACCCCGGCCAACCCAGGCGGCAACGTCACCGTCGGCGACGAGGGCCTGCCGCGGCCGTGGAATCCGCTGCCTTGCGCCGGTGGTGGCATCGGACCGTTCGGCGGCCCGGGCTTCCCGGCTCCGGTCGACGTGATGACCTCGCCGCCGAACCCGAACGGTCTGCCGCCGACCCCGGGCATCCCGATCGCCGGGCGGCCGGGCGACCCGCCCCCGGACGTCCCGGGGACGCCCGTGCCGCTGCCGCCGCAGGCACCGCCGGGCGCGCGCACCGAGAACCTGGCGCCGGCCGGACCGACGCCGCCGCCGTCGACCTTCGCGCCCGGGTTCCCGCCGGGACCGGCGGCCCCACCCGGGCCGGGGAACCAGCTGCCGGCACCCTTCATCAACCCGGGCGGATCGGGCGGCAGCGGCGCTGCCGGGGGAGGTAGCCAGAATTGAGCACCGCCTTTGATATCCGGAACATCCGACTACCGAAGCTGACCCGGGCGACCGTCATCCTCGGGTCGCTGGTGATCGTGCTGGCCCTGGTCGTCGGGTTCGTTGGCTGGCGGCTCTTTGAGAAGCTGACCAACAACACGGTGGTGGCCTACTTCCCGGCGGCCAACGCGCTCTACCCCGGGGACAAGGTCCAGATCATGGGGTTGCGGGTCGGCGCGATCGACAAGATCGAGCCCGCCGGCGACAAGATGAAGGTCACCTTCCACTACGAGAACAAGTACCGGGTTCCCGCCAACGCCAACGCGGTGATCCTGAACCCGACGCTGGTGGCGTCGCGGGCCATTCAGTTGGAGCCGGCCTACAAGGGCGGGCCGGTGCTGGCCGACAACGCCGTGATTCCCGAGGAGCGCACGCAGGTCCCGGTGGAGTGGGACCAGCTGCGCAACAGCATCACGAACATCATCTCCAAGCTGGGCCCCACGCCCGAGCAGCCGACCGGCCCGTTCGGTGAGGTCATCGAGTCCTACGCCAACGGGCTGGCCGGCAAGGGCAAGGAATTCAACACCACGCTGAGCAACCTGTCGCAGGCGTTGACCGCGTTGAACGAGGGGCGCGGCGACTTCTTCGCGGTGGTGAAGAGCCTGGCGCTGTTCGTCAACGCGCTGCACAAGGACGACCAGCAGTTCGTCGCGCTGAACGAGAACCTGGCGGACTTCACCACGCGGCTCGCGCACAACGACCACGACCTTTCGAACGCGATCGAGCAGTTCGACGGTCTGCTGTCCACCGTGCGCCCGTTCCTGAACAAGAACCGCGAGGTGCTGACCTACGACATCAACAACCTGGCGACGGTGACGAACACGATCCTGCAGCCGGACCCGCTGAACGGGCTGGAGACCGCGCTGCACGTCCTGCCGACGGCCGCGGCGAACATCAACCAGATCTATCACCCGTCGCACGGGTCGGTGGTCGCCATCCCGGCGATCACGAACTTCGCCAACCCGATGCAGTTCATCTGCAGCTCGATCCAGGCGGGCAGCCGGCTCGGGTATCAGGAGTCGGCTGAGCTGTGCGCGCAGTACCTGGCGCCGATCCTCGATGCGATCAAGTTCAACTACCTGCCGTTCGGCGTCAACCTGTTCAGCACCGCCGAGACCCTGCCCAAGGAAGTCGCCTACTCGGAAGATCGGCTGCACCCGCCCAACGGATACAAGGACACCACCGTGCCCGGCATCTGGGTCCCGGACACCCCGACGTCGCACCGCAACACCCAGCCCGGCTGGATCGTCGCGCCTGGGATGCAAGGCCAGCAGGTCGGGCCGATCACCGCAGGTTTGATGACCCCGGACTCGCTGGCCGAGCTCATGGGAGGCCCCAACATCGCGCCCGTCCAGTCGAACCTGCAGACGCCGCCGGGGCCGCCGAACGCGTACGACGAGAACCCGATCGTGCCACCCATCGGCCTGAACGCGCCGGTGCCCATCCAGCCGCCGCCGCCCGGACCGGGCGTGGCCCCGGGTCCGGTGGCCCCGACGCCGGCGCCCGTCGGGGCGCCCGCGCCGAACGCCGGTGGGCCTGCGGTGCCGACTGACTTCGGGGGTGGCCAGTGAGGAGCAAGCCGAACCGACTTCCAGTGAGGCGCGCAATGAGTCTGGTTCGCCGCCGGGCCTGGCAGGCGATGGTCCTGCTGGTGGCCGCGCTGGTGCTGAGCTCGTGCGGCTGGCGCGGGATCTCCAACGTGGCGATTCCGGGTGGCCCGGGCAGCGGCTCCGGCGCCATGACGATCTACGTGCAGGTGCCGGACACCCTGGCGATCAACGGCAACAGCAAGGTGATGGTCGCCGACGTCTTCGTCGGGTCGATCAAGTCCATCCAGTTGAAGAACTGGATCGCCACCCTGACGCTGGGTATCGACAAGAACACCAAGCTGCCCAAGAACGCCATCGCCAAGATCGGTCAGACCTCGCTGCTGGGCTCCCAGCACGTCGAGCTCGCCTCCCCGCCGAACCCGTCGCAAGAACTGCTCAAGAGCGGCGACACCATTCCGCTGAAGAATTCCTCCTCGTATCCCACCACCGAGCAGACCCTGGCCAGCCTCTCGCTGATCCTGCGCGGCGGTGGCATCCCCAACCTGGAGGTGCTGCAGAACGAGGTCTACAACATCTTCAACGGGCGGGGCGAGGCGATCCGGTCGTTCCTCGGCAAGCTGGACACCTTCACCGACCAGGTCAACCAGCAACGCGATGACATCACCCACGCGATCGACTCGACCAACCGGCTGCTCACCTACGTGGGTGCCCGGGCAGACGTCCTCGATCGGGTGCTCACCGACATCCCACCGCTGGTCAAGCATTTCGCCGACACCAAGAACCTGCTGATCAACGCCGTCGACTCGGTGGGACGACTCAGCCAGGCCGCCGACCAGTACCTGTCGGAAGCCCGCGGGCCGCTACACACCGACCTGCAGGCGCTGCAGTGTCCGCTCAAAGAGCTGGGCAAGGGCTCGCCGTATCTGATCGGCGCGCTGAAGCTGATCCTGACGCAGCCGTTTGACATCGACACCGTGCCGAAGATCTTCCGCGGCGACTACATCAACATTTCGCTGACGCTCGACGTGACCTACAGTTCCGTCGACAACGCGTTCCTCACCGGCACCGGATTGTCGGGGGCACTGCGGGCGCTCGAGCAGTCGTTCGGGCGTGACCCCGAGACGATGATCCCCGACGTCCGCTACACGCCGAACCCGAATGACGCGCCCGGTGGGCCACTGGTGGAAAGGGGGGACAGGAATTGCTGACTCCTTTCATCAGACGCCAGTTGATCGCGTTCGGAATCCTGACGGTCATCTCGCTGCTCGTGCTCGGGGTGTACTACCTGCAGATCCCGAGCCTGGTGGGCATCGGCCGATACACGCTGAAGGCCGACCTGCCCGCGTCGGGCGGCCTGTATCCGACGGCGAACGTCACGTATCGCGGCATCACGATCGGCAAGGTCACCGACGTCGAGCCGACCGAGCGGGGCGCCAAAGCGACGATGAGCATCGACAGCCGCTACAAGATCCCGACCGACGCGACGGCCAACGTGCACTCGGTGTCGGCCGTCGGTGAGCAGTACCTGGATCTGGAATCGGCCGGGAACCCGGGCAAGTTCTTGTCGGACGGTCAGACGATCACGAAGGGCACTGTGCCCGCCGAGATCGGGCCGGCGTTGGACACGGCCAACCGCGGGCTCGCCGTGCTGCCCAAGGACAAGATTGCCCAATTGCTCGACGAGACGGCGCAATCCGTGGGTGGATTGGGTCCCGCCCTGCAGCGGCTGGTGGACTCCACGCAGGCGATCGTCGGCGATTTCAAGACCAACATCACCGACGTGAACGACATCATTCAAAACTCGGGCGGGGTGCTGGACAGCCAGGTCAAGTCGGGCGATGCCATCGAACGCTGGGCGCGCAACCTGAACAAATTGGGCGCGCAGTCCGCGCAGGAAGACCAGCACCTGAAAAGCGTGCTGCGCCAGGCGGCGCCGACGGCCGATCAGGTCAACGAGGTGTTCAACGACGTGCGGGATTCGCTGCCCCAGACGCTGGCGAACCTCGAGGTGGTGTTCGACCTGCTCAAGCGTTACCACACCGGCCTGGAACAGGTCCTGGTGTTCCTGCCTCAGGGCGCGTCGATCGCCCAGACGGTGGCCGCGCCGTTCCCCAACATGGCGGCACTGGACCTGGCGTTGTCGATCAACCAGCCGCCCCCGTGTCTGACCGGCTTCATCCCGGCATCGGAGTGGCGGTCGCCGGCTGACACCAGCCTGCAGCCGTTGCCGTCGGGCACCTACTGCAAGATTCCGATGGACACCCCGGCCAACAGCGTGCGCGGTTCGCGCAACATCCCGTGTACGGACATCGAGGGCAAGCGGGCGGCTACCCCCCGGGAATGCCGCGACCCCCACCCGTACGTCCCGGCCGGGACCAACCCCTGGTATGGCGACCCCAACCAGATCGTGACCTGCCCGGCCCCCGCGGCGCGCTGTGACCAGCCGGTGAAACCGGGTCAGGTGATCCCGGCGCCGTCGATCGACACCGGCCTGAACCCGGCGCCCTCGGACCGGGTGTCGGGGACGCCCCCGCCGACCAGCGACCCCTTGTCGCGGCCGGGGTCGGGTACCGTGCAGTGCAACGGCCAGCAGCCCAACCCGTGTGTCTATACCCCCGGTGGACCTCCCGTGGCGGTCTATAGTCCCCAAAGCGGTCAACTGGTAGGGCCAGACGGAGTTAAATACTCCGTCGAAAACTCGGCCAGAACAGGAGACGACGGATGGAAGGAGATGCTGGCGCCAGCCGGCTGAACCCCCCACCCATGCCGAAGTTACGTCGTCTGCGCAGGCGGCGTCCGAGGAGCCAGGACCCGGCGATCGCCGCCGAGCAGACCAATCCCGACGTGACGATTGAGGATTCGGCCGAACCCGAGGACGCCACCGAAGCGACCAGCGCCGACGGGACGGGCTCGATCGACGAAGCGGCGACGGCGGACGAGCCGTCGGCCGACGAGGCGCCCGCGGCGGAACCCGAGGCTGCGACCGAGGAGACCGGTCCCGCGGCCGCCGCCGAGGAGCCGCCGGAACCCGAAGCCGAGCTCGGGGCGGCAGCCGTACGGCGCGAGTCGCGGTTGGGCCGCGGCTGGTTGGCAGGCATCTCGGCGGTGCTCGTGCTCTGTGCCGCGGGCGTCGGCGCCGGTGGATACTTCGCGTTGCGTTACCACCACGAAAGCCAGGTGATAGCCCGCAACGATGCCGCGGCGCTCAAGGCGGCCGTCGATTGCGTTTCGGCGACCCAGGCGCCCGACACCAACGCGATGGCGGCGAGTGAGCAGAAGATCATCGACTGCGGCACCGACGCCTTCCGATCCCAAGCGCTGCTCTACACCAGCATGCTCGTTCAGGCGTATCAGGCCGCCAACGTTCACGTCCAGGTGTCGGACATGCGTGCGGCCGTCGAACGCAACAACCCCGATGGTTCGGTCGAGGTGCTCGTCGCGGTCCGCGTCAAGGTCGCCAACGATCAGACCCAGAACGAAACCGGGTACCGGCTGCGCGTGAAGATGGCGCAGGCGGAAGGGCAGTACAAGATAGCGAAGCTCGACCAGGTGACGAAGTGACGGTGGTGGTCGAGAAGCCACCGGCCACGGCCGTCCAGGAGTCCCCGCGGAAGGCGTTGGCGCCCTGGCATATTCGCGCCGGCGCGCTCGCCGTCGACGTCCTGCCCGGTACCGCGGTGGTGGCGACGATGGCGCTGGCCGGTTTCACCGTGCCGCCCGGCGGCGTGTGGTGGTGGCTGTGCATCGCGGTCATCGGGGTCGTCGTCCTGCTCGTGTTGGTGAACCGGCTGCTGCTGCCGACAGTCACCGGCTGGAGCGTGGGGCGGGCGCTGTTCGGCATCGCGGTGGTGCGGCGCAACGGCGAACCCATCGGACCGTGGGGGCTGCTGCTGCGGGACCTGGCGCACCTGCTCGACACCGTATCGGTGGTGGGATGGCTTTGGCCGCTGTGGGATTCGGGGCGCCGCACCTTCGCCGACATGCTGCTGCGCACCGAAGCGCGGCGCCGGGAATCGGAGGAGCCGGCGTTCGACGTTCGGCGGTGGACGACGGTGGTGGTGCTGGGCGCGGCGGGACTTTGCCTCGCGGGTGCGGTGATGAGCTATGCGGCGGTGTTCTCCCGGGATCGGGCCACCGACCAAACGCGGGCACAGCTCGACACGCAGGGCCCGAAGATCGTCGCGCAGATGCTGACCTACGACCCGAAATCGTTGCACGACGATTTCAATCGCGCCCTGTCGTTGGCGACCGACAAATACCGGAAGCAGCTGTCCGACCAGCAGGACATGGTGCAGAAGGGCAACCCGGTCATCAACGAGTACTGGGTGACCGACCACGCGATCCAGTCCGCGTCGCCCGATCGGGCGACGATGCTGATGTTCATGCAGGGGCGGCGCGGCGCGGCGCCCGATGAACGCTACATCTCCGCCACCGTTCGGGTGACTTTCGTCAAAGACGGCGGCGGCCATTGGCTCGTCGACGATCTCACGGTGCTCACCAAGCCCAAACCGCCCGGGAGTGGAAAATGAGCCCCCGCCGCAAGTTTCAGCCGGGCGAGGAGCCGCTGCTGGTCGCGCACCCGGTGCCGCCGGGGCGACCGTGGGGTCTGCCGCTGGCCACCGCCCTCGCCGCGCTCGTCATGACGGTCGCGATCACGGTGTGCACCCTGATGCTCATCAACCATCAAAGCCGAGAGCGCGCCGCGTCGAAGAATCGCGAGGTGCTCAGCTACGTGACCGGCTTCATGACGCAGTTCACCTCCATCGATCCCTTCCATGCGAACGACTACGTGATGCGGGTACTCGCCCAGGCGACCGGCGACTTCGCCAAGGAGTACCGCGACAAGGCGAACGAGATCTTGCTGCAGGTGGCCCGGGCCGAACCGGCCACCGGCACCGTCCTGGACGCGGGGGTGGAGCGATGGAACGACGACGGCAGCGCCACCGTCATCGTGGCCACCTCGGTCAGCTCGAAATCGCCGGACGGTAAACAAGTTTGGGAAAACGCCAATCGGTGGACGGCGACCACCACGCAGGAAGGAAGCCAGTGGAAGATCAGCAACCTGCAGCAGGTGATCTAGCCGCCGACGGGAGCGCCGCCGCAGAGGAGGCGGCGACCGAGGAGCGCGCCGAGTCGGTGGATGCCGACAAAGACTCCTCTGCCGCAGCGGAATCCACGACCGACGACGCCGAAGCCGAGCCGGCCGAGACGCAGCCCGCCGGTCGCAAACGGCGCAAATGGCTGGCCGGTAAGCGGCTGGCCATCACCGTCGTCGTGGCCGCCTTGCTGTTCGTCGGGTCGGCGGCCTTCGCCGGCGCGGCGGTGCAGCCGTATCTGAGCGATCGGGCCGCCGCGGCGACGAAACTCAAAGTGGCGCGAACGGCGGCCGACGCGATCACCACCCTGTGGACGTACACGCCGGAGAACATGGACACCCTCGCCGACCGCGCGTCTCGCTACCTCAGTGGGGATTTCGAGGCGCAGTACCGTAAGTTCGTCGACGCCATCGTGGCCCCCAACAAGCAGGCCAAGATCACCAACCACACCGATGTGACCGGCGCGGCGGTCGAGACGATCGACGACGCCAATGCGGCTGTCATCGTGTACACCAACACCACGTCCACCAGCCCGCTGACCAAGAACGTGCCGTCGCTGAAGTACCTGTCCTACCGGCTGTTCCTGAAGCGCGTGAAGAGCCGCTGGCTGGTGACCAGGATGACCACGATCACGTCGCTGGATTTGACGCCGCACGTCTAACGCGGTCTGCTACGACCCATGGCTGTTACCTCGCCGGTGTCGGAGCGATCGACCGTCGCGGCGTTGTTGCTGTTGACCTTCGCCACCGGCCTGGCGGACTCGATCAGTATCCTGGTGCTCGGCCACGTGTTCGTCGCCAACATGACGGGAAACGTTATCTTCCTGGGTTTTTGGCTGGCGCCCAGGACGAGCATCGACCTGACGGCGGTCGTGGTGGCGCTGCCCACCTTCGTGTGCACCACGATCCTCAGCGGCCGGATTTCCCGGCTTTTCGCCGACCGGACGCGGCAATGGATCACCACCGTATTGTCAATGGAGATAACCCTTTTGCTGGTCCTGGCGATCCTGGCCGGCACCGGGATCCTGCGATATCACGACAACACCAAGCTGATCATGATCGGCATCCTCGCGGTCACGTTCGGTCTGCAGCACTCGAGCGCCCGCCAGTTCGGCATCCAGGAACTGTCCACCACGGTGCTGACGTCGACGATCGTCAGCCTCGGTCTGGACAGCCGCCTGGCCGGCGGCACGGGCGATCGGCAAACGTTGCGTCTCGGCGTCGTGTTGACGATGTGTGCCGGTGCGTTCCTAGGGGCGACGATGTCACGATTCGTCGTCGCGCCGGTGTTCGCCGTCACGGCGGCGGTGGTGGCGGCCAGCCTCTTGATATTCCGCTTCGGCCGGGCTAGTTGAAGGCCAGCCAGCTGGGCAGCGCCCGCTCGTGCGAATCGCAGAGCACCTGCCGGGTGTCGCAGGAGCCCCGCGGCGAGCCCGCACCGGCCCACATGCCGCCGGTGTCGCGGCGCAACACGATGGCCGACGACCCGCCCCCGTCGAGCAGCACGGCGTTGTCGCTGCCCAGCCCGCGGAACAGGTCTTGCATGTTGTCCGGCGTGTAGCTGCCGCCCTCGAAGACGTACATCTCGTCCTTCTGCCGCGAGTACGCCAAAGCCGTTCGCGCGGCGCTCGGTCCGCCGTCGCGCAGCTGCCCGGTCTCGCCGGGCGCCAATAGCCCGATGCCGGATACCGCCACGAACCGCTCGTTCTTGTTCAGGAGATCCTGGACCACCGGAGTCGCGGAATCGTAGTCGCTCTTGGTTTTGGGCCACACCACGTACGGCGCACCGCCGGACGGCAGGATCATCGTCGTCAGGGCGCTCCAGTTTTCGCCACCGCCGGACAGGCCCTGCTTGCCGGGGTAGGCGAGGGTGCCGGTGACGGCCTGGTTGGCCCGGCCCTGCCCGTGGGTGTTGTCCACGAAGGCGCCCAGCGGTGAGCTGCAGCCGGTCTGGCGCCACGAGCCGGCCTTCTGCCCGCGCACGTCGAAGAAGTTCGCGTTGATCGCGATCGTCGGTTGACCCATCCGCTGCCACGCCTGCAGTGGCGCATAGAGTTCCGATGCCTGCCAGAGCCCCTCTCCGGTGCGGGCCCCGGGATTGTTCTCGCAGCGGGCCTGATCGCCCTGATGGGTGTCGACCAGCAGGTGGGGCGAGAGCCGTCCCGCCGCGTTCTTGATGATCATCAGGTGGCCGCCGTTGTTCATCTCATACCAACTGCCGCCGGCGTTGAGCATCGGTGCGGGATGGCCGGGGCCGAAGTTATAGACCAGGTAGGAACCCTTGGTGGTGTTGATGGCGTTCGCCAGCAGATCGCGGCCGTCGGCGGCGTGCGCGACCGGCAGTCCCGTGCACGCCAGGGCGACCCACGCGACCGCGGCGGTGCAGCCGGAAAGCAGCCGGCGCAAGCCCGCGCGTCGGGTCAGCACGATCGCCCTTTCCGCCGTGATCTCGATGCAACATCAACATCATCAGTCACATCCGTAACACTGTCAATCTAAGTAACGGGCGGATGACGCTTGGGCAGCGTTCGAATTACGTTTCCCCGCTTGAGCTTTCGCGCTCAGTGGCGATCGTCCGCTCGTGCTTGCCCTGGCGCGCCTGGTGTTGGGCCTGGTGCTCCATGGCGATCGCCGTCTCGACCGCCCCGGGGATCCGGTGATACCCCTTGCGGTCGTACAGGTGGGTGATGACGCCGCCGAGCAGCAGGCCGATCGCGAGGCCGATCGCGGTCATGATCAACGCCTGCGATATCCCGGTATCCGCACGGCCCTTGAAGTACAGCAGCGACCGAGCGCCCAGGAAAACCTGATGCATGGGCTCGAATTCGGCCAGCCAGCGGAAGAAGGGCGGCGTCGCCTCCAGCGGGACCGTGGCGCCGGCCGACGGCAACCCGAGGATCACGAAGATCAGCATGCTGACCAGCAGGCCGCCCGTGCCCAGCACCGAGAGCAGCGAGCTGGAGGTGATGCCCACCGCGGCGATCGCGAACACCCCGTACGCCCAGAGCTGCCAGCCGAGATCGATGGGCATTCCGAGCCCGTGGGCGATGGCCACGTAAACGGCCGAGGTGAGCAGCCCCAGCAGCAGCATGATGGCCCACTTGAGCAGCAGGGTCTGGAAGCGCGAAATTCTGACCTGCTCGGCGAAGCGATACACCGGGCCGAATTCGGCTGGTACGTAACCGAGTAACGCATCGACGAGGGTGCTGACCACGATGCTGCCGGTGAACCCCGCGAGCAGCAGCAAGAGCGCGTAATAGAAGGCCGACAGCCCGTTGCCGGTGCCGTTGGGCAGCGGGTTGTACACAGTCGACTCGATCTCGATCGGAGTGGAAAGGCCCTCTTCGGCGGCTCCGGCGAGCGGGGCGCCGCCCGTCTGCGCCTTGACCTGAGCCAGAAGTCGTTCGCCCACTTCGCCATTGGCCACGCCCATCGCCATGTTCAGGGTCTGGCCGGCGATGCTGGCGCCGAGAGTGCCGGCCCGCGGATTGGTCGAAATCGTGATCACGGGCCGTTCCGCAGGACCGGGAAGCAGCGCACTCGTCCCCAGGTCCCGCAGCTTCGACGAGAAGCTCGGCGGTATCAGCACCGAACCGTATACGTGACCCGTCTCCAGTTGATGCCTGGCCGTGTCACGGGGGAGCACGCGGACGTCGAACTTGTTCTTGTCCAGGCCGTTCACCAAGCGCCCGGTCAACTCCGCGCCCCCCGGCCCGGCATCCTCGTTCACCACGGCGATGGGGAAGTGCCGCAGGTTGGTCATCGGGTTCAAGATGCCGCCCAGGTACAGCGCGCACAACGCCGACATCAGGGCCAGCGTGATGACCAGCGGCGCCGCCCAGAAGCGTACGGTCCGGACCGCCTTGATGTTCCGGTTGGGGTTCGGCGCCGCGTGTTGCGATCGCGTTTGAGACATGCCGGCTCCTGTCTGTCACGCCCACTCTATGGGCTCAGTCGCCGAGCTTCGCGTGCATCTCCCAGACCAATAGCTCCGATGGCTCGTTCGCCGTCACTCGCCGGCCGGCATCGTCGGCGAACCGAACGGCGTCACCCTCCTGCAGGTCGCCCACGCCTTCGCAGGTGAGTGCGCCCCGGGCCGTGTATAGGTGCAGGTAGGGCGCTTTGGGAAGGGTCACCTGGTCGCCCGTCCGCAACCGCCCGGCGTGCAGCGCGGCATTGCGGTTGTGCAGGGCGATCGCACCGCCTTGCCCCGGGATGCCGGAGGCGATCGTCACGAGTGTGCCGTCCAACAGCTTCGCGTCGATCTCGTGCTGTTGATAGCCCGGGGCGATGCCGGCCTCGTCGGGCACCACCCACATCTGAACGAAATGCACTGGCTCCGTGGACGATTTGTTCTTCTCCGAATGCAGGATTCCACTGCCCGCCGACATGCGCTGGGCCAGACCAGGATAGATGACGCCGCGGTTGCCGATGGAGTCCTGATGTGCCAGTTCACCCCGCAAGACCCAGGTCACGATCTCCATGTCCCGGTGCGGATGCGTGTCGAATCCGGTTCCGGGCGCGACGATGTCGTCGTTGTTCACCAGGAGTAGTCCGTGGTGCGTGTTGTCCGGGTCGTAGTGGTCGCCGAACGAGAACGAGTGCCGGGAGGTCAGCCAGGGCGTGGTGGTGACGGCCCGCGCATCCGCGCGACGAACTTCCGCGTGGGCTGCCATGCCGTCAGCCTAATCGGCGGCGCGGTCAGGCCACCGTCGCGGTGAGCAGTCCTTGGGCATGCCGGAGGGCGGCGTCGAGCTCGGGCAGGGTCAGCTTGGCGGGGCGGCCCAAGTGGATCTCGATCTGGTACTCGGGCTGGGCGTCCGGCCCGAAAATCGGCAGGACCACGAATTCAGCTGCCCCCAAGTCGCTTTCGAGGGTGTCGGTGACCGATTGCAGCGTCACCATCGTCATCAGGGTGGTGAGCTGACGGGTGACCCGGGCCGTCGGCTCCAGGGACGCGAGCACGTCCGCCAGCCGGTTGTGCAGCGACTGATGGGTGTCGTCGAAGCGCCACGCGCCGTAGCCACGCGCGCGGATAGCGGCGAGCACCCGCTGGTGTTCCGTGATTTCAGACCGGGTCAGCCGCGGTAGCACTCGTTGCAGCCAGGCGTTGACCAACTCCTCCTCGCGCCAGGCCATCGCCACCAGGCCGAACGGCGGGTCGATGGGGAAGCGCTGGCCGACGGCCTGTCCGCCGTCGGTGCCATGGCCGACCGCGTCGACGGTGGTCAGGTGGCGGCCGCCGATTCTCGACATCGAGCAGCCCGCGCGGAGCGTCTCGTGCAGGAATCGCAGCGCCGCGCGGCCGCGGTCCAGCAACGGAAACTGCTCGCGCAGGCCGTGCACCAGCCCGAACAGGCCGCTGCCGAGCACATACCGCCGATCTTCGCGACGGGCCACCCAGGCTCGCCCCTCCAGCTCGGCCAGCACCAGGGCGCAGGTGGAGGTGCTTATCGCGCAGCGCTTCGCCAGCTCGGCCGACGCCAGCCCGCGCGGGGAATCCGCAAGCGCGGCAAGCACATCCATCACGCGGACGGTGGGCGGCGATTTGGCGGTTGACGTACCGATGCACACCTCCCTACGATCCGTCCAAAATACAAGGATAACCGTCCTAATATTAGGAGATATTCCGTCATGATCAAGGTGGGAGTGTGGGGGCCGGGTTCCATGGGGGTGATCGCGCTGCGCGGCGTGATCGACCACCCGGAGTTGCAGCTTGTCGACCTTGTCGTGCACAGCGATGCCAAGGCGGGCCGCGACGCGGGCGAGCTGTGCGGGTCCGGGCCGGTCGGGGTGGTGGCCACCCAGGACCCGGCGGCGCTGCTCGCCGGCGAGGCCGACGCGGTGGTGTACGCCGCCGGCGCCAACCTGCGACCGCTGGACGCCGTCAAGGACATGGCCTCGATCCTGCGGGCCGGCAAGAACGTGGTGTCCTGTTCGGTGGTGCCGCTGGTCTTCCCCGACGGGGTTGACGCCGCATTCACCGACCCGCTGCGGCAGGCCGCGCACGACGGCGGTGCGTCGTTCTTCACCACCGGCATCGACTCCGGGTTCGCCAATGACGTTCTGCCGCTGGTGCTTACCGGGGTTTCGAGGTCGATCGATTCGGTGCGGGTGACGGAGATGTTCAACTACGCCACCTATCCGGACCGGGCGGCGGTGTACGAGATCCTCGGGTTCGGCAAGCCGCCGGAGTACCAGGCGTTTGCGGCCCAGCCCGGGATGTTCGCCTTCGGCTGGGGGCCCGTTCTGCACCAGCTCGCCGCCGGCCTGGGGGTCAAGATCGACAACATCGAGGAAGGCAACGAACGCATCCCCGCCACCGAGTCCTTCGACACGCCCACCGGCCACATCGCCGCCGGGACCATCGCGGCCATGCGCTCCACGTTGACCGGATACGTCGGCGGCAAGCCAACTTTCATCCTCGACCACGTGACCCGGATGCGTGACGACGTCGCGCCGGACTGGCCGCAGCCGAACATCTCGATCCCGCCGAAGGACCTCGGCTACGGGGCCGCCTCCGGTCGCGGCCTGTATCGGGTGGAGATCGAGGGATCCCCAAGCATGCGGTGCGAATTCGAGATGGCCGAAGACCACGACCATGACCTGGGTGCGCGCATCGCCGGCGCCTCGCGGATGGTCAACGCCATCCCCGCGGTGTGCGCGGCCCCACCCGGGCTGCTTTCGGCGCTGGACCTGCCGCTGATCACCGGGGCCGGCTTGGTCCGCCCGGTGGCGGGACCGCCGCCGGACAGCCGCCTGTTCTAGGGCCGGTCGCCCGGATAGGTGGCGGCGGCGAGTTCGAGGATCTCGGCCCGGTCCGCCGCCAGGATGAACCCGCTGCCGATCGACGCATCGAGGGCCGCGGTGAAGCGTTCCAGGTATTGCGTCATCCCCCCTGGGTAGAGGCGGCGCAACGTGTCGGCGTCGAAGAGTTCGCCGGAGCCGAAGAGCCCGGCCATGATGCCCTCGTCGCCACCGAGCCCGGAGGTTCGCGCGACCGGCACGTCCACCCACGGCGTTCTGACGCCGCCCTGCGCCAGGCCGTTGGCATCCGGAACGGGTTGCGGTCCATAGGCATCGTGCACCTGCATGGGCGCCGCGCTGGGCGCCGGCGCACCCGTGCCCACCCATGCGTCCAGTGCGGCGATCGCCGCCTGTGCCACGTAGTGGTGCTGCGGGGCAAAGTTGATGTTGTGCGAAAAGCGTTGTCCCAAGAGCACGTTGGTCGGTGCGTAGGCGGCGACGAGGTGCGTGAGCGGTGCCGAACCGCTGTCGATAGGCGCCACCTGGATGGTGTAGTTGTCGGCGTGCGCGGCGCCGGGAATCTCCCAGACCCGCAGCCATTGGTTCTCAGGCTGTCTGGCGAAGAAATAGCCCTCCCGTGCGCCACCGAAGAGATCGGTCTCGGTGATGATCGTCAGCAACGGCACCCGCAGGTCCGGGCGGAACGCGACCGCTTGGGGCGCACCGGTTTCGTCGAAGATGGAGGTTCCGTCGAGCGGTGCGGCGGGGCCGAACCTCGAATGGACGAAGAAGCCGTCGTACGTCGCGGCCAGTGGGTCGACCGCGTTGACGTAGGTGGTGAGAAACATCGCCGACTGCGACTCGCCCAACGCAATGACGTGCCGGGCCCGCAGATCACCCAAAACCCCTGTGCCGCTGGGCCTTTTGATCAGCCCGCCGATCTGAGAAAAGATGTCGTAGGAGAAGGCGTCACCCGGGTGGCGCAGGGGCGCATAGCGCGTCGGGTCCTGGCTCTTCAGCGACATGTCGACCCCGAGCAGACTCGCGCCACCGTCGATCCCGACACGCTGGGCCGAGACGGCGACGTACGCGTAGCCCGCGCGAATGATCTCCCGGTGCGCCATCATCCACACCGCGGGCGCGTCGATGCCGCCGCTCACGTTGAGCCATTCGACCAGCACCGTCCCGTTGAACCGTGCGGGATCCGCGGGTGTCAACACCACCATGCGGGTGGTGTAATCCGCTGTCGCGGAGGGTGTTACGCTCCACCGGCCGTCGGGCTCCAGAGCCGCCGCGGGGGCATACGAGGTGGCCGTCCCGGACACGAAGAACTCCTCGGCGCGGTAGCCAACGCCGGCGAGGTCGAAAGCGCCCAACAGCAGCAGGGGGCGCCCGGGTACGGGTGTGATGTCGAGCGGGCCGGTCATAGCGAATCGGGCAGCCCGAACTTCGCGAACAGCTTCTCGTCGAGGAACGCGACCACATGTGACACCCGGTCGCCGCGCACGTCCAGGACGTGCAACTGGAAGGGGACGTGCCGGTCCCCGGCCCGCATGTACATCGCGGCGCCGGGCTGGCCGTTGGCGACCAGCGGCAGGAGGCGCATGTCGCCGGGGGACTCGGCGGGGCATTGCTGATGAATGAGGGTGACGATGTCCCGCGCACCCTGGTACCAGCCGGTGTAGGGCGGCATCTCCCAGATCGCCTCGGCGGTGAACAACTCCACCAGGCGGTCGATGTCGTAGGTCTCGAAGGCGGCGATGTAGCGGTCCAACAGGTCCTGCGTCTCGGCCGAATCCGGCGGGGCCAACCGGTCGTCGGCGCTGGGTCCGACGGCGTCCAGCTGGGAGCGGGCCCGCTGCAGCAGGCTGTTGACGGCGGTCGTGGTGGTACCGATGGCCTCGGCCACCTCGGCGGCCTTCCACTGCAGCACGTCGCGCAGCAGCAGCACTGCTCGCTGCCGGGGTGAAAGGTGTTGCAGCGCGGCGACAAACGCCAACCGCACCGACTCGCGCGACCCGACGATGACCGACGGGTCGGCCGGGTCATTCGTCGGATCCGGAAGCGGCTCGAGCCAGGGCACCTCGCGGCGCTCCTGCAGCTCGGCGGTCGGGTCGGCGCTGGGCGCGCCCAGGCCGGTCGGCAAGGGCCGGCGTTGCCGGCCCTCCAGCGCGCTCAGGCAGGTGTTGGTGGCGATGCGATGCAGCCACGTCCGCACCGAGGACTTGCCTTCGAAGCTGTCGTAGGCCCGCCACGCCCGCAGCAGCGTTTCCTGAACCAGATCCTCCGCGTCGTGCAACGACCCGGTCATCCGGTAGCAGTGGGCGAGCAGCTCACGACGGTACGGTTCGGCATGCGCCGAGAAGTCCCCGTCGACCGTCGGGACGAATTCGGAGTCGGCGGTGTTTTGCGCGAGCAGCCCCACGATGGGAGAGCCTACGGCAGTGTCTGGCGCGGCGACCTGCGGCGGGAGCCATTACGCTGCCCGTAATGACTAGGACCGTGGTGAACCGCGACGAACGGAACTTCGACGGATTCGGCGGCGTGCGCATCGTCTACGACGTCTGGACACCCGACATCGCGCCGCGGGCGGTGGTCGTCCTGTCGCATGGTCTCGGCGAGTATGCCCGGCGTTACGATCACGTCGCTCAGCGCTTCGGTGCGGCGGGCCTGGTCACGTACGCGCTGGACCACCGCGGGCACGGCCGCTCGGGCGGCAAGCGGGTGCTGGTGCGGGACATCTCCGAGTACACCGCGGACTTCGACAGCCTGGTCCGGATCGCCACCCGCGAGCATCCCGGGCTCGAGTGCATCGTGCTCGGGCACAGCATGGGCGGCGCCATCGTGTTCGCCTACGGCGTCGAACGCCCCGACAATTACGACCTGATGGTGCTGTCCGGGCCGGCGGTGGCGGCGCAGGATCAGGTCTCGCCGCTGATGGTGCTGGCCGCCCGGGTACTCGGCGCCCTGGTGCCCGGCCTGCCGGTGCAGGAGCTCGACGTCGACGCCATCTCCCGGGATCCCGCGGTGGTGAAGGCATACAAGAACGATCCACTGGTGTACCACGGCAAGGTCCCGGCCGGCATCGGTCGGGCACTCCTGCAGGTCGGCGAGACGATGCCGGAACGCGCGCCGGCGCTGACCGCGCCGCTGCTGGTGGTGCACGGATCCGACGACCGTCTGATCGCCGTCGCCGGCAGCCGGCGACTGGTCGAGTGCGTGGGCTCCACCGACGTGCAATTGAAGGTTTACCCGGGGCTTTACCACGAGGTCTTCAACGAGCCGGAGCGCGACCAGGTGCTTGGCGACGTGGTCTCGTGGATCACCGCCCGGCTCTGAGCCGAATGTGTCGGATCGCTCCCGTAGTTTGGCGCATATGACGCGCGCCGGCGACGATGCAGAACGAAGTGATGCGGTGGGGGTGCCCCCGGCCGCGAAGCGGCGAGCGGGAGAGCGGCGCATATGACCGACGACAAAATGCTGGCCCGCATCGCCGCGCTGTTGCGTCAGGCCGAAGGCACCGACAACCCACACGAGGCGGACGCCTTCATGAGCGCCGCGCAGCGGTTGGCGACGGCGGCCTCGATCGACTTGGCGGTGGCGCGTTCGCACGCCGCCAATCGCTCGCCCGCCCAGGCGCCGACCCAGCGCACCATCACCATCGGAAACGCGGGCACCAAGGGGTTGCGGACGTATGTGCAGCTGTTCGTGTTGATCGCCCTGGCCAACGACGTGCGCTGTGATGTGGCATCGAATTCGACGTTCGTTTACGCCTACGGGTTCGCCGAGGACATCGACGCTACCCACGCGTTGTACGCCAGCCTGGTCGTCCAGATGGTGCGGGCGTCGGACGCCTACCTCGCGTCGGGCGCGCACCGGCCCACGCCGACCATCACCGCGCGGCTGAACTTCCAGCTGGCCTTCGGGGCGCGGGTGGGCCAGCGCTTGGCGGACGCGCGCGACGAGGCCCGGCGCGAGGCCACCAAGGACCGCAGGCGCCCACCGGGCACCGCTATTGCTCTGCGGGACAAGGATGTCGAGCTACATGACTACTACCGGAGCGCATCGAAGGCGCGCGGCACCTATCAGGTGAGCCGGGCGACGTCCGGTTATTCCTCGGCGGCGCGGCGCGCCGGCGACCGCGCCGGTCGGCGGGCGCGGCTGGGCAACAGCCCCGAACTGCCCGGAGCGCGCGCCCCGCTGGGCCGGTGAGCCCGGCGCGGTCCGGCAAGCGGGACTCCCAGCGAGCCAAGGTGTACGCGGCCGAGGAGTTCGTCCGGACGCTGTTCGATCGTGCCGCCGAACACGGGTCGCGCACCGTGGACTTCTTCGGCGCGCAGCTCACGCTGCCGCCGGAGGGACGATTCGGCTCGGTCTCCGCTGCCCAGCGCTATGTTGACCAGGTGCTTGCGTTGCCGGCGGTGCGCCGGCGGTGGCCCTCCGCCCCGCCGCTTCGGGTGCGTCCGCGACAGGCCGCCACCGCGGCCCACTACGAATTTCGTGATGGCGCAGGCATTATCGCGGTCCCCGACCGCGACACCGCCGACTGGGCGCTGCGCGAGCTGGTGGTGCTCCACGAAGTCGCGCACCACCTGTGCCAGGCCGAGCCGCCCCACGGCCCGGAGTTCGTCGCGACGTTCTGGGAGCTGGCGGAGCTGGTGATGGGGCCGGAACTCGGGCACGTGCTGCGCGTCGTGTACGCGAAAGAGGGTGTGCGGTGAGCTCGTTCGGCGGCGACGCGGATGCCCGGGCGCGCGAGGTCGAAGCCCGGATGACCGACGACGAGCGATTCGCGTTGCTGGTCGGGGTGATGGGTGCCGGTGAAATGTGGCCCGTTCGCGACGAGCGCATCCCGCCGGATGTTCCGATGAGCGCCGCCTACGTCCCCGGCGTTCCGCGGCTCGGCGTGCCGGCTTTGCTGATGAGCGATGCCGGGCTGGGTGTGACCAATCCGGGCTATCGCCCGGGCGACACGGCCACCGCGCTGCCCGCCGGGCTGGCGCTGGCCGCCGGCTTCGACCCGGCACTCGCCCGCGCCGCGGGTGAGGTGATCGGCCGGGAGGCCCGCAGCCGCGGGTTCAACGTGCAACTCGCCGGCGCCATGAACCTCGCGCGCGACCCGCGCAACGGACGCAACTTCGAATACCTTTCCGAGGACCCGCTTTTGACCGCGGCCATCGCCGCGGAGTCGATCGACGGCATCCAGCGGCAAGGTGTGATCTCGACCGTCAAGCACTTCTCGCTGAACTGCAACGAGACCAATCGGCACTTCTTGGACGCGGTCATCAACCCCGACGCGCATCGCGAATCCGACCTGCTGGCCTTCGAGATGGCCATCGAGCGCGCGCGGCCCGGTGCCGTGATGGCCGCCTACAACAAGGTCAACGGAACATACGCCGCCGCCAACCAAATCCTGATCAACGGGGTGCTGAAAGATGCCTGGGGATACCGGGGCTGGGTCATGTCCGACTGGGGGGCGACGCCGTCCTGGGAGTGCGCGCCGGCCGGGCTGGACCAAGAGTGCGGGGCGCAGATCGACGCGCTGCTGTGGCAGTCGGAGACATTCGGTGCGCCGCTGCGGGCCGCCCACGCCGACGGCAGGCTGACCCACGAACGCCTCTCGGACATGGTCCGGCGGATCCTGCGGTCGATGTTCGCGGTCGGCGTCGACCGGCCCGAAGCCGCGCCCGCGCCGGACATGGCCGCGCACAACGAGATCGCGTTGCGGATCGCCCGGCAGGGAATCGTGCTGTTGACCAACCGCGGGCTGCTCCCCCTGGCGCCGGCATCGACCGCCCGGATCGCCGTCATCGGCGGATATGCCCACGCCGGGGTGCCCGCCGGCTACGGGTCGAGCACCGTCGTCCCGCCGGGTGGTTACGCGGCCGTCATCCCGATCGGCGGCTCGGGGCTGGAGGCCGGGCTGCGCAAGCTGCACCTGCTGCCGTCCAGCCCGCTGGACGAGCTGCGAAAGCAATTCCCCAGCGCCGAAATCGAGTTCGACCCCGGCGCCAGTCCCGCCGAGGCCGTCTTCGCGGCGCGGCGCGCCGACATCGCCATCGTGTTCGCGATCCGCGCCGAAGGGGAGGGCTTCGACATCGCCGACCTGTCGCTGCCCTGGGGACAGGACGCGTTGATCTCCGCCGTGGCGGCCGCCAACCCCAACACCGTCGTGGTGCTCGAAACCGGCAACCCGGCGGACATGCCCTGGCGGGACTCGGTCCAGGCCATCGTGCAGGCCTGGTATCCGGGACAGTCCGGCGGCCGGGCCATCGCGGAAGTCCTTGCCGGCCAGGTCAATCCGTCGGGCCGGCTGCCGATCACCTTCCCGGTCGACCTGCGTCAGACGCCGCGCCCGGAGCTGCCCGGCCTTGGCCTGCCATGGGGGGAGCCGAGCACGGTCGACTACATGGAGGGATCGGATGTCGGCTACCGCTGGTTCGCCACCACCGGTGAGGCCCCGATGTTCGCCTTTGGTCATGGGTTGTCGTACACCGACTTTGCATACCGCGATCTGGCGGTAACCGGAGGGGACACGGTGACCGCAAGCTTCAGCGTCGTCAACACCGGCGACCGCGCCGGCGCCGACGTCCCGCAGCTGTACCTGACCGCCGACCCGGACCGAGAATGCCTGCGGTTGCTGGGATTTGAACGGGTCGAGCTCGATCCGGGCGCCACCCGCCGCGTCACGATCGAGGCCGACCCGCGCCTGCTCGCCCGCTACGACGGCACCGTGGGACGCTGGCGCATCAGGGCGGGCGGCTATCTGGTCGCGGTCAGCGCGTCGGCGGTCGCGCCGCGGCTGGCGGCGGCGGTGCAGCTCGCCGGTCGTACGTTCGGGCGCTGATTCCCGGCCGCATCGAGTGTGCGTTCACGGCTTTGACTGTGCGCTCAGGGTTTGGTTTCCCCGGCGCGTCGCCGCCCTGGACGCACACTCGACGCGGGCCTCAGCGGATTAGTTGACCGGGGTCAGCTCGTCGCCACAGGTGCAGCGGTACGGCTCGCCCGAACCTGAGCAGTGGCAGGGAACCTCGATGCGAACGCGGCACCCGCAGCCCTCGTGGCCACAGGTCAGTTCGGTGCCTGCTTCGTAATTTGCCATTTCACTCACCCATTCCTTTGTCGTGGACTCCTACGGCTGTGATCGAACACATCGTCACTATATACCCCCCATGGGTATCCGGGGAAGGGGCGCGAGGAAGTTCCGGTGTTCAACGCACTCTGAAGCAATCTGCTGTATCTGAATGCGTCGTATCGGGTCTGAGCGTGAGAGTCCTCGGCCGTCGTCGATTGGCCGCTCGCGCAGGGCTGTCTGGTCCCGCGCAAGCCGCAGAGACGCCGGCGGCTTCCGGGCGTCGACGAAGTCACTTCAGCTTCGCCCAAATCGCAGCATGGTTTGACGCTTGATGTACCGGGGCGGTCGTGTCATAGATCGGCCATGGATCCTTGGCGCTCCTTGTGCACCTGCCACTACATCGGTGACGTGGGATGGGCGACACGCGTCATTCGGCGGTTACACTACAGCTCATGTCTCTAGCGATGAGCGGTCCCATCCGTTGGGTAAGAGAAGAGCTCCCGGCGTGCGCAACCGAGATATGTTGCAGTACAACGCCGTTGTGACATTAGGAACTCTCCCGAGAAGCCCTCGTACAAAACACAATAGGGATAGTCATGGCCAAGCAACCTATTGACGTGCCATTCCAGCCCATTCGGTACGAGCTCTATACGTCGATGGAGTTGATGGCCGGCTATGACATCACCAAACCCGACAGCATGGCTTCGACGCTGGACTTCCGCTCCTATCGCTATTTCATAGCCAACGGCGGTGCTGCACATACGGATCCCTACGCAGGCATGATCGAGGCGCTCCACGACAACTCGATAATGCAAGCCATGACACGACTACTCGAAGCCGTTGACAGGCCGACCGTCGCCATTATGGGCGGACATGACGCATCTCGGGACGCCCCGAACTATGCTCACGTAGTTGAGATTTCACGCCGGCTCACCAACAGCGGTTGCTTCGTTGCCAGTGGTGGCGGACCCGGCGCGATGGAGGCAACACATCTGGGAGCGTTGTTCGCACCTGCGAGTGACGACCAGGTTACGCACGCGCTGGAACAATTGCGGTCAGTTCCTGAGCTTCCCGCCAGCGCAAAAGTGGTCGGCGCCAGTGGTGAGATCGACATGGCCATCGTGCGCGAACTACACGCGTGGGCTAGGCCGGCATTCGAGCTCGCTGAAGCGCAAATCGGCAACGGCGGGCAGAGCCTGGCGGTACCAACCTGGTACTACGGAAACGAGCCGATCACTCCGTTCGCGACATCGGTTGCCAAGTACTTTCAGAACAGCATTCGCGAGGACGTACTCCTGTCGCTGGCCGCCAACGGCATCATCTACACACCAGGAACGGCGGGCACCCTGCAGGAAGTCTTTCAGGATGCGCGGCAGAATTACTATCTGACCCATCCAGAGCAGTTCGCCCCGATGGTCTTCTTCGGTGAGGATTATTGGACGAATGTCCTGCCGGTTCGTCCCGTCCTGCAAGCCTTATTCGTCAACAAGATGGGAATGTCGTTGAGCGATTTCGACCGGTTGGTCGCGATCGTCGACACGGTGGACGACGCCGTCGACACGCTGTTGGGACACGCACCGTCGAAAGCCAAGACGGCCCATCGCATGGAGGCGCTGGGATTCGGGCCAATGATGACCTTGGCACGCCAACCCAGATAAGGCAGGAGCGATCGACGGTGCGAGGGTGCGCTCGGGCTAGCGTTGGCTGATGATTGAGAAACCGACCCCGCAAGACGTCGACGCTTTTCTGGACAACACCGTGGTTGGCGACGATCCGGCCCTGAGCGCGGCGGTGGAAGCCAGCGACGCCGCCGGGCTACCGCAGATCGCCGTGTCGGCCCAGCAGGGCAAGTTTCTGAGCCTGTTGGCCGGGGCTATCCAGGCACACCGCATCCTCGAGCTCGGCACGCTGGGCGGCTTCAGCACCATCTGGCTGGCCCGCGGTGCCGGCCCGCAGGGCCGGGTGGTGACGCTGGAATACGAGCCCAGGCACGCCGAGGTCGCACGGGCCAACCTGGAGCGGGCGGGGCTCGCCGACCGGGTGGAGGTGATCGTGGGCGCCGCGCTGGACACGCTGCCGACATTGAACGGTGACCCGTTCGATCTGGTGTTCATCGACGCCGACAAAGAGAACTATGTCGCGTACCTTCAGTGGGCTGTCCGGCTAACCCGTCCCGGCGGACTCATCGTGGCGGACAACGTCGTTCGAGAAGGGCAGGTCCTGGAACCGCAGGACAACGCCCAGGCGCGGGCCGTGCGCGAGACGTTGGAGCTGATGGGTGAGCACCCGCGACTCGACACGGCGGTGATCCAAACGGTGGGAGCCAAGCGCTGGGATGGCTTCGCGCTCGCGTTGGTGCGCTAGCGTCGATCAGCGCGGGCTGAGGTCGGCGACCGCCTGGGCGGCGGAGGTGAGTTCGCCGATGCGCAGCGCGGTTTCACCGGCGTACAGCGCCGCCCGGTCCACCCACGCATCGGGCATCTCCGCGAGCGGTGCGAGCGGCGTGAACAGCGGGCGGCCCGCCGACTGCAGGCGCATCAATGCGCCGGCGTCGAAGTAGCCCAGCGCGGCCATCGAGCGGCTCGCCGCGTTGATGGACGCCGGCAAAGTCTTCGCCCAGCCGTCGTCGCGGCACCAGCGCCGCGTCGCGGCGTTGGGCACGACGCGATGCCGCAGCGGCCAGCTCAGGCCGAACAAGTTCGTTTCGATCGTCTTGTCCGCCTGGGCTACTCGCCGCTGATACTCCCGGTTGGCGTTGGCCTCGTGCGTCATCAGGAATCGCGTTCCGGCGACAACGCCGCTGGCGCCCGCCGCCAGGGCGGCCCGGCTGTCGGCGCCGGTGGCGATACCGCCCGCGAGAAACACCGGGCGAGTGCCGGCCGCGGCCAGCGCCTGCGGCAGGAACTGCAGTGCCGGCATGGTGCCGACGAGGTGGCCACCGGCCTCGCGGCCCTGGGCGATCAAACCGTCGGCGCCCCAACCGATAGCGGCGCCTGCCTGTGCCGCGGTACCGACCATCACGAAGACGAAGATGCCGGCATCGCGAAGGTGCTGCACGAGTCCCCGCTTTTCACCGAACGCCAGCACGACGGCGTCAACACCGGCATCGACGCAGACCGCGACGTGCGAGCGATGCACGAAGGGCATCAACAAGTTCACCGCGATAGCGCGGCCCGGCGCCCCCTGGCGCACCTGATCGATGGCCGCCCGGAGCTGGCGCGGGGTGGCCAGGCCCAGGGTGCCGAGGCCGCCCGCCTGGGCGACCGCGGCCACCAGCGCCCCGCCCGCCAGGCCACCGCCCATGCCCGCCTGCGCGACCGGAACATCCAGGCGCAGCCGGTCCACGATGTCCATGTCCTACGACGCTACGCGGGCGGTCAATCCCGCTTATGGCGGGCTTGATTTCGTTGCTGGCGCACCGCGATCGAGCGTAATCTTGACGGCAGATGGATGGGTGCAGACAGCCCACAGTGCTTGTCACACAACGGGCTTGCTGCATAACAGAAAGGTCACAAAATGAGTACAGTCCATTCATCAATCGATCACCACCCGGATTTGTTGGCTCTGCGCGCGAGCTATGACCGCGTCGCCGAGTCGATGAGTGCGCACGTCACCTTCGGACTGGCGTTGCTGACCGGCCTGTACGTGGCCGCGTCACCGTGGATGGTGGGTTTCAGCGCGACGGGATCGCTCGCCACGTCCAACCTGGTTGCCGGAATCGCGGCGGCGTTCTTGGCGTACGGGTTCGCCACGGCGCTCGACCGAGCCCACGGCATGACTTGGACGATGCCGGTGCTCGGCGTGTGGGCCATCGTCTCGCTGTGGATTCTGCCGGACGTCGCGCTTACCGCCGGCATGATGTGGTCGAACATCGTTGCCGGTGCGTTGCTGACGCTGCTGGGCCTCAACGCCACGTACTTCGGCAGGCGCACGCGCGAGGCGGCGACCCGCGCATAATTCCAAACCCGTTGAGCGAAGCGGCGATCGGACCTAACCGCAGACCGCGCCGATCGCCGCGGAGCTCACCAGCTTGACGTACTTGGCCAGTACGCCGGTCTGGTAGCGCGGTGGGGGAGGGGTGAAACCCTCTCGCCGGGAATCGAATTCGGCCGGATCGACGAGGACGTCGAGGACCTGGTTGGCAACGTCCAGGCGGATCGGATCGCCGTCGCGCAGGAAGGCGATGGGCCCGGCGTCGACCGCCTCGGGGGCGATGTGGCCCACGCACAGGCCGGTCGTCCCGCCGGAGAAGCGACCGTCGGTCAGCAGCAGCACGTCCTTACCCAGTCCGGCGCCCTTGATCGCGCCGGTGATCGCGAGCATTTCCCGCATCCCGGGCCCACCCTTGGGGCCCTCGTAGCGGATCACCACGGCGTCGCCCTTGGTGATCGTCCCGTCCTCGAGGGCGTCCAGCGCGGCGCGCTCGCCGTCGAAAACCCTTGCCGTGCCCTCGAACACCTGCGAGTCGAAACCGGCCGACTTGACCACCGCGCCCTCGGGCGCCAGCGACCCGCGCAGGATCGTGATGCCGCCGGTCGGATGGATGGGATTGTCCAGGGCCCGCAGCACCTTGCCGTCCGGGTCGGGCGGGTCGATCGCGGCCAGGTTCTCGGCAAGGGTCCGGCCCGTCACCGTCAGGCAGTCCCCATGCAGCAGACCGGCGTCCAGCAGCGCCTTCATCGCCACCGGCACACCGCCGATCTGGTCGACGTGCGACATGACGTGGCGGCCGAACGGTTTGACGTCGGCCAGGTGCGGAACCTTGGAACCGATCCGGCTGAAGTCGTCGAGCGACAGCTCGACGTCGGCCTCGTGCGCGATCGCCAGCAGGTGCAGCACGGCGTTGGTCGACCCGCCGAATGCCATCACCACCGCGATGGCGTTTTCGAAGGCCTCCTTGGTGAGGATGTCGCGGGCGGTGATGCCGCGACGCAACAACTCCACGACGGCCTGGCCGCTGCGGCGCGCGAACCCGTCGCGGCGGTAATCGGTGGCCGGCGGCGCCGCGCTGCCGGGCAGCGACATGCCGAGGGCCTCCGCGGCGCTGGCCATCGTGTTGGCGGTGTACATGCCGCCGCACGCGCCCTCGCTGGGACAGATCGCGCGCTCGATCGCATCGACGTCCTCCCGGGACATCAAGCCGCGGGCGCACGCGCCCACGGCCTCGAACGCGTCGATGATGGTGACCTCGCGTTCCGTGCCGTCGGACAGCTTCGCTCGTCCGGGCAGGATGGAGCCCGCATACAGGAACACCGCCGCCAGATCCAGGCGCGCGGCGGCCATCAGCATCCCGGGCAGCGACTTGTCGCAGCCGGCCAGGAGCACCGACCCGTCGAGGCGCTCGGCCTGCATCACGGTCTCGACGCTGTCCGCGATCACCTCGCGCGACACCAGCGAGAAGTGCATCCCCTCGTGGCCCATCGAGATGCCGTCGGAAACCGAGATCGTCCCGAACTCGAGCGGATAGCCGCCGGCCGCGAACACGCCTTCCTTGACCGCCTTGGCGAGCCGGTCAAGCGAGAGGTTGCACGGGGTGATCTCGTTCCACGACGACGCCACCCCGATCTGCGGCTTGGCGAAGTCCTCGTCACCCATGCCGACCGCCCGCAGCATGCCGCGGGCGGCGGCCTTCTCCAGGCCGTCGGTTACGTCACGACTGCGCGGTTTGATGTCGGTGACTCCAGTCGCATCGCGTGTTGTGGCCATCCTGCAAGTATGCGTGAACTGGCCGGACGGCAAATCCGCGGGTCATACCCGGGCGGGGTATAAAGTGGGTTCGTGGCGCCGACGGGCGCGAAGTGGCAGAGGTGAGGCAGGCGATGACGAACGCGCACGGATATTCGCAGCAGAAGGACAACTACGCCAAGCGGCTGCGGCGCATCGAGGGTCAGGTGCGAGGCATCGCCCGGATGATCGAGGAAGACAAGTACTGCATCGACGTCCTCACCCAGATCAGCGCCGTGAACAGCGCGCTGCGTTCCGTCGCACTGAACCTGCTTGACGAGCACCTCAACCACTGCGTCACCCGGGCCGTGGCCGAGGGCGGCGACGATGCGGATCACAAGCTCGCCGAAGCCTCCGCCGCCATCGCGCGCCTGGTTCGTTCCTGATTGGTGATCGAGTTGAGACCCGAACTCCGGCCCTGACAAGGGGGGAGCCGTAGTTGCGGTCCGTACGCTAAGGCAGTGTGATCGCATTAGGCGCGACAACCCAGGACCTGGGTAGCCCGGCCGATACCGACGCCATGACTGCCGAACCCAATGCTGCCGCGCGAACGTGGACCCCACGGATCGCCGCCCAACTCGTTGTGCTGGCCGCGGCGGCGTTCATCTATGTCACTGCCGAAATCCTGCCCGTCGGCGCGTTGCCGGCCATCGCCCGCAACCTGCACGTCAGCCTGGTGCTGGTGGGCACCCTGCTGTCGTGGTACGCCCTGGTGGCGGCCCTGACGACGATCCCGCTGGTGCGCTGGACCGCGCACCTGCCGCGGCGCCGGGTGCTGGTGCTCAGCCTGACCTGCCTGACCGTCTCCCAGGTGATCTCCGCGCTGGCGCCCACCTTCGCGGTGCTGGCCGCCGGTCGCGTGCTCTGCGCCGTCACCCACGGCCTGCTCTGGTCGGTCATCGCGCCGATCGCGACCCGGCTGGTGCCGCCCAGCCACGCCGGCCGCGCGACGATGTCGATCTACATCGGGACCAGCCTCGCGCTGGTCGTCGGGAGCCCGCTGACCGCGGCCATGAGCCTGATGTGGGGTTGGCGCCTGGCGGTCGTGTGCGTGACCGTGGCCGCCGCCATCGTCACGGTGGCCGCCCGAGTGATGCTGCCGGAGATGGTGCTGACCGCGGACCAGCTCAAGTGCGTGGGGCCCCGGGCCCGCCACCACCGCAACCGCCGGCTGATCATCGTCAGCATCATCACCATGGTCGGCGTGACCGGGCATTTCGTCTCGTACACCTACATCGTGGAGATCATCCGCGAAGTTGTCGGCGTGCGCGGGCCCAACCTCGCGTGGGTGCTGGCCGCCTATGGCGCCGCCGGGGTGGTCGCCGTGGGCCTGGTGGCGCGGCCGCTCGACCGGCGGCCCAAAGGGGCGATCATCGGCTGCATGACCGGCTTGACGGCCGCGTTCGTCGTGCTGACCGCGCTGGCGCTGGGCGGGCGGCCCGCCGCGGCGGCAGCCCTGATCGGGACCGCCGCGATCGTGCTCTGGGGGGCGATGGCGACCGCCGTGTCGCCGATGATGCAGTCCGCGGCGATGCGCAGTGGGGCCGACGATCCCGACGGGGCGTCGGGCCTGTACGTGACGGCGTTTCAGGTGGGCATCATGGCGGGCGCGCTGGCCGGCGGCCTGCTGTACGAGCGCAGCATTGTCCTGATGCTGGTCGCCTCGGCCGGTTTGATGGCCGCCGCGCTGGTCGGTGCGGCGGCCAACCGCCACGCACTCGACGTTGCGCCGACAAGCTCACGCGATTCATAGCTGGCCAGCTCAACGGCGCAAATGCGGTCGGAACGGGGCGCCGGGGCACCCCGGAATACGTTAGCTGGAGTGCGCCCTATGCCACACTGTGTCAGGAACTCGAGCGTGGAGGGATGCATATGTCGGGCTGGACGCGAGGGAGGCTTTGGGCCGCCCTGAACGCAGCCGGATTGGCTTCGGTCATGGGTTTGGCACTGGTCTTGAGCGCCGCTCCGGCGCTGGCGGATCCGGACCCGGCCCCCGGTGATCCGGGCGTGGTGGCGGGCCCCCCCCCCCCCCCCCCCCCCCCCCCCCCCCCCCTGGCCCCCCCCCCCCCCCCCCCCCGGCCCCGGCCCC